>NZ_JCAUAZ010000002.1:0-873217 GCF_059692215.1 Paenibacillus sp. J22P51 | reverse complement strand
TGTAAGCGTGTTTTTCACCGTTACAGCGTGGAGGGCCATTCAATTCTGGCACATTTCGCCTCTGTAAGCGTGTTTTTCACCGTTACAGCGTGGAGGGGATTCGATTCTGGCACATTTCGCCTCTGTAAGCGTGTTTTTCACCGTTACAGCGTGGAGGGCCATTCAATTCTGGCACATTTCGCCTCTGTAAGCGTGTTTTTCACCGTTACAGCGTGGAGGGGATTCGATTCTGGCCCTTTTCGCCACAACATACAAAAACTTAAGGTAATTGCAAAAAACAAAGGAGCTAAGCGCAACCACGCTCAGCTCCTTTTCCACTCCAATATTGTCCTTTGGGGCAACCTTTTGTATTACCTTATGTACGCGTTTTATTCATACGGGGTCCCCACCAGTTCCATTTGCCGAGGATGACCATTAATGCGGGTACGAGCACCAACCTGATCACCGTAGCATCGATGAAAATAGCCGCAGCAATGCCAATACCTAGCTGTTTCACACCTACCACATCTCCAAATGCAAATGGCAAGGTGACCGCAATCATGATAGCAGCAGCCGAGTTTATGATTTTACTTATCGAAGACAAGCCTACTAGCACAGCGCGATAATTATCTTGTGTTCGTTGGTACTCCTCATAGATCCGCGATACCAAGAAAACACCGTAATCCATCGAAATCCCGAAGGCCAGCCCAAAAATAAACACGGGAATCATAATGGCAATCCGACTCGGTTCCAAGCCGAAATGCCCCTCCTCAAATAACCAGGCTAGAATCCCGAATGATGCGCCTAAGCTCAATAGGTTCATGAGAATGGTTTTTATGGGGATGAGAATGGAACGGAAAGCAATGAATAACACGACATAATTCGAGGCCAGGATGAACAGAAATACATATTTTATATTGTCAAAAATGTCGTCGAAAATCTCCTGCTGATACTTCGCTTCGCCGCCTAGAAGGAATGGTAGTGTAACTGATGAAGCCCCTTCTTTTTCCCAGCGTCTCAGCCAGTCCATCACTTGCTGCGATGTAGGTTCACCCTTTAATCGAATTTGAACGAGCATCTCATTCTCATGAACAAAAGCTTGAAAGATTCGCTCGTATTTCACTCGGGCAGCTGGATTGTGGGATACGGCATATAGTTGATCATACGGCATTCGCATGTTCGAAAAAACCGAATCTATCCCTTCAACAAGTGGATCTCTCTCTAATTTATGAATAAGCGAAGCAGCGTTCTTCCAATCATTCATGGTCATTGAGGAGGTTTTCCCTCTTGCAATGAGATAGACATCTGAACTTGTTCGAGTACCGAAGTGGGTTTGATAAGCTTCGAAAGCTGCGCGGGACGCATAGCCCTCAGGTAAGGAGGTTGCGTTTGGAATCGCCACATGCATCTTCGTCAGCGGTAGGAAACAAGCAATGAGGATACAGGCAGCAAGCAGGCTCATTTGGACAGGTTTTCTCATCACGAAGCGTGCCATGGCAAACCAGAGATTGCTTTTACCATTCTGAGAATAAAGTGGTCTCCGTTCGGCTCGAATGGCCGGCCACCACAGGGTTAGAAGCGCCGGAACTAACGTTAAGGAGAGCAATACCGAAACGGATAGTACGGTCATAGCACCTAAAGCAATGGTAGAAAATATGGGAAGTGGAATGAACAAGATGCCCATGAGACCTAGGAAAACACTCAGCGCTGAGAATAAGACAGCTCTTCCTGCTGTTGTCATCGTCGTCATGACGGCTTGACCTGCCCGGTGCACATGGATTTCCTCGCGGAAACGACTAACCATCATCAAGGCAAAATCAATGCTAAGAGCCAAACCTACCATCGGAATGACATTCAGCACGAAATTAGACAAATCGATCCGTGTACCAATCCACACCATCATCCCCATTGTGCCGGAGACTGCGATAACTCCAACGATAATTGGAATCAATGCTGATGTCATGCCGCCAAAAGCCAGCCAAAGAATTAGAAAAGCCACCGGCAGACCAACGCTTTCCGCTTTTCGCAGATCATGTTCACTCGCTCGATTCACGTCTTCTTGTACAGCCGACTTCCCCGTCAGTTGTACGGTCATATCGCGATGCTTCGGGAGACGAGTTTGGAGCTCATGCAGAACAGGCTTCATTTCGTGTGGACTTTGCTGAAAGCCCAGCAGTGCATAGGCGTGATCCCCTTGGATCATCCCCTCTCTATCGAGTGGAGATACGATTTCGCTTAACCCTTCCATACCACGTAAGGATAAGAGATCTTGCTGAATGTACCGCTCAAATTGCCGGGGGTCCATAGGCGTTTTGTTCTCAAACACAAGAATGACGGGGTTCGCTGGGATATGGAAATCAGAGGCAAGCGTTCGCTCGACTTGGGCATAGGCTCCATCCGAGATCAGACCATGATCCTTCAGAACGCCAGGCAGCTTAGGGGCGTAGAAACCAAAATAAAGGAAGAATATGAGCCAGAATAGGAGGATCGTTTTGGGATAACGAAGGGATATCATGGCAAGTTTCTGCAAGGTCATGCCCCTCTCCTTACAACTCGGCTTCTTTTAACCTAGTCGCTTGAACCAATCGATTAGCTAATCCAGGTGTGTACTTAGCAGCAGCAAGCATAATATGCGGCAGATATGGCACAGCCAGCATCCCTTGCAACAGATGTCCCCATTTCAAGGGTCCCTTAAATTCCCGGTGAATAGCCTGCGTATAGTCCCGCTCCCACTCAGCTAAGGTGATCTCCCCCTTTAAATACCGGGATGCGAGTGGTGCGCATATCCCCGCTGAACGCAGCGCCATCGACATCCCGTCACCGCAGAGCGGCGGCAGCATCATAGCGGCGTCCCCCAAGCGTGGATACTTATCCCAAGCAAGAGGGGTACGGGTTAGCTTAACAGGCGCAACAGCTGCCTGCGTGCCATGAACGGGTTGGGCAGAAGCTAGCCGCTGGGACAGCTTACCATGCCTGAGGGAGGCTGCTTCAATTAACCCTAGGATCGATTTTTCTGTATGTTGAAAAGCCTCTCGTTCTAATAATGCCGCTACGTTCACTCGCCCGTCTTCAATGGGGGAAATGCCCAAGTAACCGCCATCAAAAAAATAAAGCTCCACAACGCCGTTCATTTCAATCCCTGTATAATGAGATTTCACGCCAAGATGCGTACCCTTGATAGATGCAGCATCTGATGGACGTTGACTATGATGACCGGGAAGACCCATTACACCCGTAGCTGCAATAACAGCTCGTACATGGTATCCGTGAACATGTCCTTGCTGTTTGGCTTCAATGAAATATCCCTGATCACTCGGTTTCACAGAAATCACAGTCGTTTCTGTCTCCACCTGTACACCTGAGCGCAATGCCGCATGATGAAGAGCGGAGTCAAGCTGGTAGCGGCTAACTCCCCAAGCCGTTCCTGGGAGAGCAATCTGCAAGGGTTGTCCTCGACTAAGGATCAAGCTTGTCCGACGAATCGCACTTGGCTTCAGGGCAGCGACTGCTTTCCGCAATCCAAGCTTTTTAAGCATGGTTAACGCTTCTGGGGACAGAAATTCCCCGCAAACCTTATGCCTTGGGAATGCCTTTCGATCGAACAGCACTGTATCCCAGCCTTGATCGGCTAAGGACTTAGCCATCACACTACCTGCGATTCCTGCACCGATAACGGCTACATCATAACTATGAGTCATCATGCCCGCTCCCTTTTCACAATCACGACAGCATACCTGAACAAAGGTCTCCAGGAAACCAACATATCCGATATGCCCAACGCTTTACGGAGGTATGTCCAATCCCTGGCCCGAAAGCCTTTGGCTACAGACAAGGGGCCATCATTCAAAATATAGCGGTTTTTGGAGATCATTCGAGCCGTTACCCACACAGCTGCCCAAGCGATCCAATGCCGATGGATATCATTAATAACGACACCTAATCGGGAGGCCTTCAGCATGCAGCCCACAACTTGAGGAAGCTCTGTGTTGGTAAAATGATGCACAAATTGTGTGCCGGTCGTGATATCGACCCCATTTTCCGGAAGCTGAAATAAACTGCTCCTCATCACACGAACGCGTGGCTCAGCCCGATAGAGCTCCCGTGCCTCAGCGCAAGCTTCCTCGGTAATGTCAACGAGCGTAATGCTAAGCTCTACCCCATGCTCATCCGCCCAGCGTAACAGATGCCGATTGACATCTCCGGAACCAGATCCAACATCGAGAATCGTTAATGACTTTGGCTTGCCTGCTTGCAGCCATAAGCGCTTTAATCCAAATAAAGTAGGCCCCGCAGCACCAAAAATGCGATTAAGCAGGCGCAAATGCTTCAAGGCTTGTCGAAGCTCGGGACCACCTGACGAGAAGTCATCCATTAATTCATGCTGTACAGCCCGTTGCTTAAGCCCCCTAAACATAGGTTTCATCTAACTTCTTTTCATGGATAGCTGCAACTCCGAGATAGGTGATTTGAATCATTTCACACGTTAATCCGGGTCCGAATGCGAGGGATATCCCACTTGTTGGTCCAGCACCGCGGTTCGCGAGTTCCTGCCTGGTTTGATCTAATACAAAAAGAATCGTTGCAGAGGACATATTGCCATAATTGCGCAATACCGTTCGGCTCGGACCCGTTTCATCCGCTGATAATCCGTAAACCTCCTCCAATGTATCAATAATCCCTTTCCCACCAGGATGAATCGCCCAAATCTCCGGTTTGAGACCCCCAGCAAGCAGGTGCTCGATTTGTTCGGGAACCCAGGTTCCAATCAATTTAGGAATATTCGGCGACAGGTACAGATCAAATCCGTGATTCCCTACATCCCATTTCATTTCATCTGCACAATCTTGTAACAGTATCGAATGATCATTCCCTAATTGGAAGATTGGCTGGTGCTTATCACTGCTGACACCGACCACACAAGCAGAAGCACCATCCCCGAAAAAGGATGCACCAAACAGAGCTTCACGATCACTAGATGGCTGAATGTGAAGTGTACACAGCTCAACACAGACAACAAGAACGTTGGCTTGCGGATTACTGGAAACGATTTGGCGGGATAAACATACAGCCTTCAACCCAGCAGCGCACCCGAGAAAATTGAAAGGAATCCGATTCACATTGGCAGCTAATCCCAACTGTTGCGTCAATGCTGCATCTAATCCTGGAAGAAACTGTCCTGTACAGCTTACGGTGATCAGATGCGTAATGTCAGACACGTCAACTTTGGCATCGGTCAAGGCTTTGTTGGCCGCCTGCAAAGCTAATGGTACGGACTCTCTCTTATAGGTAGCCATTCGGTCAGAGGTCGACGGTGCATCCTGATTCGTTTGTGAAAAATACCGGCAATTTTCAGCTGTTTCCAGCAGGTTCGGTTCACAGGTGTATCTGGTTTCCACGCCGCATTGCTTGAAAATTTTCTTCGCCCAACGCGCGGAATTAGGGTTGTCACGTAAGGCATCCGTTAATCGCCCAGAAGTATCTGCTTGATCTAGACGGAATTCAGGCACAGCTGTGCCAATCCCAAGAATCGATATAACCTGATCTTCTTGTTTCATTGTATATGCTCATCCCCTTGGCTTATTCAATTCTTGGTTGGACATGCAGATCACTTTACACATATGTATTCAATTATGGATCTGAATATGAAAAAAGCAGAATCAAAAACAATTCCTCATCTTCATATTCCCTTGTTCATTATAGAATGATTTCTGACCGACGAAATACGATAGTAAAAAGGAGTGATTTCAGTTGAAAGAACAAAATTACCAAAATCATGTCAGGTACTATTTGCTTTATCATTTTATTGGAGCGCCACTTTGTCTAATCATACTGATTGGTTCCATTGTGCATTTCGTCCGTGTGATTCATCATCATGAGAGTGTTTGGTTTTCGGTTTTCACTCTTATTTTAACCGTACTTTTCATTGTCACCATGATTAGTGCGAGATTTTACGGTCATACCGTTCAAAATCGAGTGATTCGAATGGAAGAAAATTTCCGCTATTATCGACTTACTGGGAAACTACTCGATTCTACGTTATCATTGCCTCAAATATTTGCACTACGTTTTGCGAGTGACGAAGAATTCGTCGCATTGTGTGAACGAACTGTGCTTGAAAACTTATCTCCAGAAGACATTAAACGCGAAGTCAAGAATTGGAGGGCGGATTATCTTCGCGTGTAAGATTTATAGATTTGCATATGAAAGAGCCCTGCCAAATTTCGCAGGGCTCTCATTTATACCTCTATAACTACCAGAGCACTTCCTTCTGTCCTTTCAGCTTCGTCAATGCTTCCACAAAGAAGAAGTCGCCGTAAATGATCGGAATATGATTCGGATACCGTTCAGATTTGTAGAAGATCGTCCCTTTGGTTATGAGACCCTCTTCTTCTTCGTTGTCCCAAGCCCCATAATTTTCGTAGAGTGATTTGATGATTCGTTCTCCTGCTTCTCTATAGAGAGCAGCCTCGAGTTCGGGAACCCAATTTGCAATTTCTAGAAGGCCACTGGCCGCACAAGCAGCAGCCGATGTATCCACACAGTCTTGTTCTTCCTTTGGAGCACGGAAATCCCAGTACGGTACACTATCCTCCGGCAGCGCGGAAATGAAGAAATGAGCAACACGCTTCACAGCATCCAGATACCGCTGCTCTCTCGTATAGCGATAAGATAGCGCAAGACCATGAAGCGCCCATGCATTTCCTCTGGACCATGCCGAGTCTGGCGAATAGCCCTGTCCAGCCCTAACCTCCACTCGTTCGCCCGTATGTGGATCGAAGCACACAATATGACGCACAGAGCCATCTTCACGAACAAATTCGCGCAGCACGGTGTCCGCATGTGCCATAGCGACGAACTTAAATCTCGGATCATCCAAGGTCTCAGAAGCCCAATATAGAAGCGGCAAATTCATGGCGCAGTCAATGATTGCCCAACCGGTACGACGATCTGTCGCATTGTCGGGCCAAGCACGAATGAAATTACCTTTCAAGTTGAATCGTCCTGCCAAATGGCTTGCCGCAATCAACCCGCGTCGTTTCGATTGTTCATTGCCTGTAAGCTTAAATTGAGCTACGGCGGACAAGCTCCAGATAAACCCCATATCATGATCCAACTGGTAAAAGTTTTCCAGAACCACATCCAATTGTGCTTCACATGAAGCCGCATACTCGGCTAATTTCTCGTCCCCAGTTTCCCGGTACATTAACCATAATAAGCCTGGCCAGAAGCCGCTTGTCCACCATTGTGGCTGGGTGCTGTCATACTTCCCATTCACGGTAATATGGGGAAAGGTTGCTTCGATTCGTCTGCTTGTTTTAGTGAGCTTAGCAACGGTTCGCTCCCACGCCTCATCCATCCAAGACTTGGATCGTGCACTTCCTTGTGTCATCGTTCCTCTCTCCTCTTCAATCATATTTCATTTCCTAGCATATTCCGCTGGTGTGACGCCTACTTGATTTTTAAATGTTCGAACGAAATAGCTTTTGCTCTCATAGCCAAGCAGCTCCGACAGTTCATCAATCGTTTTATTGGATGAAATCAACCACTCTTTCGCTTTATCCATTTTCAAACGTGTGACAAATTCAATGTAGCCTTCACCCGTTTCTTTTTTGAAAAGCCTGCTGAAATAACTTGGATTGAGCTCCAGTCTTTCTGCTATTTCTTCTAGTGATATTTTCTTATTGAGATTCATTTCCGTGTATCGCTGAGCCTCAATAATTTCCGCTCGAACAGATTGGTTCGATATTTGTTTCATGACCTGGACACACTCATGTAAAAATGCATTCATCCAGCTCTTAAGCTCGTCCACTGTCTCCATTACATTCATCTTCTTGTGTGAAATTTCCATGGCAAAATAGGATTGAAACCGCTGAATGGATCTTAATCGAACCTGCAAATCCATCATTATTTTCAGAAAAAAGCTTTTCACATCCTCAGGTTGATACCTCTCATCGCAAATCATCCCAAACCATTGGTCCACTGTAGGCCCAATGAGCGATGCGTCCTGATCCAAAATAAGTCGTTTACAGACTTCTGAAATCTCTGCGTATCGAGAGAAAATATCTTGCTGCGAGAAAGATAGCGACAGCTCCTTCAGCCTGACTTTATCCAGTGCGTGCAAATAAAATCGTTGATCAGCGGTCTGTGTCAATGCCTTTAACTGCTGCTTCAATTCACTAGGTGTAGAAATAACATCTCCCGTAATAAACGAAGTATTCACTTTCACATATTTGGCGAGTGCTTTCTGGATATTGGAAATCGTATCTCTAATCGTCTGATACACATTGACAACTAAGGAATTCTGATAAGGAAACAGTAAGATGGTTTCATTGGCTTGGTAAGGGAATACGATCGCTGTTTTGGAATCCACAACTTCATTGAGCACATTTTCTATGGCAAATTTCAACGTATCTTCCGCTTGAAATCGCTCTAGCGTACTCTGGTAATGATTGACAAAGCAAGTAACTGGAACAATCTGTACGGAGTGAAGTCCACAGACTTCTCGTGCTTTACTCCACTCTTCTTCGCTCATAATCGGTTGATGCAGTAAAGCACGAATGAACTTTTCCTTGTAGATGAAATTATGCTGTTCAGCAATCTGTTTGAAGCGCTCCGTGTGCTGTCTAGCATGTTGAGCAACATCCAGATTCTCAATAAGCTTGCGCAGGATGGGCACGATGGTTTGAGCATTCAATGTCTCTTTCAGTACATATTCATGAACATTTAATTTCACAGCCATTTGGGCATATTGAAATTCATTATGGCAGGACAGAATGACGGCATGTAGATCCTTATGCTCCTCTTGCAGGAGCTTAATTAATTCCAGGCCGTCCATAATCGGCATCCCGATATCTGTTATTAGAATATCTGGGCAATTCTCTAAAGCTGCTTTGTAAGCTTCACTACCATCTTCGTGCATGCCTACCACATGCAGCCCAAGCCCTTCCCATGGAACAATTTCTTGCAAATAGGATAGGACCAGGTAATCATCATCAACAAGCATCACCTTATACATTTGTCCTAGCCCCCTTCCGTTCATTCGGAATAAATAACGTAATTGTAGTCCCTTTTCCTTGCTCAGAATGGATCAACATCTCGAAATCTTGTCCGCACATAATTTTCAGCCGATCATACACATTTTTCATCCCTATACCAGATACTTTCGATTGGTGATTCTCGCTTTGCTTCAGCTCCGATCGA
Source organism: Paenibacillus sp. J22P51 (assembly GCF_059692215.1). NCBI lineage: Bacteria > Bacillati > Bacillota > Bacilli > Caryophanales > Paenibacillaceae > Paenibacillus > Paenibacillus sp. J22P51. Next base: position 864,037 of record NZ_JCAUAZ010000002.1, on the reverse strand, counting down.
CCGTATAGTACGTCTGAAATTGCAGTCAATTGCTCCGCTGTCATCCCGATGCCATCATCTTCAATGGAAATGAAATAGCCACCTTCTGATTTTCTGGAATCAATCAGAATTAATCCGCGCTTTTGTTTTAAACCATGGATGTAAGCATTTTCAATAATGGGCTGCAGCGTAAATCTAGGAAGCTGTTCCAGCAGTGTCTCCGTCTCTAAATTCACAATCAATTCAATACCTTCTTTGTGCCTGAAATTCATTAATTTAATATAATGTTGGACCGTTTGCACTTCCTCGTGCAGCGATACGAATTCATTATTCCGATTAATTGTCATTCGCAGCAAATTGGATAAAGAACTAATTAATTCTGCTCCCTCGAGATCACCGCGCATTTCGATGCGAATCCGCATGGAATTCAAAATATTAAACAAAAAGTGCGGATTGATTTGCGCTTGAAGCAAGTCAATTTCCGCCTTATGCTTAAGCTGCTGCTCCAGCGTAATCTGCAAAATCATGTCTTGTATATGATCGAGCATGTTGTCGAAGGATTGACCCAACCTGCCAATCTCGTCATCCCCACGAATATGTGATCTTACGTGCATATTCCCTGAATCTACATGTGCAGCCACACGATCTAATTTCATGATTGGCCTTGTGAACCTTCTGATTAAATAAAATAGGAACACTGAAAACATAACCATAAACGCGCATTGCACAAGAAAGTTGATCTGATATAAATAACTAAATTTAGCTGCAGCTTGCTTGAAAGGCGTTAGACTCACTATTTTCCAATCTGCAAAACGAAGATCATGTTTATTGGCTAGATACTTAACATGATTTATGGTAATGATATCTGCCGCTTTACCTTCAGATAACAAATCCAAATAAGGAAAGGTTTTTCCTATTTGACTTTCATCCCGATGTGAGACCAGCACGCCATTCACATCCATCAAGAAGATGTCACGACTTTGATCATATTTCTCAAGAATTGGACTAATTTGTTTAACTGGTCTGCTAACTATCACTTGCCCCGGCGGCAATTTACTGCTTACCTTGAAATTTCGAACCACAGTTAGCAGGCTTGGCGTATTCCCCGTTTCCGGTTTCACATAATTCGGTTGAATGCCTGCCCAATAGGTCTGATTCACAGGTTTATCCCTGATTTGGGTTAACCACTCCAATTGAAGCAGGGAAGCCGAATTACTTTCATTAGCAGGATAATTGGTAAAAGAAAACCCATCTGGCATCATGATCGTAATATACGTATTTTCACCCGCGACTGACATACTTTGCAGCCGATTAATAATCTGGCGGTATTTTAATACGTCGATGTTCCCCGTTTCGTTTAAGCCATACCAGACTTCCTTCATCTGGGATTCCATTTCCGTATCCGAGAAGATCGAGTTTAAGAAATACATCATATTGCTGCTCATATTTGAAATAAACAAATCAATCACATTCAGGCTCTCATTCGCTTTTTCTTCTGCTTGATTCTTAATAATATCTTGTGTGATGTAATTCGTAACACCTAATGTAATGAAGGCAGGCAATATTAAGCACAATAATGAAGTAAGAATAAGCTTCTTTCTCCATGAAATTTTATAAGATCGAAACATCTATTAGCCTCCTCTACTTCACTATGATAAATCTTCTAAAGAAGTGATTCAAGGAGGATCTTTGTGGTAAAAGGGCAAAAGAAGAATGCCAAAATGGCATTCTTCTTGCATATGATTTACACGACTAGCTAGGTCCTACTTCTTATTGGCATCTACGATTTTCTGCAAGGATGTTTTGATCCCTGTCATTGTCGTGGTGATATCAGCCTTACCTAACAAATATTTCTCAGCTTCAGCTACATAAGCTTTTTCCAATTCAGCCAAGTAGTCAGGCACAACTGGGGATTTACCAAATTTGGATACTTTCAACGTATTCACCAATGATTCTTTGTCAATCAATTCTGGTTTCAACGACTGTTTAATGATAACGTCTAATTCTTTGTTTAGGTCCGCCTTCTTCCAGGAGGATAATCCACCTGTTGCTTTCAGAGAGATCCCCTCAGTCGTTAAAAATCTTGCAAATTTATAGGCTTCCTCTTTATGTTTGGAATTTGCGGAAATAACGATTGGATTAGAAGCTCCATTTGAGTAAAAATCATCTGATTTCGAATTTTTCGGTACAGGCGCAAAAACAGTTTTAAATGTAGTAGGAAGCTTATCATTTCCACCAGCCTCGCCTGCCAAGAATGAACCGATGACCATCATTGCTGCTTTTCCGCCAAAGTATTGATTGCGGTAAGGGATTTTTTGTGAAATAACATCTGAGTAGGAAGCCGCAGCTTTATCCACATTTTGTAATTGATTCATTAATTCCAAGGATTTTTTGAAGTTAGGGTTATCAATATTTAATGCCGAAGCGTCATCTTTCATCAACCCTTGATCTGCAGGCAAGTTTAATGTTGTCAGACGGAAAAACTCTTTAAAGGTATGGAAATGAGTACCATAACGCTTAGCAGCACCTTCGCCTTTCGTTAACTTCTTCGCGTAGTCCACATACTCTTCCCAAGTCCAATCTTTCGGCACCGGGAGTTTAGCTTCATCCAAGAAATCCTTGTTCAATACAACCAACTGTTGTTGGAACAGACCTGGCAATGCATAGATCTTGCCATTCAAAGCCATATCACTTTTATATTCATCGGCAAACTTCACGCCTTCTTTGGTCAAGTAGCTGTCCAATGGCTCATAATTGGTCAAAGCGCGCTTGGCGTAGTTCGCCATGCTATTGATCTCAATAACGTCCATTTCCTCGCCAGATGCGCTTAGAATGTCCAATTTCTTCATCGTTTCCGTTGCATCGTTCTCAACAACAGATACAACTTCTACTTTAATATTCGGATTCTTGGACTCAAAGGTCTTAATGACATTCTCGAAATCTTTCGCAGGAATCCACGTGTGATATTTAACTGTCACTTGTTTCGCTGGAGCCTTGCTCTCAGCCGCCGTTGTCTTTTTCTCCGCTGCTTGGCCACAACCCACTGCGAACCCTGCTACGAGAAGAAGTGATAAACCTGCTGCAATTTTCTTTTTACTCATCAATACCTAGCCCCCTATTTAGTAAGTGCTGCATCCGCTTTCATGATCCTAATTTATCATAGTAAATGATTACACAATACATCCTATTTCTACATTTTAGATAAAATTTTTACATTTTCGACTCTTTGCTATCCTTTAACACCGCCTGAAGCAATGCCTTCAATAACTTGTTTCTGAGCAAAGATAAAAATAATGATCAACGGAATAATCGCCGAAACTGCACCGGCCATCATTAAAGAATAATACGCTCCGCTCGCGCTGGCAAACTTTCTCATCGCTAATTGCAAGGTGGCCATATTATCTGTTTTCAAGAAGATCAATGGATTTGAGTAATCATTCCAGGTCCATATAAATCTTAGAATCGCATAGGTTGCCAACGACGGACGAACAAGTGGCAAAGCGATATGGGTGAATGCCTTGAGATGGCTGGCTCCATCGATCTTCGCCGATTCAATGTACTCATTATGAATACTCATAAAAAACTGCCGCAGCATGAAGGTACCTAACGCACTAAACGAACCAAGTAAGATCAAACCGATATGTGTGTTGAATAAGCCAAGATATTTGAATACTAGAAATTGCGGAATAATGATCGAGAAATGCGGGATCATGTACGATGAAAGGACAATAAGAAAGATAAAATCCCTGCCTTTGAAGGTAACCTTCGAGAATCCATAAGCTGCTAAACTAGATACCAGCACGGAAGTAATCATCGTCAGTACACTAACTTTAATCGTATTCCAGTAGTACAGCGTAAATGGATATTTGCCATTCCATATTTCCTTGTAATTCTCAACAATGTTCCAATGCCTAGGAATCCATTCAATTGGGAAATTAAATACATCTAATTCGGGCTTAAAGGAAGTTGAAAGCATCCAAATAAAGGGCAGTATAAACAGGATGCCAATACCAAACATCACAATGGTTAAGAAGATCTTTGTATAATCAATTTTTCTACCCTTCGCTCTCAATACATTTGATTGTACAACATTCGCTTTCACTACGTTTACACTCACAGCATTTGTTTTCATAGTTACACCCTTCTTACGATTTAATAGTTTACCCATTTCTTCTGGCCATACCATTGAACCGCTGTAATGACCATTACACAAGCGAATAAGAACCAAGCCATAGAAGAAGCATAACCTGTTTTCAAATCCTCAAAGGCCGTCTTATATAAGTAGTAGCCGATAACAGATGTTGAATACGAAGGTCCACCCGAAGTCAGTACGGAAACGATGTCAAAGACTTTGAAGCTGGCAATGATCCCTGTGATGAAGAGGAAAAAAGTAGTTGCTGATACCATTGGCACCGTAACATTTCTAAACTTACCAAAAGCACCTGCGCCATCGATATCTGCTGCTTCATATAAATCCTTCGGAATGGATTGCAAGGCCGCTAAGTAAACGATGAGGAAGAATCCAATCCCCACCCAAACCATAATCATCATGACCGATGGAAGCGCGTAGGTCAGATCGGCAAGCCATTTTGGCGGATTCTCAATGCCGAGCGCCATTAATGTTTGGTTCACAGGACCAAGTGATGGATGGAATAACACCTGAAATACGACTGCAACAGCGACAATACTGGAAATGTAGGGCATGAAGAAGACAACTTTGAAAAAGCTTTTGAAGTACACATACTTGTTTATTGTGACGGCAAGTAATAAAGAAACGATAATTTTAATCGGTACCACCAAAATAAGCACCACGTTGTTGCGAACAGATAGCATAAATTTATCGTCATTGAATAAATGCACATAATTTTTGAAGCCTGCGAACTTCATATGCTCCAGTTTGGTCACAAAATTCCATTCGGTAAAACTAATAATAAGTGAAGCCAACGTTGGGATAATCGTAAAGATGATTAGTCCGATCAGCATTGGTGTTATGAACATATATCCAGCAAATGCTTCTTTTAATTGCAGCTTGTTTCTTCGCTTTATGACTTGGCTCATAGTGTCCCATCCCTTCTTTTTCATCATTATATAAATTAAAGGGGGGCATCAGTAAGTTACAATCATGTCATTTTTGATAAAAATTTTACATTTGTCGTCAATTGTATTAGGGAATGATGTTAGTACCGATACAAAAAAATTCCTGCCTCCCCAGTAGGAAGACAGGAATAACATCATGAATTGAATCGAATTAGTTAGGTGTAAGGATTACAACAGAAACATCGTTTGGTGCAAGTGGAAATGTAAATACCCCATTTGAGAGCGACGAAACAATGGTGCTTGTTGGTTTTTCAAGTGTCGTTGCACCGTTGTAAACATAGTTACTATGCGTTGCCCCCACGATATATCTTTCCACTTTAATATTCTTGCCAGCAAAACCTGGAGGTAAGGCACTTATATTTAGTTTCACATCATAAGGAGTAGTTCCTGTATTTTGATAGTTCCAAACTAGAACGGCTACTTGATTATTATTTTTTGTAGCAAGCGCTCTTACACCTTGACCACCGCTCGCCGTTTGATCACTAGTTGTATTCACACGGGAATTTGTACTTTCGTCTCCCAGCATATTCTGCATTTTTAACAAAAAGCCAGTTGGATACGTTACTGAGACACCAAAGACATCATTAAAAACAACTTGATCCGTTGAAGTCTGAACAGCGAATTTGTATTGCCGTAGATGTCCGGACTTCCATGAAATCTTAACAGAACTGACCGTTTTGGATGAACCCAGGTCCAGTGTGACCTGCCTTTTCCATGTTGAGTCCTCTTCCCACCAAGTATTGAAATTATTATCGTACATTTTATTAAGATTACTAAAGTCCCCACCAGCATAAGCAGAAACTATTGGAATAACTTGGCCGTTCTGATCCAAGACTTGAATTTCTTTAATTGATGTAAAATCGTCAATTTCATTCCCATAGCCCTGAATTCTAACGTATCTGGCTGTCTCATTCGCAGGGAAAGGGTAATTCTCTAACTGAGCCGTCGTACCTGTGCTCCATTTAAAATTATAGCCATACTGACTTTTCAAATAATTTGCCGAATGTTCATTGATCCATTGAACAGGCTTTGCTCCCGCAGCAATGAACTGATATCCCATACTCGCTACTAAAGCCGTTTGTTTAGCTAGTTCGGTTGCTGAAGGATTAAAATCTGTTCCTCCTCCTACAATGCCATATTCAGAAATGATGACTTCAGCATTCGGATAACCATACTGAGTTAACCAACCCTTAACTTCACCCACACTCGGACCAACATTTGCATCGGAGGAATAAGCATTCCAAGTAATAAAGTCAAGTTTTCTGCTATTTGCTTGAGCATCCTGAATAAATGGTAAAATCCAGTCTGTACCATGATAACTCGCAGTAATCGGTCCTCCCAGTTTTAAAGGTGCACCATGATTCACATCCGTATTGACTCTATCGACAGCTTTTTGAAATACGCCATACAGTTCATTATAGGTGGTTACATTTGCAGCACCGTTGGGCATAGGTCCATCGGGATGATTAGGCTCATTCCAGCAAGTAATATATTCCAGCTTGCTATATTTTTCCTTCATATACTTTAGTCCTTCATAAAGGACATCCTCAAATTTAACTGCGTCCCAATTCGCTCCAGACAAACTTGAAGGCGCAGACTTTATTGGCATAAGGATAGAATCCGCGTACAGCTCAGCTTGGTTCAACCTGTTGTACCATTGGTCAAACCAATCCATATCCATCGTTGTTAGGTCAGTTGGATCTGTAAACCAATTTTCGATGTGAGAAAAATATCTAACCATTTTGGTGTCATAGCTATTAAAATCATTGATCTGAGTATCTACAGCGCCTCTGGGGTTAAGATTGTTATATTGCGCGAGGTTGTAATAGTTAGGTTTGACAACGGATAGATCCACCCCAACATTTGCCACAGTAGCCGCACTTGCGGTGCCCATACTGCCAAAAAGCAAAGACATGCCCATAGAAATTCCTAAGATTTTTTGGAATGCTCGTTTTCTCATTAATTAAACTGCTCCTTTCGATTCTGAGATAAAGCTTGTGATTATAGCTAAATAATTTTCAACACTTCCTTATCAACCGAGTGGCAGCACCCCTTTCTATTGTTAGCGCTTACATTCATTTTATATATATTAGTGCGATTTCGGAAAGCAATAATCTTGTCATTTCTGATAATTATTTTACTTAATTAAAGAAAAGAGCCCTCCCTATTCGGAAAAGCTCTTCCCTATATCGTTGCTGACCGAGACTATTAGTTGTTAATATAACGTTCAAAGATGGAACCGAAATCCTTGACCTTTAACTCCGTATGCTTGCCCTTCAACCAATTGTAGGCTGATTCATTAATCGCATCGAATTGCGTGACAGGTGAGGTCGTCTGTGTCGATATACGACCTGTTGCTTCCTTCGCAATAACGACACTTTGCTTGGCATAATCAAACAAGTCCTCGTTATGCGCCACCGTCTCAGAAATCTTGATTAAGGCTTTGTATAAGTCTTTGATCTGTTCAATTTGCTTCTTATCCACATCAATCGAGAAGTTCGTGTGACCGATAATGAACTTGATCTCAACGTCAAGATCAATCGTTCCTGCCGTTTCCATATAGACCTCGGAAATCGCATGTTTGTGATAGCTGTAACGTTTCAGCACACGCTTACTGCTAATCGCACTATCGCCATCTAGATGAATGAGGGCAAGGTTCGTAAAGCAGTATTCGTCCTTCTTCGATTTGATGATGAAGAAAATTTTCTCGCCATCCTCATGCATGACGTAATCATCGGAATCTACCTTATCGAAATCAACCGGACTAATCACTTTACCGATATCGCTTAAACCTAATGCATCCGCCGCAAATTTCTTGAACAATGGAATCATCCTCTCATATTAGAAGCTTATTTCGTTCTAATCTATTATACAAGATTGGTAGAATTTACATAAGTAGTAGATTGTTACCCATTCTATCGCTTCTCTTTTTGGCGGAATCGGCCAGGAGGCACCTTTTTCTCCAATAGGAACGTACGTGTAAAATAATGCACCGAAGAAAATCCAGTCATCTCTGCAATTGCTTTAATAGGCAAATCACTGCTCAGTAAGAGATAGGCAGCTTGTCGAATACGTTCACTCCGGATGAAATTAGTGAAGCTCTCATGGATTCCCTCCGAGAATAGACGCGATAGATGACGCTCCGATACACTCAAGTAGCTTGCAACATCTTTGAGTTGGAGTGCTTGGGAGAGATTGTCGCGAATATAAAGCTTGGCTCGCCGCATCAAGACATGTGTACTTTTATGACGAATGACAGGCGACTTGCTCAGCGTTCCGAATACAGCTGGAAACGAAACTAGTAAGGCGTAGGCCACAGACTGAACAGCCGCAAAGGGGAGACTACCCTGCCCTTCTCGGATGAGAAGTGACCGCCATAATTGCGCCGTCGGTTGATCCTCAGCATCGTATACAATGACATCACCATGGAGTGCAAGCTCATTGAAAGCTTCCTGCATCCTATATTCACTTAAGGTCTCATCTAGCTCGAAAGCAATATATAAAATGTTTAGCCCTTTTTCTGTACGAATTTGGTGGATAATGCCAGGCTTTGAGCAAAAAAGAGTACCAGCACGTAGTGAATAGACCGTATCCTCTTCCGAATATTCCCCTTCTCCATCCAATATGTAACAGATTTCGAAAAAGGAGTGCTTATGCGGTTGATTCTCAAACAAACAAGGATCCACGCCCCAATAATGAACTTTAAAGCAGGCTCCTGGTCCCTGGATAACATTGACGGCCTCATTAAGCATCGAGTACGTTTCCTTATATAGATACATGGCTTCACCTTCCAGAAAAGTGTCCTTATTGTGCAAAACTATGTCCTCTGTTGAAAAAGATTACTTTGGCATATGCTCTTATAATTATAGATAGATAGCGGTATAAACAGCAACCACAAAATGGAGGCATGGAACAATGATACAATCCAAAGATGTCGATTTTTACAAAGAAAATGGCTACTTACTCGTCAAAGGGGTCTTCAATGAAGATGAAGTTGTTGAGATGAGATCAGCTGTGGAGAAGATTATTCAGCGCGCAGCACTCGCTAAAGCAGATAGAAATGATACTTGGCAGGGCGACTATCTACCAGCTGAAGAGCTGAAGAAGCTTGTTCTTAAAGGCTTTCATGATGTGCATTACCACGATTCCGCGTTTATGAGAGCCGTCATTCACCCTAATATGGTAGCTGTTCTAAGACAAATCATCGGGCCAAACGTTCAGCTTCATCATTCGAAAATGCTTGTAAAACCGCCTGAAAACGGTGCTGCCTTCCCTATGCATCAGGACTACCCGTATTTCCCGCATGAGAAGCATACGATGCTCGCGGCAAGTGTCCATTTGGATCGAGCGGATGAAGAGAATGGCTGTCTGCGTGTCATTCCAGGATCCCATCTCGCGGGAAGCTTACCCCATATCGGCACCCATTATCTGAATCATAAAGAATATCCGATTCATATGGGGACACCTTGTGAAGCGGAAGCAGGCGATGTATTGTTCTTTAATTATTTAACCATCCATGGATCTTCCTCGAATAAGAGCACAAGAACGAGAAGAAATGTGCTGTTTCAATATCGAGAAGCTAGCGATTACCCTAGCAATCAGGAACATATTAATTGGGGCATGGGACTGATGGTTAGCGGGGAGAATCCCAATTTCACGAAAGTGAAACCGAACTTCCACATTATCAAAGAAGCTTAAAGATTACCTAATAGGCTGTTCTGAAGTAAAGTCATCTACTTCAGAACAGCCTATTCCTTTAGGTAAATACACTTACCTGCAAATGGCTCAAGCCCACTAGAACATATACAAAAAAGGACCGCTGCAATTGAACGCAGGCAACGGTCTCTTCACGCTTTAGGTCTAAGTTCTTATCTTAATAGATCGCCAAAGGTCAGTTAACCCCAACCTTATCTTCTCTCACATATGACGTCTGGTACCATAATGTACGATATTCTAGTTGATGACCTGAACGCCAAGAATCCAGATAGAATGGTACCGTGAAGAATTCGTAATGCCAGGTTGAACTAAACTGCTGCCTAGTTATCGTTCTGGAAGCGAGCACAGCCCCTCCATCACTAGCATCGACGACTTCCAAGGTGACAACGTCTAAGTTATCCGCATTGTTGTTGTCGACCATCAATTTCCAAACAGCCGTATTTTCGCCAACATTCGTAACTGTCGTGTAAGGTCCGTATTGCATGTAGTTTGGTGAATCCAAGCCCGTATCGGCAGACCAACCATCCGCATCCGCCCTGCCAATGACATGCCCCAGACTTTCAGCTTCCCAAGAATTCGTGATCCCGCCGTTCAATTCATTCGCGATGCGAGCACGTCTCGTATGATTGTCTGATGAGCCTCCGCCAGGTACAACGCCACGGTAATAAATATAAGGTACCCCGCTAACTGTGATAAAAGCTGGACCGTCATTGCCGTAATAATTTTGAGTTTGTGGCAAAATTGGATTTTGCGAATATTTGGTCCAGCTAATCAAATTGGAAGAACGTGCCAGACCGCTGGACCATTTGGCCGAGCCGAAAGGAGCATCAGTACTTCCTTCATACACCATATAGTAGTATCCGTTCTCATAGATGATATCTCTTTTGCCAACCGTACCAGAATCCCAACCGCTGCTGGAGGTGTTAATGATCGGGTTAGCACCGTTCCTGCTAAGGCTAGTTAGCGATGTTCCAGTCGCAACGCCCACACGGCAATCCGTCCAATCGTATCCGTGATAGAACAGATACCACGTTGATCCTACCTTATAAAGACTCGGCGTTCCAATATTCGCTGATTCCCAGCCAGATGTATTATGCGTAAGTATACGCCCCTGTCGAGTAAAACTAGTTCCATTCGTGGAAGTGGCGAGCCCTATATCCCCCGCTGATCCGTTACCCGTCCCTTCATATACCAGATAAAAGGTGCTGCCATCGTACCAGATGCCGGGGAAGCTGGCCATGTTGTCGTCCCATTGTCCGGGAGAGCCTACATCCAGTACGAGACCATTATCTGTCCAGCTCGTGCCATTTGTTGATTTGGCTAATCCGATGGCTAATTTTCCCGCTCCATTGAGTTTAATGTAATAAGCCCAAATCGTTCCACTTATTGTAACTGTAGAGATATAATGCATGTCAAAGCTAGCACCCATGTTGTTATTCGTTTTATCCAGCTTTGCGAATGCTTCATTCGAATTAAACATCGTACTTACAGAAGCGGTGTAACTGCTGTTTGTGGCGAAGGATGCGGAACTAGTGCCGAATAGTAGTGCGACTATGAGTACCATCATCGTTACAGACCTTCCGAACCGAAACCGAACCTTCATGGAATCACTCTCCTCATTTATGGTTGCAAATATAAATACTACGATCCTCCTTTCTCTTAAAAATTCCATCAGAGACAGCACTGCTGAGCACTGCCATCAATGAAGGCTTCCAGTCTTTATTTAAAAAGAAATCTGGATGCTGATAATTTGCTTCGACCTTGCTGCAATGGCGATGACATTCTCAGTGAAATCCGCAAGACCTTGCGTTTCTTCATCCAAATTAACGTAATCAGCACTCATCAGCTTACGATCACATGTAATCGTTCCTTCTACGGATTTGTCCGCGATGTTGAAGAGACGAATAACAAACGTATCGTCTCGATCTTCGGACGCCTTGACGGCGCTAACGATAAGCTCAGCCGGACTTACTTGAAGAAATGAATGCAAGAGTGATAAATCCGCCTCGCGTCGTTGCAGCGATTCGTAAACAACTTTTTCCAATTTTCTGTCAATTGTACGAATTCCCGCCACAAACTGCTGATGTTCATTCCAAATGCGGCTTGTATGCGCCTCGTTAACGGCAAAGGGACTGATCGCGTAATGAAACTCAAGCTCTGTTAGAAGCTGACCACCATCCCCGCCATCTGAAAGAACCTCTTTGCCTGTACTGCGAAATAAAGTCAGAGCTACAGTTCTCGATTCATCCCTGCGAACTGCCGCTTCATATAATCCCTTGCTGTACACAGCTAATCCACTGGTGCCATCATCAATTGTAATGATGCCATTATGTGGAACAACGTCTCGCGACTTTTCCATGTACCCCGTATAGTCCGGAGGTTTAATGTTTCTTTTCACATAGTCAAACGGCGTACTCGTGTGGAAATGTTCCGTTTGCAGCCCCGAAGGAAACAACAGACGCAGACGGTGATCGCGCGCACGATTGTTTACCACGGTTCGGCATCGCAGAATCGGATCATCCTTCCGTATTTCCAGAAAGGTCGTGACTTCAACCGTAACAAAATCTTCGCTTCTTCTCGTTTCTTGTGGATGAATGGCATGTGGAATGCATAGCGAATTGCGGATTCGAATACGCGTCTGCAGCGGGCCGTCGTAGACAACAGAAATGTTGGCGTGCGAACCATAGGAAGTAAAGACTTCGTTCGTTACTGGGCTCACATGGTTCCAACCTTCACCGATATCCGCTTCATCCTCAAGGAGCAGCAAACCAACATAACACCGCCCCGTCTCTAAATCCGTTATATCAATGGTGCCATTCGGACGGACTTCCACCCGGATTCGCCCATTTTCCCAAGAATTGGCGTTCATCCCCATGGACCCAAGTAAACGTACGGGAGCCGTTAAATTAGGTGCATGGTATTCACCAGGACCAGGGCCAATTAACGGTGTTTTTTTAGTTACATAAACGGCATATCCGAATGACGGAACGCGGGCATGGAAGGCAATGCGGCACCGATCTACCGTGTCGGAATAAGGAATATCCCGGTAAGGCCTCCACATACGTGATCTGTTTTTGCGAAGCTCCAGCAGTTGATACGGAATCTCGTTTCTTTCATGATCATAAAGACGGAATGAAGTTCCGCCCAAGTGAAACATCGTCGCAGCTGCATCCGACATCACAGGCATGGCGAACTCAATTTCAATGACACCGTCAATTGCGGACTGGGAAGCATTGAAAACAGTAATTACTTGATCTCCGTCTTGGTCTGAAAGCCCGTGATGATTAGAAATATAAAGGAGCTGCTCTCTAACCATTCCTTCGGCAATGAGTCTGCTCTGATCAAAGCGATACATCATATCGCGATGAACTTGATCGATCGAACAGCCGCATATGGAATCGTGAGGATGATTTTGAATCAAATACTCCCAAGCTTTCGCTAAGAAGTTTTTGGGATATGCACGCCCTTGGAGCGATGTAAATACGCCCCACGGCTCCGCCCATTTCTCTAGCAGCGTTTCGCAAGCTTGATTGTTCATCTTCAAATGAATCCGAGAAGAAAGCACATTAGCAAGCACCCAATTATTTACGCCGTTATACCCAGGTGATCTTTGCTCGCCTCTATACACTTGGAGCTCACCAATTTTTTCACGCAAATCCCTGACATAATCTTCTAAAGAACAATGCTCAAACTTGGCACCCAAGTTAGCTTCATTCAGTGTTTTCAGTATCCACGGCAAACGAGGTTCAATCTCGATGTGATCTACACCGTCAAACCCAGCAATGATAGAGGTTGTAGCTCGTTTGGATTTGTAGTCCAACATGTCATTTGCCCGCCTGATTAATTCCTCGGGTTCATACTGAAATTCCCGATCTGCGAAGGGCCACCGAATAAAGAAGTAAAAGTCTCCATAAGAACGATCCTCATCGAGTTTAAGCCCCAATACACGACTGCCGTCAACACCCTCCCACCAAATCTCCGAAGCGTCTGCATCTCCGTAAAATCCACGGAACAATACGGCATTATCAATCCCGAAGCCTTGCAAGATTTGTGGAAATTGACTATTGTGACCAAAAATATCGGTGATATACCCGGATTTCATCGGGCGGGCGCCGAAAGAGCGTGATCTGCGGTATCCAATTAGAAGATTTCGAATCAAAGATTCCCCACTGACGAGAAATTCATCCGGCATGACATACCAAGGACCTATGGAGATCCGACCCTCCTGGATAAGCTTCATGAGACGCTCTCGGTTCTCTGGCCGTATCTCTAAGTAATCGTCCAAAACAATGGTCTGACCGTCCATCATAAAATGGCTATATGCTGGATCTTGCTCCATTTTTTCAATGAGCTCATCAACTAAATAAACAAGCCTTGTGCGGTATCCCTGAAAATCCTGATACCATTCGCGATCCCAATGTGTATGAGAAATCACGTAGACCTTTTCTATTTCTTGAGGCATATTCATCCGATCTCCTTTTTAAAAATAAAGACGGACAGTCCGTATTTTACTTCACAGATTGTCCGTCTGATTCTTTATCGTTCCATGCCTATTTTTTACTAGCCATAAACGCATCCAGCTGTTTCTGAACTTCAGCAATCGCTTTATCGATGCCGGCCTGTTTCATTTTTTCTTTAAATTGCGGCAATACTTTATCCACATCGGCAGTACCGCTTTTTAATACCGTTCCAAATTCAGCATTTACGCTATCAAGGGAAGCAACCTCTGTTTTAATCGTACTCGTATCAAAGAGGAAGCCCATCGCAGGGAATCTCAACGTAACATCCTTATCATAGTCTTTATAGGCTTCAAAGAACCCCTTCACATCCGTGCCTTTGGACTTCATAAATTTCGGATTTTGCCAGATCCATTCAAATGGCAAGTAAGGAGGTTTAGCAGGGTCAACGCCAGCTGGGAAGTTCACTGCGCCGTCTTTGATGACATAATGTTTGCCCTCAACCCCTAAAGTTAAGAGATCGTAGTTTTGCTGGTTTTTTTGGAACCAGTTTAGGAACGCAACCGCCTTCTCAATATTCTTGCTTCCTGCTGCTATACTTTGGTAGTTCCAGGTGGTTACCTCTTGGTAGACCTTAGGCGTGATCTGAATTCTGACGAATTCGACTTGAGCGCCTGGTATGGCGGATGCAGTCCTTGCATTGATATTGTACTCCGGTAGATCTCCTATCACGGAAGCTGCTTTACCTGCGGCAAAAGCCGCCCGGAAATCCTTGATCGATAAGACATCCTTCGAAATATATCCTTTGTTGAACAGTTCCCTATGGAAGTCCAGCCCTTTTTTGTACGCTGGCGTATCCAATATATTCTCGGCCTTCATCGTGTTCATATCGATCCCAACACCGCTTGGTAATCCGCGAACAAATTCTTCTTTGAAGTTTAAGTCAAAGGAGGTGTTGCTTTGGCTCAGCGGTATGATTTCAGGATTGTTCTTCTTCACTGCTGCGTAGAACGCTAACAAATCATCCAATGTTTTGATTTCTGGCAGTGCGTATTTTTCCCTTAAATCTTTCCGAATCGTGAATGTGGCATAGCCGGCAGCCGTGCCAATCTGAGCTGCGGGCACACCGTAGGTTTTACCCTTCACTTGAACGACAGGCCAGTAGTAATCTGGAATATTCGCTTTTAAATCTTTACCTACCTTAGCAATCGCATCGTCAAGCGCTGCGACGGAATTAGAGCTGATCAGTTGGGCAAGCAGCTCCGGATGCGTCCAGAGAATATCTATGTTTCCACCTGTCGAAGTCATCACTTTGACTTTCGTTGCATAATCGTCCCATGGCACGTAAGTATAGTTGAGTTTAACATTAAGCTCATCTTTGACAGCTTTCTCAATCGCTGCATTTACAGCGGCTTGATCAGGCTGCGGATCCCCAGGAAACACAATGTTTAAGGTCACTTGTTCAATTGGCTTTGCTGTTGCTACAGGCTGAGCAGTTGCCGTTGTGGCCGTACTGGCGGCAGGTGTAGCTGGTGCAGGAGTGGATTCGGACGAATTGGAAGAACAGGCTGCAAGTGTTGCCATCGTAGTAATCATCATCGTGGAAACCAATATCTTGGAACCTTTCGTTTTTTGTCCTGACATGTTTTGAACCTCCCATTTTTTATTGTTTCGGGTGAAATTTATATATATAAACGGCGTTTAACCGCGTATATCGAATCTTCAAGCTACCCTTTTACGCCACCGACCGTTAAGCCTTTAATAAAATATTTTTGCACGAACGGGTAGACAAAGATGATCGGCCCGATTGTCACAATCGTAATGGCCATTTTGATCGATTCTGCGGGAACAGCTGAAGCTGCATACGTACTGCCAACACCTCCAGAAGAGATATACTGCATACTGGATAAGACCATTCGCAGTAAATACTGTACCGGATACAGTTTCTGATCATTAATCAACAAGAGTGGAAGCCACCAATCATTCCAATATTGCAGCGCATAGAACAATCCGACCGTCATAACCCCAGGCAGGGCTAAAGGGAATACGATCTTAAACAAAATGTTGACTTCACTAGCGCCATCTATTCTTGCCGATTCCAACATCGCATCGTCAATCGTCGAGAAAAAGTTCCTCAGCAGAAACATGTTCCATGCGTTTACCGTGTAGGGCAGAATAAGTCCCCAAATCGTATCGCCAAGATGCAAATATTTCGTCGTAACGATATACCATGGCACCAACCCCCCATTGAACAGAATCGTAAAGAAAACAATAAACGATAGGCTATTCCGAAATTTCAATTCTTTTCTAGACAGTGAATACGCAAGTAATCCAGTTATGATCATACTGAAAGCGGTACCAACAACAGTTACAAAAATAGTCACCCAATACGCCTTTCCTATCGATGAATTCCCCGAAAAAATGTAAGCGTATGCCTTTAAGGAAAAAACATGAGGAAGAATGCTGTAACCGTTCAACTGCAAATATTTCTCATCCGTTATGGAGCCGGAGAACATGATGAAAAAGGGGATGACACAGAGCAAGGCCAGCAATGATAAAAACACATACGCTGAATACATCACGATTTTATCCTGCACATAGTTATTTTTCATTCACTATCTCCTAAACGTAGTTAGAATAATGAACCTTCGCTTTTGTACTTTTTGACAATCGCATTGAATCCCAGCACCAAGATAAATCCAACCAAGGATTGATATAGCCCCGCGGCAGATGACATCCCTGCATCACCAATGGTTCGTAAGGAACGATAGACGAACGTATCAATGACATCCGTTGTGGCATACAGACTCGCATTATCACCAACGAGCGCATAGATCATGCCGAAATCCCCGTAAAAAATCCTCCCGACTGACAACAGCACCATAATGGTTATTGTCGGTGAAATAACGGGCAGCGTAATATAACGAATTTGTTGTAATTTCGTAGCGCCATCCAATGCTGCGGATTCAAAATACTCCATGTTCACGCCCGTTATTGCTGCAATGTAAATTACAGTCAGAAAGCCTGCATACTTCCAAATCGAAAATAAAACGAGAATACCCGGCCATAAGTCCGCGCGCTGACCCCACGCTACCTGAGGCATATGGAGAAACGCCAGAATACTGTTGAGCAAACCACCTTCAGAAGCAAACAAATTGTAGGCAAAAACGCTTACCACGATCCATGAGATGAAATATGGCAAAAAGATAAAGGACTGGGTCACCTTTTTAAAAAACTTGGAACTGACTTCATTAAGAAATAGGGCAGTGACGATAGCGATTGCTTGTTGAAAGAAGATAAACATGGAATTCAAGAAAACGGTGTTCCATGTAACTCTTAGCACTTTATCGCTGCTGAATAGGAATTTAAAATTATCAAAACCCACCCATTTGCTGCCTAATATACCCAAATTCACTTTATAATCTTTAAATGCTACGATAATGCCGGCCATAGGCAGATAAGCAAATAAGAGAAAATATAGTAACCCAGGTAGCATAAAAAGATATAGGGCTTTGTTTTTTGAAATATCCAGCAGAACCTCAAATACGATGAATTTCCTTTTTCTGATTTGGCTCCTCCACCTTTCTCCGGCCGCTTGCTGCTTGGCTGTTTACACCGTTAGTCTATAAGTGTTTGAGCAAATTTGGAAGTTAAAAGACTATACATGGTTTATATTTGCATACTTCTAGGCCGATAAATTAGATACCCCGGTTGCAAAAACATACTTGTTCTAACGAAAAGGCCACTCCTTGGTGAAAATAGGACGTGGCCTTGGAAGTTTCAATTATAATAGCTCTCAGATTTTCAATTTATTTCTATATTCGCTCGGGGACATTCCGGTATGTTTTTTGAATAGCGTGACGAAATAGGACGGGTTGTTAAAGCCAACTTTACTGCCCACTTCTTTAATGGCGATTTGATCTTGTTCCAAATAGGCCTTTGACTTATTTAATCTCATTTCCGTGATGTATTCTGAGAACGATTGGTTAAATAGCTCCTTAAAGAGCCTCCCAAAATACATCGGATTATAGTCAAATCGATTCGCAACCATCTCAACGGACAACTCCGTATTGGCGTAACAGCCTTCAACGAAACCGCGGATTCTCTCTAGGAGGTCAGAATTTAGGTGCTTTCTTTTCTCCTTAATTCGTTGCATGTCATGAAGAATATATTGAGCGAACCAAAGCTTCATCTGCTCTAACGTCTCCAATTGCCTTAGTTTGCTAACCGCATTGTTAAAGTTCGTTAGAAGGTCATCCTTTACATCATGGATTGAAAGCTCAGTCGTAATAAACACCGTAAGCAATAGATGATTAACCGATAGCTTAATCAATTCGTATTGGCATTCTTTTAAAGCATTAAAAATATCATCCAGTGCTCCCCTAATATGCTCCTCTTTACCTAGCTTGATTGCATCCAAAAGCGTTTTTAAATGCTGCTGCGGATAATCAAACTCATGCTTCAAATTAGCACAGACCGCCTCATACGTTAGAATACTTTCTAAGCCATACACAATTCGATAATCCGCTGCTTCCAACGCTTCTTGAAACGATGTGTGGAATTTCGCTGTATCATTTACATATGTCCCCCAGGCTGCAGTGACAGAAGCATCCATAGCTTGTTTGAACTGTTCTTGCAGCCTTTTTATTATATCTATTAAGAGTTGATTATGATTGGAAGCGTTGTCATGATTGATCAACAAAACGATATCTTTATTAATTTCAAGTGATTCATAGGCAAAATGTGTGGACATGAGCTCGAAAACCATATTCAACAAGTTCGACCTCATTTGTTTGTGACTTTCTTCTGCAAGCTCTTCTACTTCCAAAGTAGTTGTATCAAAAAGCTCATCTATTCGAAGGATTACGATGCTCGTACCCTCAAGCAAATCGACACGCAAAAGAAACTCAAGTTCGCTGGAAGCCTGCGGTGCCTTTACACCACCCAGGATATCTTTCAAATAATCGACCTTCAGATTGTTCTTTGATTTCTCTTTCATTAATTCCAAGGTTTCAACAAGTCCGCGTAATGGCGATGAAAGCTTCCCGCTCACGAATAAGGAGGCTATCCCGCTAAAAGCAAATAAAATCAAGCTGATCCAGATTACAGTGTTTCGAAGTTGACTGATACTGATGACAGCTGCTTGATAAGGTACAACATGAAAGAAATGCCACCCCAATTTACTAGAAAAACTATGTGTGACCAACACTTCTTCACCGCTGAAGCTGTTGTCTACGAAACTGTTCGTACCTTCCTCCGTCAGACTCTTCTTGATAGTGCCTAGCTCTGAGTAGTCCTTCAAAAATGCGCCGCCTGTTGGATCCGAAATTACTCTGCCGCTTGAATCTAGAATTAGAATGTTCCCTTGATCTAAACTTTCATTCGGATTTATGCCATTACGAACCGCTTTCTCCTTCACATTTACAATGAGAGCATTGAGGATGGCGTCGGTTGATTTATCCCTGTTGTAATAAAAAATAGAATACACATTTTCTTCTTGGCTGCCAGAATTCAGCTTTAATTTGCGGGGCATAAGCCGGATTTTCGTTTTGGGATCGGAGTTTTTCAACATCTCAATAGCTTCCGTATCTATATTCGGATAGTCGCTCGTAAGATATGTGGCCTTATTCCCATTGTATATCCCAATCGAATAAATACTTTCATTGATGAAGATGATATCGTTCAGCTTTTTTAAAGAATTGTTTTCTACAATAGGATCACTCTCAGCGGTATTCATTTGTTGAATGATTGGATAATCGAACGATAGCTGTGCGGAAATTTGCATGGCTTGGTTCATAAGGTACTCGGTAGAATTTTGGCCTTGCATCAGAGTACGA
This sequence comes from Paenibacillus sp. J22P51, assembly GCF_059692215.1. Classification (NCBI taxonomy): domain Bacteria; kingdom Bacillati; phylum Bacillota; class Bacilli; order Caryophanales; family Paenibacillaceae; genus Paenibacillus; species Paenibacillus sp. J22P51. The sequence goes on along the minus strand of NZ_JCAUAZ010000002.1, from coordinate 843,951 downwards.
TAGGAAATCTCATTGATTTGGCGAATGGCGCTGTTTGAAAAAATGTGAAATAACCAAATCGAAATAATTGAAATTGCAAGCGTTAACAAAAGAATGTACGCGAAAAAAAACTTCGTAAACATGGTTTTGACAGGAAACCTCGTTTGAATGAACATGACACCCCGCCTTACATATTCAATGTATTCTATCTCTACTTCATTTTATATTCTGTCCATCCGTCTTTTACCATTCGTTCACACAAAAAAATCTAACACGTTTCCATTTCCACCAAAAGCTACATCCGCTACAATAAATGCTGCTATGTTATTCTTCGCCATCTATTGTCGACCTCCTCTGTTGTAAACCTACATAAAATAGCTTTTGCAAAAAAATTAGAGATATAGCAACTCGTTCTAACACAATGAAGCCGTTCACTCTTGCTGTTGCAAGGTTGACGGCTTGTGATTAGAGGATCAAATGATTCAGTTACTCGCCACAATGTTCACAGCTTCTTCTTTGAAGGCGTCTTCTAAGACCTGATCAGGTAATTGGTCCGTAATAATGCGGTCCACAGCCTTTATGCTTGCGAAGGAGAACAGGTCCTGCCTGCCAAACTTGGAATGATCCATCACAATATTCACTTCGGATGACTGCTGGATGGCAAGACGTTTGATCTCAGTCTCGTGCATATTGGAGTTGCTGAAGCCATGCTTCAGGCTCACACCTGTTGTTCCAATAAATGCCCTGTTAAATGCCATTTTCTCCAAGGCCTCCGTTGCAATTGGTCCTACAAGTGTAGAAGTTTGGCCCATCAGCATGCCGCCAATAACGATCGTCGAAATCTGCTTACCTTGCAGCTCCGCAGCAATATTGAGTGCATTGGTCACAACCGTAATATGCTGGTTCATCTGTATAAACTTAGCCACCTGGAGCGTTGTCGATCCGCCATCAAGAAAGATAGACTCCCCAGGCTGAATCAGCTGCGCGGCTAGTTTTCCAATCCTTATTTTTTCTTCAATAAAAACGCCGGACCGCTCGTGCAGCGTAATATCATTACCGACTAATATCGCTCCACCGAATGTTCGCTTAATATATCCCCCTTGCTCAAGCTTCTCCATATCTCGGCGCAGGGTCATCTCTGTGACCTCGAACATTTCTTTTAATTCGGCCATTTTGACTTCACCATCGACAGCCATCCGATCCAGAATTTGCTGCTGTCGGTGATTGATTGGGTTTTGCATATGGAAAGCCTCCGTGTCAGTTCTGATCTTACTAGTCTTCTTCAATAAGCGGCATCCGTTCAACGCGCGGGTCGGTGAATATATCAAACTCATCTCGACTGGTGCTGGAAAATTCAGAAACAACCGCGCCATGATCCCCTGCTTGAAACCAATGTTTAATGCCAGGCTCAATTGTATACTGCTCACCTGGAAGTAATTCAATTTCGTGAAACACCGTAAAGTAAGCCTCACTTCCGGCAGGAATTACTGCGTTAAGTACGACAGCTGCTTCACCCTCCACATATAGCCAAACGCTTCCTGAGCGGCAGCGAAACGTTTCCATTTTACCGGGATCATTTCCTACTGGAGGATGTAGATGCTCTGGGCAGGTCTGTCTAGGGAACAAAACTAATTCCTTCGCGCAATAACGGTCTGTATTCACATAGGTAACCAACTCGAGACCTTGAACATCCAATTGCTGGAGCCCGAAACCAGCTACTTCAATGCGCCGAATTTCATCCTCCGTCAACACAATTCCGCTCAACTCCAATAGGTGCGCCGTACGCTCCTGCGCTTGACGAATTTGACTTCTTTTCATGGATTATCGGCTCCTCCGGCTTTTTTTGTGTTGCGGCCCGATCCATACGAGCTGCTCATTCAAGACCCAGTTAGGTAACTCTAACTTCATCTCATGTTTGGCCCAAGCGTTATTTATACGTTCCCAAACCTCAGAACCCGTTCGAATTCCGCTTATCGCATCCGCATGCTCCACATTGAAAGCACCGACACCAAGTGCGGTTTGCAGGATATGCTCAAGCTTCATTCCGTTTAATAAACTATATAAGAATCCTGCAATCGTGCAATCACCAGCTCCTGTTGTGCCAACAACATCAACTTGATAACACGATGAAATCAATTCATTATCCAACCAATTCTCAATCAAATCCTCTGCAGGTGAACATCTTCCCATTGCGGACAGACGAGCCTCGTCACCAGTCGTACGAACATACAGTCCATGCTCGCCTAGCTTTAATCCGACGATTGCGACTCCCATTTCCAATAGTTCCTCTGCTATCTTAGAAAGAAAGTCTCCTGTAGCAAAAGGAAGCAAATCTCCTGAGACTGATTCACGCATCCAAGCCTCATACCGCTCCCGATGAAGCATATAAACAATCTCTTCAAAGCTAGGCAGAAACACATCAACGTAAGGAAGGGCTTTTGTTAATATCGCACGCCAATCCGCGCGCCCAGCATCGGATGCAGGGTCAGGCTTGGCGAGATCAAGGGATACTGTCACCCCACTGCTCTTAACCTTTTCCAGTAAGAAAACCAGCTCATCACCATTATTCTGATACATGCTGCGCATCAAAGGCGGATACCCAAAATGAAACAAACGAGCAGCTTCAAGCTGCTCTACGTGCAGGTCAGCCGCTGAATACGTATCGTTAGCTCCAGTCGAATGCAGAAAGATCCGATCGGTTTGCGGCGGACTAATGACAATAGAGTAAGAGCTGTTTTCACCTGAAGCAATGATCATCCCCTGTGCTAAGGATGGATTGTGACCGCCAAGAATAGATAGTATGGCTTCACCAAATAAATCATTGCCCACTTTGCCCATTAGACTAACCTTGCTGCCGAGGCGATAGAGCGCTATCCCCGTATTGGAAACAGCACCTCCTGTCGAGATCACAGCCTTTCCAACATCAACAAGCTTTCCCGGTACAAATAACGCATCCAAACCTATATGCTGGCCACGAATCGTTGGGATAATATCCAAACAAATATGTCCGGCTACAATCACTTCCGCTTGGCTCTGCCTGGACAAGTTTAGTTCCTCCAGTCAATGGGTATCGTTTGACCTGTTCGATGCGATGCCAATGCCGCTGTAAAGATGATATGGCTATCTCCTGCTTCCTCAGGAGTAGCGCAGTGAAAAGGCTGTTGAATTGCCTTATTGTGAACCAGTTCATCGCAGAAGGCTGCCCACATTTGGAGAATCGAATCGGAGAAGCCAAATTCGAAAATGCCTCCTGTAATCGTAGCGTAGGCTGATTTATATGGCGCATCTGCCACATGCCAAGCCTGAACGCCTCCTGGTGTATAGGGTAAGGATGCTACCTGCTTCGGATTTTTCGTTGTGAATTCGGCAGAGAATGCCGTTCCCGTAATACGAATAAACCAAGTATTGGCATGGCCTGGAGCAATTCGTTTCGTAGACAGCACCATTGGAAACTGCTGGCTCACCGTCTGAACATCACAGGCGAGAATGGCATTATCCCAAGTTTCACATGGCACCATTACCCCATTGCCGTCAGGTCGGTTAGGCACAATTTTGGACAAGAGCGCTCTCACCGATTGGGGCTTCCAACCAAACCGCAATGGCAGATGCAGGACATGCATGCCTAAATCCCCCATGCATCCATATTCGCCATTCGTGGCGATTTGCCTTTTCCAATTAATAGCTTTGGTAGGGTCCAAATCGCTGGAATGCCAAAAGCCGGCCTCCACCTCAATGATTTTCCCGAATTTATTTTCTTTCACCCAAGCCGCAATTTGCTGCGCCCCAGGGAAAAATGGAAACTCCGAAGAGCATCTAACGATAACATGAGGATTCTCTTGAATGGCTTGCTGGATAAGGGAATTCGCCTCTTGATCGATACCGAATGGCTTTTCCCCTAACAAATGTTTACCAGCCTTGATAATGTCTATATAAATTTGAGCATGTAGATTGTGCGGAACGGCACAATAAATGGCATCCACATTCGGATTAGTCAGCAATTCCTTATAATCCGTATAAGCAGCTTCCACACTAGGGACATTCTCTTGAAACCACTGGGTAGCGGAAGCGTTTGCATCACATACGGCTATGATACTTGGCGCAAAATCTACCTGTGTCAAATGACACCAACGGGCAGCCGCGCTAGCGAATTCCTTGCCCATAAGTCCACAGCCAATAACACCAAAGCGAATGATTGTTTTTGACATATACGCATACTCCTTTGTTTGATTTGGTTAGGTGGACAACTGGGCAAGTGCTTGCTCGGCTGTTGCGCCATGATGAACAATAGACATTAAAGCTTTGGTCATTCCTGCAGGATTCGGATGTTGTATGACATTGCGCCCATATACAATTCCCGAAGCGCCTTGCCTCATCAATTCAACCGTACGCGTCATGATTTCTTCATCACTTGCTCGGCCACCCCCGCGCACCAATACAGGAATACCGGAAGCAATCTCAATGACGCGGGCATATTCCTCTACGTGATCGCATGGATCTGCTTTGATGACATCTGCCCCTAGCTCAACCGCCTGCCTAACCAAAGGGAGAATTTTATTGATATCTCCATCTACCATATAACCGCCCTTAGCTTCGTTAGCCAACATAACGAGGGGTTCCACCATCAGAGGCATTCCATACTTTTCACACTCTGTTTTTAGGCGGGAAACGTTCTGAACACATTGATAATGAAGCTCTGGCTGATTCGGCAATAAGAGTAAATTAACGCAAACCGATACGGCATCCATACGAACGGCTTGCTCGATCGCCTGATGAATTAGTTCACTAAACACAAAACGAGGAAGTGTATTTCCATAGATATTTGCTGCGTCAGTACGAAGAACAAGCCCTGGCTTATGCCCGCCAGGAATCGATTGGAGATGTCTCGCCTGACCAATGCTGAGTTGGATACAGTTTGGACCTGCATCCACAATCGTTTCAATCGCTTGCTTCACATTTTCAATGCCGGATAAGAAACTTACCTCATTAAAAAAGCCATGATCAATCGCAACATCAAAGCATTTGCCCTGCTTGCTGAACATCCGGTTAAGTCTAGGTTTCAATGACATCTTAAAGTTTCACCTCACTCATTTTTAATGTTATTTTATAACGATATATGTTTGTTTACAACATATTTTTTTCTTTTCAAACATCTATGTCATTACCCGGGTAATAATTGTATGGTTACTTGGATCCGGCCAAGGCATATCATAAGTTGGGCTATTTACATAACGATCCATTGCTATACATAATGTGACTCCTGTTCCAGCTGGCAATGAAACATGCAACCACTTCCCGTTTACGTCCACAGTTCCGGTCACATCACCATTTCCGTTGACAATCTCCCCATTCCTAAACTGATGTTCACCAAAAACGCCAGCCTGGATAATGAGCTCCCGATCATCAAACGGATTCGTATTAACCAATTGAACGGTCACTGAATCAGCAGTCAGCTTCTCTACTAAAGCGGATACGCCAGCTGGCAATCCCGGTCTCTTCGCTCCAGCATCAAAATATCGAACGCGCCCATGCTGCAAACCCCCATGAGAGATGTGCATAGGTCCGCCCAGTGTTAGCTGCACAAGACCTTCAAAGTAGAGAGGGCACATTTCCTGCCAAATGTGTATGGCAGAGTAAATACCTTCGTTATAGTGCTCTGTCCAGCTATACGGATCACCTTCTGGTGCTCTCATTTTGGCTAGCTGATTGCCAATCATCGCGTAATTCGCTGCTAATATTCGCTCGGGATAATCCGGCAAAAGTCCGCGAATATATTGATACCATGGCTGCGTATTGCCTATATAGTGCTTCGTCTCTCTACCCGTTCTCGGGTCTCTGCCGGAGAACTCAGGTACGATGACCTCATTCCAGTCATGGTCTTTCGGGATGCGTTCGATTCGTTCTAAATCCTCCTCCGCCATGGACATCGACCATAGGTAGACGGGATACTTGGGATTTGCCCCGCGATAATCGGACCAACCACTATCGAAATACTTGTAAGGGACAACCCATTTCCCATCCTGTTCTTTGCGGAGCTCCCAGTTTTTGTCGAGTTGTTCCCTCGCCAACTGCAGCCCATCGAGGTCACCGGTGAGCAAGACCTTATTCATACAGGCGTTCGTAATCGGCTCAAGAATCGTCATGAACCCATGAGGCCATCTCCAGCCATAGTAACCGCCCCACCATTTCCCATCATTGTATTCCCCAATTTGTCCACTAAGCCCGACATTGTCGGGAATAATCCCGCCATTCAAGCGCGCTCGCTCCTGCCAGGCATTCACATAGTCGATCACCCAGCTCTTCAAGCTCTCATCCCCGGAATGCAGAAACGCATGCGTAATTAACCCTGTTGCATTCAAGTTTAACGGCACATCACCGCGATTCATTCGCTCGTTCATCATGGTAATCAGATGGTGATAGACCTCATCATCGCTCCATTGACATTTAAGACTCTGGAAGTCTACGCCTGGAATATCTTCATATGGGGCTAGGTAATCATCCAAGATTCCGCGATGCGTGCTCCAGTCCTCTTCAGACACCTCGAACCGCGGGCCTTTGCTGCCGTTAAGTGGAGATCGAATCAGCTTCAATGCTTTATCATAGTTAGGAGCTTCCGGGTCATCCCCCGTGTACATCGCCGCGAAATTCTTCGCTCGTTGGCGATCCTTCAGCGTTGATGGCCCTGCCAAACCTAAGAAGTACAAATACAAGTAGCCTTCACCATGATGCATCCAGTCATAATACGCATCAAATTCTCGGTGGATTTGCCCGTATTCGGTCCACTGCCACGTAATGCCATCCCATATTTTGCGGGATATTTCGTGCAGCTCACTGCTTCCACCAAGCACATACAAGAGCGCCAAATTCATAAAGCCTTCATAAGGATCATCTGATCCGTCCATCCCCGGCCAATGCTCGAACCAAATGAGCGTGCCGTCCGGATGCGTATATCTAGCCACGAATTCCTTAGCTGCTTTATTCAATGTTTCAAAAAGAAGCTGTTCCTGCAAAGCCCACTGCGGCGGTATTACACGTTCTGAGGCACGAACAAACGGCATAGCATTATCATTTTGAGATACTGTCATTTCACGCTTCCCCTTTTCATTTAAGAATCAACTAGTCAAACAAAGGCTGCCCTTGAAATAAGTTAAAAACCTGTTGCTGATCTGCTACCTCTAAACCTTTTCCATCACAGAAAGACAAATTTGTACGAAGTGTGCTCCGCGAAGATACCCCCGTTAACGTCACATGAATATCCGGATTACTTAAGCTAAATCTCATCGCAGGCTCGATGAGTCCATGCGGGTCCGTCTTTCGCAAGAACGCTAGCTTCTCAATTCGACTTAAGGATTTTAATCGCACATCCTCTTCTAGAAAATGAGCCGGAGCATCTGCCAGCATCCCAAGCCCAAGGACACTTCCGTTAATAACACCCATCTCTTTTCCTTTAGCAAGCGGTATAACTTCATCCTTAGCCGTATGATCGATCAGCATATAACGCGCATAAAATTGAATCGAATCGAACCGATCCGTTATCATGTAGCTCATCAGTAAAGGTAAATTCCGTGTGCTTACACCCAAATAGCGGATCTTACCGTCCTGCCTCAACTTTTCCAATGCAGGAATTGTCTCGTTGATGATTAGCTCATAGGACTGCGTTTCCACATCGTGAATTTGTAAGATATCCATATAATCCGTTTGCAGCCTCTGTAAGCTATCTTCCACGGAACGAATTGTCGTTTTGTAATCATAGCTCATGTCAAATCTCGTGGCTTTGGATGCAAGAACAACTTGATCTCTTCGTCCTGAAAGCGCTTTACCAATGCGACGCTCGGATTCCCCGCTGCCATATTTAGGAGCCGTATCAATGAAATTAATCCCTGAATCAAGCGCTTCATGAATGAGAGTCTGCACTTCAGTTTCATCCGTTTCACCAAAATCGCCGGCAAGTGGAGCGCCCCCCAAGCCTAGTCGAGACACCCTGAGTCCTGTTTTCCCGAAGGTTGTATACTCCATTTTCTTCTCCTCTTTCTTCTCAATTTCTATGTCTTTCGATTATTGTATCACCCATAAAATGGAACACAACCCCTAAAAATATCATTTAGTTCTCCACATTGAAAAATGGAAGTACTGATTGTAACCATTTGTTCTCAAATGAGTGTTAACGCAAAAAAACGCACCTGCGATCATTCCACAAGTACGGATTTTTTGGCATTCGTTCTATAGTGATTAGGTGTTACTCCATACGCCTTCTTAAATAGTGTGAAAAAATGGCTGCGACTTGAGAACCCTGACTTCTCCATAATGTCATTGATCGTCTCTTCGGTTGAGGCAATCTGATCACTTGCATAAGCAAGTCGTACGTTATTCATATAATCGGTTACTGAGATGAGCCGGTGTTTTTTATACAATTTCCCTAGATAGGAGGGTGATAAATTCACTTTCTCCGCGATGGTATCCAAGGATAAAGATAGATTAGCGAAATCCTCGTGAATGATTTGATTCACGTCTTCAAGCAACTTGATGTATTTGTTATCTTTCTTGGATTCCAACTCCATGGACAAATGATCAAACAAATGATAGAAATCGGCTTGAATATCTTCTAACGTTTCCATCTTTTGAAGATTAGCCAGATAGGTGTTGAAATTGAATTTCACCTTGATGGATTGATTCGCTTCTACCACTTCAATCGCGTGACGAATGGATAACAGCATACGAATGAGCACCGAATTGAGAATTGTAAAACTATACTTAGAAGCACTCCCTATCATGAAGGATAATGCTTGCTTGGCTTCGATGAACTGGCCTTGAATCAAGGCATCCGTTAGTTCTTTCTCAAGATCCTGCGGATATTTGAAGTCTTCTGTCACATATTTTATGTTCTCGTTAAAGATGATACACTGGTGACCCAAGATCAATCTGTAATATGATAAATCCAGTGTTTTTAAGTAGTGAAAGTTCAAAGGATATAAGGTCTCAAATACTTCTCCACATGTAATCGATGTTGCTATATTTAAAAACTGTTGTGTGCTAGTTTGAATTTCCTTCGCGAGTGAGACCAGCTGTTCATTCTCAGAAGGATAGAAGTCATCAGATCTGTACTGGATGAGTACTAGAATTTGATCTTCCTCTACCTCAATACATTCATGTTTATAAGCCTTTGAAACCAATTCCGAAACAATATTAACCATTCCGAATTTGAGTAAATTTCGATCTCCCAGATTATATTTTGAACAAAATTCAGAGAATCGATCTATTTTCACCAATAATAGCAAGTAGGAATCGGAAGGTTCGAGATCTACTTTATAGGTATTAAAGCGGGAATGAAGGATATCACCAGAGATGATATCGCCTGAGAGTACCATTTTTCTCAAGAAGTTTTGTTTTCTATAATAGAACTCATTCCTCTTCTCAGACTCCAACACTTTGAAGTTTTGAATAACCAATTTAATTGGAGCGTAAAGCCTTCTGGAAAAATAAAACGATAGTAAGATACTTCCGATAATGAAACAAAGAACAAGGAGATACGTCTTTTTCCTCATTTTCTGTACATCTTGAACGATCACTTGGTACGGTGTAATGCTGATTAATTTCCAATCAAAAGCATCTGTGGCTGCATACGTAACAAATGAATCCACGCCCTCGACATCCATACGCATGGTTCCACTTGGTTCTTTCGAGGTATTTATGACTTTAATGTAGTCTTCTTCATTAAGATCACTAAGCAATGGATGTTTATCATCAGTAGACATCAGCTTACCATCTTGATTGACGATAAAAATGCGATTCTCGTTTTTATGGTCAGATGAGCTAACACTTTTTCTAACCGCTTCTTCCGAAATATTAAGAATAATGGCTTCACTTACTTTGCCGCTTGTAACTTGTGAATCGAAGAAAAGATAAGAATACACATATATTTCTTTCTCGGTAGAGGAAATGCCGTATAGGACATTAGGAATTCGTCTCAGCACCATGCTATGGGATTTATTATGTTGAATGTCATCCAAAATTGGAAATATCCCTTTATCCTCAAAGGAGGAACGATCATAAACAAAACTTGTGCTGGGAATAGCATGTATTTTATTGCCATTGTAGATATAAATAGACTGCAGAAAGGGATATATATTTTTATACGCTTCCAATTTGAGCTGATATTTAGTAAATTCTTCAGAACGAACATCCGAATATAGGATGTCTTTAATGGTATCATCGAAAAAAGCTGTGGTGGAGACTGACTTTGCTGATTGGGCCATAACGCTTACATTCCGACTTGTATTTTGCAGGTCGGTTTTTTGTTGATTGTAGACCATATCCAAGGCAAAATTCTCGAAATTGCGGCTTAAGAATGAGGATTGTACAAAAAGCAGCACCAATGTGCTTAGTAGGAAGGGTAATAGAATAGTAAGGAACAGCTGAAAAGGATTTTTCAGTATGAATTTCTTGAGCATTTCAACAACTCCCCCTATTCAAAGAGTAACACAAGAAATTAAAACAAATCAATTTAAAAAAATATAAAAGGAATAAATACATATTTTTTGAACAAAAGTATCAATTGTTTACTTCTATCTGTATACAAAAAGGTACCCACACCCTAAACACTTTTTTTAAAGTGTCCAGTCTGTGGGTACCAGTTTAACTAATAAAAATTACATTAATTGGCTTTTATGTTTAAAAGTGAGAGTTTCCCTATTGCCCGTATACCTCAACCTCGACGTAGTGGTGGAATCCATTTCCGGTACTGCCATTAGCGTAAAATCTGGAAACAAATCCAACCATTCCGTATTAACGGAATTAGGTTGGTTTTTTATCCTTGATGAATTTATGAATTAATCCACGTTGGAAACTTCATTTGGAGTCTTTGGGACATCCACAAACAAACATCCCAGAGATCGGTCACCGGCTGATTGGTAAACGGCAACGTAGGCATATACCCTGGTGGCCCGAACTCAGTTGTCATCGTAATTGCTGCAGCACCTTGCGATGAGAGAGATTTTACAATTTGCCTCCACCATTCTTCATGTGTTGCAAGCTCGCGTGCATACTCTGGAGCGCCTGGGTGAGAAACCTGTGGACCTTGTGCGAACCCAACACGAGCATGCACATGTATGGCTCGCTTCATAGCGATTTCGAGTGCTTCCAACTGATCTTCGAGCAGCGACTCACAGACACAGCACCAATGACTAAAATCAGCCGTAATTTTAAGCTCCGAAAACTCCTGTAAGAGAGCGGATGTCGTCCAGGGGGTGAACATAGCGCGATGTCGATGTGTTTCATGCGCAACGGGTATGCCTGTTTCTTTTTCGATTTCTATCGCTTGTTCAAAAAACTTAAGTTGTTCCGCCCAGCTCATGCAATCCCTTGCGCTTTGAGAAACAATTAGTTTGGGATGAAATGTTGCCGCTCTCGTAACCAATTCACCGAAAGTCTCTGAGTGATTATCAACAGTCTGTATTTGCGCTATGAAATCCAATTGATACTTGGCGAGGAGCTCCTTAAATAAACTTTCATGCTGAGTGTCAGGAAGGTTCGTTTCCACGCCAGCGTAACCTGCATCTGCAATCTGCTTGAATAACTCCTCATAGGAGCCCTTCATTCCCCAAGTAGATTTAATCAGCTTTAATTCCATGGTGTACTCAACCTTTACTTTCCAAGTTTTTTGTTTAAGTGAGTCGTTGCTGCTTGAATCAACGTTTCATTACCCGTCATTTTTTGCGATTTCGCTTCAATTCTTTCCATAAACTTCTCATACCCATGTTTGCCACTTTCATGCCTATACTGAATCCAATCTACCCATTCGGTGACGATTTGCTGTGTTTCTTCCATGATCCGCTCTTTATCCCACTCTGGACGAATAGCTTTGATCCAGGAAAGACCAAACGAAATATGATTAGACTCATCCGCCCAATCATAATCACAATCTTGAGCCCCATTCAAATCGTTTACTGCAAACAATTCGTTTCTCAATTTGGATTTATGAAGCGGACCTTTCTGCTCCAAACCGTGAAGTAGTAATACTAGGGACAAGATCCCCCTATCGCGAAAAGCTCGCCAATGATCCGGCACCATCGGAACATCAATACCCATTTCAAATCCAAGCTCTTTAAGTCGTTGCTCCCCCATCATGGCGTGCCGCATTTCATCGTAGGTCCACCTAGCCGCGCCATAATATAGGTCCCACTTCATGTCCTCATATTCCCAGATCACTGCAGCAGCCGTTTCACAAGCCCAAACCTCATTCGCATGATCAATAGCAATCCACAAACGCTGCTCAAGCGAGTTCTTTGGGTCTCGTGGCGGAACTTGCATGACGGCTGGTTCCCATGAAGCATCGCGCCCTCCTTCTAGTGGAAGTTCATAACGTTTTTGCGGATAAATAAACCCGTTTTCCCGGTCTGGCCCATGAACGCCACCACAACTTGCAAATAAAGCATTAAATTCCGCTTTGTTGTTCTCCACTTCAGGTGTATGAATATCCAAGAAGTCCAAAATGGTTGCAGCTTCCTGAAGTTGTTCCTCCAACTCCATGACAATCCGTTTTAAATAGGCATGGCTAGGAGCATCATCGAGCGGATCCGTTTCCTTCATGTACTCCTTAAATGCGCTTAAAAGTAGAGGTTTTATAACGTTATAAATATGAATGAGGAATTGTTCGTCCGATTGAGCATTAGGAATATTCCGAAGAAAAACAATCAAGTTAGCGTCGGATTGGTTGTCGGCATCCACTCTTGGATATCGCAAATCCAAAGTTCTTGACCGGAGCATATCGGCATGCATGGCATCAAACCAAATATGCCTAGCAAGCATTTTTTTCGCAGGCCAGTTTTTCATTGTGGGCAGGTACCCCGCCATCGCCCTCATCGTCTCTTTCACCGTACAATAGTAACGCCTCATCATTTGGCTCGCTGTTTCAACATCTCGAAGCAGAATTGATTGATCAACTCTTTCCATCCCTATATCCCTCCGTTATAATAAATGTGTTCAACGCATGTTCGCATGACATCTATAATCTTTTGCAAAGAACGTTGAGAAAAGTTAGTTACCCTACACACTTAGAATAATGGTTTTTTTTGCAGGAAGGAATGAAGCGGATGACAAAGTTCTTGGACTATATGATCAGTCCCTTCCCCATTCGAGTGGCTGATCTGCAAGTGGATAAATCGAAGCTGAATATCAAATCGTTGACAATTACCGAAATGGGACATTTACCAGGAAGAACCTTACAACGTAACCAGGCAACATTCGATAGTTGGGCCTTAGCCTATATCGCTGGAGGAAGAGGCTTCTACCAAGTAGATGGCGGAATCCGACAGCCTGTGGAGAAAGGCAGCTTATTTTTTGTATATCCCGAAGCTGCTTTTCATTATGGACCCGAAGAGAATGGTAATTGGGATGAGTATTACATCCGGTTCGAAGGAAGTCGTATTCAGGAATGGCTAACAAACTGGCTATTCCAGATAGATACAGTCAAACACATCGGATGGGAAGAAGCCTCTGTACATAAATTAGAAATGATTTTTCTCCTTATAGAAAGCGGTGTTCCTTCTAAAGTAGACCAGGCCTCCCTATTATTAGAGTCACTTCTTTATGAATGGATATCGAAATCAAATGAACCGCATGAAAAAGCAACCAAATTACATATTGTCCAATTAGTCCACGATATTTCCAATAACTTATATGAGCCTATTGATTCCGAAAAAATAGCGAGACGTAATCATATAGCGGTTCCTACTTTGCGAAGGATGGTGAGCCAATATACCGGATATCCCTTAAACGAATATATTCATCGCTTGAAAATAGCGGAAACAAAAAGACTACTCTTAAATACAGACATGCAAATTAAGGATATCTCTGATGCATTAGGTTATTCGGATGAATGTTACTTCTCTCGTTTATTCAAAAAATATGTCGGTATGGCTCCCAAGCAATATCGTAATAATAATTGAAAGAGCTGCCCGTTAATCACTTGCGATGATTAAAGGACAGCTCCATTTTAATTATTTCGTTTTATTTCGTTGTTTTCCAAGCATCAATCTGTTTTTGCATTTCAGCAATGATCTTATCAGATCCAGCTGCTTTTAGTTTTGCCAAGAATTCGTTATATTTCGCTTCATCAGAAACACCAAGCTCAATCGCTCTGTAATACTCGTCATAAACTGCGCTTGCTTTCGCAATATCAGCTTTTACTGGTGTAGCATCGAAAGTAAACCCTAACAATTTGGATGGTACAGCATCATTGTTCATTTTTTTAGTATCAGCCCAAACCGTTTTAGGCATTCCTTTGTCTACATAGGCAAGGTAATTCGAAGCAAACATCCAAGGTACATTCGCAGCATATTGTTTAGCTGCATCCCCAGGAACCATGAATCCATCTGAATCAATTTTGAAGTGTTTATCTTTAATCCCGAAGTTTAAAAGGTTATAAATTTCTGGATTCGTATTTAAAAGTTCAAGAAGCATCATAGCTCTTTCAGGGTTTTTGGAATTTCTGTTGATCGCATGCATAGTTGCTACAATTCCACCTGTTGTGAGATGGGCTACGCCAGCCGGTACATCCACAGTTGGATAACCTGCTAATTTATCATTAGCAACATTAACACCCGGTTTGTAAGCTCCGCCTATCAAAACGCCCATTTTTCCAGCTTGAGAGAGTTCTTGGCTATTATCCAATTTGGTGGAAATACGCTCTTTGGAGTTCAAATAACCTTTCGCATTCCAATCTCTCATGATGGCAGCAAATTTTTTAACACTATCCGTTTCGAATTGGTTGACTACTTTAAGCGAATCATCTGTATACACCACAGCTCCAGGAACATTCATTCCTGAAATGGCTTCAAAATTGAATCCATCCCCAAATTGACTTAACCCGGTAACAAATGCTTTCTTCGGATCATCTTTCGTTACAGCTTGTATGAATGGCTCGAGTGCACTAAAGTTGTCGACTGTTAATTTACCGCTTATTGAATTAATATCAAACTTGTACTTTTCAGCCAATGCTTTAGGGATAATGACATCAGGCGTTCTAGCTGAGATTTGTTCATTTACAAATCCATAAATTTTCCCATTTACTTTAGTTGCTGTCCAGAATGTTTTCGGGACCTGAGCAAATGATTTGGGAGCATATTTCGCAAGTAAATCATCTAATGGCAAGAATGCGCCTTTAGCAACATTTTGCGTATAATTGTTAATCCAGTTTGAAGTAAATACCAAATCGTAGGCTTCGCCAGAGGCAATAACGACTTGCATCTTCTGATCATATTCACCAAAACCGACAGGCTTGAAATCTACGGTAGCATTGATTTTTTCTTTAATAACTTTGTTGACTTCAGCAAATACAAGGTCTTGGTCAGGCTGTGGGAAATTACCTGGGAAATACCACGTCAATTTCACTTCTGGTAAAGCTGCAGTTGTTGCTTGAGGAGCTGTAGTTGCTGTAGCTGCTGTAGCTGCAGCCGATGGAGTTGGTTCTTTCGTAGACGAACTGCATGCAGAAAGCAGCATGCTAAACATGACTACCATACTTGTTGCTACGATCCCCGTTTTTGAAAATTTTGATCTTTTCAACATAGGTGAATCCTCCTCTATAATTTCTTGATCTATTCTTACAATGGATATGACTCCATTCATAAGCTAACCTTTTACTGCACCAACAGTTAAGCCGCGAACGAAATGTTTTTGGAACATTGGAAACACAAGAAGCATAGGGCCTGAAGCAAGGATTGCCATCGCCATACGTGCTGATTCTGATGGAAGCAAATTAGACTTCATATCTGGAGGCATCATATTTGAAGAGCTAGTCAAAAATTGAATATTGTTCATCATCCGGTATAACATGAATTGCAAGGGGATCAGGCTTTCCTTTTCAATATAAAGCAAACTTAGCCACCAGTCATTCCAATACGTCAGTAGTGTAAACAAACCGACAGTTGCAAGTCCTGGTTTGGCAAGCGGGAGAATGATTTGAACGAAAATTCTAAATTCGTTGGCCCCATCCATCATGCAAGATTCGATGATACTGTGCGGTATCTTCTGCATGAATGAGCGCAGGATTAGAATAAACCAAGGTGCTGCCAAATAAGGAAGAATCAAAACCCATATTGTATTTTTTAAATGCAGGTAGTTGGAGATTAATAAATAAGAAGGAACCAGACCGCCATTGAACAGCATTGTAAAAAAAACATAAAAGCTGAGTTTGTTTTTCCATTTATAGTCTTCTCGCGAAAGTGGATAGGCAATTCCAGCCATAACCAATAAGGAGAGAAAAGTTCCTACTATACTTACAAAAAGTGAAATCTTAAAAGCGTTTACAATTTGCAGCGGTTTATACAAAATATACGCATATGCGGTAAGATCAAAGTTTAGCGGGATGAGACTGTAACCATATTTTGCAATGTCCTTTTCGTTTGAAAAAGAAATTGAGATTATAGATATAAGCGGAACTATGCAAGAGAGACTAAATAGTATGAACACGATATTGATTATTGTTTGGGGCAATGCTTTCTTTGATAACATTCCATACCTCCTATGCGAATTCTAATGTAGCGAATAACATACTTTTCTTAAAAAAGCTTGTTATCATCATTTACTTTCTTCACGATATGGTTGCTTAGCAATACAACGATAAAGCCCATCGTGGATTGGAATAATCCAACCGCTGAAGACATCCCAAGATCTCCGGAAACCCTTAACATGCGGTAAACATAGGTATCAATAACTTGTGTAACCGGAAATAGCTGCCCAATTTCTCTTGGAACAAAGAAGAACAAACCAAAATCCGAATAAAATATTTTACCAATGGATAAGAGAGTTAAAATAATAACTAATGGCATTAGAAGAGGAATCGTAATATTGCGGATCACTTGGAACTTGGAAGCGCCATCAATTTCAGCAGCTTCAAAATACTCCTGTGAGATCCCCAAGATGCCTGCATAGAAGATAATACTGACGTAGCCTAACCCTTTCCATATATTAATGAAGATTAATAAAAATGGCCATATCCAGGTTGAGGTATAATAATCCGTCGTAAAGCCCAGTTTGGCCATTATCGATGTGATCACACCAAAAGGACCGATAAAGGAATATACCATATAGGCAACAATGATCCACGAGAAAAAATAAGGAAAGAAAAAGATCGTTTGATATACTTTTACTAACCTGGTACTGAGTACTTCATTTAACAGAATTGCAAAAACAACAGATAAGAATGTCCCTACTCCGATGAATATAAGATTATAGGAAAGTGTATTTCTTACCACGAGCCATGCATCGCTTGATGTGAAGAAAAATTTAAAGTTCTCGAAACCTACCCACGGGCTATGAAACAAGCCTTGTTCATAATTAATACTCTTAAAAGCAATGAATATCCCCCCCATAGGGATGTACGAGAAAACAAATATTAGCAAAATTGCGGGAAGAGCTAGGATACTTAATTGTATATTTTTCTTATATGAATGATAGTTCATGAATCCTTTCTTTTGTTTCACTTTAGCTTCACTCCTTTTCAGTCATCGTTGCTCTATACCCAATGTTAGCCTCCATTCTTCAAATAAACAATTTCTAATCCCTTATTTAAGTTCTATTTCGAGCAAAATGAGAGTTCTTAATGCTTCCATTTGTACTGTATTTCGCTTTTTTCTACTTTTCCAACCGCATTCGAGTTTCATTTAAGCATTTAGGACAGGCATTCAACATATACGGTCAAGTAAATGAACAATGACCTATGAGACGGACACTTTGAAACAAAGTGCTCCTCTTATAGGTCATTTATGTTCTGAAGGTATGTTATTTCTGCAAGTCGTCAAATCCTTGAAGTTGCCATGACGCGGCATCGAAAAGAAAACCTAGGTGCGCTATTTCCACAATATCGGCCATTATTGGCCTGAAGAGGAACGTGGGTACCTATTTGACCAATTTTATGGTATTTATGCGTTTTTCGGACAAATAAGGTCCTGTCGTTCCCTTTCATTGTCCTTTTAGTGCGTTTAGCTGCAAATAGCGCATCCTAGTTCCCTTTCCATTTGGATCCCATTATGAGATTTACCGATTATTGTTGCTTCTCAATAATAAGGACTGCTTTAGGTGGAAGTGTAACGTCGTTTGCTAAGAAATCGCCGGATAGTATGTCAATCCCCTTCAGATCACCTAATGCAATCGAAGTAGCTTGATCATTATGATTTAATATAAACACAAATGACTCATCATTACTTGTAGTTCTGATAGAAACCTCAATCCCAGGCACAGGGGGAATGGCTGCGGTGATTCCTTTATCTAGGCATAAGTTGCCAAGGAGGCCTTGTAAGAATGCTGGCTCTGGACTCGAGGCTACATACCAAGCTTGGCCCGCCCCATATTTATTGACCGTAAGCACAGGCATGCCTTGATAGAAATCCTTGCCATAGACGGCTTTCACTTCTGCGCCTTCAGCATGGATTAAATCACACAGAATGCCACATTGGTAGCTGCCGTCAAGCCCTCCCCATTGCTCATTCAACTGGATTTGGTTGCTCTGATCTGGGAACAGCGCATCGATTTCTTCCGCCCAAATACCAAGAACATTCCGCAATTCGCCTGGATAACCGCCAAGGGTTACGCGATCATGCTCATTGACGATGCCGCTGAAGAAGGTGGTAAGAAAGGTGCCGCCGGCATGAACGAATTCTTCTACGCGTTGGGCATATCCCTCTTTCACCATATAGAGAACAGGTGCAATGACGATATCGTAGCCAGCGAGATCCGTAGTGGTGCCAATGAGATCTACTTGAATATTTTGCTGGAACAGGGCGTCATAATACTTATGCACTTCATCTACATAATTCAAAGCGATAGTTGGACCGCTCGAGAGTCCAACCGCCCAGCGGTTTTCCCAATCGAACACAATGCCGACACGCGCATTCACTCTTGCGTCCAGTACTTTATCTGATAGCCGCTCAAGCTCATGCCCTAGTTCCGCGCATTCACGAAATACGCGTGTATGTTCATGTCCAACATGCTCAATGACAGCCCCATGGAATTTCTCACAAGCACCTGCGGATCGACGAAGCTGGAAAAATAAGATAGTATCCGCTCCATGAGCAATCGCTTGATAGCTCCAGAGCTTCATGACTCCTGGTCGTTTCAACGAGTTGTACTTCTGCCAATTCTGTTGACTTGGTGTTTGTTCCATCAGCATGAACGGCTGACCGTCCTTTAATCCACGCATGAGATCATGCGTCATGGATGTCAGACTGATCGGCGTATCCAAGGCCGGATAATTGTCCCATGAGATCACATCCAAATATGGCGCCCATTTGAAATAGTCCAATTCTTTGTAAAGACCCATTAAATTCGTGGTTATCGGCAATTGGGTTGAGTGCCGTTTGATCGCGTTATACTCCAACTTATAGCAATCTAGCAAACTATCGGACATAAATCTGCGATAATCTAATGAAATAGACTGAAAGAAAGAACGATCGCCTTGCGTTTCCTCAGTAAGTGCATTAGGTGGCACGATTTCTTCCCAATCATAGAACGTATGCCCCCAGAACCCTGTATACCAGGCTTTATTTAATTGATCTAATGTCGTATATCGTTCTTGCAGCCATGCGCGAAATGCGCCAGCGCAATTGTCACAGTAACAATAACCACCATATTCATTGGAAACGTGCCAAATCAGTATGGCTTCATGATCTTTATAGCGTTCAGCTAACTTGTCTGTCATTCGCTCCGAATAAGTACGGAACGTTGGACTATTGGGACAAGAATTATGCCTTTTGCCAAATTTACGTTGGCGTCCTTCAAAATCCACCCGACAAACATCTGGGTATTTCCTTGCCATCCACGCCGGGTGAGCGCCCGTACTTGTAGCTAAACAAACGTAGGTCCCATTGGCATGGAGACGCTCGATGGTCTCATCCAGCCAAGTAAAATCATAAGTATCTTCGTTCGGTTGTGATAGTGCCCACGAGAATACATTGATTGTCGCTACATCAATACCCGCAAGTTTAAACATCCGTAAATCTTCATCCATAACCTCTTTATCCCATTGCTCAGGGTTGTAATCCCCACCGTACCAAATCTTAGGCAGCTTTGTATGTATCACGCTTCGCACCTCTTCAATTGATTTTCATATAAGAATAAATACATTATATTGGATTCATAATCGCGTTAAAATATAATATATTTGCAACCCTATATAAGAAAATGGAACAGGATGATTCGAAATGCATACCCGATTTTTATTAACACCTAAGTCAGCCCAACCTTACCCCTTATTTATCGATAGCATCGGTCATCATGAAGATCAGGAAATACGCATCAGAAATGAAGGCTTCCCTTATTATCATTGGCTACAAACCTATGCGGGCGAAGGTGAGTTTGAGATGGACAACAGAACGGTGCGTTTACCGAAAGGAACAGGCGTGCTTTTGCTCCCAGGTGTACCGCATTCTTATTACGCCGTTACCGACACTTGGTGCACACAATATGTCACATTCGGCGGCAACTGCGTGCACGCTATTTTGAACACATTAGAAATGCTCGAGTCTGCCGTTTTCCGATGGGATGCCGAAGGCCCTTTAAGCTTAGCTCTTGGACATATCCTAAATAACTTAGAGACAAAAGCAGATTACTCTGGCTACGATGCCTCCGCAGATTTGTATCATTTCTTGATTCAAATTAAAAAGCACGCTCAAATCAATAACCGCACCTCGATTGGTAATCAAATGCTTCATTTGCAGCCCTTAACGGAATGGCTAGAAGCTCACTACGCAAATCCGGATACCGGGATTGAACAAATGTCTGCTGTTCTTCAAGTCACACCGAGGCATATGAATACCTTGTTTCAACATGCTTTCGGCCTTTCACCTTACGCTTACCTCATTATGATGCGAATTCGCAAATCCAAAGAAATGCTGCTTAGCGACCGACATCAAGCGATTAAAGATATAGCTACTCACGTAGGATTCCGTGATGTAAGTCACTTTATTGCGAGCTTTCGCAAGCAAGTCGGTTTTACACCAGAGAGATTCAGAGAAATGAATTAAGGATTACTCTGCCAAACGGCGAAGCCGTCCTAATAACTGGAAAAACTCCATCTATTTTTTAGTTTCACGCTTATTTTTTTATAATAAGTGGAAAAAGTCCATTTATTTCTTTGCATTCTTCCGTTTTCGACGAAACATCTTCAAATTAACTGTATTTTTTTACAGTTATTTGAAATACAGTGAGTATCCGGACGAAATTAGCAGTATTTTTACAGTTATTAAATAGAATACTCCCTAGATTTAGCTGCTATGGAAGTCCTTCGAAGATGAGCGACCGCGTTTTAAAGGTTGTTCTATCCCCAATTAAAAAGACGTTTTCGGAAACCGAAAACGTCTGCTCTCTAACATGGTAAATTGGGGTGTGCTTCGCTCACCCCCTACCCCATACATATAAATTCTAGCGTGTTAAAAAACGAGGCTTTACTTATCCACAATGCTGGGCGGCACACGAAGTCCGAAACGAACAAACGTATAGCGATCCACATACATCGAGACGCCTTGAGGTATACCTTTGTAAATTAATTCCAAAAATATGCTTTGAATCATAAATTTAACAGTAGGTTTTCCAGCTAAGTTGTAAGGTGGTGGTCAGGGAAGCGAAGCCCGGCTAGTTGGAGTAACTGTAAAGCTCCAATTTTTACGAAAGTGTTCGCATCAACATAAATTGTTTGGCTAGAAAAATCGGCGTATACGGCATATCCTTTCGCAGCCAAGCAACGATCGTACCGATCAAGGCTGATGATCCGTACCAAATGGCAATGTCCTTTTGAATACCTGCTGATGTAATTGTGGCTTCGTTCCCCATACTCTCAATTCTTAAAGTAACCATTTCTGTCAACAGTTTTAACAAACGATCCGTAAAGATCGGAATACGCTGTGCCGCAAAAATGACCTTATAAAACGCAGCATTTTCAGCAATATGTTCGAGAAGACTCACAAGTACCGACCAATCTTCATCTTCTGCGGAAGTCTGATTTCCCATCGCTTTGTTCAAAATTGTAGATATTTCCTCGATCATATCATCCGCCATTTTGTCCATCATATCGGGAATGTCTCGATAATGCAGATAAAAGGTAACGCGATTAATCGTAGCACGCTCTGCAATACGATTGACCGAAATTTTATCGATATTCATTTCCTGAAGCAGTGCCACAAAGGCATCTTTGAGCAATTGACGTGTTCGAAGTATGCGCGGATCTGTGCGGTTTGTTCGATTATCCATGTAGCTATTTCCTTTACTTTGTACATTGTAGGCTTGAAACTTAATGATCTTTCCATTAAGAGTCTGTAAATTATACTACAATCTGTAAATTTAGTCCAAGTTTAGCTCCTTATTTCACTATACCTGCATAAGTGACATCTCCCATTTCATATGGGCACTTTAATCACACATAAAAGTAAGCTTACATGACATGTAAATTTTATTTGCCCAATTGGCTGGAATAAGGTAAAACTATACTAATATACTTTTTTACCATAATTGAATTGTGAAGGTGGAGGACATGGTGTTAGTTCAAGTGGATAATGATATTGCTGCAAGAGAGTATGTACATGGCATTTACGAAACCGTAGTCAAACGTAATCCGAATGAAACTGAGTTCCATCAAGCTGTGAAAGAGATTATCGAGTCGTTGATTCCGGTTCTCTCCAAGCAGCCGAAGTACATGAAACACGGTATACTTGAACGGCTCGTTGAGCCGGAGCGTTTAATCACTTTCCGGGTACCGTGGGTAAATGACCAAGGGATTACGCAAGTGAATCGCGGTTTCCGCGTTCAATTCAATAGTGCAATTGGACCTTACAAAGGGGGATTGCGTTTCCATCCCTCCGTTAATGCGAGTATTATTAAATTTCTTGGGTTTGAACAAACACTTAAAAACTCCCTTACAGGTCAGCCAATCGGCGGCGGTAAAGGCGGCTCTGATTTCGATCCAAAAGGAAAGTCTGATAACGAAATTATGCGTTTCACCCAAAGCTTCATGACAGAGCTTTATAAATATATTGGTCAAGACACGGACGTACCAGCTGGAGACATTGGCGTAGGCGCGCGTGAAATTGGTTATATGTTCGGTCAGTATAAGCGAATTCGCGGAGCTCATGAATCTGGTGTATTGACAGGTAAAGGGATCATCTACGGCGGCAGCTTGGGACGTACCGAAGCGACTGGCTATGGTTGTGTTTACTTTGTGAACGAGATGCTGAAATCCAAGGGACTTAGCTTCGAGGGAAGCACTGTTGTCGTTTCCGGTTCTGGCAACGTGGCCACATATTCCATTGAAAAAGCGGTACAGTTAGGCGCTACGGTCGTTGCTTGCAGCGACTCCAACGGCTATATTTATGATAAAAACGGAATCTGCCTTGAGACGCTTAGACGGTTGAAAGAAGTTGAAAGAACGAGAATCAGCGAGTATGTAAAAGAGCATCCGTCCGCAACCTATCATGAAGGTTGTCATGGCATTTGGTCCATTCCATGTGATATCGCACTTCCTAGCGCAACACAGAACGAGATTAATGAGGCATCAGCGAAAATTCTTGTAAGCAACGGGGTAAAAGCAGTTGGGGAAGGCGCAAATATGCCATCAACCTTGGAAGCGATTGATGTATTCCTGCAAGCAGGTGTGTTGTTTGGACCAGCTAAGGCAGCGAATGCAGGCGGTGTTGCCGTATCTGCACTAGAAATGTCGCAAAATAGTATGAGATACTCCTGGCAGTTCCATGAGGTAGACGACAAGCTCCATACGATTATGAAAAATATTTACAGAAGCGCTGTCCAAGCTGCAGAGGAATATGGCCATCCAGGCAATCTCGTTGTAGGAGCCAATATTGCAGGCTTTACCAAAGTAGCCGACGCTATGATTGCACAAGGTGTCGTTTAGGATGCCAAAAATAAAGGAGCTAAGCGCGCACAAGCCACTTAGCTCCTTTTTCATCTAAATATTTACCTTTTCCAACGAGTGAATCTATCCCGATCATTTCAGTTGAAATCCGATTCGATGTCGACCAACTACAACCCCTAAGCTGTTACGAATTTCATCCGGGCACAACTCCCGGAGTCGCGCAATTGTAGTTCCATCCTGATAGCCAATTTGTGAAAGAATAGCTGCCACGATATACGCCCACTTGTCTTCGCTCCCATCTGCAACCTTTAGAGCGAAAGCCAATCCCTCTCGTTTCAGCGCAAAGCAGTATATGCCTTTGGCGCCGCCTTTCGCAACAATATTAGCGTCCTTCAACAACGCAGGACAGATGAGCCCTGTCCCGGATACCCAATCCGGGCAGGCATTCATTGCGATGGTCAAGTCCCGCACAGCAGCAGAAGTGGCGGCATCCTCAATCATTTCGGGTCGTGCGAGCTTCAGAAACGCTTGCGCCGCATGGTACAAAGGCATCGCATATACAGGAAGGCCGCAGCCGTCTATGCCAAGCTGTAAGCGATCCCTGTTGAGCCCCGCCATTTCGCATATGATCGCGCTCAACTCCTGCTGCAGCGGATGGTCGTTATCTTCATAGCCTTGAAGTGCGTATCCATCTGCCTGACATACCGCAAGCAAACATAAGTGCTTCCCTGAACAGTTATGATAGAGCTTCCTCTCCAGATGACCATCATGAAACAGCCGATAATGGCTTGGTGTTTGCAGTGGAAAGGATGCCCCGCAAACCAATTGCTCTTCATTTAAAGCAAGCTTATCTAGCAAATCTTCTAAAGCGTTCACATGAAACGACTGACCTCGATGCGATGCTGTCAGAACAGCCTGCTGCTCCAACGTTAGGCCATATTTCTTATGAAGCTGTCTGCGAAAAAAGGGGATCGCCTGGAAAGGCTTTGACGCCGATCGTAAATACGTGACATGATGGGGATCGCCCACCTGATATCGGATGTTACCCTGTAAATCGATCCCAACCACATGCCCCCAAAATTCGCTTTCCACTAGATATCCACGCCATTCTTCCACAAGCAAAGCCGCATTCGTCATTCGTAGCTTCGTACCTCCCTACGCCTCATGCCTCCTGCCACAACCGTCTTGCATTGTCCATCGCGATCTTCGAGGCTGATTTGCACTCCTCCATGCCTTCAAATTCAATTGTAAGATATCCGTTGTATCCCGAATCCTTAATGAGCTTCATAATTCGACGCATGTCGATATCTCCTTGGCCGACGATTGCGCCTCTTAAATAGTTGCCATTAGCGGTTGTAAACCATGCTCCTTCTCCAGGATGCTCATCGTACGGTCTAAAATAAAAATCTTTCACATGGATGAGTGAAGCAAATGGCAAATTTTTGCGCACACCGATTAGGGGCTGCTCATCCACGCACATAAAATTGCCGATATCCAGTGTCGTCTTGAAATTAGGACGATTGACCTCAGTTAGAACGCGTTGCACACGATCACTTGCCTGTACGCTGAAGCCGTGGTTTTCAATGGTCGTGGTGATCCCGTACTGCGCTGCATAATCGGCAATAAGCCGACTCCCTCTTACCATCGCGTGTAAATTCGATTCGAACCATTGAATCGTCATCTTTTCAGGCGGTAAGGTAAAAGCTGTAACATCATGCCGCATATGCAACATGCCAAGCCTGTTGACCAAATCAACATGCTGCTTGACTCGCGCTACCTCCGCTTCGAAAGCCTCTTCCGTCTCCTGGACGAAGTTGGCCGGCATCGAATAATTGGATAACTCGATGCCAACTTCCTTAGCCTTCAAGCGGACTGCGGCCGCTAGATCAGGTTTGTCTATCAGTGTAAAGCCATAGGGAACGATTTCCATATGCTCGCCGCCATGATCCGAAATCCACTGTATGACGTCTAGGACTGTCATATCCCCTGTTTTTAATGCACCCAGCAAGCTATATGTGCTAAGACCGATTTTCAACGCTTATTCACCTCTGCCACTTATTCGATTTCCAGCGCTATTACAGTATCCACATCATCTGGGAGCTCGGCGCCGGTCAAATGAATGAATGCCCCGCTTTCGGTATCCGAATAATGTTCCGCCATCCATGGCGTGGAAACCTTAAGTTCTGAGCCGTCTGCCAGGAGTCTCGCCTTTTTGATTTTCCCCTTTAGCCCCTGGAAATAAATCGGTCCGATGCCACGATCAAATACGTGGGCATATAACATATTCCCGTTTTGCGTATAGCGTCCCCATTCAGGCTTCGGAAGTGAGGATGCTCCACATCCATAGATGCTTTCACCATTACGCCGCATCCAGTCACCAACCGACGTCAATATTTGAATGGACTCAGCCGGAATTTCTCCTCTTGCATCTGGCCCGACATTTAGAAGCATATTTCCGTTCTTACTGATGCATTCCACTAAAGCTCGCACGACCTGCTTCGGTGATTTGTAGGCATAATCCTTCGCATGATAGCCCCAGTTATCGTTGAGCGTAATACAGGCTTCCCATGGTACGTTTAGTCCGTTTTCATCAACGATGCCGCCGGGAGGAACGATTTGCTCAGGGGAATAAAAGTCGCCGGCATATACCTCTGGTTCTGCCTTTTTAATATCTCCGCCAAGTCGGTTGTCAATAATAATATTTGGTTGCAGGGATCGAATCATGTTAACAAGCTCAGTAGCTCTCCACTTCTCACCAGTCATATCATCGTACGAGAAATCGAACCACATCACATCTATTTCACCATAATTTGTAAGCAATTCCTTCACTTGTGCATGCAAATAATTCACATAGCGCTCGAATTGGGTGGAACGGTTTTCATAAGCTTCATTGTCTCTCATCGGATGAATGCGGTCCCCATATGCGGGATAATCATCGTGATACCAATCAATCAGTGAATAGTAAAAGCCGACCTTCAAGCCTTCTTCACGAAAAGCTTCTACATATTCCTTGATCAAATCCCGCTGCGCAGGTGTATTCGTCGCTTTGTAGTCCGTAAACTCGCTGTCAAATAGACAGAAGCCATCATGATGCTTCGTCGTTAGGACAGCATATTGCTGTCCCGCCGCCTTAGCTGCTCTCGCCCAAGCCCGCGGGTCATAGCGGTCCGGTCGAAACTCTCGGAAGTACGGTTCGTACTCCTCATTACTCAGCTTCTCGACGCTTCGGACCCACTCCCCCCTAGCGGGGATTGCATACAATCCCCAGTGAATAAACATGCCGAACCTTGCTTCTCGGAACCAGTCTGTTCGCTCCCAACGCTTGTTCATGTTTTCCCTCCATTTTCAAGAATCGTTGCTAACCCTTATTTTTTATACACTTTATCGTAGCCATCCTGATAGATTTTGATAAATTGATCCATGCCGGAATCTTTAAGACCCTTCACATAAGCGTCCCAATCTTTGTCAATGCTTTTGGCCCCCATGATGAACTGCAGCATAGACTGTTTGACGTAATCCGTAATAATTGGCTTCAATTGTTTAACTTGATTAGCCTGATCGTTCGTTAAGAAAATATCCGTCGGAAACTCTTCTTTCGGTTGGTGTCCTTCATACAATTCTTTGGTAGCCTTGTACAGACGGGTTTCCAAACCATCCATCGTATAGATGTCCTGGCTAGCTGCATAGGCAGTTTCTCGATATTCGGAGGAGCGAAGGCCCGGCCCCATTTGATTCCAATGGTCATTTTGCACCTGACCAACACCATATGTCGTTTCTTTCACCTTGAACTTGGCTGCGGTTCCGCGTATGTTTTTATCATTCGCATCAGCCTTCACCCAGTTGCGGCCTTCTTCCCCAGAGTTAGACAGTGTCGTGCCCTCATCTGTATACAGATAGTCAGCTAGACGAATTGCTGCTTCCGGATTTTTATTTTTATTCGTCACGGCAAACACCGAGTTCCCAATGCCAATGTAGTGAGGCGCGAACGATGCCCCATCTGGACCAGTAAGCGGCGCAATCGGATCATAGTCCTTGTGGCGCGTTGCGGTTGGCGAGGCATCTGTGAATTCGCCGAACCAGCCTGCCGGAATAGCACCAGCAATCGCTGTAGCAGGACTATTCCCTTTTTGGGAAAGCGCATCCGATTTCTGTGTAAATGCTTCCTTATCAATCAAGCCTTCCGCATACAGTTTGTTCAAGAATTGCAGACCCTTTTTAAAGCCTGGTTGGTCGACCGATGTTGCCAGCTTGCCGCCGTTCATCATGAAATAATTGTTGTCCGCATTGTAATAAACGAACGCATTCATGACGAATGTCTCAATATCCGTATGCCAACCTGTCGGTGAACCCGTGAACGCAATTTCATCTGCTTTGCCATTCCCATTCGGATCTTTTTCCTTAAATGCTTTTAGCATGTTGTAGAAATCATCGGTCGTCTTCGGTGCGCTAAGGCCGAGCTTTTGCAACCACTTCGTATTCACCCACATTTTGGCAGAAAACTGGCAGTGATAGCATTCATTCACGGAAGGTATCGCATAAATATTGCCGTCCGGAGCAGTGATCGCCTTCTCCAAATACGGAATGTCTTTGAATGCTTTCTTAATATTCGGTGCGTATTGATCGATTAACTTATTTAACGGGAGAAGTACGCCTTGTTGACCGTACAGCAGCTGTTCCTCTTTCGTTAAATTACCTTGCATGAAAATATCAGGATAATCGCCACTTGCAAGCAGCAGCTGTTTTTTCTCATTTAAAGCCGCTGATTCTCCGGGCACAAGCTGCCAGTTCAAATGAATATTCGTCTTTCCTTCCAAATATTTGGTAAACCAATTCGTATTCAAATCGGCAATGTTCGCGGATTGCGGCGCAAAGGCACTCATTGTAATTTTATTTTTAGTAATAGGGAAGCCAGTAGCATTAAGTTCTTTTCCGCCGCCTGAGCTTCCAGCCTCTGTAGAACTTGCGCTACCCTGTGGATCATCATTATTGGACGTGCAGCCAACTACAGGCAATGTTATGAGTAAAATCAGGACCGCCGATAACCAAGTTTTTCTGGTTCCTTTACTTACCATGCGCAAACCCTCCTTGTTTTTCATAGCTATTTAATTCCCATATGGTTACTACCTGGTCAATTGCTTCCCGGCATCCCTCCCCTCAATGTGTAACTGGATTCACCCTTTCAGAGAACCAATCAGTAGTCCTTTCACAAAATGCTTTTGCACAAAAGGATATAACACAAGAACAGGCGCGCTCGCTACGACGATCAGTGAATATTTAAGAAGTTCCTTTAAGCCTTGCCGATCCGCAAGTTCTTTGACATCCTTTATCATCGTTGGATCAATGGAGTTCAGGATGAGAATGTTTCGTAAAATAAGCTGCAGCGGATACAATTTAGGCGATTTCAAGAAAATCAACGCTTCAAAATAGGAGTTCCAATAGCCAATGGCATACATAAGTACGAGAACGGCGATGATCGGTTTGGACAGCGGGATGACGATTCGAAGTAGAAACTTAAAATCGCTGCATCCATCCAAATGTGCCGCCTCCGTTAGTTCCGAAGGAATCGATGTTTGGAAAAACGTCCTCGCCAGAATAACTTGCCATACCGAAATGGCACCAGGAATAATCATTGCCCATCTCGTGTCGAGCAGCCCCATTCCTTTAACTGTCAAATAATAGGGAATTAACCCCCCGTTGAACAGCATCGTAAAAATGAACAGTGCAGTGATGACGTTACGTCCATAAAAGTTTTTGCGTGAAAGCGGGTAAGCCGCTGTTATCGTCAACGTCACGCTAAGCAGTGTCCCGAAGAAGAGATAAAACAAAGAGTTCCCGTACCCCGTCAAGATTTGCGGATTCTGAAATACGGCTTTATACCCTCGAAGGGTAGGTTCAACAGGGAACAGCCACACTTTGCCTGAGATCACAGCTGACGAGGAGCTGAATGATGAACTAATGATATAAATGAGCGGATAGGCCACAATGATTAAGCAAATAACTAGAAACACATAGACAAAGAACAAATACATTCTGTCGACACTATTTTCAAGAATGCGTGTAGGTGCCTTTCTCGCTTTGAGCAGCACGGTTTGCTCGGAATTAACCATATCATTTACCTCCTACCACAAGCTTGTCTCAGAATTTTTCCTTGCCACATAGTTGACCACAATGAGCAGTATTAAATTGACAATCGAATTAAAAAGTCCGACAGCTGCAGAGAAACTGAAGTTCGCTCCAACTAACCCCATTTTGTAAACATACGTAGATATGACCTCGGACGCCCCAACATTAATCGCATTTTGCATCAGATACACCTTCTCGAATCCAACGTTCATGATTTGCCCAGCATTTAGAATGAGTAAGATAACAGCCGTCGGCATTAAGCTCGGCAAATCGATATTCATCATCCGTTGAAACCGGGATGCACCGTCTACTTTTGCCGCCTCATACAAATGCGGGTCTACCCCTGCCAGAGCGGCAATGTAAATGACCGAGGCATATCCTGTGAACTGCCATACGTCGGAAAGGACATAAACGGTTTTGAAATACGCCGGCTTTGACATGATATTTTCCGCTGGAAATCCGAACTTATCCGCTAACAGATGAACGAAGCCAAGCTGTGGAGAAAGGAACAGCATAATGATCGAAACCATGATGACCGTTGAAATGAAATACGGCGCGAAGGTGACTAACTGGACAGTCCTTTTAAAAATCCCGTTTTTCAGTTCATTTAATGCTAGAGCAAGTATGATCGGTGCCGGAAAGCCGACAAGAAGTGAGTAAAGGCTGAGCAGCGCCGTATTTTTGATCACCCTCCAAAAAATGGGCAGATGGAAAAAGTCCACAAAATGCTTGAAACCGATCCAATCGCTTCCCCATATTCCTTTCGTGACCATAAAGTTCTTAAAAGCGATTTGGACGCCAACCATCGGTATGTATTTAAAAATGATCAAATAAACGAGTGATGGCAGAATAATCAGATAGAGTTGCCAGTTTTTCTTTACCATTTTAAGTGCTATACTCATGGTACTCCCCCTCGATGCAATGACTATCCGCTTGTATTAAGCGCTTACAAATCCAATAATAACGGAGTGCGGCTCATAATTATAGTGATCATTTTTAAGCAGGCAGTGTCCGTTTATAAGGTGGTGTGATCCGTGAAACTGAAGCCTGCTTTCAGCTATCAGAACTTGTCGATTGTAAAAAAAATGGCAATAGGCTACATTTTCATCATCTTCATTCCGATTATTTCATTCGGCCTGTTCCTTTATAACCAAAACTACAATAGCTTTCTCGAAGAGTATGCGCAAGGCAGACAAAAAATTGTGAATCAAGTCCTTAATAATGTCAACGTAAGTACGGTACAGATCGAATCTGCGTATCAGCTATTCCAAAATAATTCGAACACGATTGCCTATTTAAGCGGGAACTACCGGAGCGATTTTGAGCAAGTTTCCAATTTTTTGACCTACATCAGACCTTTGTTTTCTTATATTTTGTCATCCAATCGAATGATCGATGGGATGACCATCTACATGGAGCAGCAGAACGGTATGATTTTCCGTCCCGAAATGGCCAAGATGGACGAGTTCAAGCTGGATGAGAGCATTAAGAAGCTTCCGCTAGGTATAGGTAAATGGATAACGTTTACTAATGGCTCAGATCAAGACATCAATCTACATTATTTCCACAAAATTGGAAACCGGAATTTCGAGCAGGACATTGGTCTTCTCGATATCAAGGTAACCTCTAATTTCATAAAACCTTTATTGGAATCGCTTAATTTAAACAGCAGAAGCAATTTTTATGTACTAGACCAGGATTATCAGGTCATTTCTCATATTCAAAAGATCCCCTTATCCAAAGATTCAGAGAAGGCCTTACTATCCCAAGCTTTTGGGCCAAATGCGAAATACGCGTATCACACGATTAACGGAAATAAAATGCTGATTGAATCATTTTATTCTGACAGCCTTAAGCTGCAGTTTGTAATGATGGAGCAAGTAGACACCGTCTTTATTGGGATCAAAAAAAACAAGTATCTTCTCGTATTAATCGTCGCACTCCTTTTATTACTTCTTTCCGGCATCTACTATCTGATCGCCAGTTCGATTACGAAGCGCATTCTGAAGCTTTCCAAGCATATGCGGCAAGTTGACGAAAACCATTTCCCTCTCTATCGCGGGGAAATTAATAAAGACGAAGTCGGACATCTAACTTCCTCTTATAATGCGATGATCAGGCGCATGGATGAGTTGGTTAATACCGTCCATCGTTCGGAAATGCTGCGAAAGGAATCAGCCTATCTCATGATGCAGGCGCAAATCAAGCCTCATTTTTTATACAATACGCTCGAATCGATTCGCATGATCGCAGAAGCCAACGATGACCCCGAAGCAGCTGAGATGTCCTATACGCTAGGCAAGCTATTCCGCTACAGCCTATCAGGAGCGAAAAACGAGACTTCACTTCGGGAAGAAGTGGAAAATGTCAAAGACTATATTAAAATCCAGCAAATTAGATTGGCTGATCGCCTGAAAGTATCTTTTGAGATCAACGCGGCTATCGATAATTTTCAATGTCCTCACTACATGCTGCAGCCGATCATTGAGAATAGCATCGTTCACGGGATCGCGAATGTAAGAAAGCAAGGCTCACTTTCGATCCGTATTTGGGAAGATGCTGCGTTCATGTTCATTACCGTTGTTGATTCTGGTACTGGCATTGAGAAAGAACGACTTGTACTCATCCAAGGCGTGTTAAATGGCACCATGGATGTCCATCCTTTGCAGAAGGGTGGCGGAGGTATCGGGATTATGAATGTAAACGAACGTGTAAAAATGTTTTTTGGCGAAGGTTCGGGTATTCAACTGGAGAGTAAGCTTAATGAGGGGACGACATGTATACTCAAGTTAGCTAAGGGGGCAACGCCATGAGGTTGATGGTAGTCGATGATGAACCTATCATCTTAAATGGGATTATCCGTATGATCGAGAGAGCGCATACTCCGTTTATCGAGATCGTCGGCGCTGCTGACGGCATTGATGCGATGCACAAGCTAGCGGCCTTTCAGCCTGATTTGATCCTTACAGATATTCATATGCCTGAAATGGACGGACTCACGCTGATAAAGGACATACAAACTCTTAACCTTTGCAGCCGGTTCGTTATCTTAACTGGTTATAGCGATTTTGCTTATGCCAGACAAGCACTGCGCTACCAAGTCATCGACTATTTGTTGAAACCGATTAATAAGGAAGAGCTCATCAGCGTACTGGGTAGAATCGGGAGAACCATTCAGGAGGAACAAAAGCAAATCATCGAGCATGACCTACTTCTGCTCAAAGAACATATCCTATTCAATACGCAGTTGGAGGACTTGACGCTTAAGCCTGAACAGTTGCACTCCCTGCTTCCCCATCCTTATACGACGATAATCGTCATTCAAGCAACCGAGCATGTACCGCTTTTGACAGCCGAAAGCCTCACAGGAATGAGTGCACATCTAGCACGTATTTTCCAGAAACATTACACATTCCAATCTCGCTTCTTGCAGCAAACTGTCATGATTGCGAATAGTGTGCATAGCCCTATAGATGAAGATCTACAGCTTGCATGTGACGAGTTGTTCGATACCGCGAGAAAGCAAGGCAGCGGATATTGTATTGGGGTCAGCTTCAAAAAGAACGATAACGAGCATATACGCGATCTGTATATTGAGGCAATGGCAGCGATGTTATTCAATCGGTACTTTTCCTCCAGCAGATTAACTTTCTATCTACCAGAGTCGGAAAACATTCGTCATCACTTTGATCATCTTGTACAATACATTGAGCGTTCAATTGACAAGCAGCTTACTCTCGAGCAGATTGAAAAGGATGTGCAGTCCATACTGCCTCATTTCCCAGGCAATACGGAATGTAATAACAAGCTTCGCGAGCAGTTTCTTATCTGTATCGGTGTTTACTTGCAAAGTGTTGGCCTAACACCTGAAACCATCTGGGGTGAACATGCAGCAACCAAGCTATTTGCATCGAACAGTACATTACATGCAGATATCCAGATCTCGGAGATCATCGCACAGCTCATTCAATATACTCGCACCACTGACCACCACCAGCCGAACATCCATACAATTGATAAAATTGTCGCTTTCGTGGAACAAAATTACAAGCAGGATTTATCGCTTGATGCGGTTGCCGATCATGTGCAAATGCACCCCAATTACATCAGCATGTTGTTTCGGAAAGAGATGGGACTGACCTTCCTTCACTACTTGCATACCTTTCGACTTGCCAAAGCCAAACAAATCATGCAAGAGAATCCGGAATGGCCGATCAACACGATTGCGGAGCTAGTTGGTTACGAAAACCCACGGCATTTTTTCAAGGTATTTAAAAAATTCGAGAACATTACACCTGGGCAATACAGGCTTGAGAGTTCTTCTTTTTGAAGTTCTATTCGACCTAAGCGCCCAGACTCACTGAAAAGGGGACAGATCTCAAATGGATCTGTCCCCTACAATTTGTCCGATAGGGGGAGTCGCTGACTCCCTCTTATTTAAGGACAACTATTCATTTACACCCCAAGTACCCTCAGCTTGCCATCCTTCTCTTCAATTTCAAGAAAATGAGGCCGCTCATTCGGCGTTTGATTTGGGGAGTGGATCGCGAGCATCAAGCTTCCCTCAAAGGTATGGAATAGCATCGCATGCCCTCCATCGCTCCGAAACAGTGCTTCCTCCTCCTGTACCCATGGACCCAACACGTTCCCGGATACGGACTTAGCAACACCTAACGCATACGTATTATTAATAAAACTTGCCCACAGCATCAGCAAATCCCCGTTCGCTGCGCGATAGAAGGACGGACCATCCGTCACGTAGTTATCCTGACCTGGGAAACGCGGATGCTGGAAGGATGTAGGCCATAAAGCTTGCGAAGCGGAAAATAGGACGACAGGTTCACCGATAATGTCCTTAAGATCCTTGGTCAAGCGTACTGCACAAACCTGACCATCACGCACTTGCTGCCACTCACGGCAAAATACGATCCAAGGCAGCCCCTCGTTATCGATGAACAACGTCCCGTCCAGCGAGCACCAGTCCTTCGGCGTTACGGGGCCGTCACTGTGAGGCGTGAAAGGCCCTAACAGACTGTCACTTGCCAAGACAGCTGTTCCAAGCAAATTATTGTCCTTCCGGCGAAAGGTCGCGAACATAAAGTAGCGGTCCTCGTATTTGTACACTTCCGGTGCCCAGAAATTGTTCTCGGCATAGAAGTCCGCTCCTGGTCGAAACACACTATGCGGACCCTCCCACTCCTGCAAGTCCCGTCCCACGTACACGTCAAATCCGGTCCCCTTACCCCAAATATTCGCGTCGGTGCTGCCAAACAGATAGTACTGCCCTTCCTCTTTTATAGGAACAACAAAAGGGTCTCTAATCTGTATATCACTATTTTTTATCATCGCCATACCTAGCTACCTCCTGAATTACCGATACGTTGGATAAATAACGCCCAGATCGCGCACACTAACAAATCGCCCTTCTAAAAGATCTACCTGCTCATTACCTTTCACAATAAGTGAAATTTCTTGACCTTCATACGAAACGGTCCCCTCAATGGTACGAACACTCAACCCGATGATGGCTTTCAGTTGACCGCTGCGATCTGTCACTGCCCTAGTCCCGAACGGTATCTGCAAATAAGCTTCTCCGTTGCGATAAACAGTGCTGCCGTCTCTTGTCGTGATGAACTCAAACGTGACCCCATCGACGATTCGACTATAGCCAGTCTCCGCAGCCATGATCTCACCGTGATCCTGCGGATACGGCACCAATGAAGTGAACCATAGCTCCCCATCCGGTCTTGGCAAAATTCCACACAACCGCTCAACGAAGTCCAGCAGGCACAAAATGGCTGGCGAATAGGACTCCGTAAATCCTTCCTTCCCCGTCCAAGGGCTTACCGTTTGGGCAAATCGGGTCATTTGTGCCAAGGCAGTAATGATCGGGTTCAGCACCCAAGTCAGCTCCACATAGCGATGATGATGCTCGAAGGCATGCGGCGTACGAATCAAGCTCAAGAAATTCGACGTGCCTGCCCATGTATTGTAGCTAGAAAACGGATCGAAGCGCGGATCATCCATCGCAACGGACGTGAAAGGATATTTGGCGAAAAACTTACTCGTGTTGAGCAAATACTTCCGCAGCGAAGCTGCGAAGAACTCGTCATCGCCGACCTCGCAGGCAAGCACACGCAATAAAACATCAGACTGAACACGAACAAACTCGTCGTTACGATCTACATCATAGAAGAAAGCATCCGCTTCATCGAAGCAATGCACGAACAAGCTGTCCAAGGACTGTTTAGCTTTTACGTCCCACTCCGCAGCCGCCTTCTCATCACCCAGCTCCTTCGCCATTCGCGATAAATAGAGACGCTGACAATACACATTCGCTGTCAGATCCGGCGCTAAGAAAGGCAAGGTCGGTGAATCTGGATTATACTGCCGAGCATCGTCCAGATGTGCGGAATCCGGCACATGCCAGAATCGCGGAGATAGATCATGCCCCGTATCGAATGTACAAAAGGCTTCTACGCAGCCGGTATTACGAGTATCGCGATAAGACACAAGCCATTCATCATAGCGTACCATCGCTTCATACATTTTCCATAAAAAATCTTGATTTCGCCCATTCAACGTATAGTGATTCCACACGCTTCTAGCAAGCGGGGTGACCATTTGGATTTGCCGAAAGGCTGGACCGTTCTCCGTCACTTTATACGGCAGCTGACCATCTTCCTTCTGATAATCTGCGAACAGTTGGAAGGTATCCTCCGATACCGTGGGCAGGAAGCGTGACAACAATTCATTGTTGATCGTCCCTGTACTTTCCATCCAGCAGCCTAAATAAATACCACCTTCGTTCAGTACGGGGGCGTCTCCCATTGTTGGCACAATGCAATCGAACAGCTTGCGCAGCGCTGAGTAATAGGTTTCC
The DNA here is from genome assembly GCF_059692215.1 of Paenibacillus sp. J22P51. Taxonomy (NCBI): domain Bacteria; kingdom Bacillati; phylum Bacillota; class Bacilli; order Caryophanales; family Paenibacillaceae; genus Paenibacillus; species Paenibacillus sp. J22P51. The sequence continues at coordinate 807,115 of NZ_JCAUAZ010000002.1, read as the reverse complement.
TCCAGTCGACCGCCAGTCGAAGTAAACTTAACGCCTGATTGCTGCCACTCTTTCAGCACATCACCATCTGTGTCTTTTTTCAGCTGACCTAACTGATTCTCTACGGACATCTCTCGAAGCCGTTCTATGATGTTCTCGCTCATTGTAAATGCCTCCCCAAAAGAAATGGACTGCCTAAGGCAGCCCCATGCGTTAACCTTTCACACTGCCCATGACTAGGCCCTTCATGAAATATTTCTGTAAGAACGGATAGAATACCAATATCGGCAATGCCGCAAGGAATACTTGCGCCGCCTTGAAAGTACGGTCTGATACCTCTGACATGTACAGTTCAGTTGACGAAAGCGTACTAGAGTCAGGATTAACAATAATCGTTTGCAAATAGCTCTGCAGCGGATAATTTGAAGGCGAGTTCATGTAAATCAAGCCATCGAACCACGAATTCCAATGCATGACCACGGTAAATAAGGTGATCGTTGCCAACGCAGGCTTGGACAATGGAATATACATGCTCCATAGCACCTTCCAGTGACCCGCTCCATCAATGTACGCAGCCTCTTCGATTTCCTTGGGTAAATTACGGAAAAAGTTCAGCAGCAAAATCATATTGAATACATGTACAGCTCCGGGAAGCACCAGCGCCCAAATGGTGTCCAGCAAACCGAGTGTTTTCATCGTCATATAGCTAGGAATAAGTCCGCCGTGGAAAAGCATCGTTATAATAAAGAACCAAGCATACATATTCCTTGCACGGAGCACAGTCGTTTCTTTCGAAAGTGGATAAGCAATCAAGATGGTAATCACCATATTAATCGCATAACCAAGCGCTACTCTTTGAATCGAAACAAACAGGCCTTCAATAAATTCCCTCTTCGTTAAAGCATGTTTATACGAGGCTATTGTGAAATCTACTGGCCAGAGCTTCACGAACCCCCCTGCCGCAGCGCTGCTAGAGCTGAAGGAAACCGCTAGCACGTTAATAAGCGGCAATAGACAGAGGAACGCTATCAAACCCAACAATAGATAGTTGATTACCAGAAATAATTTTCTGCTCGTTGAAACTTTCTGCATAGCCTTTCCCCCTGACTTTAAAATATCCGATAACCGGTATACCGATTGGCAAGCTTATTCGAAATCACAATTAAAATGAAAGCAATAACGGATTTAAACAATCCTACCGCCGTCGCTACGCCGTATTGCGCATCTACTAAGCCAATCCGGTAAACCATCGTATCAATAATATCTCCTGTGCTGTACACCATCGGACTGTACAGATTGAACACCTGATCGAACCCAGCGTTCAGTACATTTCCTAAGCTCAGTACAGTCATTAGCGTGACAATAGGCAGCATGCCGGGAATTGTAACGTGGAGTGTCTGCTTCCATCGATTAGCTCCATCTACAACCGCAGCTTCATACAAGGACTGATCTATTGCCGTCAGGGCAGCTAAATAAACGATCGTGCTATATCCGAATTCCTTCCACGTGTCGGAAGCGACAAGTGTAAAAGGAAACCAGTTTTCGTTGCCAAGGAAAAAAATAGGTTTGATGCCAATGAGGCCAAGCATCTGATTCACGATGCCGCCTGAAGGGGAGAGAATATCAATCAAAATGCCTCCCAGGATGACCCAGGACAGAAAATAAGGAAAGTAGATAATGGTTTGTACGGTCCGTTTGAAGGCCGTGCTTACGACCTCATTTAATAGCAGTGCAAAAATGACTGGCACAATTAAGTGTACGATGATCTTCATCACTGCAATGAAAACAGTATTCCATACAACACTAGTAAAATTGGGCATCTCCAGCATATAGCGGAAATTATCGAGCCCGATCCATTTGGAATGAAAGATACCTTTGGAAGGTACAAATTTTTGAAAAGCAATAACGATCCCTGCAATCGGGACATAGCTAAAGATAATCGTAAGAATGACACCAGGTAACAGCATAAGATGCAAAGGAATTTCCTGCAGTTTTTTATTCATCTCCGTTTTTACTCCTCTCCGTTTGCATAAATGGACAAATAACGAAGGGGAAAGCAGTGTACGACCGCTTCCCCCTAAGCTCCAATCTCGTATTAAGCCGTCAACTACTTATTTACTTTTTGCGTACCAATCGTTGACTTCCTTCGTAATCTGTTCACCGCCAAGCTTCTTCCAGTCTTCAACGAATTTATCAAACGTATCAATGGATTGGCCCATAATTATCTTCGTAAATACTTCTTCTTCCAACTTCTGAAGGGATGCATTCTTCTCAACCATGGTCGGTGTCGCTGCACCGTAGAACGCATCTAGCAGATAGTTATCATCTTTCACATACTGACTGATAACATCGAAGCTGCTTGGCGTACCGAATACGCGCTCAGTTCCCCAATTCGCTTTGTTTCCTTTACGGAAGTCCACGATTTTGTCGAAGTAACCCTTTTCTTCCGTTGACAGCTTGGAAGGATCATTTGAAGCAATCGCACTCAACGCATTATTATGTGCGTTCAAGTTTTTATTCGCTGGCTCTGGATTCAGCAAGCTATAGAGATAGACAGGGACATTCGTTGGGCTGAAGCTCATCTCTGGTTTCGGCTTCTTACTCTCGTCATACCCATCCATCTGGAAGTTAAGTAGCTTGATAATCGCTTCTGGATTCTTGCTCTTCTTACTTACGGCATAATAACGTTGAATTGGCATGTTGCCGATTGGCGTAGCCTTCTTCTCGTCGACAGACACCAGCGGGATCGCTTTCCAATCTGCCTTCGGATCGTTGTCGATGTTCTTCTGGATGATTGACAGCGGAGCGGACATACTGCCGTAGAAGATACCTACCTTGCCGCCAACAACGGATTCCGTTACCTTCGCTCGGTCTTTAACGCCAAATTCCTTATCCAGCAAGCCTTGCGCGTACATATCCTGCATCTGTTTCAACGCTGTTTTCACTTCCGGCTGGATACTGCCGTACACGAGTTTGCCAGATGCATCCTTCACCCATTTGCGTGCATAAGCATGAAAGCCTGAGAAGAAGCCCGTTGTTCCAAAATGGGTATCCGCTAAGAATGATTTGGTAAATGCCATCCCGAAGGTATCATCTTTGCCATTTCCGTCCGGATCCTTCTTCGTGAAAGCCTCAGCAACTGCCAGAACTTCCTTCATAGACTTCGGCTCAGAAAGTCCAAGCTTAGCCAACCAATCAGCCCGAACATACAAGAGCGGCAGACCGTCGATCGCCGAGGAAGTCTGAGGAATCGCCATCAGCTTGCCGCCGATCTTAGCTGTATCGAAAGCCTTCTGATCCTGCTGCAGAATGCTCTTCGCCATGGGTGATGCATATTTTTCATACAACTCTGTCAAATCATAGAGCATATCATTATCAGCCAAATCAGTGAGCTGCTTGTTTTTCAGCCACATGATATCCGGCAGATCCCCGGCAGCAATAGCCACATTCAGCTTTTGATCAAATTGCTCGACAGGCACTGCCCATTGATATTTCAGGTTGATGTTCAGGTCATTTTGATAAGCTTTTGTATAAATATTATTTTCAATCGTGTCGCCATTTTCGTACTTGTAGGTTGCTTCCGTATAGCGCCAAGCTGTAATATCCACTGGTTTCTCATACTTCGCCATCAAATTCGCTGCTGGCGCAGAAGTCCCCGCAGGTGTCGCTGTTGAATTACTATCCTTTGACCCCTCTGAACTACAAGCTGAGAGTACCAATAATCCTGCTGCAGAGAGAATAACTGCTGATTTTGCTTTATCTCTTTTTCTCATGTGAACCTCCCCGAAAGATCTGAATGTACTAGAGTTGCTTCATCTCTAATGGTAAAGCGCAATCAATCGGCATTCAATATTCAAGTCTTTACATTTGAATCACTTGTTTACTTGTTGCCCGAATATCGATGTCCGATACTCCAGTGGGGTCATGTGGGCTACCTTGCGAAAATACCGCGTAAAGTTGGTTGCTGTGCCATAACCGACGAGCTCGGCAACCTCTTGTATTTTAATATTCGGATTTTCCAGGAGATTCTTAGCTTTAATCATGCGGGTCGAGGAAATGTAATCGGATAAATTGGTTCCGGTCACCTGTTTAAATAATCGTGACAAATAGGACGGATTGAAATAGACCAATTCCGCTAACTTCACCAGCGAGACCTCATCAGGATTATGCAGATGATCCTTAATATGTTTCTGAATCAACGAAATGATGGCATTTGCCCTTCTCTCTTCCTCTTGGTTCTGAAGGTTGAATAGAATTTCTTCAACACGTGCGAGATACTCAAAAGCCACCCTCCAGGATTCATGCTCCCCTGGCTGCATGAGCTTATGCAGCCCGATTATGGTCGCAACCGTCTCTACCAAATTCCAGCGGTTCATATAGGATAAGAAGACCAACCCTATGGAATAATAAAGCTCTTGCGCAGGTACATCATGCATACTGTCAATATCTTTAAGCGATTCGGCACAGGCAAGCAGCGTATTGTTGAATTCCACGCGCTGCCCATGCTCCAATTGATCAGCAAGTTGGTCCAATTTGGCTTGCCGAATCTGCGACTTCTCACGGTGGCTCCCGTCTGACTGCTGGAGCTCTTGCTCCACCATTTGCTTATCGAGAAGCAGCATGCCACTGCCTTGACCAATCCTATAATTCATCAGCATGGTTAATGTCGCGAACCGTTCTGCAGCATCCGCCCACGCCACTGTGCTGTCGTCCAATACGAAGGACAACAACTCACCGACGGACTCGCGACAAGCAGCCTGCACCAACTCCAAATTCCCTTTCACGAACGTCAGGGTTCTAACCCACCCCTCTGTTTCGGTGTTCCCTTGAAGAGGCTGAATCAGCCAAATGAGGTCCATATGCTCATTAATCGCATTAACGAAAGAAACGTGCGAGGACATATACTGTTCAGCGATGTGCTTAATCCTGTACAACTGCCGAGACTTCTCTGAATACGTCGTCTTGTTGGACAAGCTGTTAATTCTTCCAAGCATGATCAGCACTGGGCGATCCGCTTTAAGCGGTATAGCCAGCTCATCGAATTGCTCTTGATTAATCTCCCGCGCATCGAGCTGCTCACTCAATATCCGCTTCACATAATCGTTCTGCAGCATCCCCCTCATGTCATCCAACTGTTCCTGAGCTATCTTCAGCAAAGACTGCGCCTTTAAGTCCGTTTCAATCTCAGCAACCGTATGTTCTACCATCTGAATGACTTTCTCGTATCCTTCGGTCTTCAGTAAATAGCTGACCCTTTCATACTGGATAGCCGAGTAAATATAGGAAAATTCATTGTATCCCGTTAGGAAAATGACTCTGCATTGGGGCCATCTCTCCCGAATCTTCTCTAGCAGCTGCAAACCGTCGAGACCCGGCATACGAATATCCGTAAGCACGATATCGAAACGAGTTCGATCGAATTGTTTGACCGCCTCCATACCGGAATAGGCTTTATACACATCCAACTCTAGCTGAGGAATGTTCTGGAGCACCTCATATAACCCGTCTGCAATAATCATCTCATCATCTACGACTAGCACCCTGTACATTTATACGCCTCCATTCGTTAAATCAATATGAATGGTTGCTTTCAAGCCGCCCCATTCGCTTCGCTCCACGGTTAACCCACTGGTCTGTCCAAACTTCAACCGAATTCGTTGATGGATATTCAAAATGCCGGTCGTCTCCAACCCTTCCTGGTCAGTTAACGCGTTTTGGAGCATCTCGATGCGCTCTCCGTCCAGCTCCTCACCGTTATCTTCAACGATCATCTGAATATCATTCTCAATCTTCCGAAGTCGAACACGCAGAATGCCTTTCGCAGGCTTCCGCTCCAGACCATGCTCGAAAGCATTCTCTATGATCGGTTGTAAAATCAACCTCGGCACCATGATGTGTCCGATATTGTCCGGCAGCTCATCGAATTCGACCTTCAGTCGATTCGAAAAGCGCATTGCTTGAATCTCAGCATACACTTTGGCATGATTCACTTCTTTCCATAGCGGCACCTCATCCGAACTGTTCCTCGTGACGAACTGGAAATATTCACCCAATTGATTCGTAAATTGCTCGAGATTCTCGTAATCGCCAAGGCGAGCCATCGTGCTAAGAATAAAGAGGTTGTTATATAGAAAATGAGGATTAATCTGGGATTGAAGCTGCTTCAACTCCGCCTTCTGCGTTAAAATTTGTTGTTTATACACCTGATCAATCAAGGATTTTAAATTCCCTAGCATCACATTAAATCGCTTATAAATGTACTGAAACTCATCGTTTACCGTATGATCGATCTGAACCTCGAAATCGCCATGTTCGATTTTGCGGAAAGCTTTAACAAGCTTATCCAGTGGTTTGTGAATGTATTTATAGACATATAAAGAGTAAATAACAATAATGATGAGGGCTACTGCTGCTAGCAAGACGAACCAACTTCTGTACTTTTGAAGAGGTTGAAACACGGCGTTTTCTGGTACATATTTGCTTAGCACGGCTCCAAAGAATTTCGAAGACGTGTAAACGGCAAGATAATGCTTGTCATGGATAACAAGTTTCTGTGCGTTGCCAATATTTGCGTTATTGGCCATATGGGTCGAGATCTCTTGATCGAAAGCAGCATCGCGACCTGTTGTGATGACAAATTGCGAGCTATTAAAAATCAATCCCTCATCCGAGGAATTAACCATCAATTTCAAATGTTCCTCCAGCTTTTCCTTAGACAATTCGATCGCCACAATAAATAGCGGGCCTCTTTTACTGCTTGGTGTAGAGAAGGGATATACCGCGCTTAAATACATTCTGCCGTCCACATTCATGACTTGGGAATCCAGTGTCAACGGGATGTTCCTCAAATTTTCAAATTCTTGCTGATTAAATGAGGATATCGTTAAAGCCGACACATTCTTCTGGATCGCAGGTATGTAAGCGTACACATCCTTAATATACGTGGAGCTGTTTCGTATAGCATTAAGTCGCTGCTGGAGTCTTAGAATGCTTTGCATTTTCTCAATATCATTCAATGAATCAGGTATGGCTCCGAGTGCATTTAAATTGTCATCGCTTAAGACATCGTACTGCAACGTTTGAATTCGTCTGAACTCCTCCTCCAACCCGGTCAAATATCCCGATACTTGCGAGATCATGGATTTGGATATTTCGTCTTGTAAGGTTCGAATCCCCCAATTGTAAATAATCATACTGAGAATATAGAGCGGTAGAAGAATGCAAATAAACGAGAGAATCAGTCTTCTTAGCGCATTTTTTTTCCACGGATGTCTCGTTAGATTCATAGTAGTCTCCCTTTGGTGGAAAAATTATCCACTTCAATGTTTCTTCGGTTCATTCAACAAGAAATTCCGAAAGTTAGTTTAGTAACAATACTAACATGAACAGAACCAACATAGTAGTGAACGATCTATCTATTAAAAAAACCGGGAGGAAAACATTCCTCCAAATCACCTTGTTCGTGTCGTGAATTCTGCTGTGAAGCATGCAAAAGTGCAACCTTTTTTTTCAAATTAACCTCTCTATCTGAAATGCTTGCAATTGTGCAACTATTTCTGCCGGCACTCATCATACTGGCACCTTTTCGGTCCCAAAAGATGCACTTTTGCACTAATTTATCTATGTGCAGCCATTTTCCCCGAAAATGCGTGCACTTTAGCATCTTTGCCCATTTACGCTTACTCTAGGCGTTTTTACACTTCCAGACATGGCAATAAAAAGAAGCTAAGCGCAAACAGCCTCTTAGCTCCTTTTCCATTCCCATATTTGCTTTTTCCAGAGGGACTGCCTCTTCGTTAAGTTGTCTCCACAGCTGGCTCAATCAATCGGTGACGATACCATCGATCCCCCTTGAAGCGCCAGAGAAATAGAAGTCCGCGAACGCCCCATTCGATATTCATCGCTAACCATACCCCTATAATGCCCATGTGAAACACGATGCCGAGCACATAACCGAAGACGACACGGAACAACCACATGGATAGCATCGAGGTAACGGAGGTGAATTTCGAATCTCCGGCTGCCCGAAGCGCTGCTGGCAAGAGGAAGCTGATCGGCCAAAGCGGGATTTGTGCTATCGCATTGATCAACACGATGATGAAAAGATCTCTTACAATATCGTCCGGCGGGTGAAATAAGCTGATTAGCGGCTTGAACATCGGGATGACGATCAAAGCCATTAGGAAGAGCGTAAAAGATGCTAGACCTAAAAATGATTTGGCAAATTTGCGGGCGTCTTTCACATTCTGCCCGCCCATACACTGTCCAATCACGGTTACAGTTGTCAGAGATAACGCGGCAGCAGGAATCTGAAGCACCCCTGCAAGTGTGCCGCCAATTGCATTCGTCGCCATCGCATGCGTGCCAAGACTGACGATAAACACTTGTGTTACGATTTTACCGCCATTGAAAAACATCTGCTCCGCAGCAAAAGGGAGACCGATAAATAAGATTTTCTTAATCATCGCGATTTGATAGTAAAATAAGTCCTTCCAATGTATGTTCAGATTCGTATCCAATTTCACAACATACAATATCGCTACGAGTGCTGCCAGATATCTGGAAACATTCACAGCGATGGTAAGCCCATGTACACCCATATGTAAAAAGTTGATGCAAACCACGTTTAGAAGTACATACGACAAATTCATAATTAAAGAGAGTTTCAACGAAGCGCGGGATTTCCCGACTCCTCGCAATGCCCCGCATACGGCCTCTACGATGGCAATTCCCAGATAGGATAAGCTGCTGCCTATCAGATACGTTTTGGCATTGGCAAACACTACGGGGGAAGCAGTCCCAAAGAGTAAAGTTAGGACGGGATTATGAAACACTATTATCAATAAGCTAATACCGAGTGCAAATACAGAGACCAAGGAGACCGATCCCGCTGCAGCTTTGGATATCATGCGGTCGTTGCCGCTTCCTTTATACTGGGCGACCACAACCGTTCCACCTGTCGAGATGGCTACGAATACACTAATTAGAAAAATATTGAGTGAATCAATCATACTTACAGCGCTAATTGCCGCAACACCCGACGAACTGATCATGGCAATGTTCACCAAGTTTAGTCCGACAAGGAAAGCCTGATCAATCAGAATCGGTACATACATCGCAATAATCTGTTGATAATCTATTACTTCACCGGAGAAATACTTATGCATAAAAGCTTTTCTTCTCGTGCTAAATCGTGATTCCATCACATCATCCTCACCCCGCCTGATCCTCTATAGTTGATTCACACATTGCCAGTGGTAGGCGGAGAGTAATCTTGGTTCCCTTGTCATTGCCGCTTTCAAATAGAAATTGCGAGTCATTGCCGTAGTACATTTTCATTCGCGCAACGACATTTCGCAGGCCGAACAAGTCCTTCTCTTTTTTTATATCCGTAGAGATGCCCTCAGCTGCTAGCTTTGAAGCCTCCTCCAATTTGCCGCAAATATAATCGAGCCTCTCTTTACTGACGCCTACCCCGTTGTCACACACTTCTAGGACAAGCCTGCTTCCATCCAAATAGGAGGAGATAGCAAGTTCCCCGCCGCCACTCTGTTTCTCCAATCCATGCAGCACCGCATTTTCCACTAAAGGCTGCAGAAGAAGCTTCAGAACATGGTAATGCGCACTTTCCTCAGCAATATCATAGCGAACGGTGAAATGATCAAGGAATCGCAACTGCTGCACTTTAATATAATATTTCAAATGCTCGATCGTATCTTTAACTGTAAACGTCTCATTCCCCTTGTTCAAGCTGAGTCGGAAAAACTTCGACAGATTTAACACCATTTCACTGATTTCATCAGCTTCATAGTTTTTGGCGGTCCAGTAAATAGAATCCAATGTATTGTACAGAAAATGGGGATTAATTTGTGACTGCAGAAATTTCAGTTCCATTTTGGACAATAAAAGCTGTTTCTCGTAGTGATCCCGGATCAGTGTTTTCTGATTCTCGGCCATTCGATTGAAGGATTCAATCACGTAGCCTAATTCATCTATACGCGTATCTTCCAGTTGGATGGTGAAATTACCCGTACGAAGCTGCTTCATACCATAGGCGAGCTTCCGCAATGGCGCGGAAATACCTCGATAAATGATCCAAGACGCCCATATGGCTAATACCAGACTGACGACTAGAATCCCATATGAAAATATCTTCAATGAGTCGGTATGTCTCCTAATTTCCCACAAAGGCTGCTCCATCATCAGCGACCATCCCGATAACTTCGACTTCACGCTGATCGTTACCATCTCTGTACCGGTTTGCGGTGACTTACGAATCGTTCTTACCTTGTCCACTTTGTCCCAGACCCCAGGATTTACACTTCCACCCGTACCGGTTATTGATCTTCCATCATTATCAAACAGATAGATATTCGCATTTTTGGAAGGCAGAAGCGGCTTCGCCAGCTCGATCAAAGCGCTCTTTTTCACAGAAAGGACGAGCAAGTTCGGATTCATCAGGGTACGGTTATAGGGATCCATCGTTCGAATCAGATGCACGCTGTCTGCATCGAAGTAGGATTCACCCTCCTGCGGTGTAAAAAATATCGTTCCCCCATTAGCCTCCATTAAATGCTGATACCATTCCTGCTTCTCTGCGCCCCCCGGCAGCTTTCCTCCCCCAAATTTGGTGGAAATAACCGTGCGTGAAGGCATGTGGATGATCGTGATTTGGTCGACAATGAGATTGACTGTCGTCATACTTGTGATCTGATCCATCACCTGAGCAAAGTGAACGAACGACTGCTTCTCCGGCTCCTGACCGACGGACTGCAGCGTAGCATTCACGTTCATATCGAAAGCGATCAAGGATGATAGCTGCTCAATGTTCTGCAACGTCAGGTCGATATAATCAGTCATTGTATGCAGGGCTCCCTGCGTTCTCTCCCCTGTCTGCACTTCCACAATCATCTGCGATTTGGCAATGGCAAACAGACTAAAGCCAGCTAGCGGAAGCAGGATAAGTAAAAAATACCAGGTTAACCGAACTTGGATATAACCGGCTAGCAATTTGCGAATTTTAGAAAGAATCTCTTTGGTCATTTCGGTAGTCCCTCCATTCATGACCGACCACACTCCGACTGATCATCGGATACTTGCCTTTTATTTGTTGGTTTCTCGCCACCACTCATTCACTTCCCCGGTTATTTCATCACCGCCGGCTTCCTTCCACTTTTTCACAAAAGCATCGAACTCCTCGATGGGACTCAAGCCCGCAATAATTCGTGTAAATGTTTCCTCTTGCAGCTTGGAAAGCTTAACTTGATGCTTGCCCATCGCCGGAGTTGGCGGCCCATTGAACTGATCTTGCATCAGATTATGCTCAATCCGCTGCACGTTATCATAGAGACGGAACTGCTGGCCGAGTCCCTCCAGCCGATCTCGTGTCACATTCGGATCGGCCATATCCGCCAAAGCGCCATAAATGCCACGATAGCCATGCTTCGCGTGTTCATCAAAACGAATGGACAATTTGCCGTCCACCCGTGTCCAAATTTCATTTTCAAAACCGAGCTTTAAGCTTGTCTGACCCGGTCCTGCGACGAAATCTAGAAACTTAACGACAGCCTCTGCCTTCTCACTCTTCATTGGAACAACATTGTAGGATCGGACGATCGACGTACTATAGACACCATGCTTGCCGCCAGAACCAATCGGAAATTCAAGCGGGATCCACTCGGCTTTTGGATCTTTCTTACGGTTTGCTGCAATATGTGCGCGCGTGTCGGACCATGCTGCTGAGAACAGGCCTACTCGCCCGCTTACAATTTTTTCACCTAGTACATCTATTTTATTGAGCGGGAATTCGGGGTCCAAAATGCCTTCGTCATACAGACCTCGAAGATAAAGAAGAGCATCTTTCATTTCTGGGAGGATGCCCGAATAAACCAGCTTTCCGTCCCGTTCATACCAGGCTTTCATTTGTACGCCAAAGGCACCGAGAAATGGCGAAGTTCTTCGCAATCGTTCCAGAATCGATAAGCCGTAGGTATCCTTTTTCCCATTCCCATCTGGATCTCTCTCAGCAAATGCCCTCATCACCGCCGTGTACTCATCGATCGTCCTCGGAGGCTGCAGACCGAGCTTATCCAGCCAGTCTTTTCTAGCATAGACGATTTCGGTTCCCTTCACTTCGTTCAAGCTAGGTATCGCATAGATATTGCCATTCACGGTGACATTGTCCCAAGCTTCCTTGGGGATTTTGGCCTTCAGGTTGGCCCCATACTTCTCAATATAGTCATTTAAAGGCGTTAGCGCTTTTTGATTTACAAAATGAATAAACCAAGAAGGATCACTTGTATTCAGCAAATCCGGTGGCTCGCCAGAAGCCATGATGACGTTAAGCTTCTCATCATAGCCATTCAGCGGAGGGAGCGTCACATTGACCTGAACACCAATGTTTTTCTCTATATAACTAAGATAGGGATTATGATTCTCATCCATCCCTTCTGGGAAGTTCATGCCCAAGCTGTTCACGACGATGCGTATCGCTGGTTCGCTTGCCGTATCTACCTTATTTCCTTCGTTCATAGCCAAATTCGGTATGCCGCAGCCAGCAGTTGTACAGCAAGCGAGAATGACCAGCATACCCGCTTTCAGTCTTTTCATTCATTCATCACCCCTTCAGACTTAACCAACCAAGCAATCAAGTAGCAAGCATCTTCTTCACAAATGGCGTTAACCCATCTGCCATACGCATGAAGCCGAGATCCGTCGGATGAACACCATCAACTGTGCATTCGTGAGCATCCTCACCCAGCAAATTGGAGCCATCGAAGAAAAAAATGTTGGCGTCGCCTTGTTCTCGCAGCTGCTCGACAGTTCCAAGCTGAACCTGCTTGCGATTTTCTTTGTCCAGCTGCATTTGCGGTTGAAATCTTTCCTTCGCGTAAGAAATACGTGAAATCACTATAATTGGTGTTAGCGCGTGTTTATTGCGGAAAATGCGAATGAACGCTGGCAGCGTCGTCTGCAGATTTTCTGTGGTAACACAGTTTGCCTCATAGTCCAAGACGAGGCACGCCGGGTCTGGTAGCTCCGCAATTATATGTGCAAGCTCCGGCTCGCCTTTGCCGTTCCCTGAGAAGCCTAAATTTAGAAACTCTCTATTTATTCGTCTAGATAATATATTCGTATAAGCCATGCCAGGACGTGAGGCACACCCGCCTTGCGTGATGGATGTCCCATAAAAAATGATCCTTTCACTGCTATCGTAGGCTGGTGGAGGTGCGATGTAAGCTGCCGGATCTAAACCGATCCATACTTCCTCTACGCCTTGGTAAAGCGGAAAGTTCAAGGTAATGCTCCGATTCTCTCGCTCCAAATTTGTAAACAGAACACTTTCATATTCGGTTTGTTTGGCATCATAGAGGGTTGTACCGTAATACAGCTGCTCCCCTGGATCTCCGATATAGCAGTCAAACCCGCACTGACCCGTTGCAGGCATATGATACATATTCGCCGCACCCGACAGCTTCACTTTAATAGAAAGCGAGGCAGCGTTCGTTGTAAAGCGAATTTGGCCGCCAGCTGTGCAGTTGGCCAAGCTGTTTACCGCCTCTGGCAGTATCCAAGCTGGATTTGCCGGCAGCCTGCGGTAAAGCTTTTCTTCGTTTAGCCAGCCAAAGCCTGCCACATGAAACGGCTGCTCTAGCGGTGAATACCAACGGAAAGATTGGGAGGCGTATTGTGGAATCCGCATATTCGCATCCAAATTCAAGGCGTTGCTTGGTTGCTGCTGATTAGCCATTATGAATTCCTCCATTATACTTGCTCGTTATGAATCTTCGCCTTCTCCTGTACAATCCCTTTTTTTTCGTGGCCAATGGGTTATTAAAGTACCAAAAGAAGTCATGGTCCTCCGCTGTGGCTCTTTAACAGCTGTAATACAATAAAGATAACCTGTGAATGCCTGCAGGCGAATTGGTAAAAGGAGGGACTATCTGCATTGGTGACCACGAACAGCAATCCCAATAGGCATGACTACCATGCTGATATCGTCGTGATCGGCGGTGGAACCGGCGGCTGCGCAGCCGCACTTGCTGCTGCCAAATCCGGGAAGAAAGTGATCATGACCGAAGAAACCGACTGGATCGGCGGGCAATTAACGAGCCAGGCCGTTCCGCCAGATGAACATCCATGGATCGAACAATTTGGCTGCACACGCAGTTATCGTCAGTTTCGAGAAGGTGTGCGTGATTATTATCGCCGTCATTTCCCGCTCACTTCGGAGGCGCGTTCACGAACGCTGCTTAATCCCGGTAATGGCGGCGTTTCACGGTTATGTCATGAGCCGAGAGCTGCTTTGGCCGTCTTACAGGAAATGCTGGCTCCCTATGTCAACAGCGGGAGGCTGCAGATTCTTACACGGCATCGCCTAGAATCGGTATCCGTGGACGGCGATGATGTCCGTTCCGTCTCGGTGCGCAATCTGACGAACGGCGATCAGGTGACGTTATCTGCCGCTTATTTCCTTGATGCTACCGAGTGTGGCGATGTTCTGCCGCTAGCTGGCGCGGAATATGTCACAGGTGCTGAGTCAAAAAGCGAAACCGGAGAGCCGCATGCTGTAGAAGGCGATGCGTTGCCACAGGACATGCAGGGCTTTACCTACTGCTTCGCGATGGATTATATCGAGGGTGAAGATCACACCATCGCGCGTCCCGAACGCTACGACTTCTGGAAGGAATACAAAGCTGAATTCTGGCCTGATCGGCTGCTCAGCTGGTCCGGTGTTCGCCCTAGTACGCTGGAGACCGTTTCTTATGAACTGTTTGAAGGGACAGAGAAGTATTCCTTATTCTTCTATCGGCGCATCATCGACAGCAGGAACTTCGAGGATGGCTTTTATCCTGGCGACATTACACTCGTCAACTGGCCGCAGAATGATTACTGGCTCGGTTCCATAATCGATGTCAGCGCAGAGGACAGAGAACGAAGCCTCTGGGACGCTAAACAGCTCAGTCTATCGTTGCTTTTCTGGCTGCAAACAGAAGCGCCACGGCCTGATGGCGGCCAAGGCTACCCTGGACTTCGCCTGCGCAAAGATATCGTAGGTACAGAAGACGGACTGGCTATGTATCCGTACGTACGGGAGTCACGCAGGATCAAAGCTGAGTTTACCGTCTTGGAACAGCATGTGAGCACAGCCTGTCGACCTGACGGGAAAGCCGAGCAGTTTCCGGATTCCGTCGGCATCGGATGTTACCGCATTGACCTGCATCCGAGCACGGGTAACCGTCATTATATAGATATCTCTTCCCTGCCTTTCCAGATTCCACTGGGCAGCTTGATTCCGATCCGCATGAACAATCTGCTTCCAGCATGCAAAAATCTTGGCGTTACCCACATTACCAACGGCTGTTACCGGCTCCATCCTGTCGAATGGAACATTGGCGAAGCAGTCGGGTTTCTAGCAAGCCGATGTATCGATCGCGGAATCTTGCCTCGAGAGGTACGCAACAAGGAATCTGAACTTCGTGTATTCCAGAACATGCTTGAAAGCTACGGGATCGAGCTGTCTTGGCCCACTATTCGTCCCGTTTAATGTTAACCATTCTAAAGATGAGGTGTATGTAGATGAGTAAAATACGTATTGGTGTCATCGGTGCAGGTTCTATCTCCGAAATGCATTTGAAATCCTATCACAATAATCCGGATGCTGAGCTTTATGCCATCTGTGATTTGAACGAGGAACGCGCAAAAGCAAAAGCTGAAAAATACGGAATTAAACATATCTATACGGACTATAAGGAACTGCTGGCTGATGAAGCTGTAAATGCGATTAGCATCTGTACGTGGAATAATAGCCACGCCCAAATATCCATTGCCGCATTAGAGGCTGGTAAAAACGTGCTCACCGAAAAACCGCTTTGTACAACGGTAAACGAAGCGCTTGCTGTAGAAGATGCCGTTCGACGTACAGGCAAAACACTTCAGGTCGGCTTCGTGCGCCGCTATGCATCGAATACCCGCATCATTAAATCGTTCCTCGATAACAACGAACTCGGCGAAATTTATTATGCGAAGGCTTCTTGTATTCGTCGTCTAGGTAACCCTGGCGGCTGGTTTTCAGATACAGAGCGTTCTGGCGGAGGCCCGTTGATCGATGTAGGCGTGCACGTCATTGACCTCTGCTGGTATTTGATGGGCCGTCCTAAGGTGAAGTCGATTTCCGGTAATACTTACAAGAAGCTCGGAAACCGTGCCAATGTGAAAAACCTCGCCTTTTACAAAGCAGCCGATTATGACCCAACTCACAATACGGTCGAGGATTTGGCGAATGCTTTAATTCGATTTGAGAACGGCGCATCCATTCTGGTTGACGTGAGCTTTACGCTGCATGCCAAGGAAGATGAATTAACGGTGAAGCTGTATGGCGAAAAAGGCGGAGCCGAGTTGGAGCCGCAGCTATCCATCATTACGGAGAAGTATGATACGATCTTGAACCTAACACCTCAGATCAATAACCTGAGCTTCGATTTTGTTGCCGGGTTTCAGGATGAAATCAATTATTTCATTGAAGTCTGCCAAGGTAAAAAGGAGACCATCTCTCCGGTGCAGGACGGGGTTGAAATGATGAAAATTCTTTGCGGTGTCTATGAATCTAGCGAAAAAGGTGAAGAAATACGCTTCTAGGAAGGAACGTGAAACCAGTTGAAAAAATCGAAATGGCTAATCATGACCTTATTGATTACATTACTCGCTTCCACTTGGTCCATAACCGCATCTGCGGCACCTAGCCCCACCGATTTCATTGAAGTAGAAGCTGCTCCCGTGGATATTACGATCGATATTGAGGGTCCGCGCAAGCAAATTAATGCCGTTGATACGGATATGAGTAGAATTACCGATTATGTCGCTTTATTCACCCCGGAATTTGCAGCATCCATTACAGTTGGCACCACTTCCGTCGGCGTTGTTGTCGATGCGACGAACCACGTGACTCGGGTTGTCAATCCTTCCATAAACGGCGGTGTCCCTGTCTGGACAGGACCTACAACCTTGAATATCCCGCAAGGAGGCTTCATCCTTGTGGCGAACGATGACAGTTGGGCGAATAAAACCTTTAAACAGTA
Organism: Paenibacillus sp. J22P51; assembly: GCF_059692215.1. NCBI lineage: Bacteria > Bacillati > Bacillota > Bacilli > Caryophanales > Paenibacillaceae > Paenibacillus > Paenibacillus sp. J22P51. The sequence goes on along the minus strand of NZ_JCAUAZ010000002.1, from coordinate 790,058 downwards.
TCTCGCCAAAAATTTCAAGGTCGGCGACCTCATTAAGCTGCGCAAAAATGGCGAAGTAATCCCTGTCTCTGCACTCATGACAGGTCAAGGACTTCAAGCTCGTCTTAAACTGGACAATGACGATTGGTTTACGGTAACCGCGCCGAAGACTACGGTTTCCGGCAAGCTGGAAAACCTGGAAGCAGGCGTCACCTATGCGATTCGTATCAACCAGTCTGCAGTTGCCTTGCAAGCAAACGGCACCTTCCAAAGCGAGATCAACCTCACAGAGGGTGTTAATTATTTGGATGTTATTGCCTCCAAGAATGGGGTAGAAAACGATCGCAAAACGCTTGTCGTGTTTTATAAAAAACAAACAAACGCTGCGAAAGAAGTCGTCCTCTGGGTCGACCAAGGAACGAATATTTTTAAGCTGCAAACGCCTGCGAACATCCTCGATATGCTAACCAAAGCTAAGGATGCCGGCGTAACAGCTGTAGCACTAGATGTCAAAGGCGTCGAAGGCTTCGCCAACTATAAGAAGAACGACTTGACGGGTCGTCCGCATATCTCACAGATGACTGCTCCGACGCGTGCGGGTGCGAACCCGAATCTGGATATGCTGGAGGAGTTCATCAAATACGGGCATCAACTTGGGATCAAAATCCACGCAGCATTCAACGTTTTTGCTGAAGGCTCGCCTGCACACAACGAGTATGGGCTGCTGAACCAGCATCTGGATTGGGAAGAACATGTATACCGTCCCGAGGATAATGGTCAAATTTTGCGATTGCGTGAAAGCAATTACTTTAAAACCGGCAAATCCCTCGTTGCTTTTGTGAACCCAGCCAATGATGATGTAAGAGCCTTCGAGTTGAGAAACATGGAAGAAGTCATCAAGAATTACGATGTAGACGGCGTCGTGCTTGACCGTACTCGTTATGACAACGAAACAGCCGATTTCAGCCCGTTGACGCGCGCGAAGTTCGAAGCATTTCTCGCTGCACGGGGAAAACAGCTGACGAATTGGCCAGCCGATGTGTTCAGCTACGTGAACAATGTTCGCAAAGCGGGACCGCTCATCAATGATTGGTGGGAGTTCCGCTCGCAAACGATCAAAACGTTTACGGATGAGGTCCGTTTACTAACGGATCGTTACTCCGCATTGAAAGGTCATAAGGTGTATTCGTCCGCCTATGTGGGTTCCTGGTTTGAGTCCTACTACTTAAACGGCGTTCATTGGGGCAGCCCGAATTTCAAATATGACAGCCGTTTGCAATTACCGGACGACAGTCTTTACACCGACTCATACGCCAAGACCGGTTACTCGGGTAATATTGATTTTCTCATGATCGGTACGTATCAAACGACACAAAAGGAAATCGAACATCACATTACACTAGGCAATATTGTAACGAACGGTGAGGTCCCGATGTACGCAAGTATCGCACTGGCGAACATCCAAGATCCTCCGCTGCAGCGTTCGGTGTTCCAAGCTGGCTTATCACAGTCTAACGGCCTCATGCTCTTCGATCTTTCACAAGTCAACTGGTCAGTTGTGAAGGCATCGCTCCATAACGTGGAATATGTGAAGGATTATCAAATAGGCTCCAGCGTACCTGGCAATTCAGCGTCATTCCTTGAAGCTGATCTCTACAATGTGAGCCGCAACGAGAATAATCTCAATATTTATTCGGATGCCTTCGGTCAAACAACGGCCACCAGCACATTCGGTGTGGAAGCCATCGTGAATAGCTCCGGCAAAGTCACGAAAGTCGTTAACCAACAGCAGGCGATTAACTGGAACTGGACCAATATCTCGCCAAATAACAGTGTCATTCCACAAGGCGGCTTCGTCATCTCTGCGCTGGATGCTTCTGGCGTAAAGACGAGAAGGCAGCTTGTGGCTAAAACTTACAAGATCGGTGATGATGTACGGGCGGCCGTGTTACGCGGTTATCTTGATTATGCGAACACGAGTACAGCACTCCGTAATCTGGAGATCAAGGGAGAAGTCGAAGTCATTGGACCGGGGACGGCACGAGTGCTACTAAACGGCGTACCAGCTGAGGTATCCAGTAACGGAGCATTTAAAGGCAGTATCCCGCTCGCAATCGGTGTTAATAGTTTGCAAATTTCCGTCTATGTAGACGATCGCAAAACGAATGAGAAAACCGTCAACATCACGCGTACTGCACCCGTCCTCACGGGTATAGAGCTTGATTCAACTGCCTATCGTCTTGCAGCAGGTGATACGCATGCATCCGTTACGACCGCCGTTTACTCGGATCAAACAAGAGTCGTTGCAGTTGGTGCTGCATACCACTCCAGCGATCCAACGGTAGCGGCCGTTGCAGCTGATGGAACGGTTACCGCTCTAAAAGCTGGTACAGCTGAAATCACGGCTACCTTTGAGGGCAAAACCGCTAAGTCCGTCGTAACTGTCGTAGAAGTAGCAAGTCTCAGCTTCGAGGAGAGTAAACATAGTCTAGTCGAAGGTGAAACCTTCCAGGCAGCGGTTAAAGCCACTTACTCCGATGGCGCAATCGCCTATCTCGCTCAAGACGTGACTTACAGCTCTTCGCACGATACAGTCGCATCCATTGCAGCTAATGGCACGATCACAGCTGTGAAGCCAGGTTCTGCTACCATCACGGCCTCCTATCGAGGCAGGCAGGCGGATATCAAGATTAAAGTATTCAAAAGTCATAAAGAGAAAAGTGAAGATATAGCGACTGATGAAGCAGGTGAAGAGTAACTCAACACACTTTGCCACTTCTTCACTCGAGATAGTCGATTTTATAGACTTACTACACACACTTTGCCACTTCTTCACTCGAGTTAATCGATTTTATCGACTAACTCCACACGCTTTGCCGCTTCTGCACACGAGTTAGTCGATTTTATCGACTAACTCCACAGGCTTTGCCACTTTTTCACACGAGTTAGTCGATTTTATCGACTAACTCGGAATAAATTACTACTCCGACACCCATTAGTCCGAAATAATCGAATTAATCTCACTATCCGCCTCACCCAATCTTAGTTTGTCCGAAATCGCCGAACTAAATCGACCAAAACCCCCGTCACCCAATGAAAATGGGTAAATAGTTCGGTAGAATCGGTCTAATTGTTCTTTCGTGAAAGGAATCCACCTATTAATTCGGAAATATCGGACTAACGCAGATTCGGTGCCCTAATATTCATTTCCTGAACTAAAAAAGATCCGGCTCCTCCAATAAGGAAGGAGCCGGATCTTCTTCTATTACGGCAGCTGCACCCATTGATAAGGCGTCTCCGCAGCCTTCATGCCGACATCTAGAATCGTAGCTATAGCTATCGTTTCCGCTCGTAAAACCGGTGGCTTTCCTGACTCGAAAAACCCGACTAGATTCTCGATAAAAGCCCCGAAGAAGTCCGACTCAATCTTGAGAAAATTCGACTTCCCCGCTTCATAATTGAGTGCCATACTGAACGGACATTCCCAGCCATAGAGGTTGATCATCGCTTGGCGACCGTCTGCGTATCCGATAAGCAGGGAAGGCGTCTTATCTGTTCCTATCCACATTACGCGTCTGACATCAGTCCCCATCAGTGAAACGATCGGCTCCACCTGATGAATAGCATAGTTGTCAAACTTCCCAGGTCCTAAGCTGTTGATTGACTCTATGCCCTGCTTCTCAACACTGCCATACTCCGCTGCAAATCTTAACGCCGAAGTGGAATACATGGGGGTCCTGTGCTTATCAGCAAGTTCAAACATGCGTAATGCCGCAGCTCGATCAGGAGCGAATGTTTTATCAATATAAGTAGGCTTGCCCGACTGCAATGCCAGTCTAGCTAGCTCTTCGTGGTACTCGGGATGATCCGGCGATAGAACGACCAAATAATCGCTCTGCTCTACGACTTCCTCTATGGAGTCCAGCAACTGGATTCCCTTCTTCTGACTCCATTCCGCATTACTAAGCTTTCCATCTATGTTGGTCTTCCCATACGCATATGCAACCTGCATACGTCCATTCGACGCCTTAGCTATCCAGCCTGGGTATTTCTCCGCGTGCCATTCATCCAGAAAATAATCAATAAATCCGATCTTTTGCATGACGATTTCCACTCCCTCTAGGAATTAAAACCCCCACGGCATAACCGCAGGGGAATTCAGTACTACTTCTTGTTTGCTGCGTACCATTCATTGGCCGCTTTGGTCATTTCTTCTCCGCCATCCGCTTTCCATTGTGCTAAAAACTTATCATAATTTTCGAGCGGTTCTGCGCCCGTGATGTATTTTAAGAACGTGTCTTCCATCAGCTTTTGCAGCTTCAAGTTGTATTTACCAATCGCTTCTAGCGGTGGTGCAAAAGCAAGTGGATCAAGAACAATGTTACCTTTGGCCGCTTCTTGAATCTTGGTAAAGGAATCCGTTAAGATCGGATCTTTACGAACACGAGCCTGCCAGTAGATCGGGTAATTTTTCTCATCCACACCGGTTAAGAATGTTGAAGCATTGTTGTACTCATCATTAAATTTCGGCAGAATTGGGAAGTAATTGCCGTTTTCCATCTTATAGTGAACGCCTTCTTTACCAATCGCCGCTTCTTTGAAAATATCTTTATCCAGCTTCAGATCCAAATATTTAATGATGTCTTCTTTGTTTTCCGCCCACTTCGGTATACCCACATACCAGCTGATCCCAGCGCTGCCCATAACTTGGACTTTGCCATCATCCCCTTTGAGGTAAGGGAAGCTGCCAATTTTCGCATTTGGTGAATTTTTCAGCAGCGCATTTTGTACAGTTGGTGCGTTAAAGTAAGCATTGGAAATGATCGCCGCTTTACCGCTCGTAAAGTTCTCGATGACTTTATTCGCTTGGTTCAGCGACCATTCTTGATCGATCAATTTCTCTGAGTATAGCTTCTTCATGAATTCCAAATACTTCTTCATATTCGGATTCTCAATGGAGTTCACTAGCTTCCCATTAACATCCTGCCAGCCCGTAGTTGCGGAAGCTTGAACCATTGGTATGCCAAACGTCGGAAGTACCTCAGGAAGAAGTGGACTTTTCCCTCCCGATAGACCCATTACATTTTTCTTTTCTTTCAGCGTTTTCAAAACGGTATACAATTCATCACGTGTCGTCGGAGCTTTTAATCCGAGTTCATCCATCCAATCCTGACGAACGATTAGCTGTGTATTGACAATTGTCCCTGATCCCGTTTGCGGAATCCCGAAAATTTTACCGTTCAGCTTCGCTCCGTTCCAGGTCGTTTGCGAGATCACATTCTTCATATTCGTCCCATATTTGTTAACCAGCTCATCAATCGGTTCAAGTGCTCCGGAAGCCGCAAGCTTAGAATATTGTGGTCCGCTTAGCAGCATATAGGCGTATTTTTCTTTGTTCGCCATAAGCAAATTAAGCTTGTCATCCGGATTTTCGACTGGCAGCATGTCGTAAGTCACTTTGTAGCCCGTTTTCTCATTCAGAAACTTTGCCACAACTTCGGTATTCGGATCAAATCGCGCATATTGCAGTAGTGCTTTGAATTCCGGCTTAGGCTTAGCTGCCTCTACAGTTGCAACCGGAGCCGTTGATGCAGCTGGCGTAGTGGAACTGCTAGTGGTCTGAGTGCTTCCACCACAAGCCGTAATCGCCGCTGCCATCGTTGTGATGGACATGAGAACTATCATTTTTTTTACCATGTAAGAGCCTCCCTATTTTTTCCTTTGAGTATGGATAGTGCAATATACCAAATATCATGGAACCATTGTAGAGCTGGCCCACCACCACCCTTCAAGATTTGCCTGTGCATTCAACCCTTTACAGAGCCGACTAGAACACCTTTAACAAAATATTTTTGTAAAAATGGATACACGCATATAATCGGAAGTGTAGCAAGAATGATCGATGCCGCCTGAATCGACTGCGGTGAAACGTTCAGCGATGCATCGACGTTGGTCCGCATGAACGTATCCGTGGAGGAGACGAACAGTTCTTTTAAATACAGTTGCAAAGGCTTCAAATCAGCTGAGTTGATATAGATCAGCGAAGTAAAGTAATCGTTCCAGAACGTAACGGCATAGAACAAAGCGATCGTCGCAAGTACGGGCATGGATAGCGGTAAAATAATGCGCACAAGAATTGTCATGTTGCTGGCGCCATCCATTTTCGCCGATTCCTCAAGGCTGTCAGGCAGACTTTCGAAGTAGCTTTTGACAATGAGCATGTTGTACACGTTAATCATGAATGGCAGGAAAAGCACTGGCAGCTTATCTATGAGATGTAGTTTGTGCATAAGCAGATACGTCGGGATCAACCCACCGCTGAACAGCATCGTAAACAAATACATGAGGATGAAAAATTTACGTCCCCGCAGTCTTGGTTTAGAAAGCGGATAAGCAGCAAGCGTCGTCATGCTAAGCGATATGAGGGATCCGACTATTGTGATCGTAACGGAAATCACGAACGCACTTAGAAACAAAGAGTTGCTAGCTACATACTTGTAGGTCCCTATTTGAAAATCGATGGGAATGAGATTAACCATTCCCGAAACGACTGCCGCTTCACTGCTGAGCGATTTGGCGATGAGGTTTATAAACGGAAAGATCGTCGATAAACCCAGTAGAATAAAGAAAAGGTGATTGATCACTGTAAAAATTTTCTCGCCGAGCGAGGCTGGGATGGCCGAAGACTTTCTGACAGTCTTTGGTTTCAGTATGCTTTGTAGATTCATCCAAAATCCTCCTAAAAGTTTTGCTTAAGCAAAACTCGCATCGTAAGCATAAGCTTACCAAATACCTCGTCCAAAAAACTTTCGGGCCAGCCCGTTACCCGTTAGGATCAAAATAAACGCGACGACAGATTCGAATACCCCTACTGCGGTGGAGAAGCTATAATCCTGTTCGCCAAGTCCGATTCGATACACATAGGTGCCGATTACGTCTGCGACGTTGTAAACGCTGGGGTTATACATGACGAGAATTTGTTCTGTTCCAGCCTCCAGCACGTAGCCGAGACGAAGAATGAACATCAGTAAAATGATCGGAATTAAGCCAGGCAATGTGATATGTATGATTTGTTTCCATTTATTAGCGCCATCTATCTTAGCTGCTTCATACAAACCGGGATCAATACCAGCTAAAGCAGCGAGATAAATGATCGTATTCCATCCCGTTTCCTTCCAACCAGCCGTCCCAATAAGCACAGAGCGGAATATCTGACTGTCTAGGAAAAAGCGGATGGGCTCACCGCCCATGGCGACGATTATTTTGTTCACAATACCGCCGTTCGTGGAGAGCAGATCAATGAATAATCCGCTGACAATAACCCAGGATAAGAAGTGAGGCAAGTAGACAACGGTTTGCACGCTTCGCTTGAACGCGATGTTTTTTAATTCATTGAGTAAAATAGCGATCACAATAGGGAGTGGAAAGAGAAACAAGATTTTGTAAATGGAAATAAGCAATGTATTCTGAAATACCTGCAAGAAGCTAGCAGAAGATATTAGTTTATCGAAATGCTTCATTCCGACCCAAGGACTTGCGGACATTCCATCGAAAATATTGAAATCCTTAAATGCAATAATAATGCCGTACATCGGTGTGTACTTAAACAGGAGGAGAAATGCGATGCCAGGAATGAGCGCGAGATATAAATCCCAGTCTTTCCTGACATCGATCCACAGTTGTCGCATATATCTTTTTTTAACATTTTTATTCTTAGATAGGACAGTTTCCTTCGTAGTGATTGTTTCTCTCAAGGTGCCTCCCCCTTCATACTGTCTTTCTAAACTTAGTGTATCATCCTCCGTTTTTTTGCGAATTAGAGGAATATTACTTGTTTTGGTACTTTCATAACTTCTCGATTGGAAAAATAAAAAAACCTTCCCGAGAATGCTCGTGAAGGCGGCCGAACGGCTTATGTAGCTATTAGTTACGTATTTCTCCAGGCGTGACACCCCAGTATTTACGGAATACTCTTGTAAAATAACTCACATCTCTGTACCCAACACCAGATGCAGCATCGTACACGCGCGAGCCTTCCTGCAGGATCGCTTTAGCCCGCTCCATTTTCCGTTCCAGCACATAGGTGGAAAAGGCTTTCCCTGTTTCCTGTTTGAAAAGACGGCTTAAATAGGATGAATTGACATACATCCTGTCTGCGACTGCGTGCAGCGTCATTTCCTGATCAATTTCATTTTCCACGAGACCTAAAATGGTCTTAATCATGCCATGGCTCGTCGATTTCCGCCTCTGACCTGCATAAGCTAAATAGGCTCTTATCATCCGCTGAAGCCAGAAAAAGATTTGTTCCTTCGTTGCCAGCTCCGAATGGTTATGAAAATAGACGTAGTCCTCGCCAGCTACTTCCCGCACAGGCCAGCCCTGCTTTTGGATCATGCCTATAAACAAGCAAGTAAAATACAGGATATGCTCACGTATATCATCCACGGTTTCGGCTTTCGCCATCCCGCCGTCCCATAGAGCTGTTAATGCTTCAATGGCCTTCTCACTATCTCCCGTTTCAAGGGCGATTTCCAGCGTTTTCTCAAGGTTGGGCTGAAATACCAGTTCCGGCTCTCTCCCTTGCTCCGATCGGTAAGGGATCGCCAGATCATGGCCAAGCACAATTCGATCCTGTAGTGCGCGTACCGCTTGTACGTAGAGCTTGTTCATCTCCGATAAGCCGCCAGTCATACCGCTGATCCCGGCACTCGCACTAAGCTTGAGGCAGCTTTTTACCGTAAACAGCAGCTTTTCGGTCAAGGCATTGATTTTTTGCAGCGCAATTCTCGGCTCGTCATCGCCTGCAAGCTTAAAAATGATGACCGTACAACCTGTGAAATTGGTAGACACCCAGCAGTGAGTCGACGATAGGGCTTCCTTCACAATACTACTAAGCGAGAATTGGAGGAGCGACATATCTTTCCTGCTGAAACGGCTTTCGGTCTCCGATATCGGATCCATATCGACAACTGTCACAGCGTACGCAGCATCTTTTGGCAAATCCAATTGTAGATCCCTGCATCTCTGATCAATCTCCCAGGGTTCATATTTCCCATTTAACAACCCCTGAAAGAATTCATTGACCAAGTGAGGCAGGTGCTGCTTCCACTTCAGCTTCAGCTCATCCTCGTTATGGCGCTGCTCAAGCTCACTTTTCAACCTATCCGCTGCTTCGAGCACCGTCTCCAAAATTTCCTCGTCGCCTGCTGGTTTCAACAAATATTTCATAACGCCGAGACCCAGCGCCTCTTGCGCGTATGTGAAATCATCGTGTCCGCTTAATACGATGATTTTCAGCAAAGGATCGGATTGGCGGAGGTGTCTAGCCAACGTCAGTCCATCCATTTCTGGCATCTGTAGATCCAGCAGGATGATATCAGGCTTTTTACGGTCGATGATTCGAAGTGCTTCCACTCCGTTACCAGCTTGGCCTACGACCTCGATGCCATGCTTATCCCAAGGAATATTGTTGGCTAACGCATTTCTGAGACGGATTTCATCTTCCACAATTAATAAATTCATATGGGGACCCCCGCTCGGTTTCAATTTACATGACTTGCTTAATCCGTGAGTAGTGCAGAAGCTCTTGCACTTCTGTTAACGTGTTCGTCATCTGCAGCACGACAGAGGGATGAATTGTCTCATCTTCTCTCTCTTTCAATAGAAATTGCTTGCTTGCAGTGACCATCTCATCTAGAGTGGCATACAGCTCTGCCCCTGCTTCTCTTTGCAAAAGATCAATGAACAAGCCCAACCTATCTACTAGTTCAATCGCCGCTTTCTCAGTAACCGCATTGCGTGGCAAGTAAACTTGCTCTACGTCTATTTTCGCCGCCTTCAATGCAGCTTGTACCGCCCGCAGCGGATACATCCCTGTAGAGATCGCGTCGTTTCGCCACGGACCCATTCGCAGCGCACGGATCGTTTCATCCGTCGCTTGGCCGAATGCAAATATGACGGTTCCTTTGTCAATATCACGTGCAGCAAGTACCTGATCTACTGTTTCCTGCGCTCCCAATTTAACGTACATCGGATAGATCCCGCTGTATACAAGATTGCCTGGGAGAAGCTCGTTTTTGTGTAATTGAACGGATGGTCGAACCTCAGAGGCATTTGCATAATAAGCCTGAGGGATAACAATATCAACATGCTGCGACCAGTTGCCAATTTTATCGGACTCCGCTCCCGGTTCTGGTGCAGCCGATACAATTACTTTCGGGCTGATCCGCTTAATCTCCTTGTACAGCTCCCCTACAAATTCATCTTCTATTCGCTCAAGCCACTCTGACCATGTTTTCCAAAGCTCCATCTGCTGCTCGGCATGAATCTCGTACGGATCTATGCCATGTTCGCTTTCAAATGCTGTGCGTGCATGTGCGCTGAAACAGTAGGTATCCTGCCAATCGTCATAAGTATGCGGAAACCTCATAAAATCAAGGTTGATACCCGCAACACCATATTTCGTAATGATCTCTTTCACGATATCCAGTAGGTACTTGCGCACAGCAGGATTGGTAATATCAAGCCAAAAGTAACCGGTCCCCAGCTGAGGCATCGGCTTCTCGGAATCAGATTGTCTTCTCGTAAGCGCAGACCATTCCGGATAAGCTCGAAGTACAGGACCTCCCGTCTGGTCGACACCGACCATGAAACCATCCAACCAAGCATGTACAGCGATCCCTCGCTTCTCGCCCTCGTAAACGAAAGCCTCCAACGGATCCCACCCACGAAAAGCAGGATGCTGCTCTTCTATATGTTTCGCTGCTGCCGTGCAGCTTGGATAAATCGTATATCCCCATAGCCAGGTTTCGAGATACAACTCATTGAACCCGGCAGCCTTTATGCGATCTAAGGTGCGGCTCACTTCCTCACGGCTATGCTCTGTGGGGCGATACCAGACGCCACGTGCTTCAGCTGCTCTACTCGGTAGAGAATATAGATAACCATCCATGGCTTCTATGGACGCAAGCTTCACCTTGCTCAGGCTACCCTCAGCGTCGACAGCTCGCAGCATTCGCGCTTCTTCAAGAAGTTGATCTGCTTTAGCCAGATGTTGTCCTGCCAAGTCAAAAGGAGCGTTAACGTAACTCTCCCAATTCTTTTGCATCATACTTTTCGCGTAGGAAATTTGCTTTTCTACCCGTTCCAAACACTTGGCGGTATCCTGTTCAGCCATAGGTAACACCCCTTTTCATGTGTTTGGTATAGAAAATATCACATCCATACAGCGCATCATAGGGGGTAGTGATTACTTTCTTTGGTATATTGATGTGGAGAAAGAAGTGTAGGAACAGTTGTCCCACCCAAACGGACATTAGGCATCTACCTTGGCGCCATGACTCTCCACTGCAAGCCTTTGCAGGTGAGGAATCGTATCTTTATATAACCTTTTCTAGCGTTTCAAACACGAATTGACCGTCTCCCAGGTTAGAGAATACAATTAATGTACAGTATTTCATGTTTATCCCCTGTGAGAGGAACCTGTAACATGCAAAAAAAGATCGTTTGGACGTTAGGATCCGTTCTCAGCTTAGCGGGGTTCATCGCGATTACCCTACTAGGCATGGAGGCTAAAGTAGTTGAGCTCGAGCACAATCAATCTGATCCTGTTGCCGTGACGCCACCTCCTACTGTTACTGCCTCTTCTGTACGGCCTAAACAACCGGATATCCTCACATATTGGAGCAACCAAGAGAAGAAAGCCGCGCAAGCGGGACAGCCTGAAGCGGCAGCTGCCTATCGGGATCGAATCGCTGTCTATTCAGCCGGACTTCCTTCACGATCTCCTTCTAATCCCGGCTTGCCTAGTATCCAAACTCCTTCCACGAACATGGAACTCTATCTCCGCGTACCCTTGACGGCTGAACCGGTACAAACGACTACAACAGCTACGCCAGCGACTTCCGGTTTAGCAAAACATGAGCCTGCATCAGGGGTTTATATCGGTATGCTGGGGGCGGATCGCAGGGTCGGCTACGATGTTACGAAGATTGAAGAGGTATATGGACGCAAGCACGCTCTTTACTTGGCTTATGTTGGATGGCGGAAGGTGCAGACCGACACCAACACGTATTTCCCAGCAAGGACAGCTGAAAGAGTGAAAGAGCTTGGCGGTGCACTCCAGATCGGTTGGGAACCGCGCTTCGGCTTAGACGACGTGCAGGATGATGAGTATGTCCGCCGTTTTGCACGAGAAGCCAAGGCCTCCGGTATTCCAATCTTCCTGCGCTATGCTTCGGAAATGAATGGTGAATGGGTGCCGTGGCACGGAGAACCCCAGAAATATAAGGAGAAATTCCGCCTTATTCACGACATTATGGCCGAAGAAGCGCCAAATGTAGCTATGGTGTGGTCACCTAATTTCTGGCCGGCCGATACGATCGATGACTACTATCCTGGGGACTCTTACGTGGACTGGGTCGGTTTCTCCTTGTACAGCACCCCCTACTCATCAGGTAAAGTACAACTAAAAGGCACCGTGATCGATACCTTCGCTCCACTCTACAGTCGTTATAGTCATAAGCCTATTATGATTTCAGAGGGGGCTATCGCTCACACGTATTTACCCACTAACAGTACTTACTGGAGCTGGGCAGAAGACCAGATGGGGTACATGTATGGTTTGTTGCCGCGAATGTTTCCTCAGGTAAAAGCAATCACATACTTTAACTTCAGCCGAGCTCAGGCGATTCGAACGAACGGGAATTATGTGTACGATATCGGGGAGAATCCATACATGGATGGGTTATATCAAAGACTGATCTCATCGGATTGGTTTTTAAGCAAGGTCGAACCGGGTGTGGATCCAATTCAATACCGCTATACGCCTGTCCTAGGCCCATCTCTTCCCACTGGGAAACAAACCGTTCTTGTCTATCCTAAGCTTGAAAATGAGCAGGGTAAATCTCCATTTGCCATCGCGATTTACCAAGGCAATCAGTTTCTTGGTGTCAGCTACGAGGCTCCATGGGAAATAGACATTCAAGTAAATGCTGAATCAGCGTCAGAACCATGGTATGCATTGGCTTACAATGACAAGATGGAATTGACGGCTATCAGTAAAGGCGTTGTATCAACAAGTCGTACAAAATGATTGCGCCCCGAAATGTAAAACTCCACAGATTCCAGAAAAAACTAAATTACCGTCCCCCGGTTGAGTACCGGGAAACGGTCATTGCATAATCGGACTTTTTTAACTGTCTACTCGAGTTTTGCCTCTATAGACAGCTAAACTAAACCAAATGATACCGAGTCCCCAAGCCGCTTGCGTAACAAATACTGGCATCGGCGCAAAAGCTATTATCGGCGCTATCGCGACCAAAACTGAACCTGTTCGCGGCAAATCCTTTGCAATGAACGAACTGACGCCAAAGTAAACCCAAGCAAGCGAAAAAAATGCAAAACCGATCATCATCCCTTCGCTCGCCGGTGAAGGCGGACCGGACTCTACAAGCGCGGGGGCATGAACTTTTAGCGTAGGAATGATGAAACCGTCAATAAATTTAAGGCATGCCAAGAACGCTGTGCCTATGAAGACAGCGATTAAACTTATGAATAAATGCAGACTGGATTTGGCTCGATAGACAAAGACAGAAATTAAACCCAGCATGATCAATATGGCGCTGACCATGTCCACTATGCCGGTTCCCATATCAATCGCAACAATGTGATTGTCCAACCAGTTATTCGAAATATTTACCGGTATCTGTAACGCTCCCCCAATAATAGCTAAAATCGCCAATTTACGTAATCTGTCCATCTCATTCATCCTCCTTGTAATTGTTATCACTCACACAATAAAAATTACACAACAATCTGAATATTCTCATTTATAATATGAATCATAGACATCCAGTTTCAATACCAAGTTACTACCACTTTTATTGGGAGCCTTTAAAATGAAAAAAGCCGCAACTGAGCGGCTTCTTATCCTATGTTATTTCGGTCGTTTATTAAACTCTCGTTTCTCGTTAGTTGAACAATCACTTATAATAACTTACTTCTTAGGTTTACTTAGTGGAAGAATTACATGTCATACCTTGCGGTTTCTTTTATAAGATTCGCTTCTGCTGCCAGAAGTAGAGTATAGTAGGAGTAGTTGAAAATATATACTAGGAGGCTACAGCCATGTCACAGGAGATTTGGATTAATCTGCCGGTCAAAGATGTTGAAAGGTCAACTGCCTTTTTCAATGAGATTGGATTCCATGCGGTGAGCGTTGGTAACGAGAGAGCCAAGCTTGCCATAGGTCAAACAACGATTCTTCTGTTCCCGGATGCGGCGTTTGAGAAATTTACAGGTTCAAAAATCGCAGATACTTCCCATAGCGCTGAGGTAATATTTTCCATTGGCGCTAAAAGCAGAGAAGAAGTAGATGCCTTTATTCAAAAAGTAGAGTTTGCCGGAGGAAGCATCTTTGGCAAGCCGAGTGAAAGTGACGGCTGGATGTACGGCGCAGGATTTGCCGACCTGGACGGTCACCGCTGGAACCTGCTGTACATGGATGAAAGCAAAATGCCGAAACGCTAATATGGAAACGCCGGTCACCTGCTTAAGGTCACCGGCGTTTTTTTACACCCCGTATAATCTCATATCTGTCATTCAAATCAAAATCGTTGCTTAGATGGAAAAATTCGTGGGTTAAACTAATACAAATCACTTGGGTTAGCCCGTGTTAATTTATTGGTCTTACATAAACTATATTAACACATATTGGAACTAACCTGCTCGTTACTTGAATGATGAAATGAAAAAAGAGCTGCTTCAATGCAGCTCCTGCGCTATAGTTTCCCGTTAGCTGAATCCCTAAAGTTATTAAGTCACAATGCAAATAGTAACATTACTATTTCTTTTCTTTTACGAAAGTTCCAAAGTCAAGAAATAATACTTCTGTTTGTGAATTTAATTCCTTTTTACTACGGGCAATAGCATTAACATGATAATATTCTTCAATGGTTGAACGTCTAAATTCTCCATATTGGGTATAAATGCTGAGTGTTGATTCATTTACCGAATCTAAGTTAGTTGGATATTTTATTAACATAGCAATTGTAGAAAAAACAATGCCAATAAAAATAGTCACAATGAATATTTTTTTGGCTTCCGCTTTATTCATTGGCTCAGCCTCCTGAATTACATACATTACAATTTCATCTCTTTAAAGTTCTTATCTTTATTATACCATATATTGGAACTAAACTGCCCGTTAGTTCAGAAAAGGCAACCGATCACTAGGTCGGCTGCCTTCTCTGGTTGTTATTGAACTAACGTTATCCGTTAGTTGAATGGTTAACAGGGGTTAGACCACATCAAAAATGATTTTGGGTATGTTTGGATTAGCCTTTATTAATTTGTATTTTTGTACTTTAGTCAACTCTGGTTGGTAAGGAACTTTCGATATACTAAAATACTTATTTATTAATTTATTGAAAGGGTACGGACACCCGCACAGTGAAACGCCCTTGTGTGCATGTGCGCATCCGTGTGCCGTGTTAATGGTAGCCGTACCCACTCGTACCCCCATGCAAGGGAGAGGGTAGCGCATCCCCCTAGTTATGGAAGATACTTACAAGAAGCAATGATTTCAAGAGAAGGTTGGAACTTGTTGATTAATTATCATACAAAACTTTACCAATACTGAGGACAGTAACGGTCAATTAATAAGTAAAAAGCCACTCTAATGAGTGGCAGGAGCTTTGCAGCGGTGAGCAAAAGCGAAATGCAGATTACCCATCAGATGATATTAAGATTAAGGATTCACAGCGACACCTCTTGGATTTGCACCTACTCCAAAAACAGCTACAACCGTATTTGTTATTCCGTTAATGACAGAGACATTGCTGCTGTTAAAGTTCGTAACGTAAATCGCGTTTGTTAAAGGATTGACAGCAACACCGAGTGGGTTTGATCCCACACCTGGAGAAGCTATAACCGTATGCGTAACCCCATCAATAACGGAGACAGTGTTGCTGCTTTGGTTCGCTACGTAAATACGGTTCGTATTAGGATTGGCATCGACATGAAATGGGCTTGGTCCTACTCCAACAGTAGTTACAACCGTATTTGTTATTCCGTTAATAACGGAGACAGTGTTACCGCTGACGTTTGCCACGTAAATCGCGTTTGTTAAAGGATTGACAGCAACATCGATTGGGACTGATCCCACACCTGGAGAAGCTATAACCGTATTCGTAACCCCATCAATAACGGAGACAGTGTTGCTGCTTTGGTTCGCTACGTAAATACGGTTCGTGATAGGATTGACAGCGACACCAAATGGATTAATTCCTACCGGAATCGTAGCTATTACCGCATTCGTAGCCCCGTTAATAACGGAGACAGTGTTGCTGTTTTGGTTCGCTACGTAAATACGGTTCGTGATAGGATTGACAGCGACACCCAATGGAATACTTCCTACCGGAATCGTAGCTATTACCGCATTCGTAGCCCCGTTAATAACGGAGACAGTGTTGCTGCTAGTGTTTGTTACGTAAATACGGTTAGTATTAGGAATCACAGCGACACCAATCGGCTGTGATCCTACTGGAATGATTGCAATGACGCTATTTGTAAATCCGTTAATAACGGAGACAACGTCGCTTAATTGGTTTGTCACATAAATTCGATTAACGGAAGTAGGAATAGTAGGACCAGCCGGTCCTGTTGCTCCTGTTGCTCCTGTTGCTCCTGTTGCTCCTGTTGCTCCTGTTTCACCTGTTGCTCCTGTTGCTCCTGTTTCACCTGTTGCTCCTGTTGCTCCCGTTGCTCCCGTGTCACCTGTTGCTCCTGTTGTTCCTGCTGCTCCCGTAACACCTGTAACACCTGTAACTCCTGTAACTCCTGTTGCTCCTGTTGCTCCTGTTGCTCCTGTTGCTCCTGTTTCACCTGTTGCTCCTGTTGCTCCCGTTGCTCCCGTGTCACCTGTTGCTCCTGTTGCTCCTGTTGTTCCCGTAACACCTGTAACTCCTGTAACTCCTGTAACTCCTGTTGCTCCTGTTGCTCCTGTTGCTCCCGTAACGCCTGTTGCTCCTGTTGCTCCCGTTGCTCCCGTGTCACCTGTTGCTCCTGTAACACCTGTTGCTCCTGTTGCTCCTGTTGCTCCTGTTGTTCCTGCTGCTCCCGTAACACCTGTAACCCCTGTAACTCCTGTTGCTCCTGTTGCTCCTGTTGCTCCCGTAACTCCTGTTGCTCCTGTTGCTCCCGTTGCTCCCGTGTCACCTGTTGCTCCTGTTGTTCCTGCTGCTCCCGTAACACCTGTAACTCCTGTTGCTCCTGTTGCTCCTGTTGCTCCTGTTGCTCCTGTTGCTCCTGTAACTCCTGTTGCTCCTGTTGCTCCTGTTGCTCCTGTTGCTCCTGTAACTCCTGTTGCTCCTGTTGCTCCTGTTGTACCTATACAACAATCAGGAAATTCGATTTTAATTTCCCCTCCATTGTACAGTTCAATTTCAATTTCCTCGACCTGACACCAATCAATGACTACTAAAAAATCCTCAAGTTCGGCTTCTCTTTCAGTTGAGTCATCGTCTTCATCGAATTTCAATTTGTATTCGACACCGTTAAAATACTCGATTTCAATTTTCTTTATATAAGTAATACCCACGGCTATTATTACATCCATTAACTGAGCAAGTTTACTCAAAATCCCAACACCTCCCATTAATTCATAATACGTATTCCTATCATATTTGTTTGGACTTAATGGGTAATAGATTAGTAACTCCCTAATAATATGCCTTTGACTATTCATATATAGTAAGGTTCGGAGAAACGCGTCAAACTAGTAAATTTGGTTGTTTCTGATGACAACACAGAAACCATTTTACAATGGAATAAATTGTTAGGTTTTAAAACTATTAAAACTAAAAAAAACCGCCAGACCATTAAGGTCCAGTCGGCTTTTAATCAGTCTGCCAGGGAAGATTCGTATCATATATAATAGCTTCATTGAATCTTGTAATATCAAATAAACTGACCACTTCTTCTCGCTTAATCGTTCCCATAGACAGGATTTCGAAATAACGTGCCTTCCTCGGAAATGGTCTGCATCCAGGATTTTCTTTAGCTTCAACAAAAATAATGCTGTCATTTTCGCCGTTCAGGTCAACGATTGAGTGAGCAATTCAAGTCAATAGCAAGTTGTGATTACACAATGAACAGCATTTCTTTTTGTGTCATAATCATCGTTACCCTTCCTTTCTCTTCACAACTCCATAATACCATAATATGGATGGACTTCATTATCCTGCCCGTTAGCTGAGAAGGCTGCCGTTCAATGCTGGCAGCCTGTTACTTAATTTGCGAAACAGGTATGTTTTGCCTTCCACTTTTCGATGGAAATAACTACCCAGAAGAAGTAGATGCCTAGTGTAATAATGCCTAATAAAAGCCATTTGATCCAGAGACCAAATAATCCAATTGCAGTGCCATGAAACTCTAGACGACGACCTTCAATTACAGTATGCCGTGCCTTCCACTTCAGGATCATCGTAATGCTCCATGGGAAACAAATACCCAATGTACAAAGAGTAACTGCCCAGCCTAAAATGCTCCATCCAATGTACTGCAATAGCCCTCCGTCAAAATATGAATCGGAAGATCCCGGTTGATTTACCACATTCGAATTAACATTAACTGCCCGTTCCATCTAGTCCCTACTTTCTTATTCGCTAAGTAAATGAGTATTTCTACATCTGGGACTATACTCCTGCAAAAGTGTTCGCTCATTTTTTAATCCTCAGGCTGCCCAGATACCTTCCGCAGTTGGTAAGCCAGTCAAAATTATCCTGCCCATTACTTTAATGAAAGGCTCTGTTAAATTTTAATGTTGATAGTAAGTGAAAAAAAATAGAACTACCATTTGTCTGGGAGATCTATTTTGTAATATAGTCTTATTCAATCAAAGCACCCGTTTGCTTGAGACATTGTTCACGATTTTCCCTCTAAATCATCAATTCTCTTTTCAAGTTCTTTTACTTTTTTAATACAGGTCAATGCATTCGTAAAAGCAACAAGTCCGAATATGAACCCCATAATTCCGAAAACTTCCACATAATCACCCCTTATTTAAAACTTTAAGATATAATGATTTCACTATTTTAAAACATCTGTTCTGATAATCCAATTATCAACAACTAACTTTAACAAGGCCTAATGAAAAAAGAGCTGTTGCTGATCGTGGCAAACAACTCCCCTTAATTCTCAACTAACGTACGCTAATGCGTTCTTCTAAACATCTACTATAATATCTCTTTTCTAAATGATATTAACCTCAGTTGTTCATCTTCCTTGAAGTTATTACATTTAGATAATTCAACATCAAAGAACTCGTCATCTCTTTCATTCATTCGAATTGATTTACAGACATATTCCGTCTTGCCTTTGTCTGCACTCCATGCGTCTTTTTTATTTATTAAGCTATAGTTACTCCGATAGCTTAATGAATCCTAAGCAACGGCTTTAATTTGAATAAACATATCAAATTCACTTTCACTTTCCTCACCTTTATATCTATGGTCGTAAACCTCAAAACAAATAACATCAAACTGCTCGTAATTGTTTGTACCAAGCCAATTAATGAGTCCTTCAAACGTTTCATTAATCTTGCCTAGAGGTCCTCTGTGCGTAATTGTTGCATACTTGCCTGCTGGAATTTTGTAGGAATACATTCCTTCAGGTACTTCACTTTGTATTGAAGTTTCATCCCCTGCTAGATAGCCATGTTCGTTTCTTTTGATTAATCCAATGGTTTCAATTTGATTTGACCTGTCTTTAACTTCGTTTATCCTATTAAACAAAGCTGGCCAAACATGCGTTCAGAAAATTCAACTAAAGTTGGTGTCATAATCATTGCTCATTCGTCTCCCTTACAAGTTGAGTTGAGTTAATTAACAATTCAACATGCACTTAATTTCTCCTTCCATTTATTGTAACTATCCTGCCCGTTACTTTAACGAGGCTGCCGATTCATGCCGGCAGCCTCGTCTTGATTTCTTATTGAACAAACTATCCCGTTAGCTTAATTTACATGAAGAGCTCTAACCACTACAAAATTTTATCCTCCCGATTTGAAACGTTTCTATTTCTCTCCCTTAGCTGATTGTAATGATGCACTTTTTTATTCAATATCGATGATAACATACGAATTTCCATACATGCTCTTTCTTTATCTTTTGGTGTATGACCACACTCACACACATTAATTTCATCCAAATGACCATCTTTCCTTAATGGTTGAATCACTTGCGTTATCTATCGTTTTAATTCCATGGTTTGTCGTGGTATCCTGCCCGATACCTCAATAAACAAAGCAGGTCGCCACGGCACCTGCTTTGATTTACTGTCTTTATTCAGCTAATGTTTCTCGTTAGCGTAATGAACATCGAATCGAACCAAGTGACGAATGGCCCGAAGCGTGAATATGGTGTTATCTGAAGAAGCATTGAGTTACCTCAGAGTCTTTATTTTGTTGAAATAATATAAGGGTGATTTGGAACAAGTATTGTTTCTTCCCTTCCGTTTGTAATGAAAATCTCTAACGGGAAGATTTCAACTTTTTTGTCCGATCCTAACCAGTTTCGATTTAAGGATGAAAGTATTAATAACCCTTCTTCATTTCCAATGGGAGTGAACATAGAGTTACCAGAAATAAATATTTGTTCTTTGTATTGTTCCATTAAATATCCAGACAGGTTTATCACATCCTGTGCAGGCATTCCAATTTCACTTATGTTTAAGAGGTCTTCATATGAGAATTCATGACCTAATATATTCTTGACGTTGTGCCGTGCAATAAATTCTACAATGTTTCCAGCGGAGTCATAAAAATATATAGAATGAGAATTCCATGATTCTGAAAAATCGACTTCTTCCTCATTAATTAAATTAATTTTGATTCCTTTAGCCTTTAACCAACTGATTGCTAAGTCCATTTTGCTTTCCGTAATATTGAATGCAAAATGGTAATATGGATTAGTAACTTCTTCGCTTAGTTCAAACACTAAATTTGATGAACCAATTTGAAAAGAAACCTTATCTGTAGAATGTTCAATTATTGGAAGCTCAAAAATTCTATTATAAAAATCTATTACGTTATGCAAGTTGTTCGAAAGTAACTTAATTTCTTGAATCTTCATAAGTATGCTCCTTAAAATATTATTCGCTTCGCTCTTTCAGATAACGTTCTATTTGTGAACTTCGCAAACACCTTAATATTTTACATAATCGTGACTCGCTTAAACTATCTTGCCTTCTCTATTCAAGTCAAGCCATTCGCTTAAATAAGGCACATAACCGATTTCTTGTGGGCTATCTTTTAACCAAGCAATAAATTCTAACTCATTTCCATCTGGGTCATAAAAATAAACTGCCGCTGCAGGCATCCAAGTATGTACAATGGGTTCAATTGGTTCCTTACCAAATGATTGTATTGGTTCAATTCCTCTTTCTTTAAGCCATTTGAAAGAATTGGATAAATTTTCTAGGTCTGTTCCAAAGGCAAAATGCCGTTTTCTTACTTCATTTCCTTTCGGAACTTCCCATATACCTAATAATTGCTTTTCTTTGCCAATGTAGAAAAATGCGACTTTGCGTTCTTCAATTAAAAGTGATAGCTCTAAGCCAAGGTTCTTATAGAAATCGATAGATGTTTTCAGATCTTTCACTTGAATATGAGTCTCATACAAATTATGAATCATAATGGCATTCTCCTAAAGTAAATTAACCAACGGTATTTCATATTCAATAATATATATTCATTTCCCTCTTTATGTAACAAGCAACTCCGTTATCCTGCCCGTTAGCATAATGGATTGTCCTATATCCTTATCTTCCTTTAATTACATTGGCTTCTGTCAAAAAAGCGGTGTAAAATTCTTTCATTTTTCCTTCTTCGTAGCTATAAACTTTGTACCGAACACCATTGATAGTGAAAATGCTGGTTAACGGTTGTGAGAAATTGACTTGCTTTCCGTTTTTGGTGGTGAGCCTCCAACTTGAACTCCCTACCGTTGGTAGATAGTTCATTGTATAGTGAAATCTCATTTGCTGCGTGGCTTCAATAAATTTATTAATCAGCTCGCGATCCTCTGTTTTATAATACAACCCCGAGCCATTATGTCTTCCTTCAATAGCTATAATTTCATCTCCAATTATGCTCTCAAATGTACGTGGAAACCAATACACCAGAAGTAATACAAACAAGCTGAGCGCTAGAATTACCTTCAGAGCAATTTTTCTTCTTTTTAGCACTCATAATCCCTCCTTGGTAAGAACAAACATCTTATTCATTTGGAGGCTAACATTATCCTCGAATTTATAGTCAAGCAGGCGATTACAGAATTGAATGATTTGGGTAAACAATTTGTTCATACACATCCATCTCCTATATAAGGGGACACAATGTACAAGTTTAAAGTTGCACATTGCGTTAATCTGCCCGTTAGGTGAGCAAAGGCTGCCCTTCATGCCGGCAGCCTCGTCCTAGGTGTTTATTCAACTAAAGTTCTCCGTTAGTTGAACGGACGTTTTAGATTATTGCTCTCTCTATTCGCTGAACCTTATTTTTTGGAATTATAAACCTCGCCACAGGGTTGAAGCCCTGCAGTTCAATAAAATCTATTCCGACACGAACAACATTAACATTTCGGAAAGTATTAACAGATTTAAATGAAGTTATCACATCGACTCTAAAAGGAAACAAGGATTGGTTTGTTTTTTTGATATCAAGCAAACGCATGCTATTCAAAGAATTTGGCGGAAATAGATCTTCACCCAAATTTATAAAACCACTTCTACAAATGGAAACAATAGGGGTTGGTTCCAATGCAAACTTGCTTGCAGCAACTTCGATACGTTTTCCAACATGCAATCTAAGTCTTTGTAACAAAGTCATTTTTGTAAGGGGGGGACACTTAATTGGCACAATTTCTCACCTCTAAATATTAATTTTCATACAACACAGTGTATGAGAGAGGACGAGACCTTGTTCTAACATAACTGCCTGTTTTAAAAAATTGTACTCGGCAGTTTTGACTGGCAGTTGAACCTGTTGTTTTCGGATAAAACGCAGTATGAGTACAGCAACGAACTTCCCAGTCATTTTCTTTGATTTTCGCGTGTATTCGCATTATTTGTCAAACGAAAAAAGCCACAATGAGGTAGCTTCAAAAATTCCATTATCGTATCCGTTAGCTTAAAATCCTGCATGCCAAAGTATAAGGATTATCGTCGTCAAAATAATGTTGCAAACATAAAAAATGAACTTAATATTATCAAACCATAATCTAAAATGATTTTCTTTACATTTTTATAAATAAGAAAAAGAGATAGCAGAGTGAACAAGTAGGATAAAATGGCTCCAAGCCAGAACCATTCTAATTCATTTGTTCCATCTTTATGATAAATTGCAAAAGACTGAAAACTTAAACTAAAAAATAATCCAATGATTGAAAAAATAAAAGCTGTTATACTACGTGTGTTCATGGTTAAAACATTAATTTGGTAAATTTCATGTTTCTCTCCATGTCATTATTCAACTATCCTGCCCGTTAGCGGGGAAAACAAAAACGGCTGCCGAAGCAACCGCTGTTCCGCTATCGTTCTTACGTTAGCTTAACCGTATGGAACTTCAAAAGTAATTTATTGATTACTCGTCACACGGGGTTATCCAAATCTTATGAATCAACTTTCCATCCACTAAATCTAAAGAAGTATTAACATTAATTCTTATATTGTTATAGCGTGCCCATTTTGGAAGGTGCTCGACTAAATATGTGTAAACCTTATCATCTGGAGTTGCATAGCCAATGTTAACTTTATGACCTCCTGCAAAGTCAGGAAGTAGTGAATCTGCCCATTCATAAGCTTCCCGAGTAGAGTCAAATATTTTACTAGCTTCCTTGTAATTCTCATTAATCCATTCAATGTCCATTCGGAACCCTCCGCAACATTCGTGAATTGATTTCAATATACTGCTTTGAACTATCGTTCTCCGTTAGGTTAATGGTATCGCGGAATGAGATTATCTACTGTTTACATCGTTAAAGTAATTTTATCCGATAATGATCGGTTGAGTATGATCAAACAACACTTGTGTGTAGTCGAAATTTGGGACTATATTATCTTTATTTAAATAATCTCTGTACGTCTTACCACATTCTACGAAAGCTTTTTCAAATAAATATTTCTTTATAGAAACACGTACTTCGTCAGGGATCGGCTCAAAGAGGTTATCGGTTAATTGAAGAACAATTAAGCCTTCAGTGATTTCCTTAGTTTTATAACATGGAGCTGAAAGCAACTTCTCTTTTCCGAATAAATCTATATACGGTCTACCAAACAAGTTGATCCAATGAAGTTCGGGATGAATGATTTGCGGTGCAAGTGGCTCTGGAATATACGGGATGGATTGGTTAATAACATGTCCTCGTACAGGTTGTAATATTCTTGCTACAGTCCAGCATAAATCAAAAAAACTTTGTTGCTTTTCAATATCTTGAAGATGGTTGACCTCAACCGACAAATTCATTGAATTAAACCCTACCCTATTGTTTTTTTCCCAAGAGAGCATATACTCGGCTTTAGGATTTTTCTTTCTTCTGAGCATAAGAAGCCCTGCTCTTACAGGAGGAGCGAAAGACGGAAGGTTTCGGTTTATCTCTTCATTTAGCCACAAGCTGGTAATAGGTTCCACGTTTTCGTTATCGATTTTCTCCTTTACCGGCTCAAATCTCGAGTAGACCTGCGGAGTGTAATCATCGTTGGCATTAATAATCCTATGAATAACCATTTCAGCGAGTTCGCGGTTCTGCCAATCACATAAACTTTGAAAAGAAAAATTAACAAATGGATAGTTCGCTAGTTGCATGCTGATTCCTCCCGATAAAGGATTTCCGAGTGCTATAATGTCACCTCGAAGTGTATACGAACTACTTATATAATTCAAGAAATTTCCAAGCTAACCAGCCCGTTACTTTAACGCACAGAATAGAGCTGCCGCTATGGCATGTTAGTTCACTATCGTTCCTCGCTTAGTCAATGTTAGCAAGATTGTTCAAATACAATAAGAAGAATAAAAAAGATACAATAATAGCGAATATGCCTCTTATAAGTTTCACTTTCATTGATTTTCTTTTAAGAAAGAAAAGGGCGGAAAGAAAATATGTAATTAGCCCTGCTAGAAATGATGTAACTAATACAAATGGTAATCCCCAAAGTGTCATAATCTATCCCCCTTTATACTAGTTAGACACTGTAAGAACAGAAAATGTTTTGTAAAATACTAAGCTAAACTGCCCGATAGGTGTGCGAAAGGCTGCCGATCTGGCAGCCTCCCATTGCTGTGTATTAAACAAACGTTCACCGTTAGCGTAGAAAGGCTACGAAATTTGAAATCACTGCTGCACTTTGTTCCTTTTCTTTTCGCTCTATAAGTTTTTCCAATAGTTAAATTGACCAGCCCATACACTTAATACCTAAAAACACAAACCCGATACCGAGAAGTATATAAATAACTTTAACTAACCACCAAGGTAATGCTTTTAATATCGCACCAATTGAATTAATGACAAAAAAGATTATCCATACAAAAAACGAATCGGCAACACCTTCAATATCGCGTAATTCTAATTTTTCGGCAATAGTATCTATTTTGCGTTTTTCACTTTTAACAACTATTATGCCTAATGTAAGAAAAACGAAAGCGATAATCCAGCAAATAATGGCACCAATCAGCCGTAAGGTCAAACCTCCACCTCCAAGTTAGCTGTAATATTCCATTCTAATATTTTTTCCATAATTCATAAATCGAAACTCTACTGCTCATTATCATAGAAAAGGACCGCCGTTCGGCAGCCCTTTCGTTATTGAACTATCGTGTCCCGTTAGTTGAGCGAAGTAAATGTATTTATTTGCAATTACACTTGGTTGAGCGCTTTTTGTTGACAAAGCATTTATTAAATATACACTCAATCCCGTTCACTTGATCGCACGGGATAATTTCCCTTATATAGGCGGTAAATTGTGGTTGGTCCTCCGAATCTATCCGTATTATTTCAACGAAATCTTTACCTACACTAACGAATACAGCTGTTCTGATTGCAACGCTAGCGAATACAATTGCGAGTCGGTTTATAACTTTTTGCGCAATGGCAACATCAAGTTCCTGCAAATTATAATCAATAATATTTGAAATTCTCAGTCTAACGCGCCTTGTAGTTTCACCAAGCGTCATTACCAAGAATGTATTTCCCACCGACCTAATGACACCCAGAAATTTTCCTCTGGTCTTGTGGACTACCTCCACACCTGGTCTTCCAATAAAATTTCTAAGACGTTGTCGAAGTGTTAGATTAGTGGTCACAGGAACACAAAACTTTTTACAAACCATGTTATTCGCTTCCCCTCTTGGATGGTTGGTTGCCCTGTCACTTTATGCATAACCATCCATTTGGAGGCACGGCTTATACCTATGGAACGTTCAACTTTTATTAATGGCTCCTCAAATTATGCACTAACACTGTGCTATACTGCCCTTTAGCTTAATGAAAAAAAGGAGCAGCTGCCGCGGCAATCTGCTCCCTGGATCTGTTCAACTATAGTTACCCGTTAGCTCAATGATTCATTTGTGTCCATAACTAGTCTTATCACTCGATAACCCCACTTGTAATCTTTAAATTGGCTGCATAGGTCAGAAAAACGTCACTGTTGAAGATTTATGATACTAATGATTCCACTTTATATTCATTCCTTGCCTCTTCATAAGAAGCAAATCTCTGAACTAAATTCGTAATAAATGTTTCTTCTGCTCCTGGATCGGCTCCAAACCCATCTTCCTTTATAGTTTTAAGGTAAAATATTCCATTATACTGCCGGTTACTCATTCTTAAATATTTCAGTTCCCCATGCTCCAACTTTTAAAAAAATGCACCCCTTATAGTTCATCGGATAAACCAGAAGGTTTTCCAATGTCTATTTTAAGGAGTGCACTTCAAGTTTAGCTGCCCTTATTTTGGGCACTTGGATTATTGTTGTCCCTGTTATCGTGATCCGTTTTAATCGTAACACTAGGACCGGAGAGACTCAGGTTTCCAGCTGCGTCTACTGCTCGGATCATAAACTTGTAATTCGTATCTTTTTTCAAATTCGCAACATTGTAAGTTGTAATGTTACCCAATACAGCGATTTCCGTAACAACAGTATCGCTCACCATATAAACCCTATAACCAGCCACTCCGATGTTATCAGCTGCTGCACCCCAGTTTAAGGTCAAACTGGTTTTCGTTACATTGGTTGCGGTCAAATTGCCAGTGTTCCACAGCGGTGCAAAGGTGTCACCCGTTTGCGTATTTTCTGCACCTGCTTGATTCATAACGATAGCTGGAACATTTGCCGATTGATCCGTATAAGTGTAAAGCCTAGGTATCCAATTTACAGGCTGCAAAGTACCACTGCTCTTGGCAATTTCAATCTTTTCGCCATTCAATACGGAGCCTTTGTCAGTGAATTCAGTCCCGCCGGCTACTTGAATCAGGGATGAAGGCAATGATCCCGCATCATTCGCAAAATAGTTATTTTCAGCATACACCTGCGATTGGAATCCTACCCCTATTGCATAGAGGAATGGATTATTCGGATGGTTTACTGTTCCTTCGTAATAGTTGTTGTACACATGAACCTGACCGTAACGTACTCGTGGTGCACGCTGACCTACGTTCCGATAAACGTTATGATGGAAAGTAATTCTTTCCTTACCGGCATCCCCGCTAAAGCTATCGCTTCCACCTACAAGCGTCGTCTTGTCATGATCATGGAAGTAGTTATAAGATACGGTAATCATGTCGGAGGCATTCGTAAGATCGACGGCACCGTCGTGCTGTTGATACTTGCGTCCAAAATATTTATGGTTCGGATCATCAAGGCCACCTAAGTCACTAAATGTATTGTGGTCGATCCAAACATGAGTGGAGCCTTTAACCGAGATGCTGTCATAAGCGGAGTTCCAATTGCCCAAATCGCCATCCGTCGGATCCCACTGCGGGAAATAATCGAATGTGTTCCGGAATTCGATGTTCCGGATAATGACATTATCCACATTCTCTACGTTAAGATTGCCGCCGAGAATCTTCGCATTGGTGCCAGGCAAACCGACGATCGTCGTATTTGAACCGACATTAACTTTGATTTGTTTGCTCTGATTGCTTGCCGATCTTACACGTGCCTCTTCCAAAGCGCCGCCAGGCAATGTTTTACCCCAAACGGCCGGGTCGTATGTCTGTAAATAAGCGTCAAAATCATAAAGCGGATCTTTGTAGAATTCCATACCTATCGGGTTGTCATTTTGATCCACATTCATATCTATCGTGCCGTTTATGTAGATCATCTTCGGCATAGTGCCGCTTGCCAATGCTTTCACTAGGTCACTGCGCTTGCTCACGATGAAAATTTGTTCCGGATTAGCCCTCGATCCGCCGGTTGTTCCTGTAGTATGGGCTCCCCATCCGTCATTAGGCGTCAGTACCTGTCTGCCAATGTCGTTCTCCCCGCTATCGACCACATTTACAATCAATGGCACGGCAATGTCTCCGAAGTTAAAGCCCAGTGTCGTTGATCCCACAGGTAGTCGGGAAAGGTAATCTTTCTTGAGTGTATATACACTGCCAGTAACGGTGTAGTCCAACGATCCAAGAACTCCTGTGCCATTCGTGATATTCGTCATCGCAAATCCGTTGCTCCTGACGCTTACGTTAATATCCGCCTGATTCGCTGGGCTCTTATCAAAGTTAGAGGATGTAACCACTACTGCTGGGGCATAGTTTACTTTCGGCATGATAACCGGAATGGATGGATCCCAGCCACCTAAAATTTGCGGAATCGTCAAACTTGCTTCCTGTCCCGTGAGCTGGGTGGAAATTTGACGTGCGGTTGCATTCGCTCCGTATCCATAGCTGTTATATTCCGAAAAATAGCTAGTTATACAGGAACCCGCACATGAAGCCGCCCAACCCTCTGGAAGGAATTTCTTCGAATCGATAACAGTGTTGATAAATGTAACTCTTGCGTAATCCTTCCAAGCGCGACCCAAATCGTAGATCCCTTGTGCAGATGGGCCATCGACCACTTGAGAATTAATAAAAACATATCCCTTGTCCGTCGTATTTTTCTGCGCTCCTGCTGTAATATGTCCTCCTGCACTCGCGCCAGTCGGGACATTGCTTACAAGCACTAATTTCACATTGTCCATAACGACAGCGGGAGCTTCACCAAAGATGAAATCGACGTCTCCTTCAATAATGCTATTGTGAAAATAATGGCGTCCCTGACTTTTGGCATTTAAGCCGTTGTACAGCGTATCCTGAAAGCCTTTCAATCTTACAGATTCCAATACGGCCATATCGCTTTTGAGTGACAGAGCTACCGCTTGTGCCACTTCATTGCGCTGTCCGGCGCTGTTCTCGATTGTCAAATTGGAAGCGTTAAAGAAGTCTGCCGTTACATCCACCGTCTGGCTTAGGAATGTGTTACCTGTGTGACCGGGCTTGCCCTGTGTAACCGCTGTCCCTGCGTAATCGCCAAACATAATGGTTGTTTTATCCATGCCCGCGCCGACAAGACTTACATAAGGACGATCAACCTTAACCTTTTCGGTATAGGTACCTGAAGCGATATTAATGATCATTCTTGTTGTGTTATTTGTCGGAACCTGATTAATAGCACTTTGAATCGTATTGAATACTTTTACTCCATCTGCCGTTACATTCTTATCAACCGTCAACACAGCCGCCGGAAGAACAACAAGTTCATCCGTATCAGGGCTTTCGCCGTTCGAATTTACAGCAGAAACAACATAATAATAAGTGATCCCGTTTGTCACGCTCGAATCGCCAAATGTGGCACCGTAAGTTGAAGAGATGACCGTATATGGCCCGTCAGCAGAAATAGCTCTCTTTACATTGTAAGAAGAAGCGCCAATTACCGTATTCCAGGAAAGGCTTACGCTGCCTTCGTTTACGACTGCTTGGAAGCTTGTCGGTTTAGCTGGTGCACCATTAACCGGAGCATATGGCTTCGCTTTTAATTGATTTGAAATCATGCTTTCTTGCCTATCATTCACTGCAGCAACTACATAATAATAAGTCTTGCCATTCTCCGCTGTGGTATCTAAGTAACCGGTTCCATTAACATTAGCTAGAGCTATGTAAGGTCCACCGTTTACCAAACTTCTTTTTACGCTGTATGACGATGCCTTCGTTACTGAAGTCCAGTTTAGCTGATTTTGGTTATTTCCAGGCTCGATGCTCAATAGCGTCGGTGCACCTAACGGTGCTGCAGGGGATACCTTTTCGAGCAGTTTGGGCTGACCCAGACCGCCGACATTCCCGGCTGAAAGTCTGTAATAATACGCCGTATCCGACCGCAAGTTACTATCCAGATAGGAAGTGCTGGAAAGCTTGAGTTTCCCGTTCGTCAATAATGGGACAAAAGGTCCTTCCGGTGTTGTGCTTCTCTCAAGCATATAGAAGGTCGCTTTATTAACAGGATTCCAGGCGACTGTAAGCTGCCCGTTTCTGACAATGGCGTTAAGACCTGTAATCTCGTCTGAAGGGGGTTCCACGTTATTAGGATAGCCAGACGCATAATACGAATACTCACTTTCACCGGACGAGTTCACCGATGTCACCTTATAATAGTAGTA
Source organism: Paenibacillus sp. J22P51 (assembly GCF_059692215.1). Classification (NCBI taxonomy): domain Bacteria; kingdom Bacillati; phylum Bacillota; class Bacilli; order Caryophanales; family Paenibacillaceae; genus Paenibacillus; species Paenibacillus sp. J22P51. The sequence continues at coordinate 759,391 of NZ_JCAUAZ010000002.1, read as the reverse complement.
TTTATCGTTAGTCAGACCGGCAGTATCCGTGTAGCTGTTTGACGACACACCTTCTGCAAGCTTTTCATAGATGCCATCAGGGGATTCACTGCGATACACTTTATAAGTATCTGTACCGCTTGTTGCATCCCAGCTAAGCTCAACCCTGCGGTTTGCGCCTTCGGTTGTCAAGTTCTGTGGTGTCACCGCTTCCTGTTGAGAAATGATGATGTTGTCCACATACGCATTCCCTGTCGACGTACCCGCCATTCTAAAATTGATAGACGCAATATCTGTAACCGGACTGGCGAATTTGAAATTACCGGAGAATATGCCATTAATATAAAGATCTGCCGTATTGGCTTTTACATCGGCAACGTACTTCACCGTATACCAGGTTTTCGCCTGGAATTTTTGTGTGCCGCCTGTTAGAGGATCCGGAAAAGCGTAATCGGCCTTTAAGGAAAGCGCTATTTTCTTATTACTGTCTAGCAATTCCAAAACGTATGAGTCGCTTACCATAGCGCCTTCCATAAAATCGATCTGCGCAGTCATCCCTTTACCGCTCGCTGCGGTTACTGGCGTGAAGGCTTTATTGAAACCACCTCTGCCAGCGCCGTCACTGATCCATAATACATTGGTTGTGTTTCCGACTAAAGTAGTCGATGTTTGTCCATAGCTATTTCTAAGATTACTACTATTAATTACCGTAGAATTGTTCGTAGCTGTAAAAGCAGTAATCACACCGCTGCCAAAAGGCGGGGTATACCCTACAGGTAATACGCCTAACGTACTGCCTTCAAAATTATCATTGACAAGAGATGTAACCGGCGCTGCCGCCGCCTGGATTTCAGACACACCGATAAGCGGTACGTAGGAAGAAAGAAACAGCAGACACAACATAATTCGAAGCGCTTTCATCATCATCTAGTCTCTCAACCTCCTATACTTTTTTTAAAAAAATATACTCAGATTATACTAGTAGCACGCTTATTACCGCTATAATCATTTGTTCACATTATGAATGATTCAGGCTAAACTTGGCATATTGCAGGTTCATTTCAGACGATGATTTGTTCCCTACTCTCTTGTCGCGCGCTGTTAGGGCTCATATTCCACTGGTTGGAGAGTGGATTTAAATATTCGCCTGCATATACGCAGAAATTGATGGTAAAAATTGCGAAATATTGTCCGACTGTTGCAAAGACAGCGATCAAAGGACCAACCAAGAAGTGACTATCACCCCCCCACCTTTTCAGAGGATTTACTACAAAAATGATTATTCGCCCCTCCAAACATTGCCTCTAAATGACTATCTACATCTCTCTAACCCTTGATACGCTTTATAACCAACAAGATATGAGCAAATGATTATAGCTGTAATCCACTTCTTTGGTTTACGATGAGTTTGTCTCTACAATATTAACGGATATGGATGACTACCCCAATGACACGAAAGGAGTGCTAAGTGTACATATGTATAAATTTTCAAGTTATGTCTTGTTAATGCGCCTATGAATTGATACGAATTGTATCTAGTTAGTTGTTATTTTGGAGCCCAACAAAACCTAACAAATAATAAAAATGGATGCCCTAACAGCCTCATAAAATAATTTTCATTAGAAAGGAACATGCAATGTGATTAGAAAACGTAACCTGTTCAACAAAGTTTTGGGACTGGCTTTAACCACTGCACTACTCTTGAATTTTTTGCCCCAAGTTTTCAATGAGTCCGCATTAGCAGCAGCAACAGGCCTTCCATCTGGATGGTCGGATGTAGCGATGAATGGTTCGTTCCTGTCGAATCAAACTGCTTTTATTAGTAATACCAATGCAACTTACACGAGCTCGACTAATCAATTAACGATGTCTGGATCCAACGGCAAAATTCAAAGCAATGGTAATGGCGGTGATACGCCATACTTTGTAAACACACCAATAAGTGGAGATTTCACAATAACGGCTAGAGTTTCGCAATTTACCGGGCAGTCAGGCAGCACGCAGCAGCGAGCTTTGTTAATGATTAAACGAGGTGCAACCAGCGCTTCCAATACGGCCCCATCTGTTTCGGCTATAACGACTGGAACGGCGGTTTCTGCCTACGATCGCATTACGGGCGCTGGCACATCCATTTCCTCAACCACTTCTGGTACTGCACCTGTATTTTTAAGATTATCCAAGACAGGTAATGTCTATACAATGTATGCCTCTGCAGATGGCAACAATTTTGGAAGCGCTTACGCAACTGTGACAGATACAAGTAATGTTCTGGATACAACGGGCAGCGACACCATTAATGTTGGCTTTGGCGTTACGGCAGCCTCGGCGACATTTGATAATATACTGATCACGAATTCCAGCGGCACGATCCTGTTCGGATCTGATCCGACCGTTCCGCCAAGTACACCTAGCTTAATCTCTGCAACTGGAGGCAATGCACAGGTTCAGTTGAACTGGAGTGCGGCTAGCGGTGCGAGCAGTTACACGATCAAACGTGGTACGACTAGCGCCTCCTATGATACGGATGTTGCTACAGTACCTAGTACAAGCACCTCATATACAGATAACTCTGTAACGAACGGAATCCCCTACTACTATGTGGTTACGGCTAAAAATAGCAACAATCTGACTAGCCCGGCTTCCAATGAACTTGCCGCCACGCCTATTCTGCCAAAACCTGGCATACCTTCAGGTGTAACTGCGAATGCAGGCGACAAACAAGTTACTTTGCAGTGGACAGCTGTCAGCTTAGCGACAAGCTATAACGTCAGACGCACTACAGACGGTGGGGTCACTTATGGAAGCCCTGTATCCGTTCCATCCCCTACTGTCAGCTATACAGATACAGGTTTGATGAACGGCAGCACTTACGGTTACATCGTATCTGCAGTCAACGCAGCCGGTGAAAGCGTAAGCTCAGCCTTAGTGAGCGCTACTCCTACCCCGCCGCAAATTTTGACAGCTCCAACCGGGCTAACGGCGAGCGCTGGAAACGCAACAGCCACCTTATCTTGGAGCTTGGTATCGGGAGCGGCCACTTACAATGTCAAACGCAGCACAGATAATGGCTCAACCTATGCTAATCTCGCTACAGGACTTACCACCACAGGCTACGTGGATTCGGGTCTGACCAATGGTTCTACCTATTATTATGTGGTGAGCGCAGTGAATGCGGCTGGAGAAAGCGCTATTTCCTCCTCTGCTAATGCCACACCTACAGCTGTACCGACTGGTAGCCCTGTATTATCCAGGAGTGGGGGCTGGTTTGAAACAGCCTATGTGGAATGGGCTCCTGTAAGTAATGCTCAGGGCTATAATGTATACGTTAAACCTGCAAGTGCATCGGATTCTCAATATGTACAAATTGATACTCAATTAATCCGTAGATACGCTACATATTGGAGAGCTGACGCTGTAGGACTTACAGCTGGAGATTATGTAATGAAAGTTGAAGCAGTACTGCCAGATGCTTCAAGAACAAGTGTTGTTTCCGAGTTACTATCAGTAGCGAAGCATGACAGATCTGGATTTGCTTTTTCACCAAATTCACCATTGAAAACGGGTTCAGGTGCTTATAATAACGATGGTACACTTAAGAGTGGCGCTCAAGTTATTTATGTAACACCTGCGACTGCAAAAACAGTAACTCTTGATGTAATAACCTCCAGCAACGGTACTAAAACACAAGGCGTTGGTATAGGTGGGATTTTACAACTAAGACAAAAAGCCTATGATAAAACACCACTTGATATCAGATTTATTGGAAAAGTTACGAGTGCTGACATGAGTGGACAACTTAACAGCAGTGGATATCTTGAAGTAAAAGGCAAATCAGATTATACGGAAATGAATGTTACGTTAGAAGGCATCGGAGAAGATGCTTATGCGTATGGATGGGGAATGCTGCTTAGATATGCCGGTAATGTAGAAGTAAGAAACTTTGGCGTGATGCTATTCCCTGACGACGGCATTTCAATGGATACAGGTAATGCTAATGTTTGGCTGCATAATAATGATATTTTCTATGGAACTGCAGGTGGAGATGCTGACCAAGCAAAAGGTGATGGTTCAACTGACCTTAAAGGCGCATCGACGTATATCACAATCGCGTACAATCACTACTGGGATGCCGGAAAATCTTCTCTAGTCGGTTTAAGTGAATCATCTGAATTTTTTGTAACCTTCCACCATAACTGGTTTGATCATTCGGACTCTCGTCATCCACGTGTAAGAAAGGGAACTATTCATGTATATAATAACTTCTTTGATGGAGTCGCCAAATATGGTGTTGGCGCTACAACGGGAAGTTCAATCTTTGTAGAATCAAATTATTGGAGAAATGCTCATAATCCAATGATGATTTCTTTACAAGGTACGGATATTAAAGATGGTGTTGCTAATGGCACATTCTCCGGTGAAACAGGAGGTATGATTAAAGCCTACAATAATACGATTGATAATCCTAATAGTCTTATTTATGCAAATTCCGATGCAGGAACAGCTCCGGCTAATGCAACATCATTTGATGCATATCTAGCATCGTCAAGAAATGAAACGGTTCCAAGTTCATACAAAACATTACAAGGTGGAACTGCTTATAATAACTTTGATACTACGATCGATACGGCGGTAAATGCAGCTAACATTGATGCCGTAAGCAATGTTGAACAAATTGTTAAGGCAAAAGCTGGACGCCTAAATAAGGGAGACTTTACTTGGCAATTTGATAATTCGATCGATGACGCATCGTATAACATTAATACACCACTGATGACTAAAATAAGAAATTACACAACTCAACTTGTATCTGTAGGGGGCAATTCAACAGAACCGACACCGATTCAAGCGCCTAGCGCGCCGACGGGCCTGACGGCAACGGCGGGCAATGCGCAAGTAGCACTGACTTGGACGGCAGTCAGCGGTGCAGCAAGCTATAACGTTCTGCGTAGCACAACAAACGGCAGCGGCTATACGCAAGTCGGTACAAGTACGACGGCATCGTACACGAATACCGGTTTAAACAACGGTACCATCTACTACTATGTAGTGGAAGCAGTGAACACGGCCGGCACCAGCACGGCATCTACCCAAGCAAGCGCAACGCCTGCAGCTCCGGTTCAAGCGCCTAGCGCGCCGACGGGCCTGACGGCAACGGCGGGCAATGCGCAAGTAGCACTGACGTGGACGGCAGTCAGCGGTGCAGCAAGCTATAACGTTCTGCGCAGCACAACGAGCGGCAGCGCCTATACGCAAGTCGGTACAACAACGAGCCCAACCGTTTCGTACACCGACAGCACGGCTGCCAATGGCACTGCCCACTACTACGTGGTGCAAGCGGTGAATGCGGTCGCTACAAGCGCGAACTCAGTACAAGCAAGCGCTACGCCGCAAGCACCAGTCGTGACGCCGCCGGACGTACCTTTCTCTACACTGACGGGACCGCATACGGTTCTTACAGGAACTGCTTTCAGCACGAATATTGGCTTAGGCAATGTTACAACCAACGTCTACGCGATTGACACGACGTTAACATTCAGCACCAATGCGCTTAACTTTGTTTCGGCTGAATCACTCCGCGCCGGGTTCAAGGTGCTGATTACCAAAACAGATATTCCAGGGCAAATTCGTATTATTGCCGCAAGTCAAGGACCGAGCGGAGCTATTCACACAGATGGCGATTTATTTAAGCTAAACTGGACATCGCAGTCGCTTGCGCAATCTTCAACAGCCAATTTGAATCTAACGGCTGTTACGGCTTCCGACGCGTTAGGTCACACGATCCCATTCACGTTGGCTAATGAAGCGATCCAGGTACAGCATGTAGACAAAACAGCACTTCAAGCTCTGATCAACAGCGCTCAAGCCCAGTACAATGCGGCTGTTGAAGGCACATTGGTCGGCCAATATCCAGCCAGCGCTAAAGCGGCTCTTTTAGCAGCAATCAATACGGCACAAGGTGTAGCAGCGAACAGCCAATCTACGCAAGGTCAAGTAGACAGCGCTGCGAACACATTGAATCAAGCGATTCAAACCTTCACTGCATCCGTCATTGCGAACGTGATCCCAGGCGATCTCAACGGAGATGCTATCGTCAACATCGGCGACCTTGGTATCGTAGCAGCTAATTATGGCAAAACGACAGCAAGTCCTGACTGGGATTCTGTGAAATTTGCGGACACCAACCATAACGGACAGATTGATATTGAAGATCTGGCAACTATCGCTAACCTGGTTATTGAATAATAACAATTGGAAGCATGAGAGAAAGGTCCCTACCTTTCTCTCCATGCTTAATGAATGAAGGAGCGTGTCGGATGATTCGGCGTAAATGGCTGCAAAAAGGATTGATTTGCTTCATTTTGTTAACTTTCATACTCAGTATGTTTAATTCAGGAATTTCCTTTGCCGCACCTAGCGCCCCGTCAGCTTTGACGGCAACGGCTGTAGGCAGCGCACAAGTGAACTTGACTTGGACAGCGAATGGTGCAACGAGCTATAAAATTATGCGGAACACAACGGGCAGTACCTCCACCTACACGCAAATCGACACAAGCACATCAGCGTCCTATACCGACAGTACGGTATGGAACGGCACAACTTACTATTACGCGGTTCAAGCTGTGGACGGAACAGGTACAAGCGGAAATTCGAACCAGGCGATCACAACGCCATATGCAGCGAGTGGTTTGCCGGGATCATTCTCAAGTGTCGTGATGAACGAAGTGAATGTTCCCGTAACCACGCCTAGCGCAGCATTCAGTAATGGGAAGTTCACCTTATCGGCTACCGGAGGCAAATATCAATCTACCGGCAACAATGAACTATTTGCCTATATGCCCGTAACCGGTGATTTCACAATGACGGCAAGAGTACATGATTTAAGCAATAACAGTTCATCGAATAACAGAGCCGCATTGATGGTTATGAATGGAACCGCTCCGCTGACAGGAGCATCCTTTAATACGTCGTCATTTTCGACCCTGATGCTTCAAGGTACATCACCATCGAATACCTTTTATGGATATTACAGACTTGGGGCATCAACCGGCAGTTCGAATAAAGTAGATACCACGGGATCTGCCTCTTTCTATCTCAAATTAACCAAGGCCTCAGATACTTACACGGCCAGCTATTCCGTAGACGGAACTACCTACACTTCGATTTCATCGAAGTCGGATGCCAGTTCCACGATTGGCAATCAAGTGTATGTAGGACTTGGGTCCGCTGCGGTAACCGTAGAATTTGATCAAGTCAAAATTACAAATAGCGCTGGAACCCTTTTTGATTCAAGCACCATACCCTCGAGCCTGACAGCCACACCAGGAACTGGACAAGTGAGCTTGAACTGGACGGCTCCAGTCACGGCTGCGACTAGCTATAACGTCCTGCGCAGCACAAAAAGCGGCAGCGATTACACGGTAGTCGGTACGAGTCCGACAGCATCGTATACCGACAGCACGGGCGGCAACGGCACGACTTATTTTTACGTTGTACAAGCCGTAACCGCGAGCGGCACGAGCGTAAATTCCAATGAAGCAAGCGCTGCACCGCAAGCCCCTGTCCATGTCCCTACTCCACCTGCAGCACCGAGCGATGTGGCTGCAGCAGCGGGCAACGGGCAAGTCAGCCTGAGCTGGTCTTCGGTCAGCGGTGCAGATAGCTACAAGGTCCTGCGCAGCACAACGAGCGGTAGTGGGTACACGGTCGAGGGCACGAGCACATCTACTGCGTACACCGACAGCAACGTAGTCAACGGTACTTCCTACTTCTACGTGGTGCAAGCCGTGAACGCTGACGGCGCGAGCGCGAATTCCAATGAAGCCAACGCTACGCCTCAGGTTCCAGCGCCAACCGCACCTACTGACTTGAACGCAGCAGCAGGAAATGGACAAGTGAGCTTGAACTGGACAGCGCCAGTCAGTGGTGCAGATAGCTACAACATCCTGCGCAGCACAACGAGCGGCAGTGGTTACACGGTCGAGGGCACGAGCACATCTGCTGCGTACACCGACAGCAACGTAGTCAACGGTACTTCCTACTTCTACGTGGTGCAAGCCGTTAACGCTGGCGGCACGAGCGTGAATTCCAATGAAGCTAACGCTACGCCGCAGATTCCAGCGCCAATCGCACCTACTGGCTTGACCGCCGTATCGGGTAATTCGCAGATAACATTAAGTTGGGTGACAGTGAATGGTGCCGCAAGCTATACGGTCAAGAGCAGTACGACAAACGGTGGACCATATACAGCTTTCGCATGCTCGATTACGACTAGCAGCGGCACAAGCAGCTGCATCGATACAAGCTTGACCAATGGCACTGCCTACTATTACGTCGTATCAGCAAGCAACGCTGGAGGCGAGAGCGCAAACTCAGCGCAAGTTAACGCAACTCCTACAGCTCCCATCGCCCTACCAAGTAATATTTATGTAGCGCCGAATGGCTTGGATAGCAATACAGGAACTATAGACAGCCCGATGTCGCTAAGTGCGGCTCTCGTTAAAGTGAGCCCTGGCTACACCATTTATATGCGTGGCGGCACGTACATCTACTCCGCTCCTGTAACCATTGCGCGAGGCAACAACGGTAATGTTGGAGCGAGAAAAAATATTGTCGCCTACAACTCGGAGAAGCCTGTACTTGACTTTTCAGCAGAAGCTTTCGACTCGACACAGCGCGGCTTGCAAATGTTTGGACATTATTGGTATGTGTCCGGAATTGAAGTCAAAGGTGCCGGGGATAATGGAATTTTCATCGGTGGAGATTACAACCGGATCGAGAATGTGGAAACTCACCATAACAAGGATAGCGGGCTGCAAATCAGTCGTTACTCTTCTACCGCCCTGAAAGAAGAATGGCCGAAATATAATGAAATCATTCATGTGTATTCACACGATAACTTCGACCCTGATAATGGCGAAGACGCGGATGGTTTCGCCGCCAAGTTAACCATTGGACCAGGGAACTTATTTGACGGATGTATCTCGGCTTATAACACTGATGACGGCTGGGATTTATTTACCAAAAAAGAAACTGGCGCCACATATCCGGTAACGATTCGTAACAGTATTGCTTACCACAACGGCCAAACTTCGGAAGGAAATACAACATCGAATAGCGATGGAAACGGCTTTAAACTCGGCGGAGACGATATCTCTGTTAATCACATTGTTGAGAATAACATCTCCTTCCAAAACAAAAAGCACGGCTTCACTTACAACAGCAATCCCGGTTCCATTACGATGACGAACAATACGTCCTGGAGCAACGGGGAAATGAATTATGCTTTTAATGTAGGCACGCATATTTTCAAAAACAACCTCTCCTTCAGTCCTGGTGTATCCAGCGATAATGTGACAGGTGGAACAGATGTCGATAAAAGCAATGTTTGGTGGAAAAACGGAAAAAGCTTAAGCGCCAAAAACTTAACAGTCAGCGCAGCAGACTTCATGAGTCTGACACCGGCGATAACCCGCAATGCGGATGGATCGCCGAATATCGGTAACTTTTTGAAGCTTGTTGCAACGAGCCCGTTAAAAGGTGCCGGAACACCAAGCGGGACAGATATTGGGGTGCTCAGCTTCTCCGCCACGCCTCCTCCCGCAGTACCGTCTTCGCCGACTGGCCTGACGGCTGCAGCCGGCAACGCGCAAGTAACCTTGAGCTGGACGGCAGTCAGCGGTGCAGCGAGCTATAACGTCCTGCGCAGCATAACGAGCGGCAGTGGCTATACGCAAGTCGGTACAACAACGAGCCCTACCGTTACTTACACCGACAGCACGGCTGCCAACGGCACCGCCCACTACTATGTGGTGCAAGCGGTGAATGCAGGCGGGGCAAGCGCGAACTCAGCGCAAGCAAGCGCTACGCCGCAAGCGCCAGTCGTGACGCCGCCAAACGTACCAGTTACTTCAATTACGGTCAGCGGAGCGAATGGCTCCACTACGATTTCGCTCTTAAACGGTACACTGCAAATGCAGGCTAGTGTCCTACCCGCAGATGCTACGACGAAAGCTGTCACATGGTCCGTTTTCGAAGCCGACGGCGTTACAGTGACCGATAAAGCAACCATTAACGCAAGCGGTTTGCTTACAGCTCAAAAGGATGGCGTTGTGAAGGTTATCGCGACTTCCGTCGATAGCACACACACGCAAGGCAGTAAATCGATTACCATCAGCGGCCAAAGCTCGGACCTTGTGCCATTCGCTACACTGACGGGGCCGAACACGGTTCTTACAGGAACTGCGTTCAGCACGAATATCGGCTTAGGCAATGTAACATCCAATGTCTTCGCAATCGACACGACGTTAACGTTCAGCTCCAATGCACTTAACTTTGTTTCTGCTGAATCACTTCGCACCAATTTTGCGATTCTGGTTACCAAAACAGATGTTCCAGGGCAAATTCGCATTATTGGCGCGAGTAAAGGAGCGAGCGGTGTCATTAACGTAAGCGGCGATGTATTCAAACTAAATTGGACATCGCAGTCGCTTGCGCAATCGGCAACAGCCAATTTGAGTCTGACGGCTATCACCACTTCCGATGCGTTAGGTTACACGATACCATTCACGTTGGCCAATGAAGCGATCCAGGTCCAGCATGTTGACAAAACAGCACTTCAAGGTCTAATCAATAGCGCTCAAGCCCAGTACAATGCGGCTGTTGAAGGCACATTGATCGGTCAATATCCAGCGGGCGCTAAAGCGGCTCTATTAGCAGCAATCACCGTGGCCCAAGGCGTAGCAGCGAACAGCCAATCTACGCAAGATCAAGTAGACAACGCTGCGATCACATTGAATCAAGCGATCCAAGCCTTCATTGCATCCGTCATTGCGAACGTGATCCCAGGTGATCTCAACGGAGATGATATCGTCAACATCGGCGATCTTGGTATCGTAGCAGCTAATTATGGCAAGACGACAGCAAGTCCTGACTGGGATTCTGTGAAATTTGCAGACACCAACCATAACGGACAGATTGATATTGAGGATCTGGCAACAATAGCTAACTTGGTTATTGAATAACATCAATTAAAAGCATGAGAGAAAGGTCCAGTACCTTTCTCTCCATGCTTAATGAATGAAGGAGCGTATCGGATGAATCAAAGTAACGGATCGAAAAAAAGATGGATGGGCTTCATTTTGTTAACTTTTATACTCAGTGTGTTGAATTCCGGAGTTTCCTTCGCAGATACGCCACCAACATTTAACGTAAATCCAAACGCCTCCCAAACCAACGTTGACGGAGAGGTAACCGTTACCATTAATGGACAAAACCTCGTCGATGTTTATGCTTACGAAATCAAATTAACTTACGATACAGATAAACTGCAATTCGAGAACGCTGAAAGCCTTGTTCCTGGCTTTTCAATAACGCCGGTCCTTTCAGGCAACCAGATTTCTTTTGCGAATACAAAAATTGGACGTGTCGATGGAGACAGCGGCAATTTGCCACTCAGTACATTGACGTTTAAAGCCAAGCAGCCGGGAACTGCTACTGTCACATTAACATCCGTAAATATGGTTGGTCACGGCAGTAATCATACGCTTACAGCATGGTCAGACCAGACAAGCTCTTCCCTACTCATCCATACGGGTGAGGTACAATTGAACGTGTCCACAGATTCGGTTGTAACTCATGAAACAGCAGCAAACGGTCAAAAAGTTACCCAAGTCACCCTAGATTCCAACAAGCTTAGTCAGGCATTTGCAACCAACGCTCATATCGTGACACTTGAAATGAAGACTGGCGATCCGGTCATGAGCCTACAGTTCACCCTCGCTGAGCTGCAAGATGCGATTAACAATCATTCTAGCTCCATTTTCAAAATTGTTGTTGATGGCGCATCCTATCGTCTGCCTTTGAGTCTGCTGAAAAACATGCCTACGGATGCCGTGATCACCATCACCATCAGCAAAGCGACCGATCAAGCAAGCAAAGATGTGAATACGACTGCGCAACAAGCAGGCTCGCAGCAGATTGCGACGCCCTATACGTTCTATCTTGCTGCCAATGGCACTGAAGTGACCGACTTCAATGGAATCTACGTGGATCGGACACTTTCGCTCAATTCTGTCGTTGATCCTACGAAATCAACAGCTGTGTGGATGGATACGGAGCAGCACATGCACTTTATCCCTTCCGTGTTCACCAACCGCAGCGGCTCTGCGGAAGTATTGATCCACTCCCCACACAACAGTGTATATACGGTCATCAAATCCAATCTCTCCTTTGCCGATTTAAGCGGACACTGGGCTAAAGCGGATGTGGAAATGCTCGCGAACAAGCTGATTGTCAATGGCTGGAGCAATAACCAATTTGCCCCGGATCGCCAAATTACAAGGGCGGAATTCGCCGCACTCCTCGTGCGTTCGCTCGGTCTGCAAGAAGTCAAGGACAATGCTTATACAGATGTAACAGATCAAGACTGGTATGCCGGGGCTGTAGGTGCTGCGCAAAAAGCGGGGCTCGTTACCGGCTTTGAAGACGATACATTTAAACCGAACGCCAATATCACACGCGAACAAATGGTCACGATGATCGTTCGATCACTGAAGTTCGGCGGAAAAGAAATTCAACCTGGCGGCAGCACCCTGTATATGTTTACAGATCGCGCTTCCATCTCAGCGTGGGCCAAAGATGCCGTTGAACAGTCGCTCACAGCGGGTATTGTACAAGGCACGACAGCAACCACTTTTGCCGCTCAAGACAATGCGACGAGGGCGCAAGCAGCAACGATGCTCAAGCGCATGCTGCAAACCTTGCAATTCATTAACTAAGTAGTTGTGAACATTCAAGGGTAAAAGGGTTCGCTGTCATTCAAGAATGACAAAGAAACGCCACCTTCTCGGGGTGGCGTTTCTGTTTATTTTACTATCGTTATCCGTCAGCGTAATGACTTCAATCGTACCTATTGAGATTCTCTTCTTAGCCTAGGCTTGAAATAATAAATGGTTAATCTGTTTTTACATTTTTAGAAGGCGACCAGTTAACTAGAAAAATACCAGTGCAGACTAATACTGCACCTAGAACTGTTTCTTTGTGCAATGGTTCGTTTAAAAAAAGATTACCAAAAAATACACCAAAAAAAGGAGCTAGAAATAAAAATGCACTCGTTTTTGTTGAGTCCCCTTTAGAAAGCAAATAAAACCACAAAGCAAACTGAGCAATCGAACCAAATAACGCCAGATATACTAAGGAAGTAACTGAAACTATATTCAATGTTAGTTTTATGTTTTCAAATAAAAAGCTTGCCCCAGTTAATAATATCCCACCAAATAACATTTGATACGCAGTTAGCACCCATACGCTGCAATATGAATTGAACTTTTTAATAAGTAAGGTTGCAACAGCCCAGCACAGGCCACCAATTAGGCCAATAACTGTTCCACTACTGTAATGTAAAAGACCTAAGATTATCATTCCTATACAACCTACGATTACACCTATCCATTGTATAGATTTGTATCTTATTTTTAAAAATATTGTACTTAGGATAACAACGAATAGAGGATTCATAAAGGTTAAGATAGATGATTCACCAGCAGTAATGGTTCGAAGACTAATGAAAATGCATCCCATCACTCCAACAGTTTGGAATAATCCTATTAAAAGAATCTTTGTCCAATCCATTAGACGATTAGGATGAGTATATTTTCTAACAAAAAATGCCATTAAAACTCCTGCCGTCAGGAACCGAAGTCCTGCTAACAGAAGAGGCGAGATGTAAGAAACACCGATTTTTCCAACAACAAAAGATGAACCCATTAAAGCCGTTGTAATAGTAAGCAATATTACGAAATAAAAACGATTCATCATAACCCCCCGCTATATAACATATGGTTTCGTCAATTTCATTTTTGATTGGAACTAGCTACGGGGCAATCGCTTCCGTTTGGATGATACTATGTTTATCAATAAGATATGTAATAGCTTCAGGACTTGGTTTTCTTTCAAAACCTTGTTGTGATGTTATAAAATCAGAAAAATAATCATATAAACCGTACATTTTCAATAATTGGATTGCTGATTCTCCTCTATGAGTGTATAAATAATTTTTTCTATTAGATGTATGAATGTATTTACAAATTTCCTCAATTCCTTCAAATGGTCTGGATAAATTTGTTTCCTTATCATTTCTTTGTTTTTGATATTTTTCTATAAATATATGATCTATTTGATATTTTTTTTCGTAGTGCTTTAAAGCATGAGACATAGATACTTTCATATGCTTCACTATTTCATCTAATGATTCTGTAATGCCTTCTTCTTCAAGCACTTCTTTAAAAATTCTGCCCATCACTGGATATGTATCAAAAAGAGTACCATCAAAATCCCAAATTACGTGTTTAAACATTTTATTTCCCCCTGTTCTTGAGCAAATGCGTTAGTCATTTCTATTTCTATTTACATTCCCTTACTTGGAAATTCTTTGATTTCATTTTTTAAAAAATGTAGTGCGTCTTTGCATTTCCTCATTTGTTACCGAATACATTCTAATCAAATACATAGTTTGGTTGGAGGTGGCGCGTAGTGCATGAAAATCAATTAGTTAAAACATTCGCGATTATTGGTGTAATCTCCTCGATTCTAACTATTTTACTCTACCTTGCAGGAGGTTTCGTTGAAAAGTCCCGTATTCTGGATGTTACGGCTCTTGCGGTGAATGCGATATCAATTTTTGGTCTTCTCGCTATTTATTTGTACCAATCAAAGAAGTTGGGCACCTTCGGCATGATTAGCTTTATGGTTGCCTTGCTTGGCATCGTCTGGTCAACTGGTTTTGGTTTTGCACACACTTTCGCCGGACCGGTTTTGGAACAATTCCAACCTGGGATTATTGAGCGAGCTAACACACCACAGCCACTTCGGGATGGGGCATACTCGGCTGTAATTTTGAACGGTCTCGGGTTTGCCATGTACGGACTGTCGATGATTTTTGGCAAAGTGTCACGCTGGATGGCTGTATTGTTCATCCTTAGCGGCATCACGCTACCTCTTGGTTATGTGGCAGGAATATTGCCCCTTACGCTTATCTATTTTTTCCTCGTCCCAATAGCTATGCTTACACTCTGCGTGAAACAACTGAAATCGTTAAAGGCAGCAAGTACGACATCGTCCTCCTGATTAATAAGTTGGCTTAAGAACCGTGCTACTTCGCGGTTCTTTTTTCAATTGTACAACTCTCTTGTTTATCGGAATCCTGCCCGTTAGCAGAGAGAAGGGCTGCCACTCGGCAGCCCTTCAAATGTGTTTAACTATCGTTTTGCGTTAGCGAAAGCTCATTTCTCGGAAGATTGATATCATCCATACTAATAATAAGATTTTATCGGCAATTGTCTCTTTATCAAATGATATCTTCGAATTTCTCTTCATATAGCCTCAATAAATACAGGGTTGCTAATCGCTCTGAATTCCCTGCCCTTTTCTACAGCTACCACTATCCATTTAACTTTATCCACAGCAATGTCCGGAAGCTGCAAACTATAATCATAGACAGGCTCCGTGCCTTGAGCCTCGCTTTCTGTGCCCACAAGTCGATTCGTAAGCGGAATGTATGTTCTTTGCTCGCCATTCGCGTACAAGCAAAGTCTGTCCAGTGGAACGTTGGACAAAAGCGTAATATCGGCGCTAACAGATGTCTTGTCCGTCACGAGCGTTTCCCCAGGGCCTTTGCCCTCCAAAGATACCCGAAGCAACGGTCCGCTAGTCAAAAAGCTATGTCCTTTGCGCAGCGCATCCAAAACCGATTCTACCGTCAACGCCTGCTCTGTATGGATATACGTTTGCACGCAGCCGCTTCCTAAGCGATTTTTTGCCCACTCCTCCATAATAGGCGTTGTTTCTTGGAGCACTTCTATGAGATAGCGAAGGACATCCTGTCGCTCAACTGGAAGAGAGTCAACTATTTCACTGCCATGTGCGATCATCCACGGAAATTTTTCAAGTCTTCCGTGGAAGTCATCTGCCCATATATTGTGGGTATCACTTCCACTAGTAGCTGCAACAAATCGCCCTTCTTCAAGTAACGACAACCAGAACTTAAAGGCGTCATAGTTAGGCGTTCCTGGTAACATCGGGTTGGATCCATTCCATACTTCAATCGTATCAAATATTTCTATCATATCCGCAAACTTCGGATCTAATGAAATCGCAGGATTCCTATCACATGGATGGTTGATCTGAGGAAGACCCCCGCAAGCTCTGATCTCCTCCGAAGTCCGAATATGTTCTTGGCGCAAATATTGTTCAGTACGGTCTTGCTGTTTCGGTATTTTGTAAATAACGTCTGTATGAACACCTAATGACAGTACATGTCCATTGGTCGTAGATATCTCTTTTGACACAATTGGTAAAAACGTGTCGGTAGCCGTAGCGAGCCAATCTTGATGATTTTTAATATTGTGATGATCGCTTAACGCGCCATAATCAAGCCCTGCGGCTGCCATTGAAAATGCTACTTGTTGCGGCGACTCAATGACGTCATCCGTACCGCCGTGAAGAGGACTTGAGTAGATGCTGTGATGATGCAAATCCCCAGCATACCAGCCTGCTTCACTCCAATCCGCCATTTGTGGGAGGCAAATTTGACAAGCTAACTCCTCATTAGCGTTAATGATAATTTCTTGCTTCACAATCTTGTAAGCAGGGCCTTTGGAAACTTCGAGCATATAGCGACCGTTATTTCCGTTATTTAAAGGAAGGGGCAAAGCAACTGTCCCACCCGGCAACGTATATTCACGGATAAAATCGATTCTATTGTTTGCCCGAGTGATGGTTTCCATCGTTTCGACAGCGAGCATCGGAAACAGCTTTACTTGGGCGATCATTCCGTTACCATTTGTATCAGTTGCGGTCAACTTGAGCGTCCCTTGAGCTTGCGAAGTAGTCTCTGGTTGAAAAACGAATCCTCTGTTTGTTAGTTCCTCTTCCAAAAACTGCAGAGCTTCTGACAGAGCTGGCGGCGAATAACGTGGCAAGCCATTTTCGCTTTGCATAATGCTACTGGCTGCTTGCAAATACTTTTTCATGACCATATGATGATCTCCTCCTGAAAGAATGACTTATTTTATGCTCGTATTTATATCATTTTGCAGCCAGATGTGAGTTATTTAAAGTCTTGTCTTCTATCGGTATTATAAATTGTTTATTACATACACCGACTTGATACAAAGTTGAATCGAGCCAATGAAAACCAGATGTGAAGATTGTATTATTTGGAGAAAGAGATCTTAAATGTAACACATTACACTGAACACAAAAATAACTGTTTATAATCAGATCCCTCCTTTGTCTCTAAAATTATAGACAATTTTGTAGAAGATCCCTCTATAAATAAATTAGTTTTTAATATGATTTTATTTGAACTTCATTCAAATTAACTTTCACCGTAAAGGGAACTGCTGCCACTGCTGCGATCTGCATCCTACTATGTTTAAACTAACATTCTGCGTCCCTCGGTTTAGTTCAATCAAGTCTTCAACCTAACACTCCTATATCTTAGAAATCATTTTTGCAATCTTCAAAAGTGAATCTACCACCAGATCAGGGGCGCAGAAGGGGGCAAAATGATTCGTCTGTATTTCTACATATTCCACTTCTGGATCAAGCTTTAATTTGACTTCATCCGTGCTAGCATCTGTCATCTGTGTGCAGAAGATGAAAGTCCGAGGAACCGAAGTATTATCGCGAAATCGAACGGGTTGAGACATTGTGGCAAGGGGGTGGAGCTGCCCCTCCATGCGTTCAATAAACCATTCACGTATTGATTTATCCGGAATGGCATCAACTACATGAGGGAAATCAGCGGGATCCAGTGTAATGGACCAACCGTTTCCATTAATGGCTTTTGGTTCCCACTAACCTCTACTATCGGGGTAGACATCGAAAAATGATTGCCCGTCACGTGGCATAGCGGCATCAAGGTGATCAAGTCGATCTGATGCTATATCTGCCGCTCCCGTGATTGGCATTCCACCGTAACTGTGCCCAACCAAAATGACGTTTTTAAGGTTTTCGTAGTATAAGAAATTGACAATATCCTGTACATGCGTATCCAAATTCACATGCGGATGCGCGAGATGGGCTCGATCACCCATTCCAGTTAGGGTTGGTGTGTGCACCTCATAGCCTGCCGCACGAAGAGATTTGGCAACAAAACGCCAGTTCCAGCCACCTCCCCATGCGCCATGAACCAAAACAAAGGATGTCATTTTGTTCTTCCTCCTTAGTAGATTGATTCAATTCCTGGGTAGTTATTTTCAAATGGTTCCCTTACGTCTCTCTTTTCTCTTGTATAACCTGTCTATGAGAAGGATTAAGATATGTACCATGGTTATAAGCACTGCCATCGTATAGCCTTAATAAAACTAACCCCTACAAAATAATAAACCAGAAGCAAAATGGCACAAAAATAAAAAGCAATCCCTAGAATTGATTACGTCATTTTTACCTCCCTTAGTTCTTTGGGCTGTGGATTCTTGGGGAATTCATACTCCCTGCACCACTTGAGTAACTAATTATTCAGCTAATAAAAAATTTAGTCAGCTGATGCCCATACCCGGAATGAATGCTTTGCATAAATTATTTTGCAAGTACTCGTTAAGGGAAGTGGTCATTTGCAACTATACTATTTAGCATCCAAGCAAGACGTTATTGAACTCATCCGCGAATACATTGATCGGGCAAACTATAGTGCTGCCATTTATTTGCTCGAGATTATTCAGCAGATGGAGGAGGAAAACCGAACCTCAGTACTCATTACAATCGTCCGTAACGGTTCTGACGAATAAATTCCAGTTCACTTTCTTTAAGCGGACATGGTGTTTGTTCAGAAATGTACGACTGTTCTCCGTCGATTGGAAAAGCATATGGAAACTTGATCGTCAGCTCTAAGCAATCAGATCTTTTCGTTTATCTTTTCATTGAATACTTGGTAATAAAACTCATATTTCTCTGGAAGTCGCTCTTTTAAGTAATTCCAAAACCATTTTTCATCAAATTCATCTGGTCGGTTAGCAAGAAAATCAGGTAAGTTATGGAACACATCCGCAATATTGTTTATTTCAGACATATTAATTTTAGCCTGGACCCAAGATGCAGGATTCCACCATTTAATACGATGAGTATATGAAGCGCTCCGAATATCTAAAAGAACACAATAAAATAAATATACATAGGCTCTGTCCTTTAAAATCTCCGTCTTCAACCACTCCCCCATATAAATTTAATTAGATAATTAGTTTTTTTTCAGGTTTGCGATAGCAACCTTAATTTTTTCATCCATTTCATTGCTTTGATTCTTCCCATAGACATATAGTATGAACACATTATCTATAACGAACGCTTTGTGTTTTACAAAATCAACAGGTCTATTGTAAAAATCTTCACGACCTTTTATCCGTTCTTTCTCTGACTTGAATATATAAAAATGAATTACGCCGTCAGTCAATTGGTAAAAGCTTGGGGTTACCCCGTTTATTCCTTGCTGGAATATGTTCTCTGCATTTTCATCTGCTTCAGTGAGTTGTAAACCCTCATTTTGAAAAACTTCTAATACTTGCTCAAGTGTCAAAGCCTTGTTTGAACTAGTACACCCTACTATTACCATAAGGAAAAGAATGATAATTATATGAATTCGCATCTTACCCCCGAGAATAGAATGACTTCAATAAACAAAAGAAGTAGAGTGCTTTGAAATATAAAATCCCCGATTAACGGGGATTTGAAAGCACTAATGTTTGTGTCGTCGTACAGCTTATATCGTCTTCTCCCTAAATCAATCTCTTCATACCCCGCAACCACTCATAAAAACCACCATCGAAGAAGAGATCGGGGATGTACGTCTGAGTGTAATTGCAATTAGGGCAAAGAAGAACCAACCCTTGTTCAAGAACCTTAGGGTATAATTTCTCGTGTTTACTATTGAGTCCGCAAATAAGAGGGTGCACTCCATCTGCCTGCTGGTAATCTTTAATACGTTGCTTGACATCCTCTTGGTTCATTTTTATCCCCTTTATTTGTTCAGTTCAGAATTCCAAGATATCTTACGTTTCAACTCTACCAACCTTGAAAATTTTCAAATGGTATTTTCACATCATTACGCTAATTATTATACAATATGTACTCATCTACAACACCAAAAATAATCTAAGCGCGCATTAGATTTCTACCAGTAACTTCCACGTTGTTAATTGCTCAATAATACAAAAGCAGCAAACCCAAAATCAGGTTAGCTGCTACTCTCTCAAATCGAAAAGTTCTTCATCAATGGCATGATAAAAGAAATTACTCCCATCCCCAGCTTAAAAAAGCTGCCCATGTTTCCAAAGAAGCCACCGGCACCAGCAGTGCCTGAAGCAGAACCTTTTCCTAAACCACCCAGTAATCCGTTAGAGCCTCCTCCAAAAAATCCCCCAGAACTCCCACCGCTAAGAAGGCCAAGCATGCTTCCAAATCCGCCTCCACCAAGTAAACCTCCCAAACCTCCTAAATTGGATATATGAGCTTTGCCTTTTGCTTTATTTCGGAGGAGCTTTCGATTCCCCTTGAAACCTTGAAGTATGACTTGGTCACCCTGTATTTCGTTAAGAACTCCGTAATACAAAGAACCGTTCTTGAGCACAACACAAACAGGTGTTCCTAAAATACCTTTAACTTGTGCGGAGATAGAGGGCGATGATGCAGGAATGGCTTTTTGTCCGACATTCACGCGTCCGTTCTTTTTTTTACCCTGCTGAAAAGTTTTCATTCCCGGCTCACACATCCTTTTAAATGAAGTAGTACTTCTTGTCATCTTATGTTGTTTCGTCATGTTTGGACTATGCTCTCTTAAAGATGTGTGAAGCCTTTTATAGTGAGTGGAAAGCCAGAAGCCTTACTGCGATGAACTCACCACAAAATAAAAAGATCTCCTAATCATGGAGATCTTTTTATTTTTATTGGATTAATTGCTACTTGTTACCAGAATGATCGTGTGGTACTGTGACCGTAGCCGAAATGGACTTGTTGTTTCCGGCTATATCCGTGGCCGTGTAAGTTATGGTGTAGATACGTTCTATATCTTTATTTGCTTTGTCTGCCCGCAGTTTAAAAGTAAGATCCAAAGTACCATATTCTGCATCTTGAATATCGGTAGCCTCCAAGCTGGGATCGTTACATGTAATGGAGTTTAAAACAATATGATCAATAGAGCTTAAGCTATCGATCGCATTTAAGGTTGCTGTAACAGTGACAAGCTTATGATTGGCAGGCCACAGAGAAGTCGTATCTAAAGTGAGTTGTGGAGTCGGCGCTGTCTTATCCAGCTTAATCGTCAAGGATTTTGTATGCTCTACATTACCTGCGAAATCTACACTCCAGTAGTTCAATGTATGGATACCTTCTGATGAAATGGCAATCGAGTTTCCAATAAGTGAATCTGATCCATCCAACTTATAATAGGTTGCGGCTACACCGGAGACAGTATCTAATGAAGTGAGGTTCACAACTACGTCATGGTTAACCCAATCTAGTGGAGCGTTATCAGTTGTCGTAGGTGCTGTGCGATCAATGGTTACTGACACTTCATTGGAAGTGCCGCTTACTCCACCAACATTTTCGGCAGTCACCACATAGTAATAAGTTATGCCATCAGAAGTAGTAGAATCTGTGAAGCTTGTTGCAGTTGAAGTACCGATTGGTACATAGCCACTGCCGCTTGTCGTGCTGCGCAGAATGTTATAGCTTGAGGCTCTGTTTACAGGATTCCAGTTCAAGGTCACTCCAGAAATTCCTTCAGTTCCAGTCAAACTGGTTGGAGTGCTGATGGATTGGGCTTGGTGAGTAACATTGAGACTATAAATTTTGACGACACCGCCTTCGGTGCTAGGACCTACGTTATCCTGTGTATATGCACCTGCTTTGAAGTAAAATTGAAGATCCTTCCAGCCTGGATCAGCCGCAATAAAGTCATAAGACTGAGTAACCCCATTGACCGTCATGTAAAGAACCCCATCTATGACTTGAATTTGGGCATTGTAGGTATCGCCTACATTAATCCCGCCAAAAACAAAGTGGGTATCGCTGCCGCCTACGGAAGCATTCTTCGCAAGGAAGTCAACGGCATGCTTATTGCTGTCGTATTGCATTTTTACGAGTGGATTCGCATTTCCGCCCGTTGGGGAAACACCATGAATCTGTAGGGCAATCACTTTCCCCGTAGATGGAACCTCAGTTACTTTTTCCGTAGCCGTCATCGTATGAATGCCTGACCACATCCAGTTAGTCGTATTGTCATTAGGAACTAACATTTCTCTTAATTCGGAGCGCGGGAAGCTTGAGCCGCTCGTTGTGCCGCCGTTTACGGGAGCCCAGAATGTCATCGAGCCATCACTTGGATCTGTGTAAAAGTAAGGGCTGGTATAGCCATTTGCAAGCTGGGCTACTGAGATTTCCGAAGCGGTTGAATCCGGAAGGGTCAGTTTCCAGTGAGAAAGATCAAACCTAGTACTAGGAGGCACTTGTGTAGATGCACTGACTTCGGCGGAATTCGGACTTGAGCCAACAGCGTTAGCTGATTGTGCAACGTAATAGTAGATTGTACCGTTAGCAACGGTGGTGTCGGTGTACGTTGTTGTTGGACTTGTACCTAGAAACGTATATCCGCTGCCGCTGTTCGTGCTGCGCAGAATATTATAGCTCGAGGCGTCATTTACATCCGTCCAAGTCAAGAACACCTCACCAGTTCCACCTATGGCTGTCAATTCTGGCGGTGCGGGAGGATTCACTTGAATAGATGTAATAGGTGAAAGGGGACCTTCTCCGATCGCATTGACCCCTGTTACTGCATAATAATAAGTTCCTTGAACCAGACCGTTATCGGTAAAAGCAAGGGTATGACTTGTATCTCCAAGACCGAGCTGTGTTGCAATTGGGGATGTGAAGGGTCCGTTTGATGAAGTACTGCGATAAACATTGTAAGTTTGGGCACCGTTCACACTGGGCCATTTTACAAGTACGGAATTGTTTGTCTGTGATGTGGTTACTGAAGTGGGCGCAGTAGGTATAGTTATAATTGGATGAGGCGACACGGCAATGGGTGCTGAATCAGACGTTTGGCCTGGAACATTACGTGCCGTAACGATAAAGCTGTAGGTGGAGCTATTCGATAAGCCGGTCACCGTATAGGTGAACGGTCCTGGTGATGCATTTTGCGCAACATTTGTGGCAATAACTGTATAGCTTGACTCGCCGGGCCCTTGGCGTCGTATATCATAGCTGTTGTCTACAGCAACTGTCCATTTCAAATCAGCTGCACTGTCTTTGTCATCGTTGATGACCAGAGGAGTAATTACAGGATGATAATAGGGAGTAACCTGAAAATCATCAAACGCAGTAGCGCCTGCATTACTGTATACGCCAGCTTGTCCTGAGACATAAGGAGCCGAGCCGGCAGGATCCGTAGCGGACAGAACGAGTGTAGTTCCGTAATAACATTCCAGCGTTACGCTTGAATCGA
The DNA here is from genome assembly GCF_059692215.1 of Paenibacillus sp. J22P51. Lineage (NCBI taxonomy): Bacteria > Bacillati > Bacillota > Bacilli > Caryophanales > Paenibacillaceae > Paenibacillus > Paenibacillus sp. J22P51. Next base: position 735,918 of record NZ_JCAUAZ010000002.1, on the reverse strand, counting down.
GATTATTAATAATGTTCATCTTCAACGGCAAGTAACCTAAGTTGTCAATGGCTTGAGCCAATGTTGTATTCGGAATGGTGACACCGCTTGTATTTGGAGAATTACTATTTAGGGGGATTGCTGATTTGGAATTGCCCGTGCTGCCGAATGCCTTCTCGATATAAAATTGATAGCTAGCGGAATTCTTCTTCACCATAAACCTGTAATAATTCTGACTATTGCCATCTGGAGCATATCTTGCAGCGAGACCAGCATAAGTACCGTTACTACCAAGTACTTTGACCTTTCCTGAGATGGTTATATTACTATTTGTGATTTCAGGTAGAGATTGTCCCCAGTAATCATTTGTGCTCACGGTTGGGGTTAGAGCGGTTTGTTTCATAAAATGATTCTTGGTTGTCGTACTTGGAATGATTTCCTCATCAATTGACCAGAGCCCGCTGCCGAAATCGTTTTTCCAAGGCTGTGTTTCGTTGACGGGTGAGCCGATAGGTGCAGTATATCCGGGCTGACCAGCTGAGCCATAGGATTCAAAGCTCTCTTGTAATGAATAGCTTAGACCGGTGGCATATGCGTCAAGTGATTGAAAATAAGTAACAAATGAAAGGAGCAGTGATAAACATAATAAATGGGTTATCCTTTTAGGAATAACATACATACTCATAGTTTCCTCCTACAAATATAATTCTCACAAAAGTTAAGCGTTTACATTTATATGTGCCGCGTTACGACCCCCTTTAGCGCCTAGATTACGGGACTTACGATAATTATATCCTTTCATTCGTTATATAAGGGTATGGCTATTTCTATGTGAGGTTGTGTTTATTTACGTTTATTTGATTATTATTCCATCTGTATTGTAGGGTTTTCGATCATTTAGTATCCGATGGAATGGCCAAATGACATGATTTACCCTTTGTCCAACTAAACTAAACTGCCCGTGAGGCCCCTCTGGTCCAAGAAGTTAATGCAGAATCGCTGTCGATATCAAGAAGCCAAAAAAGGCGTAATCTATTAGTTAAACGCCTTTCCTAGTACTTCGTTAAGTTCATATCATAAGTTAGAAAGGAGGGAACATATATGGAAGATGATATGATGCACAAATTGAATCAAATTCGAGTACGAAAAAGCGAGACGGTCGTTAGCATCGACAATCCATCCGGCTTCCGTTTAATTGGCAAAGGAAAGCAAGGAGCCGTTTTTCAAATCGATGAGCATCGTTGTGTTAAAGTGTACTACCGCGAAGAAAGCTGTCAGCAAGAGCTGCATGGCTTAAGGCTGGGAGGACAAGCGGGTATTTGTCCAAAAGTGCATTTTTGGGGCAGTAAATTTATTGTGATGGACTATTTAACTGTTCCAAGCTTGTATGATTATTTGCAGCATAATGCTTTGACCCGATCATTGGCCGCGAAAATTTTTAAGCTGCTAGATACGTTTGAGGAGGTCGGATATAATCGTTTTGATCACTCTGCGCGGCATATTTTTATGATGCCGGATGAGAGCATGAAAATTATCGATGTCGTCCACGTGATTAAGCCGACTCCTGTTTATTTCGCGCAAAAGCTGATTTCGGATATGGGACAATACGCTCCGGATTTTATCAAATATGCGCGTGACATCAGTCCAAAGTGGTACGAGCTTTGGGTGAGTCAACCAGATTTTGAACAAGTCATGAGTATGATTAAAGAAAAAAAACCAGCTTCATACGGCAACGAATAACGTTGTCCTCCTTGCCTCCCTACATCTCAATCCGATGATCTCAGTTAGAAGGTAGGTATTATGTATGTAAAATACTCGTTTTAAGCGACGTAAGCAGCATAAAACGAGTAATTTTTCAGTGATATGCGGAAAGGTAACTCTTAAGACAGGTTCTCATGGATGATAATGAAACTAGAATAAGAGAATTAAGAAGAACCGCATAATTTTTTGAATTTCACTAGGAGGTCCGGTAATTTATTTCTTGCGTTTATCAGATGCGATAACAAAGCTTCTCTTTCCGCACCAGACACATCCCAATCCTGAGGAATCGAGAACACAACATGCTTGATGGCTTCATCAGACAAAGACAGGATCCGCACCAAATAATCATCCAACTCTCCCCTATTTTTTAAAAGGGAGTAGCACCACTGGTGAACCTTCAAATTCAAATTCATCTTCGTGTTTTTCAGCGATTTTGTGGTCCAATTGGAATCGGCAAAGCACCGTCCATGATCGATCATGTAGAAGTAGTGTTCGCTGGCACCTATCGGCTTTAGAAGGGTATTTTTTTCTTTACGATCCGTATTGCTGAGCCAGAGATCAAACAGAATCACCCCGGCAAGTATTTCCTGATTGTGGATCCGTGAGCTGCTTTTTTTAAAAAAATCTGGGGTAAGATAAGTGCTACCTTCAATATACTGACTAGCGAACTGTTTGCCGGATTTAAATTTACTTTTAACCAATTCAGGTATGTCCTTGATGAAGTCATTGGAAACAGAGACGACTTGAAACGGGACTACAGGCAGAGAAAGAAGCTGCCCTAAGCTTGCCGCAACATATTCGTTAACCAACACCCTTGTTCCGGTTGGGTTATTTTTGAATTTAACTACATAGCTCATGCCATCGCTAAACTTGATCAATTGGGGCTTCGAATATCCTTCCGGAATACAGCTTATATGTTGAACAGGAACTAAATTAAGACCCATATCCACAATCAACTCCCAAGTCAAATGATCCTTCGAAATGTGTCAGCGTTAATCCGATACAGACACCGTGGCCGAAAACGGGGGAACGAGGAATATGCCATTTTACACCCGAAGTTGTTGGATAAACCCAAGTAAACAAGTTACCGGTGCGGATGCCCCTTCTCCCCCCTTCTGTACAGGAATCTAACGAAGCACGCCCCTCCCGTATAATTCGAAGGTAATCTGTAGACATCCCAATATCGAGCGAAAGTGGCAAAATGGAAAGAGGAATTTGCTCATAAAGGATGCTGATCCGGCTTTCTTCTTTGTTTAATAGAAAACGTTTCTTTAAACCATACGCCGGACTGTTAACCTGCCTGTTCACAAGTACCAACTCGGCCGGGGAGGCTTCTGCAGAAGTAGTGCTTTCAATTTCATACACATCATGCTCGTATCCATAATCTGCGAGTGCTCCCGGATGATTCATAGGCGTATCCATAAAGCCGTTCAGTTCCTCAAGCAAGTTCCAATCGTCCGTCGGATTGCCTATAAACATTCTTCCCACCTTCTCTTTGAATGAAAAAGCATATAGAATCCGCCCACCGAATGCAGGACTAATGACCACGGCTAAATCTTGGTTGCGCAAAATCACTTCTTCGTGTCCGTCCTCGTCGATATCCTGTACCTCCAGCTGCAGAAGTCCCGCGCAGTCCGTATCTTGCTGCCATACTGCAGCCTTTAGCAGCACATAAGCAGCGCGGGCATGACTCGCAAGCGCGCGTGCCCAGGGAGCTGGGGAGGCGTCCTTCCAGGATACTCCCGGATCGTGCCAGCCCGTTTCGTAAGCGGAGGCAAGCAAATGCTTGATCGCAAGATCGAGGATCAAGGATGGTGAAGCCTGCTGCTTTGAAAACGTGAATACGCTCTCCCAAGCTTTTTCAAGCATTTGCTGATATGGAGCCCATGCGGACGAGCCTGCCCAACCGGAGTAATCCTCTCCGGCACCGAACAGCTCTGCCAGCTCCATGTAGGTGCCCGGGCCAACGGAGCGGGACGGCCAGTCCGTACGCTTGTTGAGCCAAGCTCCAAGCAGAACCGGCTCGACATCCTGCCTGTTTTTCAGCCAGTTCAAAAACAGGTCGTAATGCTGGATAGATCTGGGATCCCACATCGGAGGAATTCCCGCTGCCTTTTCCATATCATCACCGTAGATGGCGATAACATCCTCCCCACGGTCAACCTCTTGCCGCAATTGGGCCATTAATTGATCTAGCTTCTCTTCATTTAACATGGAATTGAACGGTATATTTAGTCTCATCTCCGTAGAGATAGGAAGAGCAAGCAAACCGCCGGAGCCTTTCACTGAATATGGCTTGTATAAGCTTGGATCGAAACGGCGCTGTTCGTCGAAGCTTGTGCGTTCATCTCCTTGCAGAAACAGACGGTCATCCGCCAAAACATACCGGTATCCACCGTTACAAAGAGCAGAATTCGTTACAGTTTCAGCAAGCCTTCCGGTGTCCCAGACCCGTTCCGGAATCCAAAGCCCCTTCACTTCGGACGGGCTTGGTCCTAGCCACGCTTTATATAACTGCAGTTCTTCTTCCAATTGGAGTCGGTTAAAATCACGGCTGAACAGCGTCATTATATTTTGCGAGTAGGTTGAACCCACCAATTCCACCAATCCGGCCTTCCACAAATCGGAGATTTCCTCCAGAAAAAGCGGATCAAACCAAGCGCACGCTTCGATTAAGGTGCCGCTAATATGAAGGTGAAATGGAATGTCATAGTTGCTGTGAAGTTCCAATATGGCACGCAGTCCGGACGATCCGTTCGTCGGCCCAATCGTTTCCCCGATGCCAGGACGATTCAAATATCCATTGGTTATCAAATACTGGTTCGCATGATGGACAATGGCAATAGGAATTCGGGCGGGACTCACTCGAAAACTCTCCCCTGCAAAGATAGCTGACATTCTTGAAGGAACGGATCAACGATGTCGAGGGCCCCGGTCTTACATACGCATAATTCATAATGGAGACTTTCAAATAAAGAACGGGAACGGCATTGAAATAAGCGCGTTAGGAAGGATTGGTGTTCCGATTCCGGAATCCCGGTAAGGTAAGTATCAATTAACGTTTTCACGGCCGGCTGAAAGTATCGGAAATCACCTTTTTTATAAAATGCGCTCAACTGAATTTGGCAAGCATGATAAGCTACGTCCCAAGCCGTGTCCCCGATAAAGTGGTGATCAAAATCTATTGCCGTCACCTTATGACCGTCCCAAAACACATTTTTGATATGGAAGTCCCCGTGCAGCATGGCTAAGTTTTCTTTCTCGGCTGTTACCGGATGGAGAATCAACTGATTGACAAGCGATTGGAATGCTGCCTCCTTTTCCGGAACGACCTTGGTCAATTCTGTAATTAAACGGGTAAAATCGATATCCGCCCTCGTTCTTCTGAGCTGCTTGATCTGCATAAGCGGGACTTGATGCAACCGTTTTAACCAGATAGCCACATGATAGGCGGCATCAACTGCTTGGTCCGTTTCGTACATCCAATCTCTTATGACTTTCCCAGGTGCTTTGGACATAAGCAGCAGATTATAGGATTGAAGATAGGCAATAGGGCGTACGATCGTAAAGTCAACTTCATCATTCATTCCGTTTGCCCAAAGATGCCGCATTAAACGGTAGCCCGCCATTCCTTTTTCCGGGTCCGAAAATATTTTACCTATGACGGCTTCCTGAATCTCCTCACCATGCTGTTTTTCATAAGTTACCGCGTATTCCAAAATCCATTTTTTCATCTTGGGTATACACGCTACTAAGGAAAACGATAGGACATGCCTCGGTTCGTCTATAAAATTTGCCTCATAAGCGGCAATGATCTCCTCCATGGGGAGAATAGGATATTCATCGTTCATGGTTAAGGCTCCTTTCTATCAACATGTGCACACCACTGCGAATAGAGCAGAAGGGTTTGGTCGGCAATCGATTTCCACGAAAAGCGCTGTATTTCTTGGACTCCCCTTTGAGCTAAAGACTGCTGCAGGACGGGATTGTCTAACAATGTGAGAATGGCTTTGGCCAATTGTTTCGGGTTACCCGGTTCCACACGGCATACGCTTTGGACGATTTCACTAGCTCCTGTAGTCGTTGTGATGATCGTCGGAATCCCCGAGGCCATAGCCTCTAGCACTGTAATTCCGAACGGTTCCGATATTGACGGAAGTACATATACCTGGGCATCCTTATAGCATTTCTGAAGCTGTGCCCCTTTCACTGCGCCTGTAAACGTTATATGCTCATCGATTTTCCATCGGTGCGCTTGCCGGCGTAAGGGACCCAGCAAGTTGCCGTCCCCTGCGATCATAAAGTTTGTCTCTCTATCAGCAAGAATCATCCGCGCCGCCTTCAGGAAATCACCGGGTCCCTTTTGTCCAGTCACTCTTCCTAAAAATAAAACATATCCTTCGGTTGTTCCGTAATCCCGATCTGCTGCCAAGCCTTGAAATGAGGAGGCATGAATACCGTTATAAATCACGGAGATGGCGCTCGGGTCGGCGCCGTATTTCGAAACCAAGCTTGCCTTCGTACGGGCAGAAACAGTGATCGTATGGGTTGCCGATTGAAACGCTGCCTGCTCGATAGCTAAAATTCCGGGGTGAGGGGGAAATCCGGCCGACCGGTCATACTCTGTAGAGTGAACGGTCCAAATTAGGGGAATTCCGTACAGCTCTTGGATGCGCATCGCTGGATATACGCCCATCCAATCATGTGCATGAATTAGATCTACTCCCTGCGGTTGAAAAACCTCCTCAAGGCGGGCTCGGAACGAGTGGATACTCTCCCAAACCCTATTATCTCCATCGGAATAAGCAGTCGATTGCTGACCGATATCCAAACGGTGCATAACCATACCCTCCGGGATATTAAATACCGTATCCCCGTCAGTCGGGAGATAATAGTCAATACATACCCCTTGTTTGACCAGCTCTTCAACCAGCGATTGGCAGTGTACGCCTAGTCCTCCTGAAAATTGCGGAGGGAATTCCCAAGCGATCATAGCAATTTTCATCAAGAGTCCCTCCTAAGTCGATATCTTTGGAATATATTTCAACGACTCAGGATGATTGATCCATTGTTCGTGCAACTCGGGATCCAGAGCCTCCACGTGCTGGAGAAAAACACCAGTCCATGTCCCCAACCCTTTCAGCAGCTTTTTAGGGGGATAATCCGCAGAGACAGCTTTATCACTGATGTTGACAACCTTCAGGGTCCCGTCGGGCATCACATAAATGTCCTCAGGTGAATGACCGGATCCCCATCCCAATTCTTTAGAGACGGTATGCAACCGCAGCAGGCCGCTTGTTAATTCCCGTGAAATTCCGTTCTTCTCCATGTAGCTGAGCACTGTCGGGGTCTTCATGGATTCCATCACCAAGAAGGTCGGGCCAAATAAGTAAACATGGGGCGTAATGCCGTAGCCTGCTCCTTTATTAAGAAGGTTGTATTCCTCTTCCGCTCTTCCCTCCTTGGCATAAATCTTAACGATGCGCGTTTCATCCAATTGAAAGCTTGCGCTCTTTTTCCCAATGGCGATCAGTGGCAGGTCTGTCGGGTTATCTACAATTAATTCTTCTGTCGGATCCACTCGGTTCACTTTTATTGATTTAATTTTTCTGGTTACGCTTGCCTCCAAAAGCTTTCTCAACTCATTCATCATCGAAAACATACCTATCATCCTCTCCTCTGTTTATAACCGGTTTATTTGATATATTCTTTTGTTGAACTGCTTTTTTACAAATAAATAGAATAGTAGTTTCATTTTCCTATCTACGTTTTTTAACCAATATTGCAATTTTTTACTTATATTTCCTCATTAGACATAAAAAACTCCCATTTCAGCCCCCTGTATGATCGAATTTACACGATAAACAGTCCCTTTTGTTCCTGTCTTACCCTGCTACTTTAAAATATGATTAAGATTTTATTAAGGAACGGCTAATCTATTAATCTATTTGTCCATACCAATTCGGGTCTATCTTCATAGTTTATTAACACAAGGTTGAATTCAATAGTTTTTCCTTATTCAAAAATATTAGAAAGGAGAATGAGCATCATAAGACTAGAGGTGTGCAGTTACTAAACTTGCGCAATCTCACAAGACAGCATGAATCGGTAACAGGACAATTCGTTCAGATCAAACTTAAATTCCAAGCGGTGTTAGATCAGGTATTCCCGGAGTTTAGGGGTGTTTACGGGGCTTTGTACTAACTAAAACTATACAAGTCAAAATCCAAATCCGCATTTATTGAATATGCAAAACTAATGAATCTACGTTCCAAATACATAGCAGGTTTTTCATTATTTTCAACTTTAATTACCACCATAAAATTATACGATACATTGTACTTAATATTGATTTTGTTAAGTTCATCTACCTTACTTTCCAGTCTATCTAAGAGATAATACAATTGGTCGTTAATATCATATGACTCTTGATATCCTGAACTAAGTTCCCATGCTGTCTCTTTTCTATAATGGGTGGTAGAACTGATCACATTGTCATTTTTAGGTCTAACAATAATATCACCAATGTTATACGATTCGGTTGGTTTGATACCAAGCAATTGCGTAACTTCATTTATAGGGAAATTGTCCCCGAAAATGCTGAAATACGCCATTACAGTGGTTTTATCCATTATCAGTCACCCCAGTCTTTTGAACCTTAAATTTAACAAAACTGCCCGTTCTTGAATGAACAAAAAAGAGCTGCCGCGAGGCAAGCTCCTTCACTATCGTTATCCGTTATCATCTATGGTACGGTCTCCACGCTGTCTGTAACGGCAAGTTTAAGGGATAATTTCCGCCTAATAGTTTATTTTTGAGAATCAAGAATAAACATAGATGCATCCTGTCCCATGAATATTTTACTTCCATGATAAAAAGTTTTGGATTGAACATTCCTGTACCCTATTTTAGTCATAATGTCAGTTAAGTTTACTTGATTAAATCCGTTATGAACTATATCTGAAACTACTTTTTCATTTTTATTAAAATCTACGATTAGTAAATGTCCCCCTTCATTTAGAACATCAAATAATCGTGATAAAACTAATTCAACATCATTAATATGGAGTAGAACCTGAGCCATAAAAATATAGTCAGCATGTAAATCCGATAGATCTTCCTTTTCAAAATCAAAGCATAACGTATCTACATTCTGAATATTAAAATCAGAAGTTTTTTGCTTTATTTGATTAATCATGTTTTGTGAAGTATCCAGGAAAAGCATAGAATTAAAATCGTTTAACAAGTTCATTCCGACTAGACCAGTTCCACACCCAAAATCAATAGCATTCTTACTATTAGCGTCAACTAAATATTCACGAATGGCATCAGATGATACCTTGGCAATTTGAATTCTTTCAGAAGTGTCATATATATTAGCTATCATTTCAAACTTATCCGTATTTCCCATTATTTCCTCTCTCTCAAAAATCTATAACGTTAACCGAACGCTCTTCACGCACTAATAGACTTCTCATTTATTCAGAATTTGCTGGATAATCGGCGTAATTCCACTTACCATAAACTCTATGGCAATCACCATAACAATTAAACCCATTAAACGCATTAGCACATTATTGCCTGTTGGCCCAATAAATCGATAAATTTTAGCTGAGTTAGCAAGAATAATGTAAGTAAGTATGAGTACAAAAGCAATCACAAGTATTAATATAATTTTCTCCATAAAATTTGTCGTAGATTCCATAAGGACAATTCCATTAGTAATAGCACCGGGACCACAAATCATTGGAATAGCCAGTGGTGTAATTGAAATATCATTTACATATGTATCAACATCCGCTTTATCAACCTTTGTACGAACAAGCCGTGCCTGAAGCATATCCTGTCCCATTAAAATGAAAATAATCCCTCCGACAATCTTTAAACTGTTAATTGAAATGTTGAAAAAGTGAAATAACCATTCGCCAGTGGTTGACAAAATGAGTAATAGAAAAAAAGAAACAATTACTGCTTTCCGAGCAGTATGGACTTTCATCTGTGATTCGAGGTCGGCTGTCATCGACATAAAAATTGGCATGATGGCAAGTGGATTAATGAGTGTAAAGAATGAAGTAAGGCTCAGCAATAAAAATGATGTGTAAAGTTCCATGTAGTTTCTCCTATTTGTATGCTCAGTTTCCTTGTTCCAGTTGACTAGACCCTTCAACTCGAATTATACCACTCAAGTCACCCCAATCTCCCACAACAAACTGGGATAATTATATCACATAATCTGTTGTATTGAAGGTCAGGTGCACAACTTGTATTATCAGCTGATTTAAAGCTCGATTCTAAAAGGTTTAATTTTGTTGAACAAGGCTTTTCAAAAACTGTATCGATCGGTTCACGTTCTCGATCATCGATCGCTGTGGGTTCGTCTTTTGAGTTAGCCATAATTCCAAGCCCATCCAACCTGTGTATCTGATATCATGCAAAATGCCGAAGAGCAGGGGGATGTTGATTTCCCCATCAAGCAGATCCTCAGTCGGTGTAGTGCCAATCTGATTTCTTAGATGGAATGCAGTTATGCGTTCCGGGTATTTAAGAACCCACTGAATCGGATCATGTCCGGCTGTGTGCGCCCAACCCGTATCTACACATAGTCCTACTAACGGATCGGCAAAGTCGACGACGGAGTGCAAGTCTCCCTCAGCCAACAAGTAAGCAGCTGCATGATTATGCAAGGAGACTTTTAAACCGAGAGGCTGCACCAAACGAGCAATCCTAGACAAATTGTCTCCCTGTCGCTTGAGCTCTTCTTCTGTCTTCTGCTGAGGGGTAGTCCATTTCCCCTTTGGATTCGCGTTCAAGATCAAATCTGTCCCTCCGGCTTCAACCAACCCATTTGCGACGGATAAAACGTTTTCCTCGATCTGAAGAGTTTCGTACGGTTCATGTAGGGAAAGCCCTAAATATGTGCCTGAAATTTTTAAACCGTTTGACTTTACTATACTTACAGTTTCCTGTTTCGGAGCAACTTCAACAGCATCAAGTCCGGCCTCTGCACAATCACGAATAATTGTTTCAAGGGACGTATCGTGTCCGTCGGTTTTATAGCGTTCCTGCCAGACATATAGATTCGAACTATATCCGATAATGTTCATCGTTCCTGCCTCCGTTTCTCAATAAATAAAGGACATCGTACCCATCTCAGACGACTTGTAAATCGAGTCGATAATCATCTGGATGGTTAAGGAATTTTCCAAATTCGTGCCGGGCTGCCGGCGATCCCGAATCGAAGCCGCAAAATCCGTAATAGGGCCAGCATGAACGGCAGACCAGGTATCGGCGCCTTTCCAAATTGTATGCCGGATGACACCTTCCTCAGGGGAAGCCTCGTGGAATATAATTTCTTTTTGATCCGATGGAAGTAAGTGCAAATCAAGGGTTCCTTTCGTACCGACAATTTGCCACGCATGTTCGCGGTTCCCCGGAATAATGGCCCCGCGTTCAAAGTTGATGACTGTACCTCCCTTACATCCAATCATAGCAATCGCGTGTGTTTCGGCATCCGATTCTTTTGCTATGTAAGATTCATACTGAGGAGAGATGTTCCAAGTACGGCCAAACACCGTTTCCGGTTTGAGCGTCCATCCCGTGATGCCAAGAATATAATCCAAATCATACACACCCCAATCGGCCAGTACTCCGCCTCCGTTCACTGATTTGCTGTATTGCCAAGCAAGTAGAGGGGATTTCGACGAAGTTGCCGGAGCGATATTACGGCAGCGGATCACCCGTAGTTCCCCAAGTGCGCCTGATCTTACAAATTTAGCAGCAGCTTGAGCCGATTCGAAAAACGTGAACCGAGAAGAGCAGCATCCGGCAATTAAATCTCCTCTGGCTGCTATCATCCGGATAACCTCATCCGCATCCATGCCTGCAGGCTTTTCCAATAGAACGTGTTTCCCATTCGAAAACGCTCTCAATGCTAGCTCTAACCTGTATTTAGTTTGTAAGGCAAGCACGACCCCTTCGATTTCTGTATCTGCTAGAAGCTCATTCGGATCGATGTATACTTTATTAACTCCGAATTTTTCCGCAGTAGAATGTGCCGCCATCTCATTGATGTCAGCAACCGCACATACTTGAATGTGTTCTGACTCCACCGCGTGCTTCAAATGGTGCTGGGCGATCACCCCGCATCCTATAATGCCCAGCCTAACTTTTCTACTCATTGGCTCCTCCTCATGTCGCAAAGAATGGTTTAATTTTCTCCAGATACCATTTTTGAAGCCGTTTTATCATCGTTGTAATGAAAAAAGTTATTTTTTCTATTATTTCAACTCCTTAAGTGTTGGTATATGTTTTAATCTTTAAAATTATGGTCTATTGTGAATTGATCTATAAAAAAAGAAAAAAGGCAATTGATCCAATGAAGTGATCAATTGCCTTTTCATTTCGTCAAGGTCGAACACGGGTGACATCGAGGTGCATCCGTAGCAGGGGTCCGCCCTGTGAGTTGGCGACTCCGATGACGACGAACCCCACCGATTCGTAAAACGCCTTCGCGTGTTTGGCGGACACCTCTATACGCAACCCGCGACGCGCAATGTCGGCGATCAGCGTACTCGCAACGCCTTGGCGCATCCAGTCAGGATCAGTGAACAGATCCTCGAGTTCGAGGAAGTCGTCGACCGGACGCGCCGATGCGAAGCCGACGACCCGCCCGTCAACAACAGCAACATGCGCAAACGGCAGCATCGCGTCGTCCCACACGAGCCACTCGGGATGGGAGGCGATTAAATCGAGGTCGGCTTCGTTTGTCAGCGATACTCGACGATAGACGTCACGCAGCGTGTCGACGTCGCCCGTGACCGCTCTCCGAATGACGAGGTCAAACGATGTGGGTCGAGATATATAATGATCCAACGCTCCTCGTCCGACGATTAAACCGTCACATTATACTTGATGTATATTATCACTGAGCAAGTTTAGTCTATCGAGCTGGCAATCCGTTGGATTTAGCGCCGTATGACAGGAGTACCAGGTGGGAAGCTTTCGGTCCACACCCCGTTCTCATAACGGAGTCGAATCGTGCCAGTTGGAACATTCAGCTGCAGCGAAAATGACGTCCAGGTTGCAGGAAGCTTCGGACAAAAAGCAATTTCTTGCCACCCTGGCTTCGCAGGCTTTAGACCTATAATATCCTCGATCAGCACTGGAACCGGCCCGCTTGCCCATGGATGGCATAGGCTGGTGTTCCATTTCTGGTCCTTGCCCCATGCTTCGAAGCAGGTGGTTGCTCCTTCTTTGAGCATATTCCCCCAAGAATGCTCATCATCGGATGAGAGTAAGTCATAGACCAAATCATACTGTGCGACCTCCGCTAGAGCTTTCATGACAAAGTAGGAGAAATATACCCCGCATGCGAATCGCTTGGTCCGGATTATGTCGACAATGGCGCTGACTGATTCCTCCGGAGCGATATGGAATAGCAGTGGGAGTACATTGGCATGCAATGCATGATGCGTACTCTGCTCCGTATCTTTAAACAACGATGTTTTCTCATCATAGAAAGCCGCTAAGAAGCTCATTTTCAATTTCGGCAGCCGATTCTCAAAGTCAACACCGAGCAATTCTCGTATCTCATTTACGCTGCTTACGCAACCGATATATAAAGCATTAATGACGTTATGGCAGCCAGGACCGATCGGCTTGGTAAGTTCACAATCATAGTTGTCACGCAATCCTTGCGGCCAATCGACAAGATTCCATTTGTCCGTGACACCCTCAAGCATTCCATCCTCACGCTCAAATTTCTCAAAATGCTGCAACAATCCTTCCGCATACGGGTACATCTCCTGAAGGAATGCCGTATCCCCACTGTAACGATAATACGTCATGACTTGCATCGGCCATTGTAGAGAGAAATCAGCTATTTCCTGCATGAAATGTCCTGGCACAACAGCCATTAGCCCTCCACACACGAACGAACTACGTCCAAATTGCTCAATAGCCTTGCGATACAGCCGTAAATCCCCACTGAGCAGCATATGCGAGTGACCAATAATCGTATTGTCGCCTAAATATTGACCTTTCTCTCGGCTGGGACAATCCACATAATTTTCCTGGGATCCATATCGGACACCGTTTTTGCAAATGTCAAAAATTTGATTCATCCGTTCATCCGAGCTGTGAAGCACACAACTTTGCTCATCAAACGGATAATGCCTGACTACGGCGTGGAATGATTCCGGTCTCAGCGCTTCCTCGGATCCCTGCACTTCCACATAGCGGAACGCCTTGTAATCATACGTTTCGAAGGAATCTACGTCACCAGATAATGTCCACTGATCATGATAAAGGCAATTGCAGCGCATTTCGTAGCGAACTGCTTTATCCCCGGACATTAGTTCCTCCCCTGACAAAATATGTACTTGTTCTCCCGCATTTCCATGTGCACTCATTGCGAATTGGCCTGTCAGTTCGCCCCCGAAGTCGATCAGATAATGACCGGGGGCAAGTCGTTCGACATGTGAAGGCTGCTTCTTATAGACGGCGAGCGGCGGAGTTGGCTGCAGAACAAATGTATAATCGGTATGCTCCGCAGCTTCCGCATGTGCCCAATCTGAATCATCGTAGCCAACTTCTGTCCAGCCCTGCTCCGTGTGCCTTGCGTCCAAATGCTCTGTGAATTGCGTGTCATAGCCGAACCTTACACCGGGCCGATTAGCATTAACCCGTTTCGCTTTCCAAGTACGATCTGTCTTGACCAGCAAATTATCGCCTGCCCACAGTTCTGCCAGGAGACCTTGCCGATAATCGGCGCTGTTATAAGCACGATTTAACAGCCCCTGATAGTAGACATGAACAGCCATTACATTTTTCCCAACCTTTAAATACGACCGTACATCTATACGATTGAAATAGTAGTGATTCGCATCACTCTGGGCGGGCCCCTGAGCAACGAACTCGCCATTGATATACAGCTTGTAATAATCATCTGCCGTCAGATGAAGCCAGGTCTCTTCCTCATCCATCACCTTGTCATCCAGCATAAATACAGTTCTTACATACCAATGGTGATGCTGTAGATCAGGATCATGTGGTTCGACTTCAAACGCTTCGAGCTCTTTATGGTAGAGATAGGATTTTTCCAAATTCATAAAAGAACGATCTGTCAGCCAATTTGCCTGCCACTCTTGTGTCAACCTGACCCTCTCCTCTTCATGAATGTAGTACCATCATTGAGTTAGATACTTGGTTTTCCGCCCACAGCCGTGTTCCTTTTTCTGATCTTGCAAAAAAGCCCCTGCAAAGACAAAGGGCTGAATATAGGGCGGTCTGTACCTTTGTTTTGTTGTTTAACTATCGTTTATCTATGGCCCACTAAATAACCGAATTAAACGACATTCTGATCTGGTTATCCTTCGCTATTATCGAATAGTTGGAATCCATTGTTCCTTGCTGTAATTGAAAAGCTGTATATGTAAAATTATCATAAACCAATTGCAATTCCCTTTCGGATGCAGAGACGATCTGCGGTAAATATTTCGAATTCTCATCATATTTTGGAATCCAAACTAATTGATCAGCATTCCGTTCCGTTGTGATCGTCATTTCATTGTCCGATAGATGGAATGTAATGGTTCCGCAAGCCGTGCCTTTAAAAGAGATCACAGCGCAGCCATTAACCTCTTTATACGCTACCTCTTCAAAAGTGAGCGACTGAGTTACACCGCCTGTGTTATAAAATGGATAAATACCAGCACGAATCTGATTACCGCTCCAACGATATCCATCCATAATCGGCAAGTTGTTGAACTGAAGTTGATTGCCTTGGCAAGTTTCATCCAAATAACGCTCACGATAATCTTCACTGAAAAGATGAATATCCCTGATCCAGAAACTTTCATTTTCTGTATACAAATTCATGCGGTAATACTTGCTGTTAAACCAAACAGACTTATGTCCTTCTTCTATTGAATCGCTAAAGGCAGCAACAACTGACGCAGGTGTTGATTGGTATGTTTGCTTAAACCAGCATCCCGTTTCGCCAAGTGTTTCAACCTCTAATTTGCCTTCTTTTTGTAACTTTGCCAATTGTTCGAACTGATATATCAGTCCTTGACTCATCTTCTCCCAGCCAAAACTGTTTTCCTGACCGACCTGTGTATATCCAAAGGACAGGCAATTACCGCTGAAGTTTTCTTTGAAATACCAGTCTGTCCAAGCATTTACGCCACCACCTAGTTCATGATATACGGGTTCAAGCGTAATGACAGGCTGGTGGGCAGGCGCGCCTGTATCTAGCTTCAAGCCGACATCGTATTGGTGAATAGGATCAGATCCCAACATCCGTAAAATCGGTATATTAATTTGTTGTTCCGGCGTCTGGGCAGGACTGAAATAGTTGTTGCGGCTAGGATAGTAACCCTGATTATAGTAGCCTCCCCACAGATTATATCCATCCGTTCCCCACTGATCTTTACATATACAAATTGCATCGATTTCGTATTTTTCTGCCAAATAATTGATTGTATGAACATCCAGGGTCCACGAACCGATAGACTTAGGGTATTTATGAAATACCGAATAAAAGTCGTTCATCATCGTGTCCATGATCCGCTCGCGTTGTTCTAGTGTATATCCGACAGTGAATCCGCAATGTGCATGCCAATCCCATGGGTAGCGGCCTTTCCAAGGGATTCCTGCTTTGACGGCAAGCGGTTCTACTACCTCCAGCCATACTCCAAGCTCTATTTGATCAGCATCCATTTCATCGAACAACGAAGTGAATACGGGGTTTATCAGTGCATCATATTGAAATAGAAAGGTTCCTTTTAGATTATGCTTCATTAGAAGATTTATTTGCTCCTGTACAGGTTTAACTAGATTAATATCTCTTCCCGGCCTCGGTTCAACAGCACGAATAAAGTTGATAATGTTGACGATTTGTCTTTTCATAGGATCCCCTTCTCACTAGATTCAATCCTTCGATTACGCATCAGCTTAATAATGGAAATTTGAATTCATTCTGACCTTCCTTCAAGGGATAGATTTCATCGACCCAAACAAGAGTGCCGGGCAAACCTTTGGGCAGTGCAGCTTCGACGAGCCAATAGCTTTCCCGGTACTCCACTTTCACTTCAATAAAGCCATTTTGGTGCGGAAGCTTACCGTGCAGAAATGTTAAAGATCCTGGTTGCGGACGAATAACGACCGATGTAAAACCCATCGATGCCGGGCGAATGCCAAGCAAGTTTGTGTAAATATGGTAGATCGGGTGAGCACCCCAAGCATGACAGTCCGAACGAGTCGTCTCTAGGAAAATTTCCGGCGTCGTCCTAAGACCATTCGCCTCCATGCCAAACCAAGGCTCGAGTCTGGCCAACAGCGCTTCAATATGACTAGCAGACGCCAACGCTTCGAACGTATAATGATCGAAATAAACACTTGTGCGCATTAAGTCGGTTGCTTTCAGCATGTCAGGTACTAGGCGATGCTTTAGTCTGGGTGAAATCGATTGGCATAATAAGGAAAGCACCTGAGCATGCTCCGAATAATACAGATGGCCGGTATCATCCGCAAACAGTCCCCTCTCCTCATTCCAGAACAGCTGCTCGACCACTCTGCTCAGATCCATTGCCAGCCGTCTTGCTCGTGTTTCCAACTCTGTTTCACCTAAGTAGGCTTCAATCTTGGAGACCAGTTCCAACGTATGAATCATCTGCAGATTGTATGCCGCATTCAATCGATCCTCTCCATGCGGCGGTGTACCAGAGTTCCATGCTTCTGAAGGCGAGGTCTGCCAGTCCATGAAGTTCCACGAAATAGGCAGCTTTACCGCCCCATTCGATGAACGATTGTTCAATAGCAGATCCAACTCATCCCGGACGCTGCCCATCATGAAACGAATCCATTCAAAGTCGCCTCTCCAAAGGGCATAATCATAAACCATCGCTACCCACCACAAGGAGAAGGAGGAAATATGTTTTCCGCCTTGATCCGGGTAAGCACAGTTCACAAGTCCAAGATGGTTGTTTCGGGAAGCTCGGAACATGTCCAGTGCTTTACGCGGTAATCTATCGTCGAGCGTGCTGACGTAGGTAACAAGTGACTGAATTCGTGTGTCCCCCACATACATGAGCTGCTCCCAATAGGGGCAATCCATGTAAGTTTCATGTGCACACATTTGCAACGTCCTGAAAGACGCGGTAACGACTCGATTTAGGCGTTCATCACTACAATTAATTGAACCTTCCATTGACAATGGATATCTCGTTTCCAGCAGCCTACACTCATTTATGTATAGCGCCTCGCTTTTCGTTTCCACGATTAACTCGGCATACCGTCCCGCATGCCACCACAAAGTATCGAAACATCGGCCCAATCCGCCATCCGGACGAAATGTATCGCCGTAACCTCTAAACCATTTGCCCTCAATATCGTCCCGGTTCGTCTTGCGTCCGCCTTGCGCCTCATCATAAAAGGACTCCTCCCAATGAAGTCGAATGACAGAACCTTTCCCCCCCGATACGACAAGCTCAGGATAGAAACAATAATAATCACCTAAATCGATAATGACTCGTCTTCGGGTATAAGCCGGAATGTAAATCGGTTGTCCGGTAAGTAAACCATTCCAACGCTCATGCTCTTCTATTAAATCGCGAATTGCGTCGATCGGTTGTCCGTCTGATTCCATGATACCGGCTTGCTCAACGAAGCGTACAGTGCTCGGCTTGAAGTGTACCTCCTGCATCGCGGGCAGAGTAGCAGGGCGCATAAGACGCTGTATCGACGAGAAATGATAATTGTCCGTCCTGTGGTAGCCATACTCCCCCGGTTGTACCGGAAACCAACCGTCGCCTTCCGCAGACATGGCATCCCAATCAAAAGAAGCGCCGTCAATATCCAGCTTTGCACCGGTACCGATGCTAGAGGGCAGAGGTACAAAACGATAGCCCTGCATTGGCTTCGCTTCCCACTGAGCAATGCCGGTACCCATCAGAGGTGCGAGTGCTTCATCATCCGGACTAAGCAAAAAGCCTGGCTGTACGCTGACCTGCGCCCACGGCTTATGCTCTCCTAGCGCCCAGCAGCGCGCAATCCATTGATGTTCTCCTGCGGCAATCTCGACCTCATAAGTCTCATAAAACCAATTGCAACGGTCTCCACGTTCGCTGCCTCGGCCGATCCTTTTATTGTCCAGAAACAGCTCATACCTTTCGTCCCCAGATACGTGTATCCGTAGGCGAAGAGCTTCACTTATAGTGAACTTGCAACGGTAAATGATGACGAATGGAGGTTGCCCAGCCTCTTTGCATGACACCCAACGGCTTGGCCAACCCGTAGTCTGTTCCCAAGGTTTTTCGGATTGATTTCTCTCTATTTGTCCTGTATAGGGTAAGTCAGTAAGCAGTATACGCAATCAGATCACCTCCTTCATTCATTATCGGATATCATTCAAAACGTATAGCTCCTTATTGCGTATATTCATCTCTTCCAAAGTTGCTGCCGGCTTCGTGCTGCCCGTCATATAGATCTGATCAAAGGTTACACCTTCAATCAGGAAAGGATCTTTTCCACGTAGCATGGATGGGAGTCCGCCTTGATCACGCACCTTAATATTTTTTAAGACCACTTGAGTGACGGGTCCAATCCCTCTTCCACTCTCTTCGATTTCCAGCTGCAGCCAATAAGGTCCATTTCTTGCATGAATGACTTGCTCAATATCTATGTTCTCGAAGGTGATATTCTCCGCGGGAGCCTTGCCAAAGCGGTGGTGAATCGCTAAAGCCCGGCTGGCTTGATAGACGTAACCATTTTTAAAGATGACATTCCGTTGAGCTTGCTCTACCCCCATCCCTACCTTAAAAGCAGCACAGCAGGTCCATGCTATAACATCGTCGAACGTCACATTCTCAAGCACTTGAGGCGAGCCCGGCCAATTCTTCGCAATATCGGTCGCTTCATTCCATGTTTTTGTTGAGAACGGGTCGTCCTCCGAAATGGCGATTGTATGTGTAACCAGCACATTCTGTGACTCTACAATATCAATGGCGTCATCCTCATAGTCAACCAACGATTGAAAGCCCTTGTAGTTCGTAATCTTCACATGATTGGAACGGGTGGGAATGAGCGCCCAGAGGCCAGCATCTCTACCAATAATTCCATCGATCGTAAAGTTGGAGGTAGCCAAAGGAGCAATTAAATTGCTCACGAATTTCTGATTAGCCCTCAACCATGAACCGTTACCATCAATCGTCCCTCTCCCTATTATTGAAATATTGGTGGAATTGGGTTCCGTCTGGATCAACCAGGTGCCGTCAAACTTCAAACTATCTTTATGAAAATCAATCGTGTACGCTTCTTTATCATCCGTAGCCCTAAGTACGGATCCTCCTTTGAGATAAAGTGTAACATGGCTTTTCAGGATCAGATTACCGATTAGGAATACACCTTCTGGAACGTATACGACGCCCCCACCAGCAGAGTTTGCAACATTGATGGCTTCTTGTAAAGCTATAGTAGCCCTAGTTGTCCCTGTGGGATCAGCACCATAATCAGCAACCACGTTATAGATTCCTTTACCCGTTGAAGGTGGAGGGCTCACTTCAATAGGATCTGCGATGAGGACGAGCTCCTTCAAATTGTTGATCTTCACTATTAAATAACGGGACTCATGCAGGTCGATGGTAAGCTCATTCCTACTCACCGTTCCTTGAATCTCAAACGCCAACGGACTAATCGAATGCGTATCGATCGGCTCACACGCCGTGATGGTTATGGTCGCCCCGCCGGAAAAAGAGAAATGAGCGTAATCATAATCTCGATCCGTCAGAAAAGAGATCACCGGTATTACGATATGATCGGCCTTTACCGAGTAATACGATGATTCCGAGTAAATGGATGGTACGGAGTAGGTCTCAATCATTGCCGGCATACTAAACCTCCTCGGTTACAAGGCTTATAATGGGTGAAGCCTGTAATCCAAATTGAACAAAGCAGTAGCGATTCGTGTACATGTTAGTCCCCTTCTCCACATCTTTATCGGTCCATCCAGGAGTATCTGTAAAACTCGATGGTCCTACCTTATATATCTCACCTTGGATATTATGATGAGGGCCGAGCAAATTACGGCAGCTGTTTGTCAGCTCAATTTGGATTTGGTTCTCTCCTGTTCGCAGCCATGGTGTGATGTCCGCCTCATAGGGCTCCCACAGGAAGGTTCGAACCTCATGTCCATTCACGAACAGCTTCGTGACGATGGCATCCGGTGGTACTGAGAAATGCCATTTTACCTCTGAGCTTTCAGACGCATCCAAGTGCAAGCTCTGCTGCAGCCGAATTGTACCTGCAAAGAAGGGAAAGCCTTGTCGAACAAGATCTCCCGTATTCACAACAGCAGGCATCTCGGTGAGGACGAACGGTCCATGTGTATACACCGCTTTACGCTCACCGTTCGTGAATGGCGATCTAGCTTCTACTCCAAATGAGCCGAGTATGTAAATGCTTTCGATTTCTGTATCCAGGGTCAATTTATTTCCTTCCGATTCGAACTCCCGAGCGATTTCTATGGCTTTGTAAGTCTCAGGAGAATTAAAAAAGTTGAATTTCAAACGTATCTGATTCACACCGAACTGAACCTTGTCGGCAATTCTGATTTTTTGGAAAGAGACATCTCGCCATGTGCCGCAGCTTAAGGCTTCAACTTCGTACCCGTTCAATTCGATTGTATACTGTTCAGGCTTCTCAAGAACCAAATAGAGCTCTCTCGCAAGGGATACATCGAATGCAACCTGAAACTCGAACTCCAGTTGAATTTCAATAGGTCGTCCATAGGCCATAAGCTGTTCTTGAATAAGAATCACGGGCTGCTCCTGTGACCATTCCCCATCCTCCACGCGTAAACGGCAGTTGTCCAGCGTTAGGCTGTTAAGGGTAGAACTTTCAATTTCCCAAGAAGGATTGAGTTCGATTTGTGACATCTTGCTTTCAAAATTACGGCTTTCTGAAATAGCTAAAGCTTCATTGTGCGGCACCATTTTCAGCATGTAGGATTGCCCTGGGTGCAAAGGTAACTGAACGCGAACACCTTCAGCGGTTGCTACTTGCCCAATTGGCCGAGCTCCGCCCGTCTCAAGGTCGATCAACTCCACCTTACCTTTTCGCAAAAGTTCTACTTCCACCTGGGTATAACGTTCATGACCCGAATTTACGAGGTAATATAGGAACGCACCATCAAGCTCCAAGTTTTGAACATTCAAATTGTCGGAAGCGATGACACTTCCATTCTCATCCTTCATTCGGAGCGTTGGAGGAACGGCTTCAATAATGGCTTCCACCACAGCTTCCGAATGCCAGCCAGGTTGACTTGCCTTTTGGATAATCCACTCCAGCTCGTGATCCACTTCTCCATTCATTAGCGTTGGAAAAGGCGCACAGGCAATCAGCCGTCCACCCTGCCGAACAAATTCCTTTAGGAGCTCGACTGTTATCCTATTTAATGTGGTGCTAGGCGGGATCATGACAACACGATAAGCTGCCTCACCAACGATGAATTGACCATCGAGCACTTTGCCGTGGCCCACAATGATGCTTTCGCTGCCATAATCATGCTCAATGAAAGCTTGGCATAGCCAGCGAGACAGCTGAGCAAAGGATGCATGATAAGGGATAATGTCCGACCGATCCGCACCACACTGCAGGGTCCACGCCGTCCGGATCGGATGCAGAAGCAGCACCCCCACTTGACGGGTTCCCTCGGACAAGAGCATCGACAATCTGGCGAAGTAATCATTGAATGTTTTGTAATCCTCCCACCATGGCTGCTGAACAAATAAGGATGGAGGATAATCCCGTTTGCGTATACCCTTCAAGCTATATCCTTGCAGATGCTGACACATCATCGTGATCCCATGGACAAATTGCCATTCACCAATTCGCTTTAAGTCTTCAAAGCTAACATTCCAGCCCGAGCAGCCAAAGCTTTCCGTGATCGTCATCTTCTTCCCAAGCTGATGAGCTACCGAGCCTACCTGTTTGGGAACAATCGGCTCATTGCTAGTAAATCGGCCCAACCAGTCGCAGCCCGGCATCTGTAAATGTTCATAGAAGGCCATTGGATCACCAACGGAAGTCACTTGAATCATTAACGCTTGTTCATCGACGACATGCCCCGTTGCGGTCCAGCCTTTACTGTCGCACCATTCCCCAATTTGCTTTGAATAGGCATTGGTAAACATGATTGTTACGCATTCCCAGTAGTCATATCTCGATTTCGCACAGCCCTCCACTTGGAAAAATAAAGAAGGAAGCACCCCTTTAATATCGTAACCATACTTTTCCAAAAAGAATTTCTCCAACTCAAAAGACCAAGGCAATTGCCCACGGGCAAACTGCGGCTCATCCGTGAATACGCCTTTCACAATGTCTCCGAACTCATCCCCAAATTCTTCCCAATAAGCATCATAAGCCGATTCAATAAAAGCTTGAACCGCCGTCTTGCTCAATGTATCCGTGTAGTAAGGATTTACCTCATAATAAAATCTTAAATCCGCATGCTTGGCTTCTCCTTCAGGCAAAATTCGATAACTCTGCTCTGTTTTAGCATAATAAGCGATTGTATTCTCTGCAGGATTTTGAAATGGAGCTAACTCAAAAACCAGCTTCTTTTGCTGATAAGCAACCCCTTTTGAAGGAACTTCACCATTGGCAAATCCGCTTGGCCAACCATTCTCATCATACAACCAAGGTGACATCCCCAGCTCTTTGCCCTTCTGGATACAGGTCCGGATCGCTGCCATCCATTCCTCCCCCATATATGGTGTTAGCAAGCCACCTCTGGCATGGATGAAAAAACCGCCAATCCCGGCTTTATGCATTTCTTCAATTTGTCGCTCCAGCTCCTCCGTCTCCAACTTATCATTCCAAGACCAGAACGGAATGGAACGATAAGCATTTGGCGGATCAACAAGCTGATCCCAAATGTTAGGCATCCTCTTATGCCACCTGCCTTCTCCTTATTTCAAACATAGCTGCACGAGATCATCCACATGCGCAGTTGCGAGACAGACGACCGTATCGGCAGACCCATAATAAATTTTCACTTCACCATCAGGTTCAAGAATCATGCCGCCAGGGAAAATCACATCGTTTCGAAACCCGCCATCTGTCTCATAACTGACTTCGGGAGTGAGTAATGGCTCTTTATACATGCCTATCAGCTTTTTCGGATTATGGAGATCAAGGAGCATAATGCCGGCAGTGTATCTTTTTTTCCAGGCAGGCTCCCAGCCATTCTTGCCTCTTGAGTGATCGATATCTACCGCATGGAAGGTCGTTAACCAGCCTCGATCTGTTCGTATCGGAGGTGCGGCTGGCCCCACTTTGTCATTAGCAAAAGGTACTTGCTCTACAGCAAGCAGGAGATCTGAATTGCCCCAATAAACCAAATCCGGTGAATCCGCAATCCACGTATCAAAGCGATCCAATCCGCCTCGGCTGTAAACGGTGAAAGGACGCTCCAAACGAACATACTTGCCGCCTATTTTCTCAGGAAAAAGGACCATATTTCGCAAATCGGGGGTCGATAAGCTTAGAACTTCAAAATTCTCAAAATCATCTGTAACAGCTATGCCTCCGCGAATACCATGCTGTGTATCTACGGCAAAGCACATATAACAACGTCCATCAATAACGGTAAGGCGCGGATCGTAGGCTCGAATAATTTCCTCGTCATTCATTTTGAAACAAGGCTTGGGTCCGACTTCCCAATGGATTCCGTCTTGACTGTAGGCAATCCCTAAATCCGTCGTGGAGGACGGCTCCAATATCTGCTCACTGACAGAGCCGTAGTCATTGCGAAATACCATCACATACCGTCCATTGAACTTGGTCACTCCTGCATTAAACACAAGTGCTGTCGGATACGGAACACGCCCTGCATCCAAGATAGGATTTGCAGGATGGCGCTGAATCACTTCGCTGGATTTTAATGAACCGAGAATAGGTAAAGTCATAGTTTAACCTCCAATTGGTTTATATTTGGAAATAGGTTCCGTTCCTAACGGATATTCCACTTCATTAGCCGAACCATCAAGCTTAACTTTGATTGGACCCGCAGGGGTCGCTACTGCTCCTATACAAGATGTCATTCCAGTTGGCATATGAGGCTGAAAGGAAAATTGCTTGTAGCCTGGTTCAATAGGCTGTATGCCTAGCACATGTTTGCTGATCCAGTAAACCGGCGTGCTAGCCCAGCTGTGACACAGACTGATTCTGTAGGAATCATAAGATCTGTATGTTGTCAGTGTCCGGTGAATATCCGGGGCTGGGGTTAGACGTACACTCTCCCAGAAGGTTGTAGCTCCTTCATTCAGCATCGTTCCCCATACAGTCGAAATCGTATGCCAAGCTCGGTCATGCATTCCGCAATCAGACTGGCATTCGGCAAGCCAATAGGCGGACAATGGGGTTATGGGATCGGCCAGCACGTAGCCTTCCAGAAATTCCTTTGCTTTAACCTCACATACGTACCCGCTTCGAATCCCGAGAAGCGTTGTTATGAGTGCTTTTGCCCCTGTAAAACAATCTTCATCAATCATCGGAGGTGAACCTATAAATAAGATACCTAACTCAGGTATGTGCGTGGTCAGCTTCTGCAAGCTCTCTCTGGCTATGTTTACAATAGCCTGCAGCGCATACCAGGACTCTTCCTGTTCTATCGGCACCCATTCGATGTATGCCTGATGTCGTTCGAGGAACCAACCTGTATCCGGGCTAATATTGCTATTAATAAAAGTGACATGACGGACGATATCTTCTCGGGATTGTAATATAAATTCCCGATCTCCTGTGTGCAAGAAGTATTCCCACATGTTATCCAGCCACCACAAGGTGTACGAAGAGATCCCATTCATCCACTGACCGTATGGGGTGTGGCCCATCTCCAGCAATGATCGCTTCAGAACATCAAATTGGTCCCAGAGCACATAATCCGATTTCGCTGCCAAATAAATATCATAAGCCCAATTAAGCCGATCTCGTTTAATTCCATCCCATAGCCCTAGTTGGTGGCAGATTAAGCTTGTATGGGCCGCAGTCTCGTAAATGTTATCGAGTAGTGAGAGGTCACTCTTTACCGTCCCGATTTGTGGCAATGGTACGCCAACGGAGTCAAAGCCTACGCTCAGCTTGAATGGGACTTGTTCCAATGACTGCCCATTGATATATAAATCCACATAGCGCAACCCTTGCGGATGTTGAACCATCCTTGCGCCCGGAGCAAGCTCGAAGCATTCTGTAATACACTGGTTGTAATGCTCCATTTCCGTCAGAGACTCAGCCCCGTTCCACATAATCGTGACAGTCGAGCTACCCTCATTCACCATCCATAGCCTGACGTTGTACTCTTTCTGTAAATCGAATCGGATCCACGCTGCCTCCGTTAGGTCCGATTTCTGCTGGATCGCCCGGAGCTCTTTCCACTGTCGCTGTTTGCGCAGGTGATAGAAGAGCTCGTGGCGGTCAGTCTGCCAGTTGGTGTATGGAAATCCGAATGCAGCCATTCCTGCCAGCTCCCACCCCGCTTCGGTATGATATCCTTGCATGCTTCGCGATGCGAGAACCAAGCTATCCTGAATCGGATTAGCCTGCAAGTCTCCATATCCACCTACAACAAACGATTCATGGCTATTGTCCAGATCTCCGAAGGGCTCTTCGCCTAACCGACACACTAGATGAACAGGTTCACCTTCAGTTGTCCAGCTCACGTCGCTAACCATTACGATCCCATTTTCCGATTCCACATAGCAGATACAGCCGACTGTACGGTCATAAAGATGAGCACTGACAGGCTTAATCGGAATCGGCTCGGTGCATGTGATATGCAGCGTCAATTCATGTTCACCTTCGGATAACCGCTCTTCTACTGGCACCTCCAAAAATCGGGTAGCATTCACGGGATGTTCCTCGCACTCTGCAAGCAATACGCCATCCAGCTTAACTTGAATATGTCCGGTAGCAGAGACACAAATATGCGTTAGACATACATCTGTTGCAAGGTTAAACCGCTGCGTCAGCGTTACGTTCAACCGTTTCTCCTTATCCTTGTGCCAGATCCAGCTTGGTATCTGTTTGCAAGAAGTCATATGATCTCCCTCCGTTGCTTCCTAGCTAACAGGTTTAACATACCGATTTTGGTACGCCCCATCAATCTACATTTCTTTGCAGGATTAACATACGGATAAAACAAAGAAACCTGAGGCATCCTCAGGCTTCTTTGAGAACTATTGGTTCCACTAAAGATTATTGGTGTACCTTTCGATAATCACCCGGTGTCGTTCCAATCATTTTCTTAAATTCACGAATAAAGGACATTTGATGCAGATACCCTACATTCTCCGAAATTTCTTGAACAGAAAGCGTCGTTGCGAGGAACACTTTTCCGCTCTTTGAATTAACATACCCAATTAAAGATCGTTCCAGCAATCTACATTTCTTTGCAGGATTAACATGCATGACTGGTGTACCTTTCGGTAATTACCCGGATTAGAAATACTAAGTGGCGAATGAAATGAGAGCCTTTTTGGACAAAAGAAAGCTCCTCTTCAATTAGTGGTTGATTGATTAAACCTGACTAATTAAAGGGAGCTTAATATGATATAGGAAGCCTTAATGTATGGCTGATCTACTTGCTCGCCTTACGGATTATAGCTCACCTTGGCATCATCTACGCTCATCGAGCTGGCGTTGCCGCCGATTGATGAGATTAGCTTATCGACCTTGGTCAACCCGGCATACCGATAGTTCCACTGCGAGCCTCGCAGCTCGCCGTTCACGTATACATCGAACTTTTTAGTTGAGGTGTTGATAATCACTTTTAGACGGTATGGAACTCCGTTCGTGATCGAAGTCAGCAGGTTCGTTTGTGTACCACCGTTGTAGCCCCAGATTCTGCCGTTCTGCATAATGAGATGAGCAGCACTACTGTTCGAGGTGAGGCTGCTGTCCACGACGACCAGGGCATTTTTCCAGTTGTTGTCATCGGCGGTCACTGTCGCTTCTGCGATGACCATGCTGCCTGCCGGTGCAGTAAACACATGATACGCCTCGGCTTTGCCGCTGGTGGACGTTGTTGTCAATTTGGCGGCTTTGTTAGTAGTCGATCCGCTCACCATCTGTACCACCCCCGTATTCCCCGAGACGCCGCCGTTATCGAACACCCAGCCGCCTTGCCCATTCAGATTGCCAAGCGCCATGCCGTTAAAGTCCTCATCAATTAAGGTGGTTAATGTAAGCGGTGCATACGATACTTTCACATCGTCCACGCTCATTGAGCTGGCGTTGCCGGCGATGGAGGTAGAGAACTTGTCGAGCGTGTTCACTCCTGTGAAACGATAATTCCAGCCAGTGGCAAGCAGCGTATCGTTGACGTAAACATCGTATTTTTTCGTCGATGTATTGATCACGACCTTCAAGCGGTACGGTTGGCCATTCGTGATCCCCGTTAAAACATCGGTTTTGGTGCTGCCGTTATAGCCCCAAATTTTGCCGCTTTGCATAACCAGTTGAGCGGCATTATTATTGCTGGTTAAGCTGTTGTCTGCAATGATTAGAGCATTTTTCCAATTGCTGTCATCGGTCGTTACGGTGACTTCCGCAGTGATGTAGCCGCCTTGAGGCGCGTTAAATAAACGAGATGCTTCGGCACTTCCGCTAGTCGAGCCTGTCGTAACTTTCAGCGATTTTTCATCGTAAGCGCCGTTCTCTGGCTGCACAACCACAGTATTCTCTGCCACTCCTGCGTTATTGAAGATCCAGCCGTTTTGCCCGGTCAACGTGCCAGGCGTCATAGTATTAAAATCTTCGTTCACCGTGTAGCCGGTAACTGGGCCTGCGGATGGCGTTGTAAAAAATGCCTTGATGCTTTTGCCGCCGGCGCCGTTCACATTGACCGTGAGGGTAGTCGTACCGCCGCTGGTGCTGGCTGTTATCCGTGAATCCTTATATGCCACCGGCCCCAGATTTTGCGCAATCGTAAGTTGAATGGTGCCCGTATTTGCCAACGTTGGGTCGGATACGGAAACTTCGGTTCCGTTCTCACTCGTGCGTACCATGACGGAAGCCTTTTTGTTGCTGGTAACACTGCTAACCGTTTTTACTGCATCATTCCAGAAGTTAACACCTAGTATGCCCAGCGCATTTTCTTTCACGGCCTGTGCATCGGTTGAATTCTCAATCACCGTAATGTCCGGGTTTGCGGCATAAGTATCCACCTCTCCGCTGGACTTGCCCGGCAGCAGCACATAGGAGTATTGGGCATTTGTTGGATTCGTACCGTGATCGAACCACAAATTCATGTAATTGCGCGTGTAGTTCGTCGTGTAGTCAGTACCTAAATAGTATTGGTTGATGCTCGACCATTGGTCTGTTCGCGACTCACGCAATCCCTTTAATGTTGTTGCTGTAGGGAAATAGTAACCGATGTCCGAACCTGCTACATTTCCGGCCAAATGAATTCGGCTCACGCCAGTCATCGTCTCGCTCCACCCAAGCGTTGCAGATTTGGCTGCACCGTTTACAGTGAGTGCGTTGTTGCCGCTGCTGTTCAGCTTTCGGTTTTCAACGATGGTTTCAACAACCTTGTTATCTGTAGACGTAATTCCGGCACCCAGATTCACGATTTCATCATCAAACATGAACCATGATTTCTTAGCTGTCAGCGTGGCGGCATTAGCCGTGTATTGCATACCTGAAGTCCCGTAAAGTCCCGCAATCTCCGTGCCTCCAACCCAACTATTTGGATTTTTCACATTGGGGGCTGCTGTAGTATTCTGATTAACAGTCGTACCAGGCAAGCGATAACTGTTTACGGTAGGCCAGAAGGAATCCTTGTACTGGCTCAAATCCGAATTATACAGATAGGTCATCCCGTCCCCAGTATGCCAACCTTTTAGATTCTCTAGATTAAGAGACTCATAATTGCCAATTTTATTGGAAGACATGCTTATTCCAAAAGCAAATCCCGGTCTATGGTGTATGGTTCTAGCCATATTTGGATATTGTTTGTTCATGATAAGCGCAGCTCTTGGAGTAACGGATGCATCATTCACGATTTGTTTCGCTTGCACAATATCGCTTATTAAAATTAAATCCGCATACTTGGTAGGAGAAGTAGCATCCAACATCCATTTTTTGACCATCGATTTATAAGCTGCCCGATCGCTGGTGGATGGAGCGGATAAAGACATCCTGACCACGGAAGCTCCAAGCGCTCCCATCGACGTTAACCCTTTATCATCGCTGGCAAATCTTGCAATGTTTCTTCCTCTGACCATATCAAGCACGGACGTATTGTAAAATAGCGGTTCAAAGGCATCATAAATCCATTGATAGATGTTATTCACATCCGGATCCGTGATGTCCCATGAAGAACCTGCTACGACGTACATCACCTTGGTCAAATTATCTAGCAAACTTACGCCATATCCGCCATTGTAAGGAATTAGTGCGGTATGTTGAAGAAATGAACCATCACTATACATTCCTTCTCCAGAAGTCACATAGTCAAATACCGAACTAAGCTGGTCTCTGCCTTCAATGATTTTGGCACTGTTCTTAACAATAATCCCGCTCGTAATTTTAATGTTACAAGCCCATACGCGATTAGCTCCAGTTAGGCCTGCCCCCCATTGAAGCGCTTGATAATCGATTACAGCATGCCAATTGCTAATCTGTGTTGCTGTTAAACTAGAATAAAGCCATATCGTAATGTTGTTAATAACAAGTGGTGAAGTGACCTGCCAGTCAAACCAATTGTCATAACCTCTTTTAGGCACGCTGGTGTTATATCGGTTAGCATACATCCAATCCATGGCGCTTATGATATCCGCCTGCAAAGTTGCGTTGTTTTGAAGCGTTGAACCTCTTGTAACATAAGCCAGAGTCATCGCTTCTAAACGTTGATAGCTTCCTGAAACATGCTCCGACTCTGTTGTCGTTGCCATGTCACTCCACAGGTAGGTTCTTCCTGGACTCTTATTCATCGTATCCCAGTTCGTCTGTGCAAGGGTTGTAATATTGGTGACCTTGGTGCTGATGTCCGGATCAGCCGGATTATAGGTAGGCCCTCCAGTGGTAAAATCATAAATTTTCGCTCGTAATGTGTCATACTCATCTGCCGCATAGGCAGGGTCCATTGGAAGTGCCACTAAATTGACAATCATAGTCAGGACAAGTGTTAGCGCTTTCAAAAAACGGAATTTTCCTTTTAACATAATAATCCCCTTTCATAATGCCATTCATTTGCTGACCTTACTTCCGCCTCATCAATGCGATAATGGATTCACCTTCGCCTTTGACACTTGCTGGGACAAGATCACCTCCATCTACATCATACGTTTTGTTCATTAACCTTTTACGACTCCAATCCTCACGCCTTAACCACAACTTTTGTAACCATCGTTAACTATGACCAACGGAAGTAACAGGATTAACATACTCATTATGGATCGTTCCAGCAATCTACATTTCTTTGCAGGATTAACATGCAGCCTTCCCCCTTGGAAAGGGGCTCAACACTGATATCAGTTGAAAAAAAACCTCCAAAACCACAAGAATTGTGGCCTTGGAAGCTCTATGATGGAAGCTCTATCGCCTAAGCAGTAACCTTATTGGTGTACCTTCCGATAATCGCCCGGTGTCGTCCCTATCATTTTCTTAAAAGCCCGAATGAATGACATCTGATGTAAATAACCTACACGCTCCGAAATTTCTTGAATAGAGAGTGCAGTCCCCCTCAACAGTTCCTTCGCGTGCTCCATCCGAACCTGACAGAGATACACAACGAACTTTTCACCGAAGTCCTCTTTAAACAGCGTACTCAAGCTGGAAGAATTCATATGGAATTGCTCGCTTAGTCCAGACAAAGACAGATCAGGATTACTGAAGTTCTCCTCAATGTAATCCCTCACCCTCTGTACGACACCATGATTCCCTTTACTTTCCCGTATCGCTTCCATTTTCTTCGCACAGGATGAGAGTGATTGGGAATAGAAGAACTCTAACTCGTCTAATGTTTCGAGGGAATCTATATTCTCATCCCACGGTGTCCGAAACTCGCGATTCCACAACTCCTGATATTCCGGAGGCAGCTCCATCATTTCCCGGTAGAAATAATAGTTCATGTAACTCAGAATACCGCTAATCTCTTCTCTCGGCAGCAGCAGTCGTTTTAATCCTTCAAATAAAAGCCTTAGCTGCTCATGCCAGCCTTCATTGCCTACACGGAAGGCTTGGGCGATCGTCCGTACATATTGCAAGTACACGTAGAGATCATCATGGGACAGCAGCTCAATTTCCCAATGACCGATGACTCGGTTGCTTCCAAGGGCCGATTTATAATCAAGCGCTCTTGCTGCTGATTCATAGGACTGCGAGATGGCATTCACCTCGGTAACTGTGTATCCTAAGCCAAACGTCACGGTTAGCTTCAAATTGTCCTGCATCCATTGGCGAACTTGATCAGCTAGCGTTAACATGAGAGGTTCCGCCTGAATCTGCTGCTGTTCTTCCAGAAAAATCACACATAACCGATGATTGGTGACCCATTCCTGCCAGATACGAAGACCCTTAGTGTCAGCCGTCTCATCGACTACTTTTTTCAAAATATACTTAAACAATCCCTGATCCTTGCGTGAATGTTCACTGATAAATTCCAAATACTTATCAATTTCAATCACACTGACCGACGCACTTCCAAATGAATCCATATTCATCTCACGTAGCTCGTCTTCCCACTCCGCTTGTTCAATCGGACGACTGCCGTCAACCAATTCGTGGAATAGCTGGACACGTCTATACTTCTGATTCACGAGACTCTGATTCTGATACGCTTGACTGACCTCGATGATACTGCTTAACGTGTAATCAATATAACTAAGTTCATCCACCGTCGGTCCTTGAATCGGATGCTCCTTATGCACCTGATTGTATTTCTCAATACGGGACATGATGGTCTCAATCGGCTTATAGTTTTTTCGTGTAATATAGACAATCCAGCCTATCGCTAGCAGCAGACCTAAGAACCCCACAATAAACCAGCCGCTCTTCATGTAATTGAAAATATTGCCCAACTCTTCCTTCTTGAGCGAGCTTGTATAGGTCCAACCTGTGTAGTTGGATATTATCGTAATGTCATTAACTTTCGGATCCTTGCCTTTTTGCTCGAAAATCTTCTGTCCTTGACTATCACTCAATGCTATCTGATTCACTTCAGATATGCCGTATTTATTTAGAAACTCTTGGATTGCGTTTACTTTCACATTAACGACCAGAATAGCGATCCCTTTACTTTGCAGGGGAACACTTCTGGACAAGGAAATGACTGTACCCTCCAGATTCCCATCTTTTACAGTCCTATAGGGACGGGGCAAACTCCAGCTAGTTAGTTCAGGATTATTTATATGACTTTCAATGAATGGTTTATCTCCAACTTGATCGACATTCAGCTTTGTTTTATCACTAATAACCGTGCCATCACCTGCCCGATACAAATAAACAGAATCAATCCATGGATTGGTAGATGTTAGGCTCTGAAGCAGCCGGGAAAGCTCGATGAAAAAATTAGTATCACTTTGCATCCCAGCGAAGGTCGTTATGCTAACATTGCGAGTTATCGTTTCAAGCATCATCATTTCAATGGAGTTCAACGACATGTCGATGCTATTCTGGATATTTTGAACATATACGCCACTCGATTTCAGGGCTTCTTTGCGGGACAGATCATTGAGCTGAACGACTCCAATAAATACGAATAAACACACGATAAGAATTAAAACAGGTACATAGGAAAGTAGCAAGCGATGGAACCAATTTCTTCTCAAGTTGGGCTCTCTCCTTCATCATATATGGCTGTTTATTTAACCATTCTAACCTTGATGTGATGAACGAGCAATATACATCCTATCGTGGAGTTAACATGAGAGCGTTTCTCTGAAGAAAAAAGCCTTCGCAGCATAGAAATCACCGCAAAGGCTCTCAATTAAATCCATTTATTTCGTCAACAACTTATAGTAATCTTTCGTGAAAATAACGTCTTTTTTGTTATCCGTATAGGCTTTTGTATAGAAGTCATCGACTTTCTTACCGCCGCCTTTTTCCCAAGCCTCTTGTGCATCTTTCATCGCTTGTTCAACCGAATAACTTGCTCCACCTACAACTGCTTTTGTATAAATATTCGTAAGAGTATTCTTCAACGTGTTTTTAATAACTGTCAAATCATCCGTCAATGTAACTGGAAGCACGATCTCGGACGTTGTTGGACGATCTGGTGTGATATAAGCCGCTCTACCTTGTTTGATCAATTCGGTATACGCTTTATCAATCGGCTTCGATGGATCAAGTTGGTTCGTATAATCCACACATTTGCCCATCTCGCCTGTTTGAGACATCATTTGGAAATCGCCATTCCAATTTAATTCTTTCTTATTTTTCTCTGCATCAATTGGTTTCGGACAACCATCTACCATCTTATAGTTAACGCCTTCAATCCCATACATCAACGTCTTTTGAACATCTGGCTCCATTAACCAATCCACATACTTCACAACGGCTTCTACGTTCTTCGCTGTTGCATTAATGGCAGATGTAAATTGCATAGGTACTGCACCTGCAGGTGAGAATTGACCGATTTCAGACTTCGGAAGCGGTAGAATCGTCACTTTGGCATCTGGATTATTTTTGATCAGCGTATTGTAGACATCGAAACCTTTTGCTCCTTCTAACACATCTGAACCATAAATGCCCAGCTTGCCGTTTACCCAATCTTGCTGTGCTTTAGCCATATTTTTGTCTGTGAACGTATCTTTATCTACAGTGCCAGCATCATACAGACTCTTTTTAAATGCTAAATCTGCTTTTGGACGATCCCATGTCCGTACATATTGATCATTGATCAGATGATAGGACGTGATCATTGGCAATGTTTCATCACTCGCTTGCCCTAGTTGGTACATATAGTCTACATCCCAGAAAGTCGAACCCAATGTATCCTTCTTGCCATTACCGTCAGGATCTTGCTCTGTGAATGCTTTCGCAACTTGAAGATACTCTTCCGTTGTTTTTGGCATTGGAAGCTTCAATTTATCCAACCAGTCCTGGCGAATCATCACATAATGGTTAGCTGCGAAAGGAAGCGTGCGACCAAAGAAGAACGTTTTCCCATTAAATCTTGTTAATTTTTGTAAAGACTCATTTCCGGAGATCACTTTCTTGTAATTCGTGGAATACTTCGCAATGGCATCATCGATTGGGATAATTTGCCCTTTGGATGCCAAATCCTTCATATAAGGATTCGAAAATTCCATGATTAAGTCAGGTGCTTGCCCTGCAGCGAACAGGACGTTCCACTTCTCCGAGGAGTTCGTACGTGGAACAGGGATAAACTCAACTTGCACCGGTGCATTCTCATTAATCCACTTCGTCCAGCGGTTATTCGTAATCGTGCCTTCGCCCTCAGGGACATTGTTACGATCATAAATGGATACCGTAATTTTCGGCTTAGGTCCAGCTGGTTTCGCACTTGCCGCAGCCGTGCTTGCAGCGCTTGCTGCAGGTGTTGCGCTATCTGTCTTTTCTTTATCCGATGCACAAGCTGTAAGTAGTGCTGTGCTTGAGAGTACTAGAGCTAAGGAAATGGACGTTGCTTTCATTTTGCTGATTTTTTTCATATGAATAAGTCACCCCTCATGATATGTACGTGCAATTTTTAAGATATCCCCGATTAATTCATCTACTTGTAAAACTAAGACTACCATGTTTGTCGCTGCACATCACCCCTTTCAAAGAATTACCATTACCCTTTCACAGCGCCGACCATGACACCTTTGACGAAAAAGCGTTGTAAGAACGGATATACGATCAACATCGGTAATGTCATCACAATGACACCTGCCGCTTTAACACCTTCTGGTGTAATCAATGCGGCCATTTCTGGCTGTGTTTGTGTCAGCTCCTGCATCAAACTTTGATTTTGAATCATTTGTTGCACGAGTACCGCTAGATTCAACTTGCTGGAATCATTGATATAAATCAGTACATTCATGAAAGCGTTCCAGTGGCCTACCCCATAAAATAAGGATAACGCAGCTAGGACTGGCAATGACAAAGGCAACACAATCTGAATGATCAAACGCCATTCGGAGCAACCATCAATACGCGAAGCCTCCTCCAACTCTTCCGGCAATCCTTCGAAAAAGCTTCTCAAAACCAAGAGATTCCATACCGTAATCAAACCAGGCAACCACAGAGCGCCGTAACTATTGATAAGCCCCAATTTTTGGACCAATAAATAGGTAGGAATGAGACCCGCTGAGAAGATCATGGTGAAAATAATAGCAAATGAATATAATTTGCGTCCGATAAAATAACGCTTAGACAAGGGGTAGGCAGCTAGGATTGTGAACACCATATTCAGGAGTGTCCCTACCACCGTAATAATCAAACTATTGGTAAAATCCTTGATGATTGGGCTTTCCTTGAACAGCGCATTATAGCCGTCTAAGCTCAAATTAACAGGCCAAAAGCTAACGGTCCCCGACATCAACGCATGCTTATCACTCAGTGACAGCGCTAAAATGTGAACAATAGGTAACAAACAGCTGAGACCAATGACCAGTAAAAATATATAGTTGAGGGCGTAAAATACCTTCTCTCCTCGTGTATGGTTCATAAGCTTCTCCTTCTTAACTTTTGTTAGTAGGTCATGTGTTCGCCTACCATAAGCCTTGGCCGAAGCGGCGTGCAATTCGATTGGCTGCAAGCACCAAGATTAAACCAACCAAGGACTCAAATAATCCCATTGCTGTCGCAAGACTGAAATTCGCTTGCTGGATACCGATTTTGTACATGAAGGTACTAATGACCTCGGATATTGCAGAGACAGCATTATTCTGGAGAACATACACTTGATCGAAGCCTAATTCCATCAAATGTCCGATCTTCAGAATTAACATAATAATGATCGTTGGCAAAATCGCAGGCAATGTAATACGTATGGTTTGCTGCCATTTATTAGCGCCATCTATGCTTGATGCTTCATATAAGCTTTGGTCAATGGCTGTAAGTGCAGCGAGATAAATAATCGCGTTCCAGCCGGCTTCCTTCCAAACACCCGATGACAAGAAGATAGCAATCCACGAGAATTCTTTATATAAGAACGGATATGTCTCACCAAAAATCTTTTCAATTACATGATTGAGCGTACCTGTACTTTGCGAAAAGACCGTAACCACAATGCCGCCAACAATGACCCAGTTGAGAAAATGCGGCAGATAAACCAACGTCTGAACCAACCGCTTGAACTGGATCTTCCTTACCTCATTGAGCAGCAGCGCTAATATGATCGGAACCGGGAAGCCAATGAGGATACTTAACCCACTCAGCTTTAAGGTGTTCCACACGATACCAAAAATTTGTTTATTCTGAAAGATCATTTTAAAGCTGTCGAAGCCTGCCCAAGGGCTGCCCCAGATCCCTTTAATGAAGCTGTACTTCTTAAAAGCAATGACGAGTCCCGTCATCGGGAAGTATTTAAATATAAGGAAGAAAAGGATGATTGGCACAAACATGATGTACAACGGAATGTTCTGTTTAAGAACGCGTTTGCCATACTTCCTAACTAACCAATTGGGTTTAGTTTTTTCTGTGCTCGCCTTCTGATTGACCATTGCTGATGTTGAAGGCGGGTGTGCTTGACTCATCGGTGTCACTTCCTTGCTCTGTAATATGAACTCATCGTACCTTCTCAGCCGTCATCAGTACAATATACATGATTTCGATTAGTTAACAGGCTGATGTATCGCGGATATTCGCTGTCCGATATACACTTTTTCTAGGGATATACATGTGAATAATCCTTGATATATTAAGCTTTTGGAGCTCCTATCTCCCAGAAAGAGGGATGTCCTTGAAGCTTCGCTAATGCTTCCATGTAGTAGTAATCGCCGTAAATGAGCGGCTTATTGATGTTCTGATTCATTGGTACGTTGCCTGTCCCAGCGAGTAGGATCGCTTCTTCGGAGTCATCTGCCTGATAATTGTTCGCTAAGGACTGCAAGATCGCACACGCTTGCTCCTTATAAAAGAGTGCATTATCGCCTGCACAGAGCGCAGCCAGATCCAGCAACCCGCTTGCCGCAATCGCTGCGGCACTTGTATCACGCGATGCCCCGTCGAAGGTCGGCAATCGGAAGTCCCAATACGGCACCTTATCCTCCGGTAAGTGTGCCAGGAAGAAAGCGGCAGCATGCTCCGCAGCTGCCAAGAGACCGGCACGGCCGGAATGGCGGTAGCTGAGCACCGAGCCATAGATCGACCATGCCGAACCCCGTGCCCATGCGGACTCTTCCGCATAGCCTTGGCCACCGAGAGCACCGGTGCGTTCACCTGTCTCTGGGTCGAAGCAGACTATGTGATACGCGGAGCCATCCGCGCGAATAAACTGCTTGGCGGCCATTCCGGCGTGCGCCTCTGCGATATGCTTAAAGCGAGGGTCGCCAGTTTGCTGCGACGCCCAGTAGAGCAGCGGCAAATTCATCATGCAATCGATGATCGCCCAGCCTACTCGCTCAGGGCTGTTCCACGCGCGGATGAATCTTCCCTTGATATTGAATCGTCCCGCCAAATGACTGGCAATCTTCAATGCTCGGCGTTTGGACTGCTCGTTCCCTGTGAGGTGCCAGTTCGCTACCGAAGTTAGCGTCCACATGAAGCCCATATCATGATCTAGGGGCTCATAAGCTTCGATCACCGCATCCATCTTCTGCTCGCAGCTCTCGGCGAGTTGGCGCAATTGTTCATCTTGCCTATCTTGATAAATGAGCCATAATAACCCTGGCCAGAAGCCAGCTGTCCAGTATTGCGGAGTGGTCAATTGAAATTGACCCTCCAGCGAACCGTGTGGGAATGCTGCACCCACCCGGAGACTTGAGTTCTTCACTTTGCGGACTCCTTGTTCCCAAGCATCTGCTATCCATTGTTCTGTTGTCATCTACTGTACACTCCCATCCGTTGAATGTTCCAAGCATATCCACATCCAATGGCTAGCTCAATATACACGTTTTCGTTGGGTTAACAGGATTGGTGAAAGGGATGCTGAAACGAGAAATGCTGCCCGTTTCGGGTAGCATGAGGGAAAGGGATGGAGGATTCGCTATCTGCGGCTGAACGCAACACCTTCTAAACCGCTGTGTGAGGCTTATTAAGCTTGGATTTCAATACACAAAAGAACCCTTCGGATTTCCGAAGAGCCTGACTGATGTATCCTTATTGCTTAATTACTATTCGGCCTAAACCTCGATGGCATTGATGGCAGAAGGACGAAGATTACAGTTGATTTGCCCTTCTTTTACAACAATATTTGTTTTGTTCCTTTGCCACGTCAATAAATGGCATATACCCATCACTGCCTAAAAAGGGATTAACGGTGACCATATCACCAGAAATCGTTCCATTACCTAAAGAAGCTCGAGCATAGGCTGTTGAAGTTGAACCAATATCCCCTCTTTTTGCATCGTTAGAGGGGCTGCCGCGAAGCAAGCCCCTCAATTATCGTTTCCCGTTAGATTAATAATTTACTTTCAACTAAGTCGCAAAAATCTTGGTTTCTTATGGATTTTAATAAAACTTACTTATTTGAATTTGTAGTAGCTTGTTGAACCTTTTTAGATAGTAGCTCAGCTAGTTCATCTTTTGGAGGAGATGTAATGCCTGGCTCCTTATTTTCTACTGCTCGTAGTTGTATTTCAACTTGAGCTTGTATAATTACATCGTTCACTTCTTTTTCTGATACATTCTTTGAAGCTGCAACTTCAATAACTGTCTTACCTGTATCTAATTCTTTTTGTAGTTCCGCTGCATCCATTTGCAACAATTCAAATAGTTTAGCGTTATTTAACATACCAGCACCAAATCCTTTGAGGATACCCTCTTCGGCTTTCACATAGACCTTTTTTTCTTGATTAGAAATTTTATTGACTTGTTCACTTTTTTGTACGCTTTGAATCGGTTTTTCTTTTCCATCAGCTAGAGCTTGTTCGTTATCTAAATCCCATATATTTCTTTCATTAATCGCGGATTCCGTCCATTTAATCATTGCCTCTTTTTTACTAGGATCGGGTTCAATTCCTTGTGATGCATTAAACTCTTCCTGTGATTTTGCTGCAATTTCAGTAAAGAAATCAATTATCTTCTGTTTTGGAACATTTTTAGATTCTGCAATTTCAACGATGGATTTACCCGAAGCTAATTGTTCTTTCACAGTGGCGGCATCCATTTTAAGTAAACTAAATAATTTATCGTAATCTAAGTATTCTGCGCCCGGCCCTTTATATTCAAAATCTTGCGGTTGTCCTTTGGGTGCATCGAATACTTTTCCGCTTGCACTTATTACTTGCTTATCTTTTAATGATAACTTAGAACTAGCAAAGGCGCTTCCTGCTCCTACAACTAACACTGCTGCTGTCAAACCCATAATTAATAATTTCTTTTTCATATAATCACCTATTCCTTTGTTTTTTCTTACACATAAAAAATATCACCCGTTTGTCAAGTTCAAATGAAGATAAAATGAAGATAGAACGAAGATAAAATGAAGATGATATAAAGATGATAAAAAAACAACTATACTGCCAGTTAGTTGAGAAAAGGCAACCGATCCAATAGGGTCGGCTGCCTTCTCTTGTTTTTTCAGCTACACCGTCGAATTCCGGTATTCTTGAGGCGTCAGACCTACATGCTTTTTGAATAGCTTTATGAAATAATGCGGGTTTTGGTAGCCGACCTCAATGGCAATCTCATAAATTTTAAGGTTGCTGCGCTTGAGAAGCTGCTGTGATTTTTCTATTTTCAACCGAGTCATGTAATCAATGAGATTTTCCCCAGTCTCCAGCTTATATATCCTTGACAAATAAGCGGGATGCATCTGAAGATGCTCGGAAATGGCTTGCAGCGAAATATCACCGGACAGATGAGATACTATATATTTCTGCGCTTCCTTAACAGCCACTAATCTCGCACTATTGCGCTCATGCACGGCTTGCTGCTTGAATTTACCAAATACGCTCCAAACCCAATCGCTCAGATGCTTTACCGTTTTGGCAGGCGTCAATTCCTTCCCTCGGGTGTAGTCATCCCCAATTAATTCGGGCAGCTTCCTTCCGTTCTTATGTGCAATATAAGAGAAAGCCGTAAATAAGGCAAAGAACGCTTCCAGCATGTGCTCGGAAGATTCCGCCCAATAGGCTTCCACTTCATTTAAAATACACGAAATCTTATCTGCGGCCGCTTCCCATTGTCCGGATTCCATTAAGTGCATAAGTGCTGGAGGTTCATAAAGTGACAGCAATGTTCTGACCTCGGAGACCTCTGCATCATCCATGATATATACCGGCAGGTCTTTCTCTTGGCCGAGCCTCATACTGAATGTCTGTAGCATATTGTTATACAGCCTGGTCATATCCGTCGGAAATAAGCCCCATTGTCCAAGGAGTACGGATACCCGCTTTTTCAAAAAATGCTCGATGTTTTTCTGCAGCTGATGCGTAAGCCGGGTCGCATGATATTGCTGCGACTCAGCAGCTTTAGGAATCAGACCCAACACGAGATATTCATGAACATCTTTACAGAACCAGACGTGAAAATAGTCCTTCAACGTTTCCTGCGCCATATTCACAATCGCAAATTCCATTAAAGACATCTCAAACGGATCCAACTCTAAGAATTGGTCCTTGAATCGAATCATAATCATCGTGATCAAATCGTTTGTTTGAACCGGCACCTCGAGTAAATGGATTTTTTCTTCCAGTTTCTCAGGGGTTACCCGCTTTCCCTGAAGCAGATCGTGTAAAAACTCCCCTCGAAGCCTTGGCAAATGATCGCGCATCGCTCTCAGCGCCCGCTGATAGGCGTCATTGTTTTCCCGTTCCGTCTGGATCATTCGAACAACTGACGACACGCGTTCAATTAATTCCTCGTCGCTGATCGGCTTGAGCAAATAATCGCAGATATTGTTTTTGATTGCAGCCTGCGCGTATTTGAAATCAGCATGCGCCGTAAGCAGAATGCACTTGATATGCTCACAGTGCATATAGATGTTTCTCGAAAGCTCGATCCCGTCCATCCCCGGCATCCCGATATCTGTGATCGCAATATCAATAGGATGCGTGGCGACGATGTCAAGCGCCTCTGCTGCCGAGTAGGCTTTATGAACCGTGCCAATTCCCAGTGATTCCCATGGAATAGTGACGGCTAGCGTCTCGACTACGCTCATTTCATCGTCTACTAGTAATAATTCCAGCATATTGTCCACACTCTCCTCTCACGTTTGGGCTATGCTCCGACTTTCCACTGAATAGCGACTCTGAGTCCTCCGAGCGGAGAATGCGAAAACATAAGGCCGGATTGCTGATTAAATTGATAGGCAAGCCTCTGATGGACATTCCAAAGCCCACATCCGGTTTCCTGATCGTGCGGATTAGATACCTTATTCGCCAGATCCCTTAACTGCTGATCGGACAGCCCCACCCCGTTATCATCGATTATGACGCGATAAATGCCTTCAGATAGCTCGCCGGAAATGGTGATAATCCCGTATTCCGTATTCTTTTCAATCCCATGGACAATTGTATTTTCAATAACCGGCTGCACCATCAGTCGCGGAATTTGCAGGTCCAGCATATCCTCAGGGATATCAATTTCGTAATGGAATCGTTCGATCCGCAAATTTTGAATCGTCAAGTAATTTTCAATCAGCTTCAATTCTTCCCGGAGGGTAGTAAGCGTATGCTCCAGCCTCGTAATATAGCGGAAGTACTCCGACAAGTTCAAAACCATCGCAGTAGCCGCCGGTTTATCGTCGATGGCAATCATATTTTTGATAAAAAACATGCAGTTGGCTAAAAAATGCGGGTTGATCTGAGATTGCAAATGCTTTAATTTGGCATCCCGAAACCGGATATTTTCCATGTAGACATTTTCAAGCAGACGCTGGATTTCGTTAGCCATCTCATTAAATCGCGTAAACAAATAATCGAACTCATTCTTCGGACGGTAATTCAGTCGGTGGGAGAAAGTACCTTTTTGCAGCATCTTCACTCCTTGAAGCAGCAGTTGGATAGGAAGCTGAACTTGTCTGTACAAGAATACCGTAGCCAGGAGACTAATCAGCATCATAAACATAATGGATATATAAAACCAATTTCGGCTCTTGTTGATGGGGGCCAGTACTTCTTTGAGCGGCAAATAATCGACAGCGTACCAGCCTATGCTTTGAAGACGCACGAAGTACACCATATACTGCTCACGTTCGATCTCGACAATCCGATGACCGACTTCATCCAGCTGTTCACGGTTCAATAGGTCAACGATATGGTCTGTAATGACGGACCGATCTGTCTTATCCATAATTGGACGAGTAGTCGGAGAATAAAAAAACGGATGCGACTTGCCGTCGAACTTATAGTCCCTCAACATCCGAACCAAATTGTTCTCGCCGAACCGCACTTCAACGATAGATTCGGCTTCCAACAAGCTTCGATTCACCAAAAGTGGACTCCAGACAGCTTTGGTAAAATAGCCCTCTCCTATGGTCCGAACAGGGTGGTAATCCCATCGAGCGGTGGACAGCTGCTTCACATAATCATCATCGTATACGCTCTGATAATCGTTAGATAGCACCTGCTTTACCTTAGGCATGAAAATGGTAATCTGATTGTTCCAACTGCTGGAAGCACTGAGCAGGTTGAGCTTTTGCACAATCTCCTCTTGCATCTCCAGCTGCAGATAACCATTCGACTTGCTTCCAAGGCGCTCCAGCGCATGAATCGAATTATCCCGGCTTACGATGGTGGACAGCACGGAAAGTTGATTAATGATGTTATCCGTCTGGGTGGTAAAGAAAGAAAGACGCTTCAGGCTCTTTTCCTGAAGCTCTTTCTCAATCACCCGAACGGATGTATGATTTGAATAGCTATAGATGATACCGATCGGAAGCAGTAGTAGGACTATGAGCATGACCATTTTGCTAAAGATGTTCCCTCTATAACGCATTCCCAACACTCCTCATCTCTTCATCAGCTAATTATACCTGAACTATAGGAGTATTAGGAGCATTATCTAGAACTAAACTCCTTGTTGCTAGGGTGCTATCCTTTCACTGCACCTGCCGATAATCCGCTGACGATATACTTTTGCGCGAACAAGGCGATCACGATTACTGGAAGCGTGATGACGCATGCCGCAGCCATTAGCGCCCCCCAATTGATGGCGTTGCCCGAGATAAAGTTGAACACGGCGAGCGGCAGAGGCTTCGTTTTTTCCCCTGATAAAATCAGCGAAAACATAAAGTTGTTCCAGGAAAAAATGAACGCCAGCAGCGATGAAGTCACGATCCCCGGCATAGACACCGGGAGTACCATCTGAAAGAAAGTACGAACCTTGGAGTTGCCGTCAATCCAAGACGATTCTTCGACCTCCTTTGGAAACGTTTCAAAAAACGGAATCATGACCCACATAATAAACGGCAAACCGATTACCATGTGGCTGAGAATTAAGCTTGTATACGTATCCACCAATTTGAGCTTGTTGAACAAAATATACCAAGGCACCAAATATGTAATACCTGGAATGATTTTGGCTACCAGGATCATAATGGAGAAATAGTACATGCGATGTCTGGCGATCGCATAGGCGGCTGGCAATCCGAGCATCAACGCACCGACGGTAGATAGAACTGCAATGACAAAACTATTGAGAATAAAACGGCTGTAATCGTATTCTTTAAATACAGTGAAA
This sequence comes from Paenibacillus sp. J22P51, assembly GCF_059692215.1. NCBI lineage: Bacteria > Bacillati > Bacillota > Bacilli > Caryophanales > Paenibacillaceae > Paenibacillus > Paenibacillus sp. J22P51. Next base: position 691,380 of record NZ_JCAUAZ010000002.1, on the reverse strand, counting down.
TAGTTTTTAACTGTTGGCGTAAACACAAATAAATGCTGTGAGGATAATACCTGTACCTGTGTCTTAAAAGACGCTGACAGCATCCATAGGAACGGGAACAGAAAGAATAGTAGTACCAATATATTAACAAGCGCAAAGTTAGTGCGCATCGCAGTCGATTGTCTCATTGAAGTCCCCCTAGCCTTTTCCGAACCACGAGCAGAAGCAGAACCATGACCATGATTAGTAGAAAGAATAGAATCAACAGCGCCGATGCCGAGCCTAGTTTAAAGTTAACGAACGCTTGGTCGAAAATCATTAAATTCATAGTCTGCGATGCGAAGTTGGGTCCGCCTTGCGTCGTAGCGTAGATCGTATCAAACGTCTTCAGCAAATCGATCAGGCGCAGAATAACAGCAGTCATAATCGTTGGCAGAAGCAGTGGAAGTGTGATATGAACCAGCTTTTGCAGCCTTGATGCTCCATCCACATCAGCAGACTCATACGGATCCGTCGGAAGCGTAGCCAGTCCCGCTATAATGATGAGTGAGATCATCGGGGTCCACTCCCATACGTCAATCAGAATGAGAGACGGGATGACCTGATCGACCGAGGCCAGCCATTCCTGTGTCGGCAAACCTGCCTTTCGCATTAGCTGGTTAGCCAAACCGATGGAAGGCTCATAGATCAACAGCCACACCAGTCCGATCGATACGGGCGTTGCCACCATGGGAAGCATCATGATCGTCTTGACAAGCTTTTGTCCAGCAAAGGAGCGTGAGAATAATAGGGCAATCGCAACGCCCAACACCGTTTCCAAGATTATACTAACTGTGGTGTGATAAAACGTAATGCGAACTGCGTTCCAAAATTTCGGCTCCTTCAAAAGTGAAATGTAATTATCCAACCCCACCCACTTTGGCGGTGTAATGGCCGACATGCTCCATTCATACAAGCTGATTTTTCCCGTATACGTGATCGGAAAGACAACCATCAAGGCAATAAAAAGCACAGCCGGTATAGTAAATACCCATTTGAGATGACGATCCAACCAGTTCATGACCACATTACCGACTCCTCTCGAAAAAAATAGCAAGCCAAAGACCTACTCTAAGGCTTGCCCTTGTTCATCTCAATTGATTTTTACTTCGTAGCATTGTCTTTATCGATGATGGCTTGTAATTCTTTGTTCGCCTGATCCGCAGCGGCTTTAATATCCTCGCCCAGCACAGCCTTAACAACAATGCTTCCTACCGCATCCCGAGCCTCGCCGACGCTGATCGTCTGCGGAACGCTTGTGCCGACACCTATCTTCATTGTTTCTTGAATCACTGCGGCCAGATCGGCTGGAAATGCATCCGTGCCTTCCTTCATCGCCCACACCGAATTTCTAGCCCCCGTCACCCCGTCTCGTTGTATCTTGAGGACGTTAGCTTTACTGCTAACCCATTCCATAAAAGCCCAAGCTGCTTCTTTGTTTTTCGTCTTTGGATTCATCGCCAGCGACCAAGCGGCAATGTTGTACGGCTTAGCCCCGGCGCTTCCAGCTGGGAACACTGCGAAGCCAACATTGTCTTTCACTAAAGATTTTTCGGGATCGGTGGTGTTCTTGTAGATGGAGCCCGTTTCTGTATAGAACGCTGCTTTACCTTGCGCGAATAACCCTGCAGCCTGTGGCCAGCTCATGTTCAGCGTCCCTTGCGGGCCATAATTTTTAAGCAGATTCGCGTAGATTTGGAAGCCTCGAATCGCTTCTGGCGAGTTGATTACCGCTTTATCGCCCTTAATATAGTCGCCGCCTTCGGAAAAGACGAAAGAGGATACGGCGGTGACCAGCGCATTACGTTGTCCCCTGCCAACAAAGCCGTAGAAATCTTTACCCGGGTCATGCAACTTCTTCGCCGCCGCTTCCAGCTCGGTCAAGGTTTTGGGAACGGGAATATTGTTTTTTTGCAAAATATCTTTGCGGTAATACAAGACGAACTGATCCGTAAAGAGCGGGATGTACATGAGCTTGCCGTCTATACTTGAAGCGTCGACAGCGGCCTTGGAGAAATCGTTAAAATCATAATTCGGATTTCTCTTCACATTCTCATCCAGAGGTGTGAGCCATCCGTTTTTGTAAAATAAAATTTTATCCATATAAGGGCGGGACATAAAGAGGTCCGGCGTCTCCGAACTGGAGGTCAGCTGAACAGCAAGCTTCTGCTGCAACTGATCTTCGGCGAATGCCTGTAGATCTACTTTGATCCCTGTTTGCTCTTCGAACTGAGGCAGAGCAGCTTTAATCGAATCGGACCACTGATGATTTAATCCATACACCGATAATTTTTGTCCTGCAAACGGCTTGGATCCTGTGGTTGGAACCGCTGTCTTCTGGGTTTCATTACTGCACGCTGTGGCTGTCATAGCAACCGCAAACGTTAAGGCGAGCAATCTGCTTTTTTTTCCTATGTTCATGATTATACCCCTTTCGTATGTTCGGCAATTTGTGTTTATACTAATATTTTAAGGTCGGTGGAAAGGGAATGATATAGCAATAATTTTACAAACATATATTCATTTTTATCCTGGTCCGTTAATATCTCGTCTGAAGGAATACCTCTCTTAAAGATTACTATTACTTGGAGGTTTTTTTCATACGAATATCAGTACGCCGTTCAGCACTCGCTACTTCCCCGAAAATTTCCTCGCAATGGTTCTGCGTTCGTTGGGTCCGAATCCAAGCATCTGGAGTAGAGTATGAATAATATGTTCAAGTCCAATATGAAAGGTGCCGATGATGCACGAGCGGAAGGATCAAGAAATAGGAGTTTGTAACGGAAAACTTTGTATGCACTAAAGGCTCCACGGATTCCGCTCATCATAATCACTAGGCCATTCTTGAGATCATCAGAGCGTCCGCAGATGACAATGGTTTCGGGTAATTAATAATCACCCATTAGCACCTATGTAGATCCATCCTAATTATCTCTATCAAATGATGAGAAACAAGGAGGGTAAATCGAATGAAGCTCAACAAAAAAGATGTCGTAATAGAGCAGACGGACACCTTTCAGACTCAACCCATTACCGTGAAGGGACTGTCCGTCATATCCCGACAGTTACTGCCACTTTATGAACGCCTAGCAAACGATCGTTTGTATGCGATGCGACTGATAAGCGCCTTGAGGACATTGGATTTAGATCGAACCACAAGAGTGATCCAACAGGTCCTGCCAGGCGCTGGGGTCGCTGTTGGAGCCGGCTTCAGCGCAAGCTACAGTCTCATGATCACAAAAAAGACGAAGGTTTATTTTGACACCGGTATCTTTAGGCCGGGGCAGATGCTAAGTATACAATCCGAGGATATCCGTAGAGTAAGCCTAATCATGCTGCGGCTGCTGCGAAAACTTGCCAAAGATCGCATATTTACAGCAAGGTTCATCTGTCTCGTGAGAACGAGAAAACAGGCTAAGTTGCTGCGGTTAGTCAATAACGCCGTCAATTCGAAGCCTTTTGTTTCCACTAAAATCAGCGTATACGGTCCTTTATTTGTTGTCCGCTTGTCTAACGGAAAGCGCTATAACCTTACCTTTGAGCAGTCTTGATGAGAAAGAGTAACCCTTTAGGAGGAAAACTATGCCTAGAACGATACGTGTTTATTGGCGTCATGCAACTTCACAGTGGTACAACTTCAACTGGTACGGGGTAATAAACAGAAAGTCAGTTGTACACATCTCAGTTGCTGAGGGCATATTCCCGAGGGTTCCAGCCGGCGTTTATGATATCGATATAATTGATCGACATAGAGGAGAGGCCGTTATTTGTGTAAGAAACATTGTTCCTCATCAAGATGGTGTTGAGTTCCGACTAGAAGTGAATTGGGCCACTCCTTTAGACGTGATAACTGACATAACTGTATTTGATCCACCTGAACAGTGCGAAATCGTTTAGCATACAAGGGCGAGATTTTACGATCAACGATCACAGTCTCAGGTAGATTAGTTCTTTCCCCTTCCGGTCTTCAACTTATGTCGATAAACCGTAAAGCACAAAATCCTACAGCCAAAGCAGCAGTCAACACAATAAGCGCAACAACAAAAGATAGATTTATAGTATATGGGAGGCGGGATAAATATGATTCTACGAGGAGTAGTCGATTTTGGAATAGCTCAAAATCAAGATCAAAACATTCTTTTTATCAATGAATGCGGTGGAGGACCAGGAGGTAATTTGTTTCAAATTCCTGATGGTTCTGTAGTTATACTTCAACGAGGAGCCATAAAGAAAAAGGTTCGTGTTGTTAAGGGAGATGCTTCCGAATGTGATTTCAGTATGGCTTCATTAAATCCCAAAACAGCTCAGTTATTTAGGGTGAAAAAGGAACAACGTTTTTTACTCGTATTTAATGAGAAAACGAGAATCATGAGAATGTTTCGAGCACCTGTTACCCGTTCGCAGGCCCTATTCAAGCTAGACCCGAATAAACTTCACGAAAATAACATCACTTTAGGCGGTCCATTTATAGATGCCTTAGGAATTTACAGTACGAGAACAACGCTAATCGTTACTCGTGGATGCGTACGTAAAAGATTTAACATTTTGAAGAGTAATGTAGAGACTCCTGACTTATTCTTTCAGTTAACTGCTAATAACGCGCTAAAATTCGGGCTGAAAAATGGAAAAAAATATCGTTTGACCTATAATCAAATAACCAACAGGCTTATTATTGGGACTCAAGTGTGATAAATATAACTTAACCGGTAGGTTGTAGGTTCGACCACCCGAGGCATCCCCCTTGATCTTTTTGGATCATAGGGATTTTTTTTGGGGAGTGGAGAAGGAACAGAGCGTCAGGCTGCTGTGGCTTAATGTTATGCATACAGGGAAATCTATGTTTGGTTGTCCATATAACCAGGAACTGCCTTCATGTGTTGGGCAACCATAATCTCGTGGATAAAAATGGTAAACAAATGATTTACGACAATGATACGGTCATAAACGAAGCTAGGCTGCCGAACGATTTCGGCAGCCTAGTTATAGTTGGATATTGAACTATCGTTATCCGTTAGATTCCTGTAGATGGATAAATGCTCTTTCCAGGAATAGAAAATAAGAGTCAGTATAATCCGGGCTATTATATTTACTTCTTTTATTTTATCTCCTATTATATCCATCCAAACGCTGTAATGGCCTGGAACTCTTCCGAGGAAAATATTTCAGGATCAAGTATCCCCCCATCAGCCTCGGATTTTAAGGTCATCTTCAACCAGTGTGTGAGGATTCGAGCACGCCGTCTATTCCCATCAAGAATGATGTCATATTGACTCTCCTCGAGTAAGTGCACAGCTGCGAATACGTCATACATCAAATTCACCAGCTTCTTAATGCCCGCCGATTGACGATAAGCATCTAGTTTTCCGAAATCAACTAGAATTTCACTTAAGCGATGTATTTCTCCTTGGACTTCATCTCGAAGCTCATGCAATTCATCCCGTTCAATCTTTGCAAGTGTACCTTGCAGCACTGAGATGAAGGATTGAGCACCACCTTTTTGCAAATTTTTAAGCACTTCCAGTGCCTGAATATTGGCTGAGCCTTCCCAGATCGGATTAACGAGCGCATCGCGCAACAACCGTGGCATCGGATACTCTTCAATATAGCCGTTGCCGCCGTGCAACTCCATCGCTTGCTTGGCCGTATCCACGCCGAGTTCACTTAAGCGATACTTAGCAAGAGACAGTAATACCCGCATAACGGAGGTGTCGTCTGCTGTTCCCGTGCCATAGGTGTGAACTTTGTCAAACATATGTATCATTTGAGCAGAAAAAGCCCATCCAGCTTCAATTTCTGTGATGATATTTACTAGCGTTTCTTGAACCATCGGGTAGCTTATGATTGGATTACCGAATGCGGAGCGCTGATGTGTGTATAGCATGGCTTCCAGAAAGGCGCGACGAGCAAGAGCAAGTCCTCCAAGGGCAGTGTCAATACGTGACACGTTTAATGCCTCGGCCATGTATCTGAATCCATCTGATTCAGAACCGATCAGATAGCCAACTGCGTTGTTCAGGATGAGCTCACCACTGGCGACGGCGCGGACGCCTAATTTATCTTTGAGCCGGCGAATGGATACACGATTACGACTACCATCAGGCAATATCCGTGGCATCAAGAACAAACCAAGTCCGCGAGTACCTGGCTGGTCGGATACGCGGGCCAATGTAATCGCTATTTCAGCGTCACAGTTGCTGGCAAACCACTTTTCCCCCGTGAGGAGATAGTGATCTCCTTGCTTGACCGCTTTCGTTTCCGTCGCACCGACGTCTGAACCGCCTTGAATTTCAGTCAAAAACGTAGCACCTTGAGCAAAATTATCCCAATCTAGCGAGGCTAGTCGCGATAAATAAGTGCTCTTCTGTTCTTCAGATCCGAACTTTTCAAGGACGAACGCCGCCGACTGGGACAGCGTCACTGGGCAAGCGAATCCTGTCTCGGCTTCACAAAGAAGGTACAGTAGAATACTGTTTACGAAAAATGGAACGGTCTCCGGAGCGTTCGGGTCATATCGATAGGCGACAACTCCCGATCCGTATCCGTCCTTCACAGTTTGCATGTAACCTTCGTTGTACCAGATTTCGTTAATTTCTTCTCCTTTGCGATTATAGCGGATCAATTTCGGTGCGCCGTCACGATCCGTGTATACAGCACGCTTGTCAATCGGTCCAGCAGCAAGCCGGCCGGTCTCGACAAAAGCGTGTTCCACATACTTCATGACTGTGTCCGATAAATAACGGTTAGTGTATCGGGTCAAAATCGGATCGTCTGTGTACCAGTTGGCGTCATTTGCAACTTTCCACTTTGCATAATCGAGCATAGTTGATTCCTCCGAACAATAATGTTGGCTTATAAACCTAGATTTTTGGCAATGATGCTTTTCATAATTTGATTAGTTCCTGCATAAATGGCCGATACAGGTATATCCCGATACCTACGGGCGATCGGGTATTCCTCCATATAGCCATATCCACCATGAAGCTGCATACATTCACCGGCAACCCGCTTAGCCATTTCTGTTAACCACCATTTGGCCATGGAGACTTGTGCTACAATGTCTTTTCCTTCCATATGCTCTAAGATCAGTCGATCAATAAACGTACGGCCAATTTCCACTTCCGTTGCCATTTCAGCAATTTTGAACTGTGTATTTTGAAACTTGCTAATTGCCTGCCCAAACGCTTTTCTGGTTTTTGTATAAGCTATTGTCATGCTTAACATCTCTTCTGCTGCAACTTGCGCTCCAATACCTACGATTAAACGTTCTTGCTGCAGCTTTTCCATCAAATAATAAAAGCCTTTTCCTTCTTCTCCCAGAAGATTGCAAGCCGGTACACGGGCATCCTGAAAGATGAGTTCGGCTGTATCTTGCGCATGAAGACCCACTTTGTTTAATTTTTTTCCTCTTGAAAAACCGACAGTATCGCGTTCAACTACAAGAAGGCTAATTCCTTTGTAAGCTGGGCTTGCCTTTGGATCTGTTTTACATACCACAACGATTAAGTCCGAGTGAACCCCATTTGTAATAAACGTTTTTTCACCATTCACGATGTAAAAATCGCCTTCTCTTACTGCCGTTGTTCTTATATTTGCCAGATCCGACCCTGTTCCAGGTTCTGTCATCGCAATGGCTGTAATCAGTTCCCCGCTTATACATCCTGGCAGCCACTGCTCCTTCTGCACCTCGGTTCCATAAGCATCCAGATAGGGAACGACGATATCAGTATGAAGACCAAATCCAATTAAACTCGTGCCGACACGCTCTAGCTCTTCATTTAAGATGACTGAGTAGACAAAATCAGCGTTAAGACCCCCATATTTTTCATCTACCCACGGACAAAGAAACCCTTCATTGCCCATTTTATCCCAAAATTGACGAGGGATTATGCGATCTTCTTCCCATTGATCGTAGTACGGAACGGCTTCTTTCTCAAGAAATTTACGTAAGGAGCTGCGAAAAATGCGATGTTCTTCCTGCACATAGCTGCTAGACATTTCTTCCACTCCTTTTGTCTAAATCCTGAAGGATTTCTTCCGTATGCGCCCCTAGCTTCACACCGATATGTTTATATGCCGGTTTATAGGCCGAAAATTTAATCGGACAAGCAATCTGCCGTTGGAAGGTACCGTCAGCCTGAGGAACTTCTACGATCATTTTCCTCGCATTGATTTGCGGATGTTCGCAAGCTTCAGAGAACTTGAGCACAGGCTCTACACAAGCCGACAAGTTAGCAAATATAGCCGTCCACTCTTCATACGTTTTACCCAGAAATGCTATTGTAATCTTCTCTTTAAATGCCTTTATATCTTCTAAGTTTTCACTCATCCCAAGTCCTATCAATTCCGGCTGCCCGATCGCTTCACACAACTGTTTTTTAAATGAAGGTTCAAGGCTTCCTACTGAAAAGTACCTGCCATCTTTGGTTTCGTAATAGTCATAAAAAGTTCCACCGTTGAGTTCCATCATTTCTGGCTTCGGATCCATACCAGACGTTAAATATCCCGGTCCGAATAAGGTGTTTAAAGCAAAGGCAGTGTCCGTCATGCTCACATCTATATATTGACCTTCACCCGTTTCTTTGCGGTGGATGATGGCTGCCAAAATCGCAATTACCGTATGCAGAGAACCACCGGCAATATCAGCAATCTGAATGCCCATTGGGGTAGGTCTACTTTCTTTGCGAGCTGAATAGCTGGCTATTCCTGAGATTGCCAAATAATTGTTGTCATGGCCCGGACGATCGCGGTAAGGACCGTATTGTCCATATCCGGTAAGTGAACAGTAGATTAGGTTCGGATTCACTAATTTCAGTTCTTCATAACTTAATCCTAATCCCTCCATGACACCGGGACGAAACTGCTCTAAAACAATGTCATACTCTTCTATAAGTTGTTTCACAACATTTATAGACTCAGGTTTCTTTAAATCAAGTGCAATAGATTTTTTGGAGCGGTTAATATATTGATGAGCAGTAGAATCCTCGCCATCCTTAGCATTAAAATTTCTAAGCAAATCAGGTCTTGTTGGCGATTCAACGCGCAAAACTTCAGCACCTAGATCTGCAAGCATCATGGTTGCAAAAGGACCCGGAAGTAATCCTGAAAAATCCATAATTTTAATAGCATTTAATAAAGCCATTTGCTCACTTCCTCTTCCACCTTACTTCGGCTGCATGCGAATCGCACCGTCCAGACGAATCGTTTCACCATTTAGCATGGGATTTTCAAGGATACTTTGCACAAGCTTCGCGAATTCATCCGGTTTTCCCAGACGCTGTGGAAAAGGCACCGAGGCACCTAATGCTGTCTTTGCTTCCTCAGGAAGCGAATCGAATAACGGTGTTTCAAACAATCCTGGCGCGATGGTCATATTACGAATGCCATATCTCGCAAGCTCCCTTGCAATGGGCAATGTCATACCTACAATTCCTCCTTTGGAAGCACTATAAGCTGCTTGCCCAATCTGTCCTTCGTAAGCTGCAACGGAAGCCGTGTTAATGATGACACCGCGTTCCCCTTCTTCATTAGGCGTGTTTTCCATCATTTTTTCTACTGCCAATCGAATCACATTAAAGGTTCCAATCAGGTTAATCTGTATGATATTAGTAAAGCTCGATAATTCATGCGGCTTGTTTTTATTTACTACTTTCTCAACAATTCCGATTCCGGCGCAATTCACGACGGCTTGAATGGGACCAAAAGCATCTACGGTTTGTTCTAACGCTTGACGCACATCGGATTCGCTTGTGACATCCGTCTGTACGAAAATCACATTCTCACGGCCTAACTCTTCCACAAGAGCAAGACCCTTTTCTTTGGTCAAATCCAATATGGCAGCTTTTCCTTCATTTTTTACAATGTTCCTTACCGTTGATTCTCCTAACCCTGAGCTTCCTCCAGTTACAACGGCTACACAATTTTGCAGATTCATTATTTATCCTCCCTTGTATGCTTACTGCAGCTAATCTAAACGTTCAATTATCGTCGCATTTGCCATTCCGTGACCTTCGCAAATGGTTTGCAATCCGTAACGCCCGCCCGTTCTTTCCAGTTCATGCATCAAGGTAACCATGATACGTGCTCCGCTAGCACCTAGCGGGTGACCGAGTGCAATCGCTCCGCCATTAGGATTCAGCTTTGCGGGATCTGCTTCTGTCTCAGCCAACCAACAAAGCGGCACAGGGGCAAATGCCTCATTCACTTCATATATATTCATATCTTGAATGGTTAAATTCGCTTTTTGTAACGCTTTCTGTGTTGCAGCGATCGGACCCGTAAGCATTAGTTCGGGATCAGAACCAACGACAGCACGAGAAACGATTCGAAACCGCGGTTTCAATCCGCATGCTTCAGCCATTTCACGAGACATTAACAGAATGGCAGCTGCGCCATCGCTAATTTGGCTTGCATTTCCCGGATGAATCTTGCCGTTCTCCATAAACACGGGTTTAAGCGATCCCAATTTTTCTTTAGATGTATCCTTTCTCGGTCCTTCATCTTGTGTGACGATCGTTTTTGTACCATCTGCAAGATTAACCTCAATAGGGAGTATTTCCCGTTCGAATCTTCCTTCATGTTGCGCTTGTATGGCCTTCCTGTGGCTTTCCAATGAAAATTCATCTAATTGACGGCGGCTGAATCCCCACTTCTCCGTTACTTTTTCTGCTGATATTCCTTGATTAATAACTCCGAAACGCGCCGTTAGTTTTTCATTCCATGGTATTCCTTGCACATTCATAGGAACACGGGACATGCTTTCTACACCAGCTGCTACAACGACATCCATATCTCCGCTTAGAATCGCTTGCGCAGCGAAATGAACGGCTTGCTGGCTAGAGCCGCATTGACGGTCAATCGTAGTTCCCGGAACCTCAATAGGAAAGCCGGCAAGCAGAGCTGCTACCCTGGCAATATCTCCTGCTTGTTCCCCTGTTTGTGTTACACATCCCATGATGACATCATCAATGATTGCTGGGTCAATTCCCGCTTTAGTTACAAGCCCCTTTAACACTTCTGCAGCTAAATCATCTGGACGAATTCCGCTTAATGCTCCTCCTCGGCGTCCAATTGGGGTTCTGACCGCCTCGACAATAACAACTTCACGCATCAGGGCTACATCCTTTCTGTTTGGAATTTATAAGGTTAACAAAAAACCGCTCATTGAGCGGTTTTTCAGCAGCATGAAAAATTTTCAAAAATAATTGCAAGTAATCCCCCCATCGATATTGAGAATCGCACCGTTAGTCCAATCCGATTCATCCGATGCCAGGTAAATCGCGCTGTTCACTATGTCTTCAGGTCTACCAAAACGCCCGCTTGGCTGGCGGCCCAGTCGAATCTGCTTCGCCTCCTCATCTTTCAGCAGCCATTCGGTTAATAATGGAGTTTCAATCGGTCCAGGACAAATCGCATTGCTGCGAATGCCTTGGGGTCGGAATTGAATAGCCAGCGACCGGGTTAAGGAAACGATGGCTCCTTTGGATGCCGTATAAGCGTCTTGAGGCACACTGCATCCCATGAACGCAACAAAAGAGGCTATGTTGATAATCGATCCCTTCTGCTGCTTGACCATATGCGGGATGACATACTTACACGCAAGAAAAGTTCCTTTCACATTCACATCCATCACCCGATCCCATACTTCGACGGTCGTGTGAATGACAGAGCCATCCTCCGAAGGCATAATTCCTGCATTATTATAGAGGACATCGACTTTACCGTAGCGTTTTATTACCTGGGTCACCGCTGTCTGCACACTCTCTTCATTGGCCACGTTGCAAGTAAATAAAGCAGCGTCTCCACCTTCCTCTTGTATCTTCAAAGTTGTTATGAGCCCTGCCTGCTCGTTTACCTCAAAGAGAGCAACCTTTGCCCCTTCCCGCGCAAACAATTGAGCCGCCGTCTGCCCCATACCGCTGCCCGCACCGGTAATAATGCATACTTTATCCTGTAAACGCCCCATCATCGGCCCTCCCTAATCAGATTTGCTCAAAATATCTGGCTCTCTCCCAATCGGTGACAAATGCATTCAAAGACTGCTGCTCCACTTTGGCCATGTTGTAATAATGGTCTGTCACTTGATCTCCGAGCGCGCTGCGCACGATCGGACTTTCCTTCCAAAGCTCCATTGCTTCATACAGCGACGCCGGAACACGGGGAAGTCCTTTCATCGCGTATGCGTTCCCCTTCAACTCCGGTGCAGGCTCGATCTGGTTCTCGATTCCATATAAGCCGGCCGCGATCATCGCCGAGTAGGCAAGATACGGGTTCATATCCGCTCCGGGAATTCGGTTTTCAATTCGCAGGCTATGCTGATCCCCTACGATTCGTAAACCGGAGGTTCGATTATCATGGCTCCAGACAATATGTACCGGTGCCCAGCTTTCTGGCGCAAAACGTTTGTAAGAATTCACATTAGGAGCGAAAAAAAGAGAAAAGTCGCGTGTGCACGCTAAAATACCGCCTAAAAAATACCTCATCGTCTCCGACATCGAGTACAGCTGCTCAGCAGAGTCAAAAAAAAGATTTTGTTCCCCCTGAAGGTCCCATAAGCTGATGTGGATATGACCGCTCGATCCTGTCCACCCATGATGGGGTTTTGCCATGAAGGTCACCGAATATTCATGCTGCATGCAAATCTCTTTGACCCCGTGCTTTAGCAATGCATGCCGATCGGCAGAAGTGAGGGCATCCGCATATAGGATATTAATCTCGTGCTGCCCGACTGCCGCTTCGCCTTTAGTAGATTCAATCGGGATTCCCGCCGCAGTCATATCGTTTCTGATTTTCCGGTATAGAGGCTCGTTGCGGGTTCCCTGCAGCAAATTATAATCCTCGTTATAGTGCCCCGCGGCCTGCAGATGCCGGTAGCCTTTATCATGAACGTTCTCATACGATTCTCTAAATAAATAAAATTCAAGCTCGCTTGCCATCATCATGCGAAATCCCTTCTGCTCAGCTCTTTGCAATTGCTGTTTGAGAATATTGCGCGGGGCAATACCGATGGGGGAGCCTGTTTTTTCATCTGCGACATCGCTGAGGACCATTGCTGTCTTTTCCAGCCAAGGGATGACGCGTAAAGTGGACCAATCCGGCCTTGCTAACCAATCTCCATAGCCGGTTTCCCAATTCATCTGCTCGTACCCGCCGGGGGTGTTCATTTCCATATCGGTTCCGAGCAAATACGTACAGAAGTGAGTCCCTTTGGACAGAACATTGCGCAAATAAAACTCGCCTGTAAGGCGTTTGCCCATCAATCGGCCCTGCATATCGCAAAATGCAATTATCACGGTATCAATAAGGCCTGATCGAATCGCCTCTTCCAGCTCCGCTTGAGAAATCAGCCCTGAAAGCCGGTTCTCATCCATGGTTATCCCCTCCTAAAAGTTTTTTGATGCAAAGCGTCTGACCATGACGCAGCCAAAAAACTCGCTTCGGAACCGTCAACCGCTAATCCTCCAATTTTAAATTGATATACTTCAGATCTAAATATTCGTCCAAGCCATGATGGCCGCCTTCGCGTCCAATTCCGCTTTCCTTGATTCCGCCAAACGGTGCTTGAGGAACGCTAAGTGAAGTTCCGTTTACAGCGACCATCCCGAACTCTAGCGATTCACACACACGGTATACTCGGTTCAAATCACGCGTAAAAAAATAGGCGGATAACCCATAAGGCGTTCCATTGCAGCGGGTGATCACTTCTTCTTCTGATTGAAAAGCGAGTATAGGCGCGACAGGGCCGAAAATCTCCTCTTTCGCAAGCGCCATTTCATCATGAACATTGTCTAACACGGTTGGGGCATAAAAATACCCCTTCGCATAATCACCTTCCTCTAATCGATGCCCGCCTGTTAAAATCTTTGCCCCTTTCGCTGCGGCGTCTCCTACCAATCGTTCGACTCTTTCCAGGGCCGCTCGATCAATCAAGGGACCTACGTCCATTCCCGGTTCCATTCCAACCCCCACCCGGAGTTGGCGGACTTTCGAAACTATTTTCTCGCTCAAAGCTGCCCGAATATCTTCATGTGCGTAAATTAAATTAATGCCATTACATACTTGGCCACAGTTCTCGAATTTATTGCTGACAATGCAAGCTGCGGCAAGGTCCAGATCAGCGTCGGGAAAAACAACGACTGGCGCAATGCCTCCAAGCTCTAAAGAAAGCCGTTTCAATTGGTTGGAGGCACTTTGCATGATGTTCTTTCCCACTTCAGTTGAACCTGTGAATGAAATTTTTCGCACTCGGGAGTCAGATAAGAGGACATGGCCAATCTCAGACGCATCTCCCGTTACGAGATTAGCCACCCCATTCGGAATCCCGGTGTCGATTAACAGCTGAAACAACGCCACAGCGATTAACGGCGTTTGACGAGCCGGCTTTACTACAACCGTGCAGCCTGCAGCAAGAGCAGGTGCGACCTTGCGGACCACCATGGCGGCGGGATAATTCCATGGGGTAATCATACCGACGACTCCGACAGGCTGACGCCACACCATGATACGCTGATTTTTGCTGGAGCCCGGGATTGTTTCTCCGTAGATCCGCTTTCCTTCTTCAGCGTACCACCTAATAAACTCAGCCGAACTCTCCAGCTCCCCTTTTGCTTCTTCTACCGGCTTACCCTGCTCCTTGGACATCAAGATGGACAACTCATCCCGATTATGCAAAATCCGGTCCGCCCAATCGCAAAGATAGCGGCCTCGTTCTTTTGCCGTTAACTTCCTCCATGCGTTCAAGGCCCGTGCTGCGGCGTCGACCGCTTTTTTCGCGGCTTCCCCAGCTCCCTTGGGAACTTTTCCAACCACCTCTCCTGTGGCGGGATTGTAGACCGTCATACTTTCTGACAGCACAATTTGTTCTCCGTTAATCCATAGAAAGTTCCATTTTTCCTGATCCCCAGTCGTCACGATGATCCCCCTCCGTTCACTTGATCGATGAGCCATCGGAAAGGAATGAGTCCTTCCTCATGCTTCACCGCCATCATCTCCGGATGCCACTGCACCGCCAATAAATTCGGATGATTAGGATGAAGGAGAGCTTCAATAATCCCATCGTCTGCAACGGCCGCCGCTTTAAGCCCTGCTCCGACCTGATTTACCGCTTGATGATGGTAGCTGTTCGTTCGAATTTCATCAGCCTGGAATAGCTTTTTGAGGTACGGATCCAGCAGCTTGACCCGATGCGCCAAATACCAACGAGGAGCGCGTGAAAATTGATGAGCCAGTACATTCTCAGCGTGATCGGATATGTCTAAATATAACGTGCCGCCGAAGCTCACATTCAATAGCTGCATCCCTCTGCAAATAGCGAGTATTGGCTTATGAAGCCGTATAGCTTCTTCGATCAACTGCAGCTCAAAACGATCCCGCTCCGGGGTGATCGTCCAGCAGCGAAGATCCGGACTCGAGCCGTACAGCTGCGGATCAATATCCTCCCCGCCGGCCAAAATCAATCCATCGATCGCCTGCAGAATCTCATAGCAAGTTGAACGATCCCCGACAGGGATGCCGATTGGAATGGCACCAACCTGCATCACCGCCTGTATATAATCGTGGCCTATGACGCTGAAGCCCTGTCCCTTCACTCCCCGAAAGGTACCTCCGACCCCTTCCTCTCCAGTCACATGATAACCCGTTATTCCGATTAGCGGCATTTTCCCCATCGCTCCACCTCTTCTCTCCACTATTTTATTCCGTGCGAATGAAACACATAACCTCTGGTATGGAAAAGACACGGGTTGTTTGTATCGTAAGTGCTATGCGTATAAAGTAAAAAACACCCTATACGGGTGCTCTGAGAAAAACTAATCATAGTTGCGGAGCAAAGGGCTGCCACGCGGCAGCCCTTTTGATATTGAACTATTGTTCTACGTTAGCGTAAAGAAGGACTACTCGCTCCAGTAAATAATAATATTTTACTTCATACGCGGTACGACATTTTCTGAAACTAATTTCTGGTATCATAAGTCTGGAGAATTTATAAATAATCAAGCATATAACCATTAGATTTATCCAAAGGAGGAGATGTCATGTTTTACAGACAAATTAAATTCGTTCTTCAGCCGAATTCAAGAGAAGTTGCAGAAAGGTCCGCTGACCTCGTATCCAGCCTGCTCAAAGAAAAAGACGGTTTTATCGATGTCAAATTTATCATCAATGATGAGAAAAATGAGTTCGGCGCTGTATTTTTTTGGGAGAGCAAAGAACATGCCGATCAAGATGACGTTCGCGCGGGCGCTGAATTCAACTCTTTAATCCTCAAGGGACCGTTTATCGAAGAGTACGAAGTTTACATACCAAGAACGTAAAATTGAGAGAGGACATCCGCTCCTTAACTTCTCTTGGCATTTGAAACGCGGCTCATATGTCGCGTTTTTCTTGCGCTTGCTGCTTGTAGTTCAAATTCTTCATTAAGCTCTGTTTAAAAACAAATTAACATGTTCGGCAAATAAATCTGCGTATTGGAACAAGAACCCATGACCTGAATCCGGATAAATAATCAATTGCGCATTCGGTATGCGTTGGGAAACAATATAAGAATTGATAGTCGGAATCATGATGTCATTACTTCCATTAGCTACAAGCACGGGCTGCTTAATCTCCCCGAGTCTGTCAAAAGTCGAATCCTTCCCCCACGCCACAACCGATTTTATCTGCGCTTGAACCGACTCAGCCTTAACTAGTGGCGCACGGTCGTCTTCTCTTCTATTAGCAAGCCGGTCTAGGTACTGTAATCCTGACGCTCTGCTTGTTTCTGTCGGTTCGAAGAACAAGTAAAGGAAATCTTCCGGCTCGTTCACCGGCTTAAAAGCAACATTGAACACTTCAGGCTTACCAGATTGCGTACCTTCCCCGGGCCCGCCTCCTGTACCTGCCAAGATTAAACGACGGATCAAATCAGGGCGAGCCAGTGTCACTACCTGCGCAATGTAACCCCCCATAGAGAAACCGATGAGATCCACTTGTTTAAGACCAAGCGCTTCAATAAAAGTGATTGCATATTCCCCTGTTTCAAAGAATGATTCTGCAACTTCTCCCGATGTCAATCCGATACCTGCACTATCAAACAGGATGACCGTACGTTCCTCCGCCAAAGCATTGACGAAGGCAGGATCCCAGTCATCCATCGTACCTCTAAAACGTTGGCAGAACACTAGCGGCACTTCAGATGCTTTGCCGAAAGTCCGGTATGCGAATCGAATTCCTTTAGCATCAATATACGATGTTTCGACTGTTTCTGCTGTTAATTCAATTGCATTCATGGTATCTTCCCCCATAGACTGTACAAATTATATTCCTCATTTTGTTTTTTCCACCAGTTCCCTCACTTTAATCGGCAATAGATTCGCTTCAATTTGAGTACGATGCTTTTCATACCACTCAGGCAGCATTATTTTCTCGCCTAACTTTTCAGCAGGCTCATCATTCGCAAACCCCGGTGGATCTGTCGCGATTTCAAAAAGAATTCCGCCGTTTTCCCTGAAATATATGGCATTAAAATATTGACGGTCAATGATTTGTGTTGAATGGAATCCTTTATTCATTACTTCTTTTTGCCAATCATCATGATCACTAAAATCGTTCGCGCGCCAAGCAATATGATGAACCGTACCAGATCCTCCAATTCCCCAATCCATGCTTACTAAAGGAACGTCAATGATGTTGCCGATCTCTCCAGTGGCCTGGAAACGCGCTAACTCCGCATTTTCTCCAATTTTTTTCAGACCAAGAACATTTTGCAGAGTTTCCATGGTACTCTCTGGATTTACGCTAAAAAGAACTGCCCCTCCGAAACCTTTTATCGCTTTTTCAGGAGGAATGCCACCGAAAGACCATGTGCTATTTGTCCCTTCACTCCGTTCAACGAGTTCAAGTCGCAGCCCTTCATTGTCTGTGAACTGAAGATAATCTTCATTAAAACGGTTTTCTTTAGTAATTGAGATGCCAAAGTTATCGAGACGACTTTCCCAGAAGCTAAGCGAGCCTTCAGGGACTATATAAGTAGTAATGCCGACTTGGCCACCGCCAATTTTACCTTTTGGCGATCCTGCTGAAGGAAAGAATGTGATAATTGTGCCTGGACTTCCAAATTCGTTTCCAAAATACAAGTGATATACATCAGGAGCATCAAAGTTGATCGTTTTTTTTACTAATCGTAGTCCAAGAACTCCAGCGTAAAAATCGACGTTTGCCTGAGGATTACCCGCAAATGCAGTAATGTGATGAATACCAGTCGTTTGTTTAGACATAAAAATTCCCCCTAAAGTAAACCTAATTTTTATGTTTCCCTGTTTGTTGATGAGCATTCCTATTTTTCATCTTAAAATCTTTAAATTAAGATATTAGGTAAACGTAATTTAAAAGAAGGCCACTTATTGCAGCCTTCTTTAACTAATTATTTGTTTAAACCCGCTTTAATCGCTTGGGCAACTTGGACTGTACGTTTTGACTGATGTTTTACTGTGCTTTGTACATCTTCAACCATCTTACCGGATTGATCAACAGTTACACTTGTTCCATATGGGTTCCCACCCGAACCAAAAATTACAGGATCTGTATAACCAGGCGCTGCAACAATTGCTCCCCAGTGATACATGGTTGTATAAAGGCTAAGAATCGTTTGCTCTTGCCCCCCATGAGGGTTTTGGGCTGAAGTCATTGCACTTACTACTTTATTTGCTAGTTTACCTTGGAACCACAGACCGCCTGTTGTATCCAGGAATTGTTTCACCTGTCCTGGCATATTGCCAAAGCGGGTTGGAATACTGAACACAATTGCATCTGCCCATTCTAAATCGTTTAAAGAGACGACAGGTACATGTTTAGTTGCTTCTACGTGTGATTTCCAAACTGGATTGGAGTCAATTGCCGCTTGTGGAGCAAGCTCAGGAACTTTCAAAACTCTTACCTCTGCGCCTGCTTCTGATCCGCCCTCAGCGGCCCATTGAGCAAGTTGATAATTCGTACCTGTTGAACTGTAGTAGATAACTGCAAGATTTACATTTGACATAACTGCACTCTCCTTATCTGATGAACTCCCAAATATTTTATCTAAAAAACCCATAAGTTAAACGCCTCCCATCACTAATTATTATAAAGTATCTAACTTTATGTCACTATAATAAATTATTTAACTTACTATTGTCAAGTAACTAATTAGAATATATCAACCCACTCTTCGATCATATCTATTGGATGAACAAAGGATCGCCTTGTGTGGTCAGCGCGTGGGTAGGTTTCAACAGGAGCGATATTCACGGCATCCAAATTGTAAGTTACTGAGTGGATTTGAACCACTTAGATTGTGCGTCTGTGAGGCGAACGTAAAAGAGGCCACCAATTTACCGGCAGCCTTGTTCTATTCGTATATCGAGTTACGGTAATGTTAATTAAGCACGAGGAGCATCTTCAAACTTGCCTTTGTGTGTCAAGTCACAAAAAGGCTTTTTATCTGATAGACCACAACGACAAAGAATAAAAGATTCAGTGGTCTCAAAGTGATTCCCTACCGCATCTACCATTTCTACTTTACCCATTATACGTAATGGACCGTTATCAATTACTTTTATTGTTACATCGGACATACATGCCAATCCCTTCATTTTATACTCTTCAAAACCTGTGTTAAGTTCTTTGCAATCTGTCCATCATCTATTCCACAAATTCACTGAATTTTCATTCATAAGATCCCTCCTTCTTCTTGTCTACTCTTGATTTTTTTTGCAAATATTTTTGTGACGATCAAGTAAATGATAAATATCGATGGAATGTAAGCAAAAAGAAAATAAAATCGAACCTCGGAAACAAACCTTCCTAATTCATCCACCTTGATTCGATCGTTAAATAGAATAATAACAATGAAGAATGCTATTAGGATCAATGGCAACGAGATTCGGGGTTTGAGCTGCGTTATTCTTTTCATAATTCTCGTACAGCTCCAAATAGAGATACAAAGCGACGGGATCATAACTATCATCAAGCTAACAGCAAATATATATTCAATTCTTTCCAGGAAATTAAATTCAATAATTTTTGTCTCTACTAAAACAGGGTAAAGCGTGTGCATTAGCAGACCATGACTAAAATACATAAGAGTTGTAACTATTAAGATTATATATTGTAGGGTAATAAGAAGTAAGCCGAAATGGGCCCATTTCGCATTTTTTTCAGGTGATTTTAGAAAAGGGAAGTAAATAAGCATAGTTTCAAATCCTATAAACATGCCGCAAGAAGTTTTAAAGGATTTGAACAAATCATGAACGGTATGATTCCATACAGGTAACAAATAAGTGAAATTTCCATATCGAATCGGATAAATATTTAGGATAATTAATATGAAGGACGTTATAACCGCGAAAAAAGCAAGTCCGGTTAAAACTCTGAATCCTCCGGATACGAGATAATATATCATTATAATAAGTATGACAGCCAATTCCCATGTTTTAAGAGACAGAAATACCCATACTTGAAGAATATCAATGTAGGATCGAAAGACGGACAAAGCTAACATGAAAAAATACGCTATTAAGAGTAGCGAAACAGCATTTCCCAAGAAGCTGCCGAAAATCATTCGATGCAAGTCAATCACGTCTTTAGATGGATTTCCTAGCATCTTGTAAATCATCCAAATAATAATATGAAGGCTTATTCCCATGAAGAGAACCGATATCCATGTATCTTGCTCCGCATCTTTAAACAATATATTATGAATATATCCATTTCCAGCCAGGGCATTTACTAAGAAAAATGCGAACCATCCGGAAATCAAGTAATTCTCCTTAACTCTTTGCTGCACTAATGCCAACTCCCGACTGTTGAATAATGATCTCTGTATCCACTTCAAATTTGATTTTCGGGTAGGATGTATGACTAAATTCCTGCTGATTCCAATTTTTTTCCTTACTTCTGTATAGCTCTCCAAAGCCAATTGGATCGATATTGTTATTCTGAAATTTTTCTAACATCGTTGTAATCTCTTTTGAAAAATGATTTTCGATTTGTATCTTTAGTTCAAGCAGATCGCTGTTGTTGACTGAGCTTTTATTCGGAGTTTCTCTAATATCTATAATTAACTTAAGAAAAATGACAGCCTTGTCATTCTGTTGCAGCGACACTTTTCGTTCTTCGTGCAATATTTGGAAAAAAATTTTTTCCTTCTGTTCCGATGTAAATTCATAGGAGCTGGATATGGTTCTAGACTTATCTTTGAGAATTTTTAGAAAAAACGCTTCTTTGTTGGTTAACAATAAATGTAATTTATCTCCTTTAAAGACACCGACCCCATCCAAATGGAATGCGCCTTTTTCATCTTTATTCAACATGGGAAGATACACATCTTGACCTTCTCCAAAATATTGATCAAGCAATAGATGGGTATTTGTCGAAGGGGTATTCCCATACTCCATGTTTTGTTTGATTAAATCTGATAAATAGTAGGGCGGATATTTTAAAGTTTCGGACACAATCGCACTTGTCTCTTGTTTAGTTATAACTACAGTAGCGTTACTGCTTACCAAAGGATCTCGTACAAAGCTGCTAGCGAGTTCTTGTAGACCTCTTCTTGCAAACTTTTCGCTAATGACGCATGTTCGCACTTGTCCTATCACGATTGGGTCTTCAGATTGGGTAGTTAAGGCAATATGTGCCCCGCCAAAAGTTTGTGATTCGGCGGTTAACACCTGTAAACGCGCTTTCTTTTCATAAGAAGTGTAAGAAGCGCTGCTCTTAAATGTTTCCCCTTGAATATCGTACCCAACGCTTTGAAGAATTTTAATCTTGTCGATAATTTGTTGTTTTGCGCATCCCGATAATAAGAAGCACAAACAGAGAGCTGGAACATGCATTTTCATTTAGGAATGTTCCTTTGCAATGAATTATTCATTATTATAATCGTCTCCAATATCTTTATGCTTTTTAACCTTGTATCTTCTCTGAATGAGTGGACGTAAAAACCGGGCTCGGCTCCAAGTCAGACTAAAGGAATTGCGTATGATATTTTCATTAAAATCTTTGCTACGAAAAGGGTACAATGGAACTAGATATGGGGTACCTAGAGATTTCAAGCGCAGCAGATGACCCATAAGAAACACTACGCCGATCATAACGCCTAATAACCCAAAAGCTGCCGCCAAGCCAATCAATGGAAACCTGAGAAAGCGTAACGTGTTGGCCATTTTGAAGATTGGTGTGGTAAAGGATGACAATGCGGAAATAGAAACAATAATAATTAATATATTGCTCGTTAAGCCAGCTTGAACCGCTGCCGTACCAAGAACGACGCCGCCGACGATCCCCAAGGTTTGACTGACTTTTGTCGGCAGCCTAGCTCCTGCCTCACGCACTAGCTCAACGGTTAGCTCTAAAAAAAGTACTTCCAAAAAAGGTATAAAAGGCACATTCATTCTGGATTCGATAATCGGACCTAAGAGGGCTCTTGGTACGACATTATAATGAAAGGTTATTACTGCGACATAGATTGGTGTAGCCAAGATGGAGTATGCAACTCCCAAATAACGAATAATGCGTAAAAAAGAACCCAGAACCCATGGCAAATAAAAATCCTCTGGTGAAAAGAAAAAATCAAACACGGTGGTGGGACCGGAAATGACATAGGGAGAACCGTTGCTTACGATAGCTACTTGCCCTTGAAGTAGGAGAAACTTCATCCGATCCACGCGTTCAGTCGACATAAATAAAGGGAAAGGCGAATTTTGGTTGTCGGATATGATCTGGGCGATAGTAGCAGAATCAAAGATCACATCAAAATCAAAATCCGTAAGTCTCTGCCTTACTGTATTTACGTGCTCAGGGTTGGTTATTCCATCGATATAGACTATCACTACTCTAGTCTTGGAAAGAGACCCGGATGTGTGTTCCTCAAATATTAGTTTTTCAGAAATAATTTCTTTTCTCAGTAAATTGAGATTAGTATCGATAGCTTCGACAAAAGCCACTTTCGGACCGATTACGCTGTATTCATCCTCAGATATATTAATGTCACGATAGCCTTTTTGTAGATCTGCAATGTTAACTAATATACCTTCAGATAGATCGGTATCCAATTGAATATAAATGGAACCTTTTATCAAATTTAGAGAAATCTCTTCCAGGTTTGACGACAACTTCATTCCTTCGATGGGAATCAGGTTATACAATTCATTCAAATCATTGATTTTAGCATTGGCGCGTTGGATACCTAATAGAAGATCATTGCTGATCTGTTCATGTTTTACAATCGAATTATAATAAGAAAAATGAAATATTGTATTATGTATTGTAATTACAGATTGTATAAAATCACCCGATTTGGAAACTTCTTTTAAAGCAATTTTTAGATTCTTCAATATTGGACCACCACCCACCACTTTGCTAATTTTTCATATTATGCACTAAATTAATGTAAATTATGCCAATAAAAAAGCGTCCGCTAAGTGTCACATGTTATCAACTTTTGAAATTTCTTTATTATCTCAAAATCCCTCATCATCCCTATTGTTCTAATGCATGCTTGGGTTTGAATAATTATAGAAATAAAAAACAACCTTTGGCCTAAACCATAGGTTGTTTTTTTACGAATTACGTTATCGGAACAGATATGGTTATGGGATGCATTCATCACTTATCAATAATGGCCACGGTGCAGCGGGAGATACAGATCAGTTTATCCTGCTCGTCGGTAATCCTAATATCCCAAACCATTGTTTTGCGTCCTTTGTGAAAAGGGGTAGCTATCGCGGTCACGATACCGTTGCTTTTGCTCCGAAGGTGGTTAGCATTGATCTCCAACCCTACTGCAGCATATTTTTGATTGTCGATATTGATGTAGGACGCTATGGAAGCAGCCGATTCCGCCAACAATACCGAAGCGCCGCCGTGCAGTATGCCCGCTGGCTGATGGGTTTTCGGACATACAGGCATTGTCAATACGACGTGATCCGGGTAGAGTTCTATATACTCTATATCCAGTGTCTCCATCGCCGTATTTCTTCTTCCTTCTTCCATGTGCCGGATAAAAGTTTCCTTGTCCATTCCAAAGTTTGTCAATATGTTATCTGCGACAATCATTTTAACCAACCTCTCCTTTATTCTTCATATAGTGAAGCTCGAACTCCTCCCGCAAACTGCGCTTCAAAAACTTCCCGACTGAGGTTTTTGGAATCGCCGGAAGAAATAGGATATCGTCCGGAAGCCACCATTTTACCACACGCTCGTTTAAAAATTGGAGAAGCTCGTCTTTTCCTACCGGTTGAGCGCCATCTTTAAACACGACGCAGGCAAGCGGGCGTTCTCCCCATTTGTCATGAGGAATCCCTATGACGCACGCCTCAAATACGGCGGGATGCGCCATTAGCTCGTTCTCCAAATCGACAGAGGAGATCCACTCACCGCCGCTTTTGATCAGATCTTGGGTGCGGTCAACGAGCTTCACATAACCCTCATCATTGATTACTGCGATGTCTCCGGTATGCAACCAGCCGTCTTGAAAGGCCTCTTTCGTCCGTTCATCCTTGTAATATTCCTCCGCGATCCAGGGACCTCGTAGAAGCAGTTCGCCCATTTCCTTGCCGTCCCATGCGATTTCGCCATTTGCTCCTACAATTTTCATTTCAACTCCTGGGACGGGCAGCCCTTGTGTAGTACGGATGTCCAGTAATTTATCTTTCGAGACGTCTGCCAAATTGCTTTTTATCCGAACGCAAGTGACCATTGGGCTGGTTTCTGTCATGCCGTAGGCGTGATAAAAAGGAATCCCGTAATGATATTCAAACTTTTCGATAATGCTGCGCGGCGCGGCCGAACCCCCGCACACAAATGCTCTCACGTGCGAAAGGTCAAACGATTTCTGCTCCAGCACCTTGAGGGCGGCAATCCAAACAGTGGGAACACCGCCTGAAAACGTCACTTTTTCATCGGCGATCAAGTTCAGTAAGATTTCAGGCGTAGGAGCGGCTCCGGGAAGAACTTGCCTGCTACCGAACCAAACCGAAGCAAAAGGCAGTCCCCAAGCGTTGACGTGGAACATCGGAACAATAGGCATTACTGTATCACGCTCAGACAATCCGAACGTATCAGCAAGTCCGAGGGATATGCTATGAAGATAGATAGCGCGATGCGTATAAATAACGCCCTTCGGGTTGCCTGTCGTTGCGGAAGTATAACACATGCCGGCGGGAGCGCTTTCATGAATATCTGTCGGAAATTCGTACCTCGCGTTTCCATCTGCAAGGAGCCGTTCATAAGAATAAACGGGCTGAAGAGAAGTGGCAGGAAGACTCTCTTGATTTGTCATCACGATAAATCCTTTAACGGTGCGCAGCTTGCTGCCTATCCTTTCGATAATGGGAAGCAAAGTTTCATCGACCAAAAGAAAGGTATCTTCCGCATGATTCAAAATGTAGACGATGTGCTCGTCGGGCAGACGAATGTTTACAGTGTGAAGTACAGCACCCATACAGGGGATAGCAAAATAAGCTTCAAGATGCCGATGGTCGTTCCAGGCAAAGGTAGCGATACGATCGCCGCGTTTAGCGCCAAGCGCCTGCAAAGCGGATGATAATCGTCTCGTCCGTTCAGCAAAGTCCTTGTATGTATAACGGAATAATTGCCCAGCGGCTCGGGAAACCACTTCTTTTTTCGGAAACAACGTCTCGGCTCTCACCAGCATGGAATGCAGTGTCAATGAATACCCTTCCATTTCTTTGTCCCCCTTAATTACAAATGTTAAATTAATGACCTCGAAAAACTGGCGCTCTCTTTTCCAGAAAAGCAGTTACACCCTCCTCGTGATCTTTGGATGCCCCCATCAGCCGCTGACCTTCTTCTTCCCAGCCTAATACAGTATTTAAATCACTATCAAAGCTCTTATACATAATTTCTTTCATCTTCCCGAATGCTAGCAGTGGCTTATGCGCAAGCTGCTGTGCAAACAATCGAACCTCTTCGTTAAATCGCTCTGCTGGAATCGCTTTATTGATTAATGCGATGTTTTCCGCTTCCTTTCCATTCAGAATGGAACCAAGCGAGGAAAGCTCTAACGCTTTTGCCAACCCCACGATTCTAGGCAAAAAGAAATGTGCCCCCGCATCCGGAATTAGCCCGATTTTAATAAAAGCTACTGTTAATTTCGCTTCTTCCGTTGCTAAACGGAAATCACAGGCTAGCGCAATACTTAGTCCCGCACCTGCAGCTACCCCATGAATGGCAGCAATAATTGGCTTTTGTATGCCCATCATGTACCGTAGAAGCTTATTATAGGTTTGACTTAAAACGTCACCGTAATCAAATCTATCCTCAAAATTTATACTCGTTAAGTCAGCGCCGGAGGAGAAACCTTTTCCTTCACCTGTCAAGACAATACAGCGGACATCCGGATTTTCATTAGCGGCTGTGAAAGCAGCATACAAGTCTCTGTGCATCTCCGAATTAAAAGCATTAATCGTTTTGGGATTATTCATCGAGATTGTGGCCACATGGTTTTCTATGGCATATTTCACGGTTTCATACACAGTGTCAGCCCCCTACATGTTTTTCGATGCACGTGCCAATAATGAGTTTTCCGCTTGCTTATACTCTTGACGGAGTTCTTCAACCAAACTGGCTATAGGCATGACCCGCTTAATTGCATTGACTCCCTGGCCAGCAGACCAGATGTCCTTCCACGCTTTATTTTCATGCTTGTTCAAGTGTGAGACGTTAACCGATTCTTTCTTCTCGAGCTTATCCGGGTCAAGATTGGCATTTCGTATGCTTTGAATTAGAAAATTAGCCTTCACTCCGCTAAAAGCATCGGTATAAATGATATCGTCTGACGTCGACTCGATTAGCATATTTTGGTATTCTTTGCTTGCAAATCCTTCGGAAGCTGCAATGAAACGTGTGCCCATATAGGCGAAATCGGCGCCAAGCGCTGCAGTGGCGAAAACATCTTGCCCGCTGGTAATACAGCCTGCCAAAATGATGGCTCCATCCCAGAACTCGCGAACCGCGCCCAAAAAAGCAAAAGGATTGATCGCACCAGCGTGTCCTCCTGCTCCATGGCAGACAAGGATAAGTCCATCAACGCCTGTCTGAGAGGCTTTTCTTGCATGGGTTAAATTACTGACATCCGAGAACACAAGCCCTCCATATTGATGCACAAACTCAACTACAGGCCCCGGAGCTCCAAGTGAAGTAATGACAATCGGCGGCTGGTATTTCTTAATAAGCTCAACGTCCGAATCATACCGCGTATTGGTCTTATGAACGATTAGATTAACTGCCCAGGGAGCAATAAGGCGGTCAGGCTCTTCAGATTTAGCCGTTTCGAGCTCTTCCGTAATTTGTTTCATCCAATCGTCCAAAATATCAGCTGTTCGTGCATTCAGTAAAGGGAACGAGCCGATAATCCCCGATTTACAACATTCAATAACCATCTCCGGACTAGAAATAAGAAACATCGGAGCCGCGATCACCGGTAATGTCATGTGTTCTGTTATACGCGATAGTGTAGCGGTTAACAATTTACCCCATCCTCTCAAGATAATTAATTCTGGGCAAACATAAAGCGCTTACAAAACTTTAGGTATATGAATGAATACTCATTCATTATATTCTATATTTTATCACCTTGAGTGATGTAATGACAAGAAAAAATAATGCTTTGTTACATCTAAATGTTGATTTCGACTGTTCTTGACCTCCACCATTTGTAGGTGTCCTGTTTAATACCGTTATTGATTAATATTACAAAACAACGTCACCAAAAAACGTGGTGACGTTGTTAAAAAACTATTACGCTTCTATCCCTGATTGCCCTCGAGAGCGATCAGTAGCACCGCGGCGGCGAGGCCCAAGCGGCGATCAAGCTTGCCATTGTGGTCAGCGGAGAAATCGAGGTTTAACTTTTGGACGAACGGGTTGAAATTTTGTTTGAACTCTACGACCTTGGTCCCATTCATCTCCACGTTGTATTGCATTCGTAAGAGTTTACTTTTCTTTGAGATATGCAGGAATTATTACGGATTGTCGTTAATCAACGATTTTGTGTGGATATCATGCTTGTTCCGCCGGCACCAATTTAAACTTTATAATTAACCAATAAATGCTTCCTTATTTTCTTGAGCAAAAGTCTCAAAAGAGGTTGCTTTTTGTCCTGTTATTTCTTCTACCGTACTGGAAACTTTTGCTGTGTGTCCTAATTTCATAATATGATAATGCTCTAACAAGCCTTCGACGATTTCAGCAGGCATGCCTGTTTTTAGCATAGAAGCACGGGCAGCTTCGACCGGAACATCTACGTACTTAATTACTCTACCGGTTACTGAAGAAAGAATATCCGCTATTTCGGTGCTGGATAGTGCTTCTGGCCCCGACAAGTAATATGCTTTGTTCTCGTGCCCTTCTTCTGTTAAGACCCTATAAGCGACCTGGGCTATGTCGCGGGAATCAATGTAAGCCGCTTTTCCATCGCCATGAGGCGCATAGAAGGCTCCGTGATCACGAATGGTATGCGAGTTGAATTTGACTAAGTTTTGCATAAAAGTATTAGGCCGCAAGAACGTATAAGCTATACCGGATTGTTCCATTTCTTTTTCTACTGCATTATGCCACTTGGCCAATGTATCCAATTCAGCCCCTCCACCCGATAACTTAACAAGATGCTTTACACCGGCTTTTTTAGCTGCACGGATAATCGAAGAAGAAAGTTCCACCATATTCGGAACAAGTGGTGTTGCAAAAAATACTTTTTGGATGCCGTTCATGGCTCTTACTAGTGAGTCGACATCGTTTAAATCAGCTTGAACTAATTCGACTCCCAATGCTTGCAGTTCGATTGTGTTGCTTGTCGGACGAACGGTAACACGTGTTTTATGACCGTTCTTCGCCAGAAGTTTCACCAATTCTTTGCCTATTGTTCCTGTAGCTCCAATTACTAAAATAGCTGCGTTCATATTAAATATCTCCCTCTCATTGGTTTATTTCACTTTAATAATGATCAACTTTCAAAATTTATAATAAATAATCGCTCTTACCTTATGCTGCTGCCAATTCTTCTCCTTATTTGATGTGGGGCTTACGAAGAATTAAACTTAAAATCGCACCAGCCGTGGCAATGCAGGCTATAATTAAGAACGTGTCACCAAAAGCTAAAGCTTTGTTTTTTAAAATTTCGGCATGTTCACCAGCATCTACCATACGATCACTTATTCGTGAAGATAAGTGTCCGGTTAAAGCAGCTATGGCAAATGAATTCACAACTTGTATAGAAGCTGATGTTAAAGGTGTTACTCGGCTTACCAGTTCACGCGGAGCAGACTTTAAAACATGTGCATTTAAGGGCATCATGGATAAGGCCATCCCGCATCCCACCATAAAAAGTAGAATCATTAACGTAGCTACTCCGGTATTGAGGTTTACCCCAGAAAGTAAGAATAGAGCAATGGACATAAGGCTCAAACCGCTAAACACAAGAGGCCGGGCGCCAATTTTATCGGATAATCTCCCCGCGAATGGTGTAAATAGTAGACCTCCGAAAGAAATGGGGAGGGAGATTGCCGCACTTACCAGGGGTGTTCGACCTAATACGCTTTGCTGGAATAAGGGATTTAAGAGAATAGTCCCAATCATGGAGGCTTGCAAAGCCCAAGTTATAATAATACCGCGAGTAAAATCTGATGATCTAAATGCTCGTAGCTCCAGCAGTGGTTGTTTATGACGCAACTCTACGAAAATGAATAGAAGAAGTGTGACACCCCCAATAATCAATCCCGTTAATGCACCAGTAGAGCTCCAACTTCTTCCCCCCTCACTCACACCATAAGTCAGCATGGAAAAGGCGATCGGCGCAAGAATCATTCCTAGAATATCGAGAGCAGGTGCTTTACCACGCTGCTGATTGGGCAGAAGTTTAATACCTACAATCAATGCAGCGATTCCAATAGGTAAATTGATTAGGAAAATCCAATGCCAAGATGCTATTCCAATTAACCATCCAGATAGCAAAGGACCTGTAGCGGGGGCAATTAGCATAGGTATACCAAGCATCCCCATAACGGCTCCTCTTTTATCGGGGGGGGCCATCTTAAAAGCTATTGCCATACCGATGGGAGTTACCATTCCACCACCAAGGCCTTGTATTATACGGAATAATATGAGCAGTTCAGGAGTTTGGGCGAAGGCACAAAGGACTGAACCAATAGTAAACAAAGTAATCGTAATGAGGAATATTCGTTTGGCTCCAAATTTATCTGTCATCCAGCCAGCTAAAGGGATAATCGTAGCTAGCGCAAGAGTATAGCCGGTAACGGTCCATTGAATTGTATCTAATGAACTGTTAAAATATTTTTGTAAACTTGGGATAGCAACATTCATAATCGTAGTATCTAGAAGAACCATAATCATACCAATCATAACGGCAAGAAGTGGAGCGATAATGGTTTTGACCGAAAACTCTGGTGAAGATGCTAATTTCTCAGCTGATTGTGCAGACATATGAATGTTCCTCTCTTCTGTGGCTTGATGTTTAAGCATACATCACATACAATTGACCGATGGTTTTCCGGAAAAACCAATCAGTCATCATGTGCTTAATTTTATCTAGTTTTTGAAGAATGTCAATTTTTTTTTGAAAAGAGGAATTAGATTGAGTATAGTCAAACAAAACATCATGGATTCCGCTGAACGTTTTTTTTCGGAAAAAGGCTATCTTGCAACATCAATTCAGGATATCGCTGATGATTGCAAAATCGCAAAAGGATCGCTTTACAAATTTTTCCCTTCAAAAGAGGAATTATTCGTAGAGGTGCATCACTCAAAACAAGAGAGCCTTTTCGAAAAAATGGAAGAGATTAGATCGGACCCGACACTTACCTTAAGAGAGATTTTCATTCGTGAAACCGAATGTCAATTTTATTTTTTTATTGAGAATAATTTTATAATGAAGAATACTTTTGAAATGCAAACTAGTGAAGGGAAAATTGCCTCTATTCTACTTAGTCAACGAGCAAATATTCTCAATATGATAAGGGATGCCTTGACTCGTAGGTTTGGTAAAGAAATAGAACATCATATATGGGACCTTGTATCAATTTATTATGGGATCGTTAAAGAGTATCTTTACTTAATAATTTTTGATAACAGGCCTTTACATATTAGAGATGTTTCTGAACTTATCGTGGATCTCTTGGAGGAGACTGTTGCAGGCGTCCTGAATAAGAAACCAAAAGTGATTTTACAAAATACGATGATGGATAATTATGTGGAATCAGCTTGTAAGGGCAACTCTGTTTCTGTAGTTGAACAAAGACGTAAGTTGTTCGAACTTCTTTTCTCTACCCTAAAAGAATTGGCTATAACGAATCATCACAAAACAGAACTGCTTGAAGCGCTCGTTATACTTCAGGAGGAAGTAGAGCGAGATCAGCCTAGATCTGTACTAATTCTTGCCATGCTTCAGTTTTTGAAGAAAGAGAATGAGCTTCAAAGCATCATTGAACAATTGAGAAAACTCTGTTTCAATTTGGATAAGTAATTATTTCTTAAGTTGCTAACATAAAAGGGATAGCATTTTCCTTTTTCAATATCAATTGATAGATTTTTGGATATATTGCAATTGCTTGGAATAATGAAGTGCACATGCCAAAAAATTATGACACTCTTCTTTCATTCCAACGACATGCTATTTGGTATAATACTCAACATGAATAAAAACAAGAAGCAGCTGCCGCGGCATCTGCTCCTGCTTATTATGCTATAGTTCTCCGTCGTATTATGAGGTCAACCAGATTTTACTGGTTGACCTCTTTGTATGGGTGGTGTAACTTCCAATAGCCGGGGCAGATCGGTAGTTCTCCTAGGTCTGCAACCCTTCGCTAAAACTGATCGCCTCTTACTTGTACTTACTTGTAGATACAAGCTGGTTGAGACGTTAAGATCTGCACATCAAGCGATGTTGTGAGACTATGAGAAGTGCTAAGGGGTTCAGATGAAAAACCTTCCAGAATATGCTGAGAAGATTCTTTAGTGCACCTATTTAACGGCTGATTTTAGAGTTTAAACGCTAATGTCCCTCGGAAAAGGTTAAAAACCGAATAACTCCATAGCTATTCCCTTCTCTTCTTATTAAACTGATTTGATAGTCGATCTACTTCTAATCAAGACAAATAAGGTCAAAATTAGAAGAATGCTTGCTGCTGCTGCCTCTGACATACCTTGACCTGCATTTAAATGGGAGAACACGGCGCCTGCCATCAGTAACACGAGCCCTAACGATGCTAGAAAAGTGAATTTGGGCTTTTTAAACCCGACTGCTAATCCGAGTGCACCCAGTACTTCACAGGCTCCAACAAAATACATAAAGCCTTTTGCATAGCCAAAGTCTTCTGTAAACAGTTCAACTTGTTGTGCATTCCCTGATATTTTCATAATACCAAACATAATAAAACCGACAACTAACAATCCCTGTATAATTCGTAGAATCCATTTCATTTTACATAACTCCTTGTGTGTCTTTTATTTTGTTCCATACAACTTAGAAACGGTTAATTGCATTTAATTAATTCCACTTTATGGGACGGCCTTTCTATTAAATGTGAAGCTTACAATGGTAAATCATCGATTTATTTTAATGCGCGTTTTATTGGACTTGAAGTAGTACGACATTTTATATGCCCCTGATGTAGCCCTTCATGATAAAGGCAAAAATTCAAAATTTCTCCGATAGAATCCATTTCATTGCCGTACAAGCTCAAGGAGTTGTTTGCTTTTTCTTCAAAATTCCGAGTTCCGAGTTGCGATATAATATGCTCCATTTGTCCTTTTAGCAAGGATGCCAACTGCTCCAAACTTGGAGGTTGCACTTGCCAATCCGAAGGTTTTGACCCGGATTTGAACATGGCTAAATGCTCTTCGGACAAATAAAAGGACAAACCCACAAAATTATTCAGAAAAAGATCGGTAAAAGCAGCGATATGTCCGAGATGCCAACGGATGGTGTTTTTATACCCTGTCGGCATTTCATCCGCGATCTCATCTGTAATGGATTCAATGGTTTTAATCGTTATCGTTCGAATCACTTCAAGTTGATTTAATAATTTTTGGCTATTCATCATAATTCTCCCTTGTTTACTGTTTTTATAAAAAGCGAACATTCTACGCTCTATAGTTTTCGCCTTTCCAATCTTTAACTGTTCTTTTAATATCCGTTGAACCCATCGATCAATCTTTGTGAGGCTGCGGAGATTTTCTGCCGAATGTGTTGAGATATAACAATGCGCTAGCCACAACGATGAAACTAAGGATGAGAAGCAAATTTCCGTACAAGTAAGAACTTGATTCCGTAAGGAGGGGATGCAGCGGAAATGCAAGGAGCTTTTCTTCCAGCGTTTTGGCTACAAGAGCCGTGATGACAGCCCCCGAAATGGTTGATGTCATATTAAAAAAACCCATCCCGACGCCGATTTGTTGAACGGGCAAAATTTTCGCAACGCTCTCCGCCAACGCCGTCTGTACGAAGGAGAATCCGATGTACATCAAGATGAGGGCGGCACCAATGTACCCTACCCAAAGCCCAATGACGGAAGATTGCAGCAGAAAACTGACCGCGAGCAAACATAGCCCCACATAATTAACGAAGTTGCTCCCTTTTTTGACAGTCAAATTGCCGGCAACTTTGCCGAAAAGAATTGCGCTGAAAGCTCCGGGAAACAAGACAAAACCGATTGTATCTGCGTCGAGACCATACGTTTTATTAAGCATGATCGGAATGACAAACAAAACTGAGAGTACGGATCCGAAAATGAGAAAACCGATCACGAGACCGTTCCGATATCGCGAGTTCGCGAACAAGGAAGGATCGACAAACGGTTCTTTTGCCCGGCGGATTTGAACAATGAAAAGGAATAGTCCGAACAAAGCCCCAGCCAAATAAAGCCAATGTCCTTCAGTGGTAAAAAGGATCAGAGTAGATACTGTAATGCTGAGCAGCCCCCCTCCAATGATGTCCAAACTGCCCGCTTTGCGCCCCTCTTTTGGAAAATATTTCAGGAAGAAAGGGATGGCTGCAACGATGGGAAGAGGTATGAGAAACAGATAAGCCCATTGGAACGATCCAGCGATAAAACCGCCAAGTACTGGCCCGATTCCGATCGCGAAAGATCCGGTCGAAGTGATGATTCCGAAAATCTTGCCCCGTTCTTCCGCCGAGAAATATCGGGCAACTATCACGAAGACAAGCGACGGGATCGCCGCACAGCCTGCTCCTTGGATCGCCCTGGCTACAATGACGGCGGGGTACCACGCCTGAAGGGCAAAGCCGATAACCGACCCTGCGCTGTAAAGGACAATTCCGATCGTAATCAGTTTTCTAATGCTGAAGATATCGGACAATTTTCCGAACACAACCATCCCCACGCCGAAGACGATGAAAAAGATCGTCACGACCCAACTGACATCGGACGGGTCTAGCGTGAACTGCTTGGCGATATTAGGTGTAGATACATTAAACACTGATTCATTCAGGACGGAGAAAAAAAAGACGTAATAAATCCACAGGATGCTTTTCCTGACTTCTGATACTTCATGGCTTGTATGGTTCTCTCTGTCTACTCTCTCCACTTTCTCCACTCTATTCAACTCTAACGCTTCCTTTCTTCCCGTTTGCTTTGTTGGCGATGCAGCTGCCGCGGTTTCATCGCAATCACAAAAGAAAACAGCCGCCCCGAGGGGATCTCGTTGCTACTGGAGAGGCAAGAAGAGCATTCCGGCCACTCCGCTGGCGCCACTTTTAACGCTATTCAACGCAATGTTTTTAATGCACCGCTCCAAGCGATAACTTGATCGAGCATCACATTGACTGCAGCCTCCTGATGAGGAGCAGGCTTGAAGACGCTAAAGTTTTCAAAATCCGTGATAAGCGAAATCCCCACTTGTGCGCGTACATCGGCTATATGGAGCTCTCCGACGATGAGCCTGAGATTTTCAATTGCACGTGCGCCGCCGGTGCCGCCATATCCGACAAAGCCTGCTGCTTTATCCTTCCACTCATTAAATAGAAAATCAATGGCATTCTTTAAAGCGCCGGAGGTTGCATGATTATACTCCGGTGTAACGAATACGAATCCATCAAAAGAATTGATTTTCTGCGACCAAGCAATCGTATGCGGCTTGCTGTATTGGCCCATTGATGCAGGGATCGGTTCGTCCAACAACGGTAGATTGTAATCGGCAAGATCTACAAGCTCGAAATAAGCATCATTGCGTTTCTTCGCAACATCGGTCACCCAGCGGGCTACTGCTTCACCGTTGCGTCCGGGGCGTGTACTTCCAAGAATAACTCCTATTTTTAACATTGTAATTCCTCCATTTGTGTTCAAATTTAGTGGTGCATTCACACTTCCCAGCGAAGCTTCCTAACTATTTGGACCATAGCCGTTAAAAAAAAGCCTTGGTATTCAAACTCCTCTCCCATAAAAAGAAATCCTAATAAACTATATAATTATGATATTTATATAATATAATTACAATAATTATTTGTCAATTGAGTCCAAAAATTGACACCCGTTAATCCTACTGTTAGCATACAAATATCCATGATTACAAAGGACGGCCTGATAAGGAGATGGTTTTATGAATTTCAAAGTGGAACAAAATGAATTGGACTTAAGATTGTTCCGTATTTTTGTGAGAGCTTTCCAAGCTGTATCTAACAACATCGGGAAAGATATTGAAAAGCACAATCTTAGTCCTGAAACCTTTAGGATTCTGGAATTTCTTTATAGTAAAGGTCCTCATCCCCTACAAAAAATCAGTGAAAAATTTTCCATTCCGAGCGGGAGCATCACCTTCGTAGTTAACAAATTAATAAAGCAAGGACTCGTCGAGCGGCAGCCAAACCCCCAAGATGGAAGAGCAAATGATGCCGTACTGACCGGAAAAGGAAAGGCTCTATTTGATGAAATTTTCCCAAAACATGTGGATACGATCTCTCAAAATTTTTCCTTTTTGAACAACGAAGAGAAAGAGCAACTCATTGGTTTATTGAAGAAAATAGGAATAGGGTCACAGAAATTACAATGAACCGATTTACGCCTCCGTTTTTTCTAAAGATATACTCAAACTTCTTACTTAATCCCTGAGATGTGAAGTATGAAGAAATAATAAAATGATCAAGTTGTTATTTTATAATTAGATCAATACCTAATCATGACCCCTAAGATGAAAAAAGACCGTTTTTAGCCTGTGAGATGGCTTTAAACGGTCTTTTCGTTGTATTGCTTTAACTTAATATACTTTATCATCGACGCTTCACGGAAAAACGTGATTTTTCAGCGGCTTAGAATCACGTAGCTGGTTTTTTTGTTGTTCATTGGGAAAAAATTATACAGTGAGGACATGCATTGATAAATAGGCTATTCATCGTATATTCTCAAATAGCTATCAAACATACGGAGTGTATAAGTAATGAAAACATGCAATCAAACGAAAGTAATCGCAGTAATGGTAATCATCACTATGATTGTTATTTCCGGTTGTGGCACCAGAGGTACTGACATAGCATCTTCTCCTGAGCCAAGCCCAATAGTAACACCGTCACCCACGCCCGAGCCCAGCCCGACGCCAACACCGACTCCTTCGCCAAAACCACAGCCAACGCCTGAGCATAAGCCAAAACCAAAGCCGCGGGCGGTTCAAGTAGTAGCTAATCCAACAATCATTGCCGTGTTAGTTAATAAATCATTTTCATTACCGAATCCATACGTCCCTAAAGATCTAGTTGAACCCAACGTAGACTTTATATTCCCTGAGCACTCGGAAAAACGATTCATGCGTAAAGAAGCTGCGGAGGCACTTGAAAAACTTTTTAAAGCTGCCCATGCAGATGGTTTGCCGCTTGCTGGTGTGTCTGCTTACCGTTCATTTGAAACTCAAAAGTATCTATATAACTCTTACGTGGAAAAGGACGGTGAAGAGGCAGCAAACAAATATAGTGCTAAGCCCGGCCAAAGTGAGCATCAAACAGGACTTGCCATCGATGTATCTGGAGACGATGGCAAGTGTGCGGCAGCCGATTGCTTTGCAGCGACGCAGGAAGCAAAATGGCTCAAAAATCACGTAGCGGATTGGGGCTTTATTATCCGATATCCAAAAGGCAAAGAGGTAACTACGGGATATCAATATGAACCTTGGCATATCCGATATGTCGGGGTAGACATGGCAAATGAAATTGCAAAGCAGGGTACCACACTAGAAGAATACCTTGGAAAAACGTTGCCAGTTAATAAATAAATTCACCTCTCTACGCAAATGGTGTATTTAAATCCGTATACTTATCCATTTTAGTTAAAGTTTTTTTCTAACCGACTCAGCAACAAATTGACTTGACCTTCCGCCGAGGCGGTCTAACGAATTCTGAAAAACAAAAACGGAGCCACGCGATTTGCGGGCACCGTTTTCTAATTAATTATTTAGCCAGCCATGTTATTGACTGAGTGCTTGGTATCAAAAACAGAAATGTGATGTACTTTTCCGCTTGATTTGGGAATAATAAATTTAAGTTGAAACACATCGGATGCTTTATAAATATAAATCATATCATCCCCGTTTACCTTCGTATCCATTGGCTTTCCTAGCGCTTGTTCTATTTGCTTCAATGTTAGTGTTTGCAGCTTTGGATCGCTGGAACGAATATCAATGATTTGATCTCCCTTATTGAAGCCAATGACTGCATTTTTCTTGGTGTAGGTCGCATATATTCCGATTCCCACCGCTTCTTTATGATCCGCAGTCCCCCATGCTTTCTCCACATCTTCGAAGAATCTTGTTTCTGCAGCAAACTCAATGCCAGCCACCTTACCTAACTTCGCTAGTTCAAGCATATCTTTAATTTGCTTAGTAACGGACGTTGTTTCTGATGATACTGGTTTTACATTGATGTTGCCACTAGGCGTTGATGTAGCAGTCGGGCTTGCACTAGGTGCAACTGAAGGCGTTGATGAAGGTTCAACTACTGGACTAGGCGTGGTGCTAGCTATTGGAGGAGCTGCTGGTTTTTCAGATGATGCACATGCAGTGAACATAAGCATGCTCGCAATTAACATTGGAAATACCGCTGCTTTTTTACTATAGCTTTTCATAATATGCCTTCTCTCCTATATGTTTGAGTACTTACAATATTCAGACGATAAAAAGATAAGAATTGTTGCAAAATCATAGCATGCAAAAAGTACTACTACTGCTACACATATAAAAACATTTTCCGTTTTTAACACTTTTCAATTCCGAAACTTGTCCCGAATAATGTTTACTCCTTGCCTGCCTTGGTCGACGCAGCTATCAGCAAATAATCAATTTGTATGACGACCACCGCCCCCTTTCTTGAAACATTGTAACGCTGAACCGTATAAAAAGGACGTATGAATCTATAGCATGCCTATAAAAAAAGCATAAAAATATCGATTTTCTACTGTGGCGACCTCACGTCGATCGAATGTAGCAAAAGCCTATTCCGTGCATATTATGATGTGAACTTAAGCGCATGAAAGGGGCTTCTTATGCAAACTTATTTCTTCAGGCAATGTCCAGCAGATCATTTCGTGCATACCATTCAACCGGGCGAAACGTTATTTCACATTGCACAATTTTATAACGTTTCATTAGCAAGTATTTACCAAGCAAATTCTGGCATTGATCCATATTTTCTC
Source organism: Paenibacillus sp. J22P51 (assembly GCF_059692215.1). Classification (NCBI taxonomy): domain Bacteria; kingdom Bacillati; phylum Bacillota; class Bacilli; order Caryophanales; family Paenibacillaceae; genus Paenibacillus; species Paenibacillus sp. J22P51. The sequence goes on along the minus strand of NZ_JCAUAZ010000002.1, from coordinate 652,687 downwards.
AGCATCGGCCAGCAGATCTGCATACCCTCGATATCATTTCCGCCAACCACCTATATGGAAATTATACAAGCGATGCAAAACGATATTAATATGTTAAAAGCAGAGAGCAGCGTTCAGCAAACCGAGGAAAAGAACTATGGGACATCGAAACTAACGACACGTGTGCTGAAGGTTACGGATCAGGAAATTCAGTTCGAAGTTGCTCCTGTGACATTCCAAGGCAATTATATAGGTCTTTATACGATGGGGAGAAGCTATCCATATTATTCAGACGCAGCCGCGGGAGGAAAGCGCGGCATAACAGTTAAAGACAATTTTGGAATATGGCATTTATTCGGATTTAAAGAGCCTATATCGGGCTTCCGCCAACAACAACGTGTGAAAAACCATGAAACATAAGGCTCTGTTCAATATTTAACTGTTGGATGGAATTAAAATAATGTTCTTCTCGAAGTATGATGGGCTTGGAATAATTCTTTCAAGGAGTTAAGCGCAAACAAGCCGCTTAGCTTCTTTTCATTCGCCTCTTTTTTCACTTTTGAACGCAACAATATTTCTGCTCAAGGCATAACCGCAAAATATATTACGAAGTAATTCACTCCATTTTTACATGAACCTGAAAATTCACTTTTAAATTAGGATAATAAACTTCTCGCCAGTTTTTTATATCATGATAAGGAATTTGATTACGGAAATGTTGGCCAAATCCGAAAATATCCGTTTTGTTTCTTTGGGCTTGTTCGAACAGATGGTAAAACCGCTTTTCGATCAGCTTTTCAAGCTCACTTTGTATTCGGTCATTCGTGACGCCTTCTTTTCTTTCTAAAATGTCTATCTTCATATATAAATCACTTGACACCTGTGGATCACTATTTTTCATCGACGTATTAATTTGCAATGAGCTTTTTGTTACCATGATTTTGAGGCTGATCAATGCTTCGTCTTAGGTTGCGGGAGATTGGTTCCACTATGGCATTACGATTGCTTTCTGATAAGAGTACTAATTTGCCTTCTAAAACGGCTTTTATGATTTGTTCTGAATCAACGTCAAGCTGATCACTAAGGCTAGTGAATAGTTCATTAACTGAAGCAGACTGTTTCGCCATTTGTCGAATATATACATTTGAATTGGCGAAATCTATTAGCGTGTTAAAACCCATAAGAAAAATTGCTGTTTGATCAAATTGTTCTTCCTGAATGAAAAAATCATCATGATCGGAGAATATGGATTTTATTTCCTGGATTAAATTAAGCATAAATGAAACCTCTAATTTTAGACGTGATTCTAGTTTAAGCTGTCAATGGAATTTTTATACAGAAATACATGACTTGGTGAAGGCCAGATACTTGTGAAACGAGTCTGCACTCCATAGGGAATATCGCGCAAACGAAAGAGGAGCTGCCGTAAAGCAAGCCCCTCAACATACATACCTTGTTCTCTAAAGCTAGCCTTTTACGGCTCCATCCGTAATCCCCTGGATAATCCAACGTTGGAAGATGGCGAAAATCACGACAATCGGAATCGATGACAAAATCAGTGAAGCCAGAATCAACGACCACTCCCGACTATATTTGCCGAAGAACATATTGATTGTCAAGACTAACGTATATTGGCGAAAATCGTTGAGCATCAGTACTGGAAGTAAGAAATCATTCCACAGCCACAACAGATTCAAAATACTAATAGTAAATGTAATCGGAAGCAGCAGTGGTAAAATGATCATGAAAAAGGTTTTAAACTCGCCGCATCCATCCATTTTCGCGGATTCATCTAATTCTCGCGGAATGCCTTTCACAAAACCGTGGTAAAGAAACACGGCCATGCTGACGCCCAATCCGGCACAAACAATGCCCAAACCAAATGGCGAACCCTGAAGCCCAAGCGATTTTGCCATCTTGGTTAAAGTAATCATGATCGTCTGAAAAGGAATCAGCATGGATGATACGAAAAGCATGAAAATCACGTTGCTCAGTTTCCCCGACGTTCGGGAAAGCTTGTATCCCGCCAGAGAGCTGCATAAAACGATGACAACAATGCCTGTTACGGTTACAACAATCGTATTCCAACCGCTCTTCAGCATGTTCGCCTTGTTAAAGGCTTGCACATAGTTTTCAATGTGAAGCTGGACAGGGAAGCCTAGAACGGAGCTGTACATCTCTCCTTGTGTTTTAAAGGAATTCAATATGGCCATGTAAATCGGGAAAAGGAAGAAAATCGCTATTATGACCAATACCAATAGAGACAGCCCTGAATACTGTCGCTTGTTCATGCCTCCACCTCCCGCTTCTTCATTACGGAAACTTGAACAAGCGTAATAACAAGTATGATCAGAAAGAGAATAATCGCTTTGGCGCTGGCATAACCATATCTGAAATTGCGCTGATAAGCCTCTTCCAAAATATTCATAGAGATAACTTGAGTTGCCCGGGCAGGACCTCCGCCTGTTAAAGCATAGATAAGATCATATACTTTAAACGAGTGGTTCAAGGTTAAAAAGATACAGATCGTGAGCGCATGCGCAATCAAAGGCAAAGTAATGTAACGCAGCATATGATGAGGCTTGGCGCCGTCAATAATAGCCGCTTCCTTGAGATGCATTGGAATGCCTTGAATGGCAGACATATAAATAATCATTAAAGTTCCTATACCGCCCCAAATGGAAACAAGCATGATTGTAAAGAACGAAATGTTCGGGTCACCCAGCCAAGAAATATTGAGAAATTTTAAGACGGCATACTTGGACAATGACGGCATTACCTTTGTAAATACGAATACCCACATGAATGTACTTATGATAATACTTAACATGCTAGGCATGAAAAAGATGGTTCGAAGCCATCCTTTCCCTTTACTTTGAGATTCAATCAATACGGCAAGCAGCAATGCGATGGCGTTCTGAAAAACGACAGCAAACAAAACATACTTAGCTGTGAATAGAATCGATGTTCGAAAATTCGTATCATCGCGAATAGCTTCAATAAAATTCTGTATCCCAACGAAGCTGTAATGTTTATTCAAGCCATCCCAGTTCGTAAAGCTGTAATAAGAGCCTTGGAGCATCGGAATAACAAGAAAAATAACATACATGATAAAAGCGGGCAGCACGAACAAGATCAATGATGTATTTTCTTTGGCAAGGCGTTTCAGCACGTGGGCTCACTCCTTAGGAAAAACTTGTGCCCTACCCTGATCTTTCAAAGATCAGGGCAGAGCACAACATGTCTTCCATTCTTTATTTTTTGTTTGCTATGGCATTTGCATCTTTCCAGGTTTTATCCAGATCCTTGATTACATCTTCTGCGGACATTTTCTTATTAAAATAGGCTTGAAGCGCTTTGCCTGATTCATCCTTCACTGCCGCTGGAATCTGAGGATCTTTATAGGCCTGTCCTTTGTTCACATAAACTGCAGCGTCCTCAACCCAAGGATAAGGCTTAAAAGTGTGTTTTTGGGACACTGGATTGAATTTCAATCCTTGGTACAGATCGTTTGACGCTTGATCATCCAAAATGAAATTCAGCAGATCTGCCGAAACTTCTTTATTCTTGCCTTGGGCAGCCATCGCCAAGGAAGTTGACACGGAAACATTGATTTGTGTTGATTTAGGATCATCATTGATAGGAAGAGGAGCAACCCCAAATTCGAACTTATCGTTAGCTTTCAAAATGCTGTTCGCATCCCATGGTCCTTGTACCCACATAGCAGCTTTGCCGGCAGCAAAATCAGCAGCTCCGTCATCGTTGCCTACTTCAAATACACGATCTGTTCCGTTGCTGTTAACAAGATCGATGATACCGAACATATCTTTCACTTCTGCAAAGCTTCCTTGATTTTTATTCATTTTATCAACAAAATCCTTATGGCTTGAATTGCCTAATCCACCAATCGTTAGAGGCAAGAATAACTGAGGAATCCAGCTTTCTTTGTAGCTGAGCAAAAACGGCTTGATTTTTTTGTCATTTAATGTTTGAACAACTGTCTTCATTTCTGTTAAAGTGGACGGCGGTTTAATACCTAGATCTTTGAAGATTTTTTTGTTGTAGAGATAACCCCATGCCAAGCTTTCCATAGGAACCGCTACTACTTTATTGTCGATAGTCACGAGTGACTTGATGCCATCAATGAGCTTACCGGAAAGCGGTTGTTTCGTTAAATCTTCCAAATATCCCGCTTTGTAGTAGTCAGGAATGTCGTTCACGGCATGAAGACTGAATATATCCGGTACGTCGCCAGTTGCTAAACGAGTTTTCAAAATTTGTGTTGAATTATCAGATCCTGGAAATTCAGTGTTGATCGTAACCTCGATATTTTTTTCCTTCTTTTCTTTCTTTGCAAATTCGGCGAAGTACTTCTCGAATTGATCACGAAAACGGTCCAAGCCGCCAAGAAATACCTTCAATTCCACTTTTTTAGGCGCAACCTCGCTTTTCGACGTGTTGCTGCTTTTTCCAGCGGTTTGAGTTTCTGAACAAGCTACTGTGGTTCCTAGCATCATCATAGCAACAATCATTGCAAGTGCTTTCTTCATTTTTTAGCCTCCCCTTGTAATGGTAACGCTTACGAGTCCTAGTATACTTGAGAAAGCGCCACCATTCATTGGACAGAAAATGCATCTCTGACTGGACAATATTGATATCATTGGACTGACTTTAGCTCGCTAAGCATCCTGTCTAATCTGAGAAGGTGTCATTCCTGTCATTTTTTTGAATATACGGTGGAAATAAGTAAGGTCTGAATAGCCGACTGCTTCTGCTGCGCTCTTGATAGATACGGAAGAGTCCTGAAGAAGCTGGTAAGCTTTTTCGATCCTTTTGGTAATTAAGTAATCCATTACGGTAACACCGACTTCTTGTTTAAAGGTACGGGAAAGATGCTCCTTGCTGACAAAAAATTTACTTGCAATGCTTCCAAGACTCACTTGCTCAGCATAGGAAAGATCAAGATACTTCCGAATCTCGTCGATATTGATCCGGGTTTTGTTTTTCCTTTGGTGAATTAATTCTTCCAAGCTCCCAACATATGTGGAGGACAACGCATCGATCCACTTGGACACTGGAGTATCATCCGAAACAAAAAAATGACTGGCGCTCGCTTGAGCTTCAGACGTTAATTCGCTTCCTGAAAGGGCAAATTGCTCTTCCAAAATCAGCATGAATTGCTTGTAAAGCGAGTTATTCAGACCAGGCTGCAAGATCTCTTGATCGCTCAAAGTTTGCTCCAACAGCTTAAAGCTTTTCTTGACCGCCTCCGTGTTCATCTCATGAAAACTTCTGGTGACGATGTGCTTCAACTCGGTGATGATTTTCAATAACTGCTTGTCCAGCGGCTTGGCAGCATGGATTCCCCGTGTTACGCCCAGCTCTCGAACCGCTTTCTCCAAAGCCCGATTCAGTTCATCCGGATTGATCGGCTTTATCAGGTATTCATCCACTTTGGATAAAATAGCCTGTTTCGTATAGGTGAAATCATCAAATCCGCTAATCACAATTTTGCGGATAAACGGATAGTCTTCACTTATTTTTTGCAGAAGCTGAGCTCCGTCCATGCCTCGCATTTTCATATCCGTAATGACAATTTCAGGGTGTATCTGCGCTATGATATTTAAACCGCTAATCCCATCCTCCGCTTCCTCAATCTGATAGATGCCTAGACGTTCCCAATCAGCCAAATGCCGGATGCTGTTGCGGACCCAGAACTCATCATCAATAATGACAGCTTTCATTGTAAAGGCTCCTCTCCTTTGATTATTGCCGGAATAACAACTTTGACAGTCGTTCCGACACCTTTTGAGCTTGTGACAAACATACCGTATTCCTGACCGAAAATAAGCTTAATCCGCGAATTCACGTTGTTCATTCCCATACTTTCCCCAAGCACCTGATCCTCACCCCAACGGCTTAACTGTCGCCGAATTTCCTCCAAACGTACCTCATCAATGCCTAGACCGTTATCTTCAATACTAATCTCAATTTCATCCATCATCTTCTCCACCCTGATGGTTACCGTCCACTTTTCCATCTGGCCCTCCAAACCATGGACGAAACAATTCTCCACAATGGGCTGGAGTATGAATTTGGGGAGTTCGTAAATTCCGCAGTCTTCTTCGATGTCAATTTGAATATGAATCATGTCCTGAAAGCGCAATTTTTGAATTTGCAAATAGTTAGTAACATGCTCTATTTCGTCGGCCACTGTGACGATATCTGATTTCATTTTGATCGTATAACGAAATAACTCGCTAAGGGCTCTGACATGCTCATAAATTTCAGGCGCATTTCGAGAGAGGGCAACCCCACCAATGGATTGCAGCGCATTATACAGAAAATGAGGATTAATCTGTGCCTGCATCGCTTTCAGTTGTGCGGTCCGTTTTTCAATTTTACTTTTATACTCAATTTGAATCAGTTCTTTAATTTTTTGAAGCATGGAATTAAAACGTCTCTCAAGTGTACCGATCTCATCGCTTCGTATCTTATCGACACCCACGTTGAAATTTTGGTGCTCTACGGCTTTCATCGACCTCGTCAGTCGAATAATCGGTTTCGTCGTGAAATAAGCAATTAAAACAGAAAGAATAATAGCTAGAAGAACAGAGACCATAGCTGTATAAAAACTAAAACTTAGCGTTGTAGAAGCACCTTGGTTCACATAGCTGATCGGGATAAATTTCACGATCCATAACTCGGCCGATGGAACTGGCTGATAAAACAGAATTCCTTGCTTGGATTCGATAAAGCCAGGTTCCATTGGACTATGTATCACCTTTTCCAGCATTTCTTGGTCAATCGTCGTTTGCTGTGGGTACGGATTGTACATGATTTTTCCTTGAGCATCCAAAATAAGCACAATACTGTTGGGTTCCGAATGGATCATACCTATGACATTGTCCATGAACCTCCATCTTACTTCCATGGACACTCCGCCGAGAATCTTATGGTCTTCAAACCGATTCATGCTTCGTACCAATGTAAAATAATTGTGTGCAGATCCCACAATCTTATTTACCGTTTGACGGTCCTTGGCTAAATCTCTCCAATTCCCCACGGGAGTATCCAATAAATCCGTTGATCGAACGGCATCTTTATCGACAATAAACATGCGCTGGCTAGCATTCAGATAAAGAGAGATCCGAACAATACTATTATTGTTGGCAACATACAGAGACCTCAGCTTTTCATCAATATATAGTTTCCCTGCATCCAGACCGTTCCCATCGTTCATAGACTCACCTTTGTTAATCGGAAACAGGCTCTGATCCATGAGAAGAGAATACACCACCGAATGCAGCAGACTAATTTTTTCATCAAAATATTTGGCAGCCCAGTCCATTCTTGACTCGTTCGAGCGTATTATCTCCAGACTTAAGGATTGCTTGGTGGTCTTTGCAGCAAAAATCGTGACTAAGGTCAAAGGCAGGACAGCGATTATCACCATCAAAATCATAAGTTTGTATCTCATACTCATTTGAAAAGGAATTAGAAGACGCCGTGTCATATTTCTAAGTGCCATGAGCCGATCCCCTTTAATTACGGATTATCTTTCTTCATTTTTTCAACAAGAATCACTGCAGATTTCATCAATAGATTCCACCCGATTATTCGCCTATGTTTGTGTCCTGGCACTGTGACAGTAAAAAGCCGGCCCACGGCCGGCATTTATTGGCTATCGTTCCTCGTTAGTTGAATCATCTCATATGTTATTTGGCTAGAGCTTATCTTTTCTTTTACCACCCCGTCAGGGCTTTCATCTTTTTTCCCCTATTTAAGTTTACTTTGTACTTCTATAACGTAAAGATTCATCAAATAGTTACAGTTTTTCTTGCATCTTTTTCCCATTAGTCAGTAAAAAATTAAACGAAAGAATCAATGTTTAAAATTAAACTGAAAAGGCCACCGATCCACCGGCAGCCTTGTTTCGATCGTCTATTTAGAGAAAAAAGTTGTATTTACTCGTTTCGAATATCTAAAATATAAAATCCATAATATTCCTACAATAATTATTAGCATTAACTGAAGAGCATCATATATTTCTTTATTTGAGAAATAGAAATCAATTATTTTAATTAGTATCAATACTAATTCGGTTTTAATTGTGATCGATGGTCCATTTTTGTTCTTCTTTAACAAATTAAAAAGAGATATGATAAATAGAACTTCTATTAAAATGTAAGAAACAAAATCGTATACACTTATAACATTCCATTCTAGTGCCTCTATCATCTTGAATATGTAAAATGGATTGATCAGAACTCCAGCAATTGAGTAAATCACATAGAATAGAAGCCAGCCTCTGATTCCTGATAGGTTTTTCTTATTTTCTTGCATGTTGACTCTCCTAGTCTGGTTTTTTCGGTCTACATCTATTTTTACCATAATTCGGAAGACTAGTCTGCCAAGCTACTTAATAGTAATTCTACTCTCGTACTCCGTTAGCTTAACATTCATTCATACAATATGATAAACTTGGACTGAGGTGATTAACTAATGCCATCAAACAAATTAATGCTATCAGGTATTTTTCTCTTTGTACTTATGTATTACGTTCAAAACAATATGCATCTAAGATTGCATCTATTTGAAGTAATAATTCCACTTATTGGGGTTGTCCTGTTTATTTTCGGATTAATCACGAGGGACAATAAATAGTCAACTGTTAAACTAATCTGACCGTTACCGGGCGCGGTGCGCTTAGTCGGTGCGGATGTGTCCGGCTGAATCTTCCCCGCTGCTGAAACGCCTCTTCGATTCACATCTAACTACAATTGGACCCAGGGCCGTATGGCTATTCCCTTGTCTCTAGGATTCTCGATATAGCATTTGAGCGTTTAAATGACGGCGACGCACTTCTGATCCATTAAATAAGTCAAAACTAAAAGGCATGAGCCCGATACAATATCGAACCCATGCCTTAAAGGCAGCCTCACTATATAGTGTCTAACTTGTTGGGGTCACTTCAATGGATATCCTTATGCTTGGCGGTTTTTAACGCATATTACAGTGCTTTATCGTTAATACCGTTCAGCCAGCCTTCAATGTCTCCGATGACGGAGCCGATGCAATGATCCTCGAATGGCGAGGTGAGACCAGCAAGCTCTACCAGCTTAAGGAAGGACTGGCTTCCTCCCGCTTGGCAAAGCCGCAAATAATCGCTCCATGCGGATTTGAAATCTTCATTCGAACGTTTCCAGAACTGGAAGGCGCAGATCTGGGCTAATGTATAATCGATGTAATAGAAAGGCGACCGGAAAATATGGGATTGCTTTTGCCAGAATCCGCCCTGTTCCAGGTAAGAGTTGCCGTCATAGTTGCGATGAGGCAAATATTTCTTCTCGATCTCCCGCCATAACCGCTTGCGCTCGGCAGGGGTTGCCTCCGGATTATCATATACATAATGTTGGAATTCATCGACCGCGACTCCGTAAGGAATAAACTGCAAGCTGTCCGCCAAATGGTTGAACCGGTACTTCGCAGCATCCTCCTTGAAGAACAGCTCTATCCATGGCCAGCAAATAAACTCCATGCTCATCGAATGGATCTCACACGCTTCATAGGTAGGGAATGCGTATTCCGGCACTTCCAGATTACGGCTCTGGAAAACCTGGAAGGCATGGCCCACCTCATGGGTCAAAACATCAATATCCCCGGAGGTTCCGTTGAAATTCGAGAAAATATACGGAGCTTTGTAATCGCTGATAAAGGTACAGTAGCCGCCGCTTTGCTTTCCTTTCTTGCTGACCAGATCCATGAGCCCGTTATCCCGCATAAAGGTGAAAAATTCATCCGATTCGGGTGAAAGCTCTTTGTACATCTTCGCTCCGTTCGCGACAATCCAATCGGGATCGCCCTTAGGTGTCGCGTTGCCGGATTCGAAGTTAAAGTTCTCGTCGTAATATTTTAATTCAACCAGACCCAGCCTATCGGCTTGTCTTTTCTTAAGCTTCTGGGCCGCAGGGACAATATGCTCCAGAACTTGTTTGCGGAAGTTGGCCACCATTTCGGCATTGTAGTCAGTCCGCATCATACGGTCATAACCGAGTTCAACAAAGCTGCTGTATCCCAGCTTCTTCGCAATACGGACACGAACCTTGACGAGATCGTCATAAATCCGGTCAAAGGCAGACTCATGTTGGGACATAAAGTTATATTTGGCTTCGGAAGCGCTCTTGCGCATATTACGGTCAGTTGACAGTTCAAACGGAGTAAGCTGAGGCAGGGTGCGTTCTTCGCCTTCGAACTGGATTTTGGCGGAAGCAATGAGCTGGGAATATTCCGTTGACAGCTTGTTCTCCAATTGTAAATCTTCGATGATTTCCGGACTAAACGTGCGAAGCGAGATTTCGGCAAGCTGGAGCAGCTGCGAGCCCCATTCCTTCTCGAACTCGGCTCTGAACCTGGAATTGACAAGTGCTTTGTAATACTCCGTTATGTATTCCTGTACGACCGGTCCGGTTTCATCCATGAAATCCTGTTCGGCTTTATAAAACTCATCGATCGTATTGATGGAATGCCGGATGCTGACCAAGGTCTGCATCGTATCAAATTCGCTTCGAAGCTTATTCATGGCGATAACGGAAGCTTTCTGCTCTGCCAAAGCTGCGGCGTCATTCAGATTCCCCAGCAGAGCGGTGAATTCCTGTTTAAATTTGTCTACATCAGGGCGTTCATAACGGTATTCGTCAAACTTCATTATTGATCAGCATCCTTTCTTATACATATTATCCTATTATAATATATGGAAATGGTTTTAGAAGCATAAAAAAGCCGATCCGGCAGGTTTTGCTTCGGATATACCAATGAAATAGACATGTATGTACCCTCCCACACTTGGTGTTTATTTCATATTTAACTTTGAACAAACGTTTTCCATTAGTTGAACAAACGAGATAAAAGTAACGTTATAAAAGGACCTATTACTACGAAACCCAAAAATAATGCAACAACCTTCATTGACGTCGACAGCCCTTTAGGTTCATTTAAATTATCAATTTTTTCGTTTAATTTCTTTAGCTCTTTTAATATTTCTTTACTTAACTCATCTGACATACTTAATTGCCCTCCCCCAAGGAACAGAATAATACATGTCCTTGTTTTATATTACCATAATTAGGAATTTAATAAGCATGATATAATATCACTTATAATTGTTCTTTATGTTGGAATAGCAAAAAAGAGACCCACAGCAACGGGCTGAGGGTCTAAGTTTTATATTTAAAAGGGCATATTAAAGCATTTTTCTCAAATAAAAAGGAATACTTTCCTTAAGAATTTCAAGAAAATAATGTCCTTAAAAGAATCCATTTGCTTGCTCAAATGGTTAAGCTCCCATTGTTCCCCTAAAAGATGTTTATTTATTTCAAAAATCTCCTTGTCGAGTTGATTGAGCTCGTTATTCAGGTTGATTCTGGCGGCATCCTCTTCCCTCTTTAAGAGGTCATGCTCCGGACTATATGTTTGCTTAATGGTAGATATCAGGTCCTGTGCCCTTGTTTTATAAGTTTGTTCTACGTTATTTAATATTGATTTCCTGTCGTTAAATTTTGATTTTGAGGCAGCGATTTCACTTGGAGGAATGGATTGGGGGATATTAGGTCTATACTTGCGCTCTATCATTTTTTTCCATTCTACTAGTGCTTTCGCTTGGGATGGACTCAAATCTATATGAACAGAACCCCCATTTTTTAATATCATATATACCTTTTCAATTTTTTTACGACCATAGGACTGAAAAATATTAATATCCAAAAAATCAGCCGGAGTACGAATTCCATTTGATCTTAAACGCCGTTTGATTTCATCGTCAATATCCGGTATTTTTTCTTTGCTAATCGTATGCTTCTTTAATTGATCTTCCAGCCAAGTTTTTCGGAATGAAGCCAATAAGCCGGCAAGTTCGGTATGTTCCTCCTGATCTATGGTTTGTCTTTCACTAGCGATTTCGCTTATATGACTCCAGAGTTCCTTCTCCACTTCTTCGGTTTCATTCTTTTCTCGTTCCGATACTTCCCTTTGCCTTTGTAATATATCATTAATCTTGTTTTCTTCCATTTGTTGGAGATTTTGCTTGATATAGTTTATTTTGCTCAATTCTCTTGTCAGATCGGAGGCTGCACCTTGAAGCTCCTTTATTTTTTCAGACGTGGTTCTTTTTTCCTTAACAGTGGGAAGCTTCACATAACGCCAGCTCAAAAAGGCAAATTCAACAACTACACCCAAAGCAGTGCAGGATGCTAAACCTGTAATCGGAGCCTTTCCGTACATAAAAGTTGTAGCCAATGCCGTGGTGGCTATGACCAAGAATGAAACGATTCTTTCCAAAACGAGCCCAAATGTGGGCAGAGGCCTGCATGGCCTTGGTTCCTCTGTAAGATAATCCAGTACCCACGACGAATCAACAGGATCCAATGTTTCCGGTTGGGATTGTGCAACGGCTAGCCGCTTCTTATTAGCGAACTTATCATAGAAGGCTGTTAGATAAGTAATTAATTTCGTTGCGAAGGCAGCAGAGGTAGAAGAGACAGAAGAGACAGAGACGACTGGGTGATGAACAGCATTAACCAGTGATTCGGGATCAGGGGGCTTTGGCACATTCGGCACTTCTAATGCCATGACATCACGAAAGCAGTTTACCAAAGCACGTAACGTTTCATCATTAACAAGCTCCAGTAATTCAAAAGCGCGTGATTCGCCAGGGGAGACAAAATCTTTTTGTCGAAAGAGGAGACTTTCTTCAGCTTCTCCCGCGCCAAGCGAATTCCATAACGAAGCATCCACTCTAACGGCTAATATTGCAATCAAAATAACCCAGGCTGAAAAGTTATCGATGTATGGCCCAAAATGCTCTACGACTCTTCCGGGGTGTTGATAATTTCTATGACCGAGCTCGTTGCTTAGCATGCCGTTTAAGCCTGGTACATACATGCCATCATAATCGATCAGAATAATTTCATCCCTGTGAATCAATATGTTGCCATGCTGCAGGTCCCCATGCGCAATGTTTGCCATGTGCAGCTCATTAATTATTTTTAGCCATTGATTTGCTAATCCTTCTAAAATTTCAACGCTATGCAAATTTCTTTGGATGTAATAAAGCAGTGATTCCCCCTCAACCCATTGCATTTTTACGACAGGGAACCAATTGCCATTTATTTTTATACCTTCAGAGAGGTACTCAAAAGGGACCATATACGGCAGATTCACTGAGCTCAAATGCGAGCTGATGGCATCGTAACGCTCCTTCTGATCCTTCACAGAATTGGTAAAGCACCTGATCGCCCATTCCGTCTGTCCGCACTTGACTCTGTAAACACTGGCGAAGCTGCCCGAAATAGGGCGAGGGAGTCCAAGCTTATCCAATTCAGGGAGTCCGGATTGAAGCTCCGGGTCCTGAAAACAAATGTGCGGATTTTGAATCGCTTCCCTATAATCCTGTGGAGTGGGCCAAAACATCGCCTCATCTCCCCTTAAAAAAGATTTACTCGAATGAAAGTAACATCATCATTCCTTAGATAAAAGCTGCCGTCGCGGCGAACTAGCTTTCTTTCTGCCTCCACCAACCGGATAAAGTCATCTTCACAGGCTAACCCGTGTATTTGCTTGATTACATTGGTGCCTTCCTCGAAGCGAGTCAAAGTCCAGCAGGCCAAGGCATCGGTCATTAACCAAAAGGAGTCTCCCGCTTGAGCGGTACCTCTCCAATTTTTCACCGATGCTTTAAGATGAAGGTTATAAGCTCCGTTACTCGAAATGAGAATCGGTCTATTATGAAAATCCTCGACGGAAGCCAGTGGAAAAAAGTGTGTAATTTGTTCATCCCGAATTTGAAACATGCAGCTATCACCAATCGCAATCGCATCAAACTCTACTGACAATGTATCCGTCAAACGAAAAGTAATTCCAGCTAACGTAGAAAATGCCCCGCTGTTCAGCTTTTCTTGAGCGTACCAGGGAAGGTCTTTGGTATTTAGCTTTCTCTTCCAAGCTTTGGACAATTTGGAGATGGAGTTGTGGAGCTGATGACTATCCATTTTCCCGTTGCAATAATAGCCAGCGAGTAAACCCGCCCATATATTAGCGAATGAGGATTCACTAGCCCCATCCGCTATGGCGAATCGATGATACGCAGTATCGTTATTCACAAAAACGCTGGTGTTGAACGCATCTTCATATTCCTCTTTGCGGTTTCCCGCCTTTTGCAATGAAAAACATACACTTGCAATTTGCACCATAGCAACCCCTATCTAAGATTGGCGGGACGCGTACCGATATCAAGCGCTTGGACTACAAGGGTTAGATCTGCATTCATGACAAATCCCCTTGCTCCGTCCGAAAGATTCAATTGATGCTCCTGATTGGCCACCCACATCATAAATGGCGTTAGATTGCTGGATCCTTCGTAGAGCAGCCTCGAGAATTGGTCAGGCAGCCCATCCGCGGTTTCCGGGAAACTCACACTAACCGCATTCGGTCTGCTGGAAATATGCAAGTTGAATAGAAAGACGTTCCCATCATCCGTAGCCAGCGCTCTTATTTGTTCCATGGCAGAAGTCGGGTCTCCATCGGTGGATTCTCCATCTGTAATATGGATGATCACTGGCGGAAAACAATGAGGATACTCGCTGATCCATTGACTCAGAATGGTATAGGCGGTATTCATCGCCTGACACATGGGTGTCCCGCCGTTCGAGACTGGATCAAACCAGATTGGAAACTTTACAATTTGATCAACAATACCGCCAGCACCGTCCGGCACTTTCTTCAGACGCTTTTCCAGCCTTGACGGATTATCCGCGATTTCACTAATCGGTACCAATTCTTTTCCGGCAAGTACGCCACCGAAGGCCGGCCCAACACTGGCGCCATAGCCGATCACACCAACATGGAAGTAATCGCGTATCCCCTCCGACTTCGCACACTTTATAATGAGATTCTGCAATAACCGATTGATGGCATCGGATACACTATCGGCTTTGGTGCTAGCTCCGAAAGGGTCGGACATGGAACCGGACTGATCAATAATAAAGAGAAAACAAGACGGATTGGAGCGGCTGATTTCTGCTGAGTACATAGTTTTCCTCCTTAATCCTGTACATAGTTAATCATATTCCGGTGGGAATGAAGATTTGTGCTTTTATAGAAAAAAATTTGGGCAGGATTGGGAAAGCTAAATAACGAAAGATGTATGGACTCTAAATCATAGGAGGAACAATGATAAGAATCGTTCGCTATGATGCGATTATTTATTATCCTTAAACGGCGAAAGGACGGTTGATTGATTTAATGAATACTCGTATTGAACAGCTAGCTGCATATATGGATCGGAGGGCGATCGATGCCGTACTGATTACGATGCCGAAGCATGTGTATTATTTGACCGGGTTTGCGAGCGACCCGCATGAGCGTTTTCTCGGTCTGCTGATTCCGCGCGGAGCCGAACCACTGCTAATCGTACCGGCTCTGGACCTTGAAGCGGCGCAAGCCGCATCGTCCGTGAAGAAGATCCATACCCATACGGACACCGATAACCCGTACGAAGTTCTCAGCAAGCTAATGCCGGCGGGCGTCCGGACGCTGGGACTGGAGAAGGACTATATGACCGTTAGCCGGTTCGAGGCAATTAGCCAAGCGGTCGGCGCAGCCGTCTATGCGGATATCGACGGGCCGCTGCGCGAGATGCGCGTCATTAAGACTCCGGACGAAGTGATGCGCATGAAGCATGCGGTGCGGATCATCGAGGATGTGCTGCGCGCCGGCATCGCGCAGGTGAAGCCTGGTGTTACGGAGATTGAGCTTGTGGCGGAGCTGGAGTACCAGATGAAGAAGCTCGGTGCGAGCGGACCTTCCTTCTCGACGATGGTGCTGACCGGCGAGAAATCTGCGCTACCGCATGGCGTTCCGGGCTCACGGGCCGTCCGCGAAGGGGAGCTGCTCTTGTTCGACCTCGGCGTCTATGCGGATGGATATGCATCGGATATTACACGAACGTTCGCGGTAGGCGATATTTCGGAAGAGCAGGCAAAAATTTATCAGACGGTACTGCAGGCGAACCTGCAGGCCATTGAAGCGACTCGCCCCGGCGCTACGCTGGCCAGCCTGGACCACGCGGCGCGCGAGCACATCGCCGACGCCGGTTACGGGACGTACTTCATGCACCGGCTCGGGCACGGTCTTGGCATGGATGTGCACGAATATCCGTCCGTGCACGGCCAGAACCAGGAGCTGCTGCGCAGCGGCATGGTCTTCACGATCGAGCCGGGCATCTACGTGCCGGGCGTCGGTGGCGTGCGGATCGAGGATGATGTGCTCGTCACGGACAGCGGCGTCGAGGTGCTGACGTCGTTCCCGAAGGGACTTACCGTCATCGGGTAACGGAGGTATCCAGACAGGAGCTAACCGATCGATTGTTCCGGAAACACAGCTAACCATAAAAAGTTTTAAACTGATACATGAAACCAAAACAAAAACCAGTCCAGACACGAAAATAAAGTGTTAGACTGGTTTTTGTTTATTGAACTAAAATTTTCCGTTAATTGAACAATCAGAGAATGCGTTTGCTAAAGTGATATTCTTTTCTAGTATTGCCCCACCATTTCGCATGTCACCCTTCTATGTGGACAATGACATATATGTACTACTAGTAAAACGGTTGCAAGACAGGATTTTATTCAACTGGGGCTTGATGCAAAAATGCACCTTCTTGTTGCTGCACGGCTTTACGATTGACATAGAATGCAGCTGAAGCGGCTGAGCTATAGGTAACGACAGGAAGTATGAATACGGATATAATGACACCACTCCAATAAGGGTCCCCCATATCTACCCCTGGGAGCAATCCAATAGTAATAAATCCACCAATAATCGCGAGTAGATACCAGCCTATAAAGCTCAAGTGAAGCTTGAAAAAGTCCCATTTATGCCCCTTCATCATTTCCGAGCTGCGTTTAATGGCTTGAAGCGGTTTTATTTCTGGCTCATCGTTCAAAATGTAGAAGGTCATGGCAAAACGAAGGGATGCAATAATACCTGGTATTATGAGTAAGAGTGTCCATAGCAGGATGAAAAGTATGAACAGGAGGTAAGTCAGAAATGAAGAAACAAATTGTTTGAATCCGTAAAATAGATCAGTGAACTGTGCACTTTTATCTCGATTCAGTTTTACAAAATAATGCACAGAGCCTAGCAAGAGAGCACCACCTATTAGAAAGCCTGCAAGGTCTAAGAGCCAGTGCGCCTCAGGACCCGTCAATGGACCGAACAAACTCGCAACCGCCGTAATAAGCAGCGCTGAAGCCCAGTTCTCTCTCAAACTCCATCTTGCTAATTCCCTTAGGTCCGATGAATCCTTGTAATAATAATTTTCTTGGTTCACGTTCATGTTAGTCCTCAATTCACCTGGAATATTACTTCAGTAAAAAAATACAATTATTGGAATTTTGATAATACTATGGATACTACTCCCCCTAATATTCCTATCCAGAATAAAGGGGCTTTAATAATTCTAATCGAACTTTTGGTATAGTTGGAGTTGTTTCTTCGTTTATCATCCAATTGCAAATCTATAATTGAAGACGAATCCGTGACAGTGTGAGCACCACTTCGAGGACTCATACCGCTTGAACCTCCATATATAAATACTGAGATAATTAAAATAATTAAAGAGCCCATAAATACATAGTCAGATATTTGAGACATTGTCATACGCCACCTTTTCCTTTCTATAATAAATTTGGTATTACATTTTAATATACCTACAAGTCGACTCAATAAAAATTGTATTATGACTTAAAAAAAAACTATAACACAGATTATCCGTGAAATTTGTCGATTTTTGCCATTTCAAATCACGAATTCACCAACGTTCAATATTAGTCCATGATTTATACGTATTCTAAGGGAGTGGAATCAGCTGCAAGGATGCGTGATGCGTCCCTCCATTGTTATGGAAGCAACAGGCTATTATCATAGCCCCGTTGTTCAGTTTCTGGATGACACCAGTATTTGAACATCGTCATTAATCCTTTAATCTCAAAATTTTCACCTTCTAATGCCATTCGGAGGAATAACTTGGAGCTTAACAATAAGCAAGTTTGGGCCGTCGGGCAGGAAATCAAAATTAACAGACTCCGCGTATTGCCCCGTGTTTCTTTGGCGAATAAGTAACGGAGTTAGTTTATTATTTACAAAGTACTGGGCAGTCGCCTTATATTTGCCAAGGGGAAGACGCTCTAGCCCTACCCCTGTTAGCCCTACCCCTGATTGAAGGGGCGCTACAAGAGAACTAATGGGAGTACCCCCGCTTCCTCCAAGTTGGGATGGGCCAAGTGGTGTAAGCGTCAGTACGACACTATTCAAGTCAAAATTACTTATTACCCCAATCTCTAAGCCGACTTGAACGACTCCCTTGGAGAGATCATAAACAAAGTTACGAATGGCTCCTGCACTTGTTCCGAACGGATCAACAATCTGTGATGTTAAATTGATGCTATATTGACTACCATTTAAATTAAACGCAAATACGCTATACGTTTTCCAAGTAGCCTTTACTTCCGGAAGCTCAATACGATAATAACCATCTACATTTGTCACAGCACTTACATAGCTAAGATAATTAAACTGATTTTCGGCATACACTTTGATCCCTGCCAAAGGTTTTCCTGAGGAATCGATCGCTCTGCCTTTTACGACAAATGGTTCAACTTTCTCCGATTTGGATCCGTATCCCGTACCCATTTGACCCCCAACTCCATCCTGATTTGAATTTGAACATGCAAATAAAAGTCCAACGAGAGTTAGAATGCATACTAGTGCCAGAATGCGCCTTCTCAATCACGAACTCCTCCTTAATTAGGATTTTTCATATACTCTCAATTCCAATTTACTTCCACTCTTCCTGCTCATCGGAAATCAACTACAATTGTAGGGTATGCGGTTCGTAGATCAGGTGCTTAGGTTCCGGATCCCCTGATTGATAAAATTAGGATATTACTGGGATGACGCGGATCTGCCCAATAGTGCAAAAAAGCCGCCAAAATGGCGACTTTTCAACATTCTTAATAAACAATAGTGACTCGCAATACTGCACGTTACTTGAATGAATAATAAAAGACCCGCCGCAAAGCAGGCTCATTCACTATCGTTCTGCGTTAGCTCAATCGTTCTTTTATTTGTTTGAGGTGATGATTGTCGTGGTCAATAAATATCTTTAGATATTTTCCAATTGTAAATTGCCGTTTCCCTGAACCAATTGTAAATATTACATCACTATCGATTCCAGACATCGTTTCAATCAACTGTCTTCTTTTCTCAACAAACTCATCTATTAAAGAGCCAGTTGTTTTAAAAGCACTGATATATTGAATAGCCTCACTATTATGCTCATCATGGTCGGGAAATGAGATTAATACAGTTCCTTGATCCATCGATGGAATATGCTTATCCAGGATGAATTTATCCCAATAAAATAGATGGCCTATTATTTCCTTAACTGACCATTTGCCTTCATTAATTGGTTCGAGAAAACGATGTTCATCAAGCTCTTTAAACCTCGATAGTTCTTCGATTATCTTTCCATAGTTCAGTAGTTCTTTAATAGCCATATTAATCCTCCCATATAACTTATAAATTAATGTTAATTATATCCTTAACTGATGCACGGGTAAAGAACATTTGTTCGATATTGTGACCAAAGTGCGTATGGAAGCTGCCAAGGAGCTGTTAAAAGATCCCGATCTTAAAATATTAGATGTCTCCGATATGGTCGCACTTCTTCAGATTTCCTAGGAAATAAAAGCAAGCCTATCTCAAGTAAAACATTGGTTTAGGCTTCTTTTTTCGTTACATCAGACCTATTTCCCTAATTTTGTCGAATCATTTCTAGTATTTGGGACATATGGGCATGTGAAAGAATCCCAGTTATACTAGGTTTTGAAATAAAATTCCAAAAACCCTCATCAATAATCGTTCATCGTGAAATTTTATTTCAAAATACGGTAACACGAAGGAGAGAACTAAAGAAATGAAATCATTTGTTTTCCGCCCTTTTATTTTCATATTTTGCATGCTTTTGGCGTTCGGATCTGTAAGCGCTTTATCAATTGCTTATGGTGAGACGATTGAGCTGTCCCCGCTGAAGGAAAAGGTCCAATCAAAAAATCTAACCAATCATACGTTGGAGCTAGAATTCGCAGGCACTCTTCCGTTAGCTGATCATACGGATGTCTTTCAAAATATGAATGGACAATGGTTTACCAAAAGTTTAAGCGATGTCATGGTCGGAGCGAAAAATGCCGAAGTTTATAAAAATACAGCTGGGCAAATTGCCCGGATTGTCCTTCAAGGCGAAACTCCGATGAACGTGATGCGTGTAGGGATTCGTGTTGATATTTCCAACATTGCGGATACGACTCAGCTGAACCACGCCAAAGTAGATCTCAAATCGGTGCAAGGGTTTCAGTTAACGGATAAAATTGCTAATCATACTTTTGACATTTCAGCTGGAAGCTTGCTTTCCGTTACTCCTGACAACGGTAAAATGAAAGTAACTGTGAATGGCGCAGACTTATACAGTACCTCTAATAGACTCTATGCAGTACCTACCAACCTTGCACAGAAGTTAGAAATATCCTCTATAAAAAGAGCACCAAGCACACCTCCGCAATACCGAGGTGTCATGGAATTATTCTTGAACCCTGACAAAGATAAGCTGCGCGTAGTTAATGAACTAGGCATGGAAGAATACTTATATCAGGTCGTTCCCAGCGAAATGCCTGCCAGTTTTGGTTTGGAGGCACTGAAGGCACAAGCCGTGGCAGCCAGAACGTATGCGCTGACTGATTATTTATCCAACCGGTTCGCCGAACAAGGTTTTCATATTGATGACAGCACACTTAGCCAAGTGTATAACAATTCAGCAGAGAATACATTGACTACGCAAGCAATCAACGAGACGGCTGGTCAAATCATGATGAGCGGACAAGACTTGGTTGACGCACGCTTCTATTCAACTTCAGGCGGTTTCGGCGCTTCCAAGCATGAAGTTTGGTCAGACGTCATTACGAATAAGTTCCCTGGAACTCCGCTTCCGTATTTAACAGCAGGCAGCTACACCTTCGATTTGGCTGACAGCAGCAAGCTATACCAAATGAATACCGGAGATGAAGCGGCAGTAGGAGCTTTTTACAAAAATCTGGCTTACAAAGGCTACGACTCCGATTCCTTATATTTCCGTTGGAAAGTGGGTCTAACCCATCAGGAACTAGAAAAAACGATCAATGCCAACTTGGGCTTGAGGTATACGGCTGACCCTAACTTCATACTCACCCGTACAGCAGACGGTTCGTTTCAAAGCTTACCCATCCCTGCCGAAGGAATTGGATCTTTCAAAAACATGTACGTTGCCAAACGAGGTGCAGGCGGCAATATCACAGAACTTGTAGTGGAAGGCAGTACCGGGACATACAAGATCATTAAAGAGTTCAATATCCGATTTACAATACGACCAAGTAAAGTTTATACCGGAGGACCCGACATTTTAGCTTATCGGGCTAAAGGCGGCGCTGCTGATTATGACCCAAGTGCAACACTTAAAAATCCAAGCATCCTCTACTCCGCTTTCTTTACTTTTGACATTACGCGAGATGCTAACGGTGCTGCGACAGGCGTAACCTTCTTTGGAGGGGGCAACGGTCACGGTGTAGGGATGAGCCAATTCGGTGCCTCGATGCTTGGCGGAATGGGCTGGACTTATGACAGGATCTTGAATGCTTATTACCCTAACATGCAATTCCATAATTACAACACTAGCAACCTCATCTTAACCCGTATTGAAGCAAATGGACCTAGTGTGCTTAAAGCTGGAGAATCTGCCCTGCTGCTAGTGAGCGGCCTGTACACCAATGGATCCCGTGCTGACATTATTTCTGGCGTGAACTTTACTTCAAGTGCACCCGATGTTGCTGCTGTCGACACCACCGGTAACTTAACTGCGCTTAAAGCAGGCAGTACCATGGTGACAGCCTCTTACAACGGTAAAATCGCTCAGATAGAGGTTAAGGTCGTACCTGCCAAACCTGTAAGCATTCAAATTACGGGATTGCCAGAGAAGTTGAAAACCGGTGAAACGGCTAAGCTTAAAGCAATCGGAACTTATGCAGATGGCAGCACGGCTGACTTAACTGCATTCAGCGTTTTCACATCAAGCGACGCACAGTTAGCAACGATTACTTCTAGCTATGAGTTACTTACATTAGATAAGGGAGATGTGAGCGTCCACGCCTCCTATGAAGGCGTAACGAGTCCTGCCATATCTGTAAAAATACACGGTAACTTTAATGATAAAGATAATGATAAAGATAAATAACAAGAGATCAAACGGCCTTTCAAACAATTGAAAAAAGATCGCCTACCACCTGAATATATCGGTGATTGGCGATCTTTTTTATAAAGGGATAATAGCGAGCCCCGAAGCTTCATTCCCTACTATTATCGTGTCAATAACCTTATTATCCTTGATTCTGATAACAGAAACTGTATTTTCTCCAAAATTGGCAACATAGGCATATTTACTATCTTGTGTAATGGCTACAATGCCAGGTTTCATCCCCACCGGTATAGTAGCTTTCACCTTGTTATTGGATAGTTTTATGGCGGAAACCGTGTTATCCCCTTCATTCCCAACGTAGGCCAATTTGTTGTTAGGGGTTATGGCTACACCGATTGGTTTGATGCCTACTTTAATTTTATTTAGAATCCTTCGACTTCGAACCCCTATTACCAATACATGTTCATCCGTGGTGACATAAGCTAACTTGCCGTTCGTCGTGAAAGCAATCTGATCCGGACCAACGCCAGCTTTGATCGTGTCAATCACCTTATTGTGTTTCACATCGAAAATAGAGATCGAATTCTCGTCGTTATTGCTTACAAATCCAAGCGTTCTAATGCCCTTCTTCTGAGGCGTAATGGTTACTCCTATCGGATTTTTGCCGACCTTTATCGTTTCAACGACTCTTTGTTTCTTTATACATATGACTGAAACCGTATGATCAACCGAATTCGTAACATAGACGAACTTTCGCGATGTACCAACATCCGATGGACCATTTCCGACCTGGATGGTTCGGATTATAGTATTTGTTTTTCTATTAATGACTTGAGCGGTGTTATCACGTTTATTGACAACGTAAGCATATTTCCCATCGGGTGTAACGGCAATCTCGAATGGTCCACTACCTGTCTTAATGGTTGCCTTAACCTTTCTGGTTCGGGTATCAATTACAGACACGGTATCATCGTTGTAATTCGTGACATAAGCGAAATGAAATGATGGCGAAGGTCTACACGTGGTCACAAGGAATGCCCCTCCTTCAAATGCTGTCTTATTCTAATCTATTAATTGGCTTAAAGGAGTGGCACGGCCATTTGTAGATATTTAGCACTAAGCTAGAGGTCGGGCCTTCAACTCATGCGTAAATTAGTGAATGCAGTGGTATTTGATAACTCCCTGAATACTTGGTATAATCAGAATGAGAACACATATTCTCGTTTATATGTAATCCTTATTCAGGGGGCAGGGTTATGTCCAATAACGTAAACCAGAGAAGAATCATTTTAGATTTAGCAGTGACTTTAGATGGGTTTATCGAAGGGAAAAATGGAGAAATTGATTGGTGCATCATGGACCCGGAGATGGGGTTCACTCACTTCTTGAATCAAATTGACACCATTTTCTATGGGAGAAAAAGCTACGATTTATGGGGACAATATAAACCAAACCCGAGTGACTCGGATACCGACAAAGAATTGTGGGAATTGGTTCATAGTAAAGTGAAATATGTGTTTTCCAGAACACAAAAAGAGACTGATCATCAAGCCATATTTATAAATGAAAATATTCTTGAAGAAGTAAGTACTTTGAAGAGTAAGCCTGGTAAAGACATCTGGCTATATGGCGGAGCAAGTCTCATTACAACTTTTATCAATTTAGGGCTTGTTGATGAATTTAGATTATCTGTGCACCCTGTTATTTTGGGAGAAGGAAAACCGATGTTTATAGATATCAAACAGAGGTTGAATTTAAAAATGGTTCATACAAAAACGTTCTCTTCTGGCGTTGTGCAACTCATCTATCATTGCGAAGGTAATTAATGGGAGGAAGGCATTCCTTCAGATCACCTTGTTCGTGTCGTGAATATAGCTGTGAAGCATGCAAAAGTGCATCCTTTTTTATCGAATTAACCACTCCATCTGAAATGCTTGCAAAAGTGCAACTGTTTCTGCCGGCACTCATCATTTTGTCATTATTCGGTCCTAAAGGATGCACTTTTGCACTAATTTATCTATATTTAACCGATTTCCCCGAAAATAAGTGTACTTTAGCATCTTTGACCTGATCTAGGGGTTCAATAACAATTTATATTGCTTTATAGAGCTTACATGCATGCCCTCATGATACAACGTGAAATTAAGAAAATCTCCAATGGTTTCAAGTATAAATCCGCTGGATGTCTTATACGGTGAAGGTGCTTTTTCCCCTAACCGATCCTTTAAAGCCCTTTGAATGCGCTCTTGCTGATTTTGCAACATGTCTACCACTTCCGATATCGTCGGTGGAGTCTCCGTCCAAGCTAGCGGAGTTGTCCCAGCGGCAAATAATGCCATAAACGATTCTGGGAGTTGTGCGTCAAAACCATGGATCATAAACGCAAACCTTTCTTGAACCAAATAGATATGCCCTGCGAGCCATAGAATATGGTTTCTACATTTTTCAGGTATGCGAGATGCGGTACTTTCAGTAACTCCTTCGAGTACCTTAAGTGTATTATTTCGGGCAAATTCCAACTGCTTGAATACCAAAGATTCCAATTGATCTACTCCTTTATAGAGATAAGGCGATTTTTAAAAGGCAGTTCTATTTCAACAGTAGTCCCCTGATTAATTTTGCTGCGAATTGACAATTTGCCTGCATGTCCTTCGACTATGCGTTTGCAAACCATTAGTCCTAAACCAGTCCCATTAGTCTTTGTGGTGAAAAACGGCTCCCCTAACTGGGTTAACCTATCTTCAGAAATGCCTACCCCTTGATCTTTGACGCAGATAATCAAGTCTTGATTTAAACGATTTCTGCATGATATTTGTATTATTCCCCCACTATCCATCGACTCTATCGCATTCTTCAATACATTAATTAAAACTTGTTTGATTTGGTCTGGAATACAAGATATTGCGGGGAGTTCTTGATCCATGTCCATTTGTATTTGAACGTTATGCAGAAGAGCATGCGGTTGTAAAAAACTGATTACACTTTGAACAAGCTCTAAAGCCTTACTCTCTATGTAGTAATTCAGATGTGGTTTGGCTAGAGTCATAAATTCATTGACTACATAATTAATATGTTCAAGTTCTTCCATCATCACATCAACATAGTCTGTATTTTTAGATTTTAGTAACTGTACAAACCCCTTCAAGGAAGTCAATGGATTACGTATGTCATGTGCGATCCCCGCTGCTAATTGACCAATGAGCGCCAATTTTTCAGACCTAATAATCGCTTCTTCCGACTTTTTACGCTCAGTGAGATCACGAATCACACTCTGTACGACAGGATACCCCAAATTTTTATGGACATAAATAGAAGCTATTTCCACATCAATAAAAGTGCCGTCTAACTTTCGCAGCTTTCTCTCAATAAAATCACTGTAGCTATCCATATCCATTTGCATGACCTGCTGAAGTCGCGCTAAAATAACATCCTTGTCATTTGAAAAGAAAAATTCAAAGATTGATCTTCCAATGAACTCGTCTGATGAAGCACCGCCAACAAGTTTGCAACAAGCATCGTTCACAAACTGGATGATCCCATCCTTATGTAGCGCAATGGGTTCAGGATTTAGTTTAATCAATCTTCTAAACTGTTTTTCTCTTTCTAAAAGCTCCTCTACCTCTTTTTTCTTTTCACTAATGTCCCTTTCCACGCCGACAAATCCAATGACCAATCCTTCCGTATTTTTCACAGGTGATACTGTTTCATTCACATAAAATGTAGATCCGTCTTTTCTAAGTTTTAACGCTTCGAAATTCTTGATTTGCTCTCCGTTTAATAAAGATTTAAATAGTTGAAGCGTTTCTTCCTTATAATAATCAGGAGTCATCGGCAATACTTGCCCGATAACCTCTTCCCTAGTCCAGCCATGTAACTCTTCAAATTCCTTATTAACATCTAACACAGTTCCATTAACATCAACAATTACAATACCATCGGAGGTTAAGTTCATTAAAGAATCGATTAAATATTCTTTCAGTCTCATGAGTAAACGTCCCCTAAACAACAAGTTATTTAGGTTTTATTCGTCTCCCATGGGCAAAACCCTTTATTGAACGTCTTGTAATTTGTAAAAAATATGAATACACATCCACTGTAGCCCTATCATTGTCAAGGGTATCCCCCATTTACGAGATCGAACAACCGATCAGGCCGCAATCTCTCCACAATCAGCTTCCACTTTCCATCCGAAATGACGCGCATTTATGAACGGAGCTTTATAACAAGCGGATGCGTCGCATCAAGTATACACTCACAATCGAAATGAATTTCATTTCCTATGATTCGGTACTCCAGCCTAACGCCATTCCATTGAATTTGTTCGATCGCGACAAGTTGCTCCTCGGGAAGTTTGAGCACCTTTAAGATTAGTTTACCGCCTAATACTTGAATAAGCACTTGCTCCGAACTCTTCTCGTAGGTTCCCCAGCCTGCATCGAGTGACCAGAAGGTACGGAATATCACCTCTTCAGATTGCACGGGGTTGAAACCGATCATGCCTTCAACCATATTGTACTCAAATCCGCTGAAAGCCTGCAGCAAGGAGTAGCTGGCCATCGATCTGGCGTAATTGCTGCCGCACTCGATCTCGTTCCATGGATTGCGCTTTTCGCCGTCGTAACGATCACGGATCGCTTGTACGATGGAAATCCCCTCTTCAATGAATCCTTCCTGGATCATGTGCGAGGCCGCCTGATATTCAAAACCAGTCATTGTTTCCGTGTTATACGTCAATGGAATCGCTGGTTTGCTTATTCCTTCGGGCCACGTACAGATCACGAGTCCACCCTCGTCATTAAGCGAGTACAACCTCCAAGTATTGGCCTCGTGTCTCATGCTGGCTTTAAAATTATACCGATACAGCGATTGCAATGCAGTCCGGGTTTGATCTCTATCAAAAATTTCTCCCAGCCCAGATAAATTAGCATGCCACTGCGCAATGACCTGGTCGATGACACAGCCTTCGGCGACCTGATATTTGATTTCTCCCAATTCCTCGTTCCAATATTGACGAACCGTCTTCTCGTCAAATTGATCTAGCAAGGATTTATCCGACAAATCGACTTGCTGAACGTAATACCTGCCATTGAATAGATGCTCGTTTACCCACTGCTTACCGGTTTGAAACAAGCTGCTGAACTCTTTTGATGTCACTTGATCACCTAAGAACCTAGCCATTTCGGCCCCCGCTTTGAGCGCGGCCAAATAAAATCCACTCAACCAGGAGTTTGGACCATAAAGCTCCATATCCAACGTATGATGCTGTCTGCCGACAAGAACTCCTTTCTTCTCGGGGTCCCACTTGTCTTCGTTGCTGTCAGACCAAGCGTACTCAATAGATTGCTTAATTGCGGGCCAGACAGATCGCAACCATTCCGTGTCCCCCGATATTTTCCAATCACGGTAAGCTTTAATGACGCCGCCGAATTGTCCGTCCGCACAGGCGCGGAAGTCCACCCTCTCACGTCCAAGAGGGAGCATCAATCGGAATGACATTCTGCCATCCTCGCGTTTGTTGTACGTGAAATCAAGATTCCTCATGCTGCGTTCCAGCTTTGGGAACAAAAATGGCAGCGCGTAAGCATAGTTCCATACATGTGTACAGGATCCTTCACAACACCCGGTGTCCTCAATGACGCCTTCAAATCCATAAAAAGAACCATCGGTCAGTCGTAAGCTCGTCGCCGACTTGAGGACAGATAGGTTCGCGGAAACCGCATCTTTGACAACATTAGGCACCGTGGAAGAAAACAGAGCTTCTTTAAATGAAAGTGTGGATTCGTATAGATAATTCCAATACTCGAAAGCATACTTCGCGCTTGACCGAGAATCTTCAAATAGGGTTGCATAATAATTTCGCCAGACGTTAGGACCATCTGGATTCGGATTCCAATAATTGTTCACATTCGGGAAGCTCCAACTAATTGTGAATCTGATCTTTTTCTTCTCGCCAGGCATCAGCTCCGTATGCGCAGCTAGCGATGCCGTATCCTTCCTGTGGAAAGGAGGTTCATCCTCGTGATACTTCCTGTTGTTCAATTGCCCAGGCAGCGTGAAGTCATGCCAGAACATCTCAAGATTATCGCACCACCCGCCACGATACCAATATTCTTGGAAGCTAATATCTGCCGCATCTGTGGCAATCGTTATATCGCCATAATAAGGATCTTCGTTGTCAAATTGATTCGATCCTAATAGGATCGAATGGACACCATCGATTTCGCTGTACTGGTGAACAACCTTATCTGTCGGAATGGGATTGCCTGCAGAGAGACATAGCGTATAGGTGATCGGCACATCTTCCGTATTTTCCAGCTCCCACTCGAAGAAGGCAGCTGGAATACTTGAATCATCCTCTTGAAGGGGAATGAAAGGGTTAAAGGCTACTAATTCAATGCGTCCCGGGAACTTCGATTCCACGAATAACATTTCGGCCAATGGGAATTCTCCCCTGAACTCGACTTCTTCGAAATGCGGCATGCCTGCCATCGTCTCGCTCTCCGGTCCGAAGCCATATCCGCTATGTAAAGATGTATTTCGAACATGTTCGCCAACGTAAGAAGTTTGTAAATCTCCGTTTAACACCCGTGCATCTAACACGGTTCCATCTCGCTCTGCCTTTACAGCGAAATGGCTAAAACCGTTGAAGCTCTTTTTGCTCGGGCGATTAAAAATTTCCCAATCCACCAATCTTCCATTCCCCGACAAACCAATACATCCGCTTCCAATTCCACCTAAAGGAAAACTGATTTCTCGTGTTTTGGCGCCTTTATATACGTTTTCCATGGATGTAACCTCTCTCTGTAAAATGGTATACTTAAGTAACATACTCCCCTTATCATAATGGAAATGTAGGCTAAATTCTTTGTGGATAAGACGCTTTTTTTATGTAAAAAACAACTGCAACTGCATCCTGAAAGTGGTGACATACAGGTGATTTTAGAAAAGTATACGATAACTCCTTTTATTCGAATCGCGGGTTATGCCATCCGACCTCCGTTTGTTTTAGGTGAGCGCAATTTGCTGGATTATATCCTCTTTTATGTGCAAGAAGGTCAGTTTGAGATTCAGCTGGGCGGTGACATACATATGTTGAAGGAAGGCGATCTTTGTCTGTTTCAGCCTGGTGATGTGCATACGATTAAGGGGATTACCCCTACGATTAATCCGTATATTCACCTTGATTTTTTCTATAATCCTTTGAGGGAAAACAGCTTTGTAACCCTGCCTGGGCAACTGGACATGACTCCTTACGCCACTTATATGCAGCCTAGGATGCATGATTGCGAGGATCTCCGAATCCCATTTAAGCTGGAGACGGCCCACTCTAATAAAATGAGAGATCTGGTGCTGAAGATGATCGAATGCTGGCAGCTGCAAACCTATATGGGCGTCATGGAAGCCAATCAGCTTGCCCACGAATGGTTGACTGTTGTATTTAAAAACTACATGAAACCACAACTGGGGTCTTTATCTCAACAGCCATTTTTGAACTGGATCACATCTTACTTTGCATTTCACATATCCGAACCGATTAACGTCATCGATATGGCAAAGAGAGCCGGGCTTTCGCCATCTAGGTTTAACGTACTCTTCAAACAGCATTTTGACACGACGCCGTACCAATATTTATTACATTTACGCATCGAACATGCGCGAGAATTATTTAACGAAGGCGTCTCCATTCAGAGAGTGAGCGAATACTGCGGCTTTACGGATGTTCATCACTTCTCCAAAACGTTTAAATCCATAACGGGTATTAGCCCTGGTACTTATAGAAGAAATCGACAAGTGGATTTATAGTAAAAAAAGAACGGTCCGCCTCAGGAGAGGAGCCATTCTTTTCCGTGTAAAACGCTTTCCAGAGCTAAATTGACTCTGCTTATTTGTCAATTGATTGCTCCTGTTGAGATCAACTTTTCTTTGATTTGAACATCGAATTGGACTTTTGGATAGATCTGAAGCCATTTGTCCCATTTAGTTTGATTGTCTAGGTGTTTGGCGAGGTAAGAAATTCCAAACCCGAAAGGATCCACCTGTTTCTTTTGAATTTTGCTGAGTAAAGCCGCGGCTCTTGTTTGAATAATTTTTTCCTGCGTCGCCGAAATATCATTTAGCTCATTCGCGGATACTTCTCTTGGATTGCTTCTCTCTATCCATATTTCAACATTTTGAAAGTCATGTAGCTTGCCAAGCTTACCTGATGTTAGAAAAAGACGTACGATTGCGTATGGTCAAATAAGTATGCTCGATCCCACAAGTATCTTTGATCCACGTTTTTATTTGATGCCCGGCCAAGTTTTCCATTTAGATCCATTAATGCAGACTCAATTAATTCATATCTCTCGGGTCCCCATGCCGCCTGTTTTTGTCGAACGTAGTTCAAACTCTCAATCAAGCTCAGACCTTTTATTCGCTGAAAAGGAGCAGCCCACAAAACCCAATCACACTTCATGTTTTTACAAGGGATCGCAAATTCCATTAACCCACATGCTCCCGTCTCTGTAGAGAGAGCAATTAGCCCACAGACATAATCAGAGCTGTGTTCAATTAAGAGCTTTTCTGCAAGCTCACTGTCAAATCGAAAACATTCTATATGAGTAATCTTACATTGCTGCAAACTTTCAAACGAAAGCCCTAAATCCGAATTTTTCAAATTTAGAGAAGAAATACGAAGGGTATAAGTATCCTGGTGATACTCGATTGTTTCATTCATTGTCAAAGTGTTCCCTTTGTTTAAAATTTCTTTGGCTGGCAGATTTTCAGGTATTGTGTTCGCCATCCTGTCCCTCCTAATACACAAGATTAGTTTGTTAATAAAAACAAAAATGACCTTCTCTGGAATTAGAGAAAGGTCATAAAAATTCAAAATCATATCCTCACTCTTATCACCCAGATTCGCTTTAGATCAGCGTTTCTGCAAGAATTAGCACCGTGCATTCCTTGTTTAACAAAGGTCTGTCGGTTGCCGGGTTTCATAGGGCTAGTCCCTCCACCTGCTCTTGATAAGAAAAATCAACGTATTCAGTTATCTCTATATTACTATAAAGTTCTGTGGTGTCAAGGGATTTAACACTCCCTATAACGAATCAAGTGTATCTTCAGCGAAAATACACTTTAACAGTCCTAACCTCTTACCCGTTCAACAAACTCTCGCGATACAGCTTTGGACTATATCCCGTCGTCTTCTTAAACATTCTGCTGAAATGCTCCACATTCAAATAACCGACCGTTTCAGCGATATCTGTAATTTTATTTCCCCGCTTTTTCATTAACCGTTTCGATTCTTCAATGCGTAAATTCGTTAAATATTGAATGAAGTTGCAACCAACTTCTTTCGTAAATTGCTTGCTTAAATAGCTTTCACTCACGCCAACCATTTCACTAATCAGCGTAAGATTTACGTCCTCTGTATAATGGAGATCGAGAAATTGCTTAGCCATCGTTACAACACTGCTATAGTTAACCTCTGACTTCGCCATTCCGTGAATGTGTTGAAATAACTGACTGCAGATGCGATATAGCCAGGTTTTCGTTTCATCTAACGTCTCCAAACTCTTCATGTATTCAAATGGATGCTGAAGTTCTTCATTGAGGTCATCCCAGCGAATACCTTTTCGATACAGCAGCCCGCCGAGCTCCCAAAGTAAATCCTCAAACGCAGCGTGGACATCCTGGGGCCTCCAGCCCCATGTTTGTCCTAGGAGCAGCTGCATCTGCTCAAACTCCCTGGTCCATAACTCCACATTATTTTGTTCCAGCAGCTGTGCAATGCCGGCACCGGTCGCTTTCAATGTGACCTGCAGCTTACGGGCATGCTCAAGTCCACTGTCAGCACCGTATCTCCCCTGCTCCATACAGCTTTCCGGGTAGAATACTTTATTAAATCCGGCAAAATAACTCATGGAAGCCAGATGGGCAGCTTGCTGATACAATCGGTACCAATGTTGCATGCCGTTAGCTAGGTCGCTAATGCCTATCGAGATGGACACATTGACATACTGGTTCAGCCGAGTTTGAATCATGGAGAAGGCAGCCTGTATTTTTTCGCGAATCACACTTTCACTTCGAAATTGCGCTAAAGAACAGAACAGCACATATTCCGACTGACTCTTCCCATAAATGAGATGAGTGATCGACAGCGCGTCCAGAACGGTTTGCACGGACTGCGTGATGAACCTCTGAGTCTGTACATCCTTTAAACTTCTTTCCATCTTAGCCGCTGCTGGGGAGCCTTGCGAGATGGTAATCACGGCAACCAGCTGATTCGATTCGCTCAGCCATTCCACAATACCACTCCCCATACTCGCATAACGCTCTGCATCCTGCTCAGGATGGATGGCAATGAGCTGCCGAAGGGTTTCGCTTTTCCGATCAATCTCTTCTTCCGTATGTTCAGTCACTCTAGGGGATGGCGTCTCCCGCATTCTGAGCTCATTGACCGCTTTCAAGACAACGGGAACCAGGTGCTCCTCATCCATATCTGACTTCACGATGAAATCCATCGCACCCAGCAAGAAGGCTTCCCTGACATAGCTGTACTCGCTATAGGCACTTAACATGATGGCAACAGGTCTTCGCTTCTGTTCAATCGCCGGAAACGCTCGCAGCAGCTCGATACCATTCAGCCTTGGCATCTCAATATCAAGCAGCAGCAGATCAATATCAACGTGCTGCTCAAGAATAGCAAGAGCCTCCATACCATCTCCGGCTTCGAATGCGACTTGGATCCCCATACTATCCCAGTCGATCATATGCTGCAGCGCAAGACGAACAAGCGGTTCATCGTCGACTATCATCATTTTAAGCAACCTATTCATCCCCCGTCAGCCAAGTTGATCTTACTCCAATTAACCTTTCACCGCTCCATCCATAAGTCCTTTGAAAATATACCGTTGAAAAACGATATAGAATATAGCACTCGGTAATAAGACAATGATAATCCCTGCACAGAGCATTGACAAATCCGAGCTGCGCGTACTCACGAACGAAGTCAATGAAGTTGCGAGCGTCGCCAGTTTCTTATTTGGCATATACAGCTGTTGAACGAAGATATCATTCATGATGGTCACACTTTTCAATATCGCCAATGTTGCCGTTGCTGGCAGCAGGAGCGGGAAAATGATCGAACGGAAAATGCGAACGTAAGAGGCTCCATCCAGCATTGCGCTCTCGTCGAGCTGTACGGAAATCTTTTCGAGAAATTGCATGTAAATGTAAATCTGCATAATATCAGTTCCAATATAAATGAGGAGTGGTGCCCCCAATGTATTATAAACACCGAGTGAATGAATGAGTTGGAACCGAGCAATTTCTGTCGTGTAAGCAGGAATAATCATCGCCATCATAAAGAGGACGAGAATCCACTTTTTCATCCGGAATTGAAATCGATTGAGCACATAAGCTGTCATGGTCCCAAGCAGCATATTGCCAAGCATACTCAGCACGACCAGCAGGATCGAATTGCCCAAACCGCGAATCATATTGCCTTCCTTCAATGCGCTCACATAATTATCGATATGAAGAAAGCTCTTCGGCAACGAAAAAGGAGACGTTTCAGCCAGCTCCAAATTCGTCTTAAACGAACCGAATACGACGAGCAGAATGGGAACGAAAATAAGGATAACCATGAGTGTAAAAAGGACGTAGTAGACGATATTGCCAGCTAAACGATGCGAGCTCATCAATCGTGTACGGCTCGGCAGCGGCTGGTGCTTACGCGATTGTTCAAGAATTACTGTACGTTCCATGTCAAGCCTCACTCCTGTCTTTCACGATCCAAGCTTGCAGTGATGAAAATATAATGATCAGGAATAAGAGAATAACCGCCATCGCGGAAGCTAGACCGTAATTATTGTAAGTAAACGCCGTTTGGAGTGAAAATAGTCCAAAGGTGCTGCTTGCACTTCCGGGA
The DNA here is from genome assembly GCF_059692215.1 of Paenibacillus sp. J22P51. Lineage (NCBI taxonomy): Bacteria > Bacillati > Bacillota > Bacilli > Caryophanales > Paenibacillaceae > Paenibacillus > Paenibacillus sp. J22P51. Next base: position 618,458 of record NZ_JCAUAZ010000002.1, on the reverse strand, counting down.
CCGCCGTTCGTCATAACAAGCGGAATGTCATACTGGAGAAGGGCTCCAGATACATTCATAAACAAGATGATTTCGACGACGCGTCGAATGCCTGGAAGTGTTACATACCGCTGTTGCTGCCAAAAGTTGGCCCCATCTATTTCTGCTGCTTCATAGAGATCTTTCGGTATGGATTGCAGTCCAGCCAGAAATAGTACGATATGCACGCCACTGTAACGCCATAAAGAAACAACAACCAACGAATAATTCACAATCTTCGCATCGCTCAGCCAGCTATGAATCCATGATTCGAGTCCAATCGCTTTCAACAGCTCATTCAGCGGCCCATTGATGGGATTGTAGATGTAACTGAACATATAGGCTACGGCAATACCATTAATAATGTAGGGCATCAGTACGGAAAAGCGGAAAAATGCACTCCCTCGCAGCGCTCTGGTTAACAGTACCGCCATAATGAGTTCGAGAGGAATAGCGATTGTATGTAATAGAAAGTAGGTCGCATTATTTCTAATCGCATGCCAGGCTTCTGGGAAGTCAAACAGCATTTGCATATAATTGTCAAAGCCAATGTACTTAAAACTCGGGCTATAGCCATCCCAGCTAGTGAAGCTGTAGCGAAATAACTGCAAGGTTGGATAGATGAGAAACAACAATAAGAGAGAAACAGGTACGAACAGAAACGATACAATGACGACTTTCTGCTGCATGCGATAATTCATAAGATCACTCCTGTATAAAAAGAGAGGGCACTACTCCGATCGCTCAAATAGTACCCTCTATTTAATTACCTATTTATTTGATTCAACGGCTTTCTTCCACTTGTTATTCAATTCTTTCTCCAACGTATCAATCGGTTTACCTGAGTAAATTTCCTGCGCCGCCTTTTTGAAATCAAATTGTGCCGCACCGCTTACTTTGGCAAAGCCTTCATCCGTTGCTGAGTAGATAAATGGTTTAAACGGATACTTCTCCGTCCACTTGTTAAAGAACGGGAGATCTGTACTAACCCCATTAATCGTGGAAAACTGTTGAGCCATATTAATAAATGATTGATATACATCTTTACTGAACATCCAATCGAAGAATGCTTTCGCTTCCTCTACGTTTTTGCTGTTTTTGTTAATGCCGACATTCATATCGGACACCGTCATGGATGTCAATGGCTCGCTCTCTGTGCTTCTGAAAGGAAGCGGGAATACGCCAAGATCTTCATCTGTTTTAACTTTATTCGCATAATCTCCGTAGTACCATTGACCCGCTGCGATCATAGCAGCTTTTTTAGATTCGAATAACTGTGTGGATTGATCAAAGGATATGGATAGAGCATCCGGACCCGCCAACTTCTTCGTTGACATTTCTTTAATTATTTTACCAGCCTTATCAAAGGTACTGCCATCTCCGAAAGGCTCCGGCGTCTTCGCCAAGTTCGCTAAGTAATTCTCATCCCCAGAAAGAATGTGTGGACCGAACTCCATGAACGGATAGAATGTCCAGTCTTCCTTACCACCGATGGCGATTGGTGTATACTTTCCGTTTGTTTTAATTTTCTCCATCGTAGTCATAAACTCAGGCATTGTTTTCGGAACTTCCAAATTCAACTCTTTGAAAATGCTGGGGTGGAAGTATACAAATTCCGAGAAAGAAACGAGCGGCGCACCCAATATTTTGCCATCGATTTTAGCTGGAAATTTATTATTCTTCGCGCCAGCCAAGTCATCGAGCGGGAGGAGAGATTGTTTGTAAATTTGCATATGTGCTGGCTTTAAATAGAACAGATCAGGCAAGTCGTTGGCAGCCAGGCGCACCTTTAAGTACTGACCGCCGTTATCCGGCACCATCTCTACATCTACGGTCACATTCGGCTTCAATTTTGTGTATTCTTTCACTTTGTCCGTCCAGAACTTGATGTCGCCCTTGGCATCCCACATGGCCAGCTTCAGCTTAACGGGTTCCGCCGGTTTTGGCGTTGCCGCAGCCGCCTTGCTTTCTACGGGTTTGACTGAAGCTGCAGGTGAAACTGTTTCCTTAGAGCAGCCTGTCAATGCACTTAGCATGACAAGTCCGCCTACTAGCGCTGTGCTTACTAATCTTCTTTTCCCCATTCTTGAAACCCCTCCAATGAATGTTGCTTTGATTCGGTTTGTTGTTCAACCTGTATTCATCATACATGGGATGGAAACGCATCCAAATGATCTTTTTGGCTATGAAGTTGATCTTTTTTGAACTAGATTAAGCTTCCAACCGAAGCGGCCGTTCTTCTTCCTGATCGCGATGAAGAATAGGGATTCTCATGGAAACCCTCGTTCCCGTAGGTTCATTGGCGGTTAAGATAACGCCATAATCCTCCCCATGGTGCAGCTGAATCCGGTGATGAACATTGGCGACACCCATGCCGGTAAACGTATGGGGGCTGCGTCTCGTCCTGAACTCTTCGAGCTGCTCCTCCGTCATCCCCTCGCCATTATCGGAAATAACAATGTGTAGACTTCCTTCGTGAATGTGCGCTGCGATGACGATTTTGCCACGAGTTTCTTTACCAGCCATCCCGTGAACGATGCTGTTTTCCAAAATCGGTTGGAGCAGCAGTTTCAGCAAATACTTAGATTCGGCCTGGGGATCGATTTGCCATTCGATTTCAAATTTGTTGCCGTATCGAATCTCCATAATGTATAGATAATGCTTTAGATTGTCGATTTCATCGGAAAAACGAATAAGAACACCACCTCGGTTAAACGAGGATGAGACAAGTCGCATCAGTGCATTGGTCATATGACGGATGTTGTCTACTTTGCTGATTAGCGCCATTAGCTTGATGGCATTCAGTGTATTAATGAGAAAGTGGGGATTGATCTGCGACTGCAAGGCAGCAAACTCTGCTTTTCGTTTCGTTTGCTCTTGCTCTTCCCGCTGCCGCAAAAGCAGCTTGATCTGATCAAGCATATGATTGAATGTTTGACCAAGCATAGCCATTTCTGCAATACCTGAGGTTCCGATCTTAGCATTCAACTCCCCTTCCATCACAAGGGACATCTTACGAACGAGTACATGAATCGGCCTAGTTAGGCTGTGCACGAGATAGAAGGAAATAAGCAGAAATATAGCAATGACCGCAAAAGTCACGAACAGAACAAATTTAAATATACGGTCATAATTGGCTGTTACCTTACTATAGGGAATCTCTTGAACAGCTTTCCAGCCTGTATCACCAACGCTTGCATAGGTTACTAGCATCTGACGACCGCTAACCTGATCGATAAAATGCCCTTCACGAGCAACTCCGATTTGCTCCAGCTTTGCCGGCGTTAGACTCTCTTGATCCCAATTATAGCTGGCTGTAACAACTTGACCTTCCTTGCTGACGATCACATAGGTGGAATCATCATTGGGCTGCTGCCGTAAGATCTTATCGAACGCTTCCTCATTGAGCGAAAAATAGACCATTTCGACATCACTTAGTGTATGGTAATCACTCGGTGCAATAGCGGCAGCCACAGCCATAGGAACCGTCACGCCATACAGCAGTGTTTGTTGAAGACTAAGGAACTGTACATGATCTTTTTGCTGTAGTGTTTTCTGATACCACGCCTCAGAACGCAGCTCCTGTTCGTCCTTTGTCATGTTCTGCTTGAACGAATACACACCGCCATCTTTATAGAAAAAATGAATAGCAAGTAGCTGGCTGGACATCGAGTAGGTGTATCTACTCAGGGCAAGCGTCAGCTCGTTGATATCGGCATAACGGTTGCTCTCATCCGCTTGATGCAATGCCGTTGCCGTTGATAAAATGTCTCGATCCACACCAACTGCCGCAGCAGCGTATTCAATTTTACTGATCTCCTGTTGGGCTGAGTAGGTGACAGCATGAAGTGTTTGCAGCGTTCGTTCTGTTGTTTGCTGCAGCAAATCGCGTTTGTATACTTGGAGAATCATGGTACTGATTGTCACGATAGGAACGACCACCATGACGATTAACAAGACATGGAGAGTCGCTGAGAACGTCCATGGTTTAGCAAATAACTTCAACACCTTCACCCCGCAATCTCAAATACGAAATAAGACTTCGTAGTCATACATTCGTTCTATTTAGGGAGATGTCCTTTTATTTGACTAATGATCAACAAAAGTTAACTGCCGACAATTATTGCGAACGCTTGCAATTTTGGGCATCACAAAAAGACTCCCGTCTCTAAGAAAATTATAGCTACTCCTATGGCTATTTTTCATGATCTTTTTTGTTGTCTACATGATTATTTTTGAACCAAAAAGAACGGTCTGCCTCTTATGAGCAGCCGTTCTTTTTGGTTCAAAGTTTACGATATTTTACTCGCAGACGCTCTGCCATCCATAGGCAGGTATCCCATAAATCGCTAACAATTACTTATTACATACACCGACTTGATACAAAATTGAATTGACCCAATGAAAACCAGATCTGAAAATTATTTCATTTGGAGAAACAGATCTTACATGCAGCACTTTACACTGAACACAAAAATAACTTTTCAGAATCAGCTCCTCCCATTGTCTTCATAAATAGGTTACTTTTTAATATGAATTTAATTAACATTCGCTCAAATTACCCTTCGTTAGCTGCCTGCAGTACCTGAAAAATTAAACATCCGCTCCAAGGTTCTTCAAATTATTGAAGCTGGTCGCCAAGCATTCAAATGGATCTCGGCCATAACAATCGTCTTGTTCAACCGGGGCCCATTCTACACCAACGTGTTTGCATGCCTCCAAAATTTGGGTGTAATTCATATTACCTTCACCAATCTCGGCAAATCGCTGTTCGCCATCACTCATGACTGCAAAATCTTTCAAGTGAACGAGCTTCATTCTTCCTTTCAATTTGTTTATCCATTGTATTGGATCCGCTCCTCCAGATTGTACCCAGAAGAGATCAAGTAAGAATTCCACTGCTTCTGGGTCTGTTTCCTCCATGAGGATTTCCAAGCCTGTTTTCCCACCAAATTTTGCGAACTCAAAAGAATGATTATGGTAAAAGAATTGTAATCCTGCCTGCTTTAATTTTCTTCCGATTTCCGATGCTTCTTTGGCGAAAGTCACAAACCCTTCTTTGCTGCTGCGATTTTTCGCTGGCATTCCTCCTAATCCCACATATTTGCAATCCCAAATCTTATGCTTTTCAATAACAGCGTCCAAATCATCCGTTAAATCCGCGTATGGTATGTGGGTCGCACAGATTGTCAGTTGCTCTCGGTTAGCAATTTCTTTCAAATCCTTGTTATCGATAGGACCTATTCCTGAAACTTGAATGGCATTAAAGCCAATTTGTTTAATCTTTCTAAGACTGATTGAGATATCTTCAGGAGTTTTTAAAAAATCCCTTATTGTATAGAGCTGAGCTGCTATTTTCAATTAAATCACTCGCTTTCATAAAATTGCCTTTATACACATTTCAATAATTTCTTTCTCGGAAGTCGCAATGGTAATTAATTGGTAGTTGTGTCGATTTAGCTAAATAAAAAGCAAGTTCTATAGCGTCTTCCCAAGTGGTTCGTTTATCCATCTCAATTTCCTTACCTGCATGCACGAAGGAGATGGCATATCCCGGATTCAGATCTTCAATACGAATCTCATCGTTCATACTAATACCTCCTGATTTATATCACTCTCACACCAAACTCAGTCTGATACTTTCAGAGCCTGTCAAATGGAGGTTAAATTTCCACGTATGCGGGAAGCATTCGCATCGAATCGGCAGCGATTCTCCCGATTCGGTCTCTGCAAACAGAAGGCTATTTGAATTATTCGATCTGACGAACACAGTAAGTTCTGTATCTCCGCTGCCTTGAATCGTCAACTCCGCCCCTTGTTCGTCCTCACGCAGGTCAATGACGTCCGTTTCATTGTCGGCTGTCATGATCCCCACATTGTCAGATAAGGTGATCATATGCATGTCATCCCGGTTGACGGACACTTCAATCTCCTGGTCTCCCCAAAGCAAGGCTGTTCCAACGGGAGATGAGCTTTCTTCCCACCAATTGATATTAAGCGTGTAAATCACACGCAAGCCGTCTTCCCTATCATAAACCGTAAACCCGATGTCTGGACTACCAGCTAACCAGCCTCTCTCACGTTCCCTTTCCATAACAGACGCCCCAAAGCCATGCAACAACTGTTCATACCATCCTCGAATCCGATGATCTGAAGGATACGCCTTCGCATTCACATACAGAACTTTTCCTTGTCCCAACTGATGCTCCAGAATCAACGGGTCTCCGTTGGCGCTTGTCGCCACGACTGCGGCAGTCAACGTCTCTAATCTACCGATTTCGAGCGTTTTGCCTGTTTCCAGCTTCGTGCTTTGGTAACCAGTTATCTCGGCGCCGATCAATTGCCTTATTTCTACAGAATCAGCCAAGGAAGGGCATTCTCCAAAAGCATCCGAACGACTTTTGGACGCGTACAGATGCGGCAGCCCGATGAGTAGCGTTCCGCCTTCCCGCACGTACCTAATCAATTTTTGGATTTGCGCCGCATCCGCCGTATTCCAGCCAAGAAAGGCCATGTGCGCGTAGCTTCCAAGTATCTGATCATCCGCTTCAACGGGAACGATGTCCGCAATGCCATACGGAGTACCGGTATAATAGCCGACCGGTTCAGAGGGGCAAGGATGTCTGTAAATGGGTGAAAGAACCGACCGTGGATAAAACACATTTAATAGATCCCAGCTTTCTTCCGGAGCGGAAAACGCCCATTCCTCCCCCTGCTGGGCCCATACATTCCTGCGGCCAAAACACGTCCACCCGTCATTCTGTCCATGCAAAAACGCCATTGGCCCGTGCAACCTGCCCCTACGGGTATGCGTGCGAACAAACCTGTAGAAATTCCGCTGTTCGTCCGTATGACGGCGACAAGCCACGCTGAACCTCTCCAGATCAGCAAACCGCTCTTCCAGTCTCCATAAGCCTTCTTCCGTATTGATCTGATCGACTCCATGCATGTAACACAAATATAAAGCAAGCCGATACCGCCGATAACGTTGTTCAGTATCGTGTGGCGTCGTTGACCATTGCACCGCCAGATGCGCGCCGTAACTGTCTTGACCGTATGCACGAGATGCCCCTCGAAGCGCTGAAATAATGACTTCATGCGGACCGTACATCAATTCTGCTCCTTGCCAAGGAATTCCGGCCTGGTATAAATATTTGAACAAGACAGAAGGTCCTGTATGCCTTGACGCATAGTGCGGAACGAGCCCGACGTTCTTGACAAACTGTAGAGCGGCCTGTTCCATGTCCGTTGCCGCAAGTGGATCCAAGTTATAGTAAATGCCATGCGATGTTCGCACAGGCGTTTGAAATACGACATTCCCTTCCATGCGCGACATTCTGCTCCACAGGTCGCAATACAACTCCCGCTCGGCGGCAGGACGCGCCCCCCAGTAGCTGGAAAATCCATCTCGTTCATGCGCTTGGCTTCCAAGGAAATTAGGTCCGCCGAGCGTATTCCTGTCCGGATTAACACCGCATCCAGACAGCTCTCTGCTTTCGACGATCAGAGCGTATTGCAGACCAAATTTTTCACATAGTTCCTTCGATTGCTTCCAATCAAGCTCTTTAAGAGACCTCGTACCCGACCAACGGTAGACGGGACGGAACGTGGTCATGTTGCCGATCTGTTGATTCATATACCAAGCAAGGAAATACGCCATTTCGCGGGCATCCGATTCGATGTAAACCGGGTCTGATGTTCCGGTCAGCACATGATCGTCGTCTCGTTCGACGGAACGTTCCACTATATCGCTCCACGTACCGTATTCGGTGCACAGCTCGATCGTCGCTCTTCCTCCGGCACGTTCCGCTATAAAGCGGATCTCGTTAAGTCCCTGGCATTCCGTTATAAACTCACTTTGTTCGGGCTGGATGTGCGATCCACCATTCACCGAAACTTGAACCTTGATACCTGGCTTACCCGCTTGAACCCATACGCCAAAAGCTTCTCCGGCAGTAACGATGTCCGGACATGACACAATACCGAAATCACCTGGTCGACTGACGAATTCGACAGATCTCAGCTTATAGGGAAGCGGATCTCGATAGTCGGATTCAAGCGTGATCGTCATGTCATGATTCCCCGATTGAAGGACACCATGAGGAATCTCGAATTCGGACACTGGCCAGCGGTAATCCCGTTGAAAACATTCACCCTGAAAGACAGTCTGTCCATTGATATTCACGCGGAATTTCGCCCATTCTTTTTTGGACAAGTTCCGTCCCACCCAGGAAAAAGAAGTGGAAAACGGCACTGCCGGAGCAAACGGGGGAAGTAGATTGAGGGAACCCTCCGTTTCCAAGCATGGATCTTCCAACCAGACGTTTCCAGAATAGTGGCTACCGGAAACGTGTACCAGCAAGCAGGCAAGCTTGCCTTCCACCGGGATGACGACGCTTTTTCGCTCCCATCCGCAAGTGCCTGCACCGATGTCGATCCGATAAATCGCATCTGGTGTGTCGGAAATATCCCGTGGAGACTTCCCTTCCTTGACATAGAACACTTCCGCCACCATCTCAAGTGATCCACCCGGCAACAGCTCCACTTGTTCTTTTTTGCACCAAACCGACATCCCTAACGATTTAACTCCGGCATTCCTTATTTCTGGGAATTCACCTTCGATCTCGTTCCAGACTACTTTGGTGTAAGCTTCCCGTGGATAATCCTCACCTGCACTTCTCAAGTCCAAACTGAACCGGCTATGGTGGGTGATAGATTCACACAAACTGTCATCGATCAAACGGTAAAGCGGAGGAAAGTGCTGTTCCGTCATCCAAATTGGGGGCAGGTCAACTTCGCCAGTGAGCCTTAATCTGTAGCTCCGGACATCGCTCGGGATCCATCCGATATCGTTTCCCGAAAAGCGCAAAGAAACGCTTTCGCCAGCCCTCAAGTATCGATAGTCCTCATGCGTGATTCCATCCCCAGAGAAGCACCCCTCAGGCAAGTGATACAACCGCTCAAAGCCATAAACACTATGGCCTACTGCTTCAAGAGATCTTTCATTCTTTTCTATAGATGGATTCATTGGTTATCTCTCCAATCACTATCTAGCTTTGTATAAAAAGTATCTAATTCAATTGATTCGCCATTATTTAAACGGGATTGTTCCGCTGCAAACGCCATCAGATGACTGCGCACCGAAGCGGCTGCGGATGTAAGGCCATCACTGCCATTGTAGTCGCGTACTTCCTTCAGGAAGCTACGGACAATGCCGCTATCTCCGCCCCCATGCCCTGACGTCTGTTTGGGGATTTGAATCTCGGTGTTTTCGTGGGTAAGGAAATCCATTACCGTAATTTTGTCTTCCTCGCCGCGAATCTCACCCTTTGTACCCATAATCTGTATACGCCGTTCCTGGTGTCGAGTGAATCCGCACATACTGAATGTTGCCGTAGCGCCGCCCGTAAATTCCATGTTGACGACTTGATGGTCCACTACATTGTTGTCACTCTTGTAAACACAGCGACCGTAATTCGTTTCCTTTAAGCCCTTCACAATGTTTTCCCGCGTAAGCTCTTCGGTAAAATGCCGCGCCCAAGCTTTACCTTCGCCAAAGTAGAAGCGTGGCGCCGAATACGGGCACGTGGATTCCACTGCACAGGTGATGCAAGTATCCGAAGAGCCCTCCGGAGCGTTGCCGGAATGGAAATGCTTCAAAGAACCATAGGAGCTGACGCGCAGGCAAGATTGATCCATCAGCCAAGATAAGACATCCATATCGTGACACGATTTTGCTAAAATCATAGGGCTCGACTTGTCAGAGTTGTTCCAATTCCCCCGGACAAAGCTGTGCGCCATATGCCAGTAACCGACGTTTTCGTTAAGCTGAATCGAAACGATCTCGCCGATACGATCTTCTGTAAGGAGCCGTTTAATCGCCGACCAGAACGGCGTGTACCTAAGCACATGACATATCGTAAGCAGCCGTCCGTTCGCTTTGGAGGCCAATTCCATCTGGATACATTCCACAGGATCCGGCGACATCGGCTTCTCAAGCAGGACATGATATTTGTTCTTTAACGCTATTAACGTTGGCTCATAATGCATCCGATCCTGTGTAGAGATGATTGCAATATCAGCCAGCTGAGGCTCCTCGAGAATCCGCTCCCATGACGTATACTGACGCTCCGCCGGGATGCCGTGCTGCAACGCGAATTTGGCCAACCGTTCCGGATTTGATTCGGCTACAGAAACGAATTTCAGTTCATGCGGATAATCGAGTGCATACTGCGCATACGCCGCGCCTCTGGCGCCAGCACCTATCATAATTGCTCTAAGCTGTTTCATTAGACATTCTCCTATTTAATTCTTTCGAATTTCCTTGCAAATAAATAGGTATCCAGTGAAACCAAATTGGCTGCACAGAATACCTTATCTTGCAACGCTATTTATTGAACGATATATCCTAGGGTTTACTCCTTGATCGCTCCGATCATGACCCCTTGGACGAAATACTTTTGCAAAAACGGATATAGGCAGAGGATCGGTAAAGTCGAGACGATAATCGCCGCATATTTAATGGTTTCACCAATGGCATATTTGTCGTCACTAATAGATCCCGTCATCATAGAATCTGTATTGTTTTCGATCAAAATTTCGCGTAGGACGAGCTGGAGCGGATACGCTTCACGGTTCCGTAAATAGACCAGCGCGCTGAAGTAGGAATTCCAATGTCCTACTGCATACCACAAAATCATGACGGCAATCACCGGCATTGACAGCGGGATAATGATACGGAATAAAATCGTCCAGTCATTAGCGCCGTCCATTCTTGCAGATTCCTCCAAACTAACGGGGATACCTTGGAACGAGGTACGCATGATGATCATGTTGAATGTATTGATCGCTCCGGGAATGAGAAGCGCCCACATTGTATTCATCATCCCAAGCTCGTTCACGAGCAGGTAATTCGGAATTAAGCCGCCATGGAACACCATCGTTATAACGATAAAAAACATGATCATATTTTTGAAATATAAATTCGGTCTGGACAACACATAGGCCCCGATCGACGTCATTAACAGGTTGATTGCTGTGCCAAGCAGCACATATATGAGCGTATTCTGGTACCCTTTGATGATCATCGGGTTATCGAATACAGCTTTGTAAGCACCAAGATCAAAACCGGCCGGCCTGAGCATCAGCCCGCGATGTTGCAAAAGTGACGTCGCATCGCTGAGCGAGGCGAGCAGCACGTACAAGAACGGGTACAGCGTAACTGCACAGAGACCTAGCATCAACAGCGTATTAAAGTAGCCAAATGTTCGTTCTCCCATGGTTGGTTTCATCTGCCAACCTCCTTTCTGAGCCTTTCTAGATGACAGGTAGCTACCACAGCTTGTTATCGCTGACCCGCTTGACGAAGCTGTTGGCAGCCACGATCAAAATAAAGCTGATCACGGAGTTGAACAATCCGACAGCGGCTGTGAAGCTGTAGCTTGCCTCCATTACCCCTTTGCGGTATACGTAAGTCGATATGACATCCGCCGTCTCATACGTGAGCGGATTATACAGGAGAAGTACCTTTTCGCTGCCAACGGACAGCATGTTGCCCATTTGTAAAATAAACAAGATAACGATTGTCGGCATAATGCCGGGAATTGTAATATGCAGCGTTTGCTTCCAGCGATTAGCACCGTCCATCCGACCAGCCTCGTACAGCGTCGGATCAATGGTTGCGATCGCCGCCAAATAAACGATTGAACTCCAGCCAATGCCTTGCCATATACCGGACGAAACGAACAGGAAGCGGAACCAGCCCGATTCTTTCAGGAAGTCGATCGGTTCGATGCCAAGGGTGCCGATGAGTTGGTTAATGAGACCGGTACGGCTTAAAAAGTCTATCATCATTCCGGATACAATGACGATAGAAACGAAGTGCGGTAAATAGGAGATGGACTGTACAACCCGTTTGAATATGCTGCTGCGAATCTCATTTAGCAGCAGCGCAAGTATGATAGCTGCTGGGAAAGCAAACAACAAATCGTAAATGTTGATCAATATGGTGTTTTTTATTAATCTCCAAAAGTAAATGCCGTTAAAAAAGCTTTCGAAATGCTTGAAACCAATCCAAGGGCTCCCCCAAATTCCTTTCGCCGGAGAAAACTCTTTAAAGGCAATTTGCAAACCGTACATCGGTCCGTAGTGGAAGATGAGATAGTAAGCGATAACGGGCAAAGCCATTAAATAAATGGCCCAATGACGCTTCAAATCGACACGAATAGTTTGCCAGACGGTCGGATTTCGATAAACTTTGGTTGAGGTGCTGCTTGTCTGAACGGTTCCGGTATTTTGCGTCATCGTCTCGCCTTACCTTTCTTTCTAGATACGATATAAGATCTGGGAGATGAACCTATTTCATCTCCCCGTCCCAACTCTCGATTAACGCTTGTTGAAGCGTTCAAGAGCCGCTTGTTGAATTTTGATTCCATCCTCTATACCCATGCTCTGAATCTTTTTGACGTATTTGTCAAAGTTATCGATCGGCTCCACGCCCATGATGAACTTAAGAAACATTTCGTCTTGATACGTCTGAATATCTGTCATGATCGAACCGAATTTGCTGCTCTCTTCCTGCGTTGGCGTAACGAGCGGCATTTTGCGCTCGACTGTCGGTTTGGACCAAATTTCCAAAGCACTCCTCTGCTGTGGAAGCGCGAGATATTGCAATTGGAAATTGTCACTGAGCACGAACGGTGCGCTCCAGCCCGCCCGGACGTACTTCGCTACCGATTGCGCGAGGGAAACTCCAGCCGGAGGGTTTAAAACTTCTGGCGTGAATACAGCTTTACCATTTTCCGACTTGTAACTAACACCTTCTAAGCCGTAGTTGAATAAACTATTACCTTTTTCGCCGTAAGCGTAATCGAGCCATTTGACTGTTTCAATGGGGTTTTTGTTGCTTGTCGTGATTGCGGCTCCAACGCCGTTAGTAGCAAAGTCTCTTTGCCCCCAAATCGCTTTGTCCCCAGCTTTCAATACCGGATATGAAGCAGCGACTAGTTGGAAGTTCGGGTCTTTGTCCTTCATGAGGGCGGCGAACTTGCCTATGCCTCCTCCGACGAAATTTGCGGATGCACCCAAGAGGTTCGTCGTCATTTTGTTATCGAACAATTTTTCGTTCGGAGCTGCGAAATCCTTGTCAAGCAGGCCTTCCTTATACCATTTGTTCATCGTTGTCAGGAATTCCTTATACTCCGGCTGAATTGGGCCGTATTTTACTTTGCCACCGTCTTGATAATAGCTGTAATTGATTCCCCATGCACCAAGGAACGGAGCATCGGCTTTGAACAACTCCTTATCAAGGTAAATTGGGATTTCGTCCGCTTGGCCGTTGCCGTTCGGATCTTTTTCTTTAAACGCTTTCAACACGGTATACCATTCGTCGATCGTCGTCGGCATTTTCAGCCCTAGCTTGTCTAACCAATCTTGACGGATCGTCGGTCCAAAGAACACTCTGACCTTCTCGTCACCACGAATAAAGGGAAACATGTACATGCTGCCATCGTCTGTCGTGACTTGCTTTTTCCAGTCTGGGTGTGCGTCCATCAGTTTTTTCAGATTCGGTGCATACTTATCGATCAGATCGTTCAGTTTAATAATTTTGGCGTCTTTAATCGCCCTTTCAGGTCCTCCCGGATAGAACGACGTCCCCGCAGTCCAGTTCGTTTCGAGAACGTCCGGCAGTTGATTGGAGGCAAGCATCAGGTTGAACTGTTCTTTGGCCTGCTGGGCTTCAAGCGGTGGATGCTGGAATTCGACCTTCACGCCGGATATTTTTTCAAGCTCTTTGTACATGCCCATTTCGGCGTAGGTTTTCATTTGTGATGAGGCGTTAGAGTTGTTAGCTACCCAGTAGGTTAAATTCGTCAGCTTCGGCGGCTGCGTTTCTTTATTTGACTGCGGTGACGCTGATGACGTCTCCCCATCCTTTTCATTGCTGCACGCGGCAACCGATAACGTGAGTGCGGAGATCAGTATGACGGAGCCTGCTTGTTTCAATTTTTTCTTCATCGTTTTTGCCTCCCTTTTAATTGTCAATAATTTGCTGCTGGTTAAAACCGGGCTATCGTTGTCCTGGCTTCTGGTTCCAAGTGTAGCCTCACCAAGCCGATAATGAATAGGCTCTATATTTCATTTCCTGTGTATTTTCGTAAGAAATGCGGGATAGAAGTAAAGAAATCACTAGACATTAAAAATCGTCAGTATACGTACATAATGAAATATGGGCAGCCCGCGAAGAGGCTGCCCTTTTATATGTCTGAACCGTTTTTGGCTGGCATCATCGTTTCACGGTATTTGCCCGGCGTAATGCCCTCCAGCTTTTTGAAGGCGCGGATGAATACGACATAATTATTATATCCGAGCTTTTCCGCGATTTGCGCAATGGTCAGATCCTTGCTTCCCAGCAGTTGTTTCGCGATTTCGATCCGCTTATGCGTCACATAATCTAACAAATTTTGCCCTTGATTTTTTTTGAAGAAAGTGGAAATATATTGCGGAGTCATCCCGAAACGATCCGCGATATGCGCTAGTCCGAGATTCGGATCATCGATACTAGAGTCAATCAGGGTAATAATCTCCTGCAGCAGTTGCGTATTGTGATCGGATCGGTCCACATTGAACGAGCGCGTAAGTGTTTCATACAACTCCTTCGTTTTTAAGTGCATGCCTTGCGCCGTCGGATAGCTGAACACCGCTTTGATCGGATCAAAGTCCGCTCCAAGCACTTCTTCCTGGTTCGTATTCGTGGAGTTGAGGATTTTCAAAAACGTACTCGTTACGTTAAAGAACAGGCATTTTCCCAATTCCGGTGTCATGTGGCTTGAATCGAAATTCATCGAATAAATCTTATCGAGCAGTTTCTCAACATTGTCGGTGTCGCCGCTTCGAACGAAATTGGTGAGCTGTATCTCGATTTCAAGCGGATAATAGTAGTGTTGCTTGGCATCGATAATATCTTCGAAATGGATAATGGCATTTTTCCCCACAATGAGTCGATATTCAAGAGCCGCCAGCGCTTCCGGGTAAGAATTGCGAATCGCTTTGGGACCCTGGTGAATCCCCCCGGTCGCCACTGTCAAGTCAATTTTGAACCTTTGCGAGATAACGCTGTAGAGTGACTGGGCGATTTCCCGAATATCAGATTCGGCTAGTTCATCTCGACCTGCCTCCAGGTTAACAAGAAATGCGAGCCGATCACGGTCAAGTTCGACAGCGAATCCCTTATGATTAAGTTCAATCAAATCAACACCGATGTTCGACACAATAAACCTTACACACGCCCATTCCTTTTCGGATTCTTCTTTGGTAAAGCCATGAATGTCCTCGATCTTGATAAGGATGATGGCAAAACGGTCGCTTACAAACGCTAGCTCCATATACTTGAGCGTATCTTCGCTTTCCGCAGAAACGTCAACGTCCATATAACCCTGTAAAAGACGGGACAAGTAGTTAGCCCGGATGAAAGGGATTTGCTGCGCCAAAGTGCTTCGCAAGTTTTTCTCTTCGTGGATTGAGCCTTCGATCGTTTGCCGGATAAACTCATATTCGTTAGAGGGGGGGCGCTTGATCATATCTTTTCCGCTCATAATCGCATTCACGGTCTTTTGAAGAGGCTTATAATTGCGGTAGGCCCCAACAATTACGGCTAACAGCCCGGCAATCAAACAGAGGACGAACAGCCCGATCGACCATTTTTTAATTTGATTGACCTGCTGCATAAAAACGTTGTTTGGCGTTATGGAAACATATTTCCAGCCAGCTTTTTGCGAGGACGTAAACGACACCATTTGATCTGCTCCATCAAACCGATATTCGAACGGAACCGTCCTTTCTTCCATGCGGCTTAGTAAATCAGATGGAAACGGCGTTTCACTGGTACCCATGATCGTTTTCCCTGTATCATCAATGATGTAAATGGCGCTATGACTTGCTGATTCAAGATTGGCGAACATTTGTTTAACCTGATCGACGTCAATCAACACGATAAAACAGCCTAAATTGTCAGATTGCGAAAGGACGGGCAGCGATTGCATATAGGTGATAACTTCTTTTGGCTTATATTCCCTGTTTGTATACGGATCGACACTAGTGGAAAGTGAAGCAACAGGTAAGTAGGACATTTTATGCTCTTGTTGCAAGAGCATTCGCCAATGATCATACGACATGTTCTTCATGGCGTAATAGGTGGAATAAAACGTCCGCGAATCTGTCAACAAATCGTCCTTAACAATCGTGTCGCTGCTTGCGAAATAGACATAATAATCAAAGATAAAACTGCTGGTCATACTGCGATACCTGCTCATCTTATCCTGCTTGAATTGAACGAACTCGTATTTATCAACATCATCAGCATTGGCAGGGATTTTAAGCATATATTCCAGCTTGGGGTCGAGTGCGACCTGGCGCATTAAAATATCAACTTCAGACAACTTATTGTCCAGCGACATCTTCAACTGCTCCAGCATCGCCGCATTGGAACGATTTGTGCTATTCTCCAGACTTTGTTCCACTTTGGTATATAAAAACAGCCCCATTGCAAGTGGTATCAATAAGATGAACAAATTGGAGGCGATCATCGTCAAAAGTGAGCTTCTACGACTGTTTATAAGACGTAAAATTAGAGGCATTTTCAAAATAGGACACACTCATTTCTTAGATTTACTTTTTAAATATTGTAACCCATCAATTGAAGAAGTCTATGTGATCGGCAATTAAATCCTCGTTATAGTCGACATTAACCGAAATAAATAAGGTGACGGTAATCATTCCTCCCAAATATTTACTCTAACCGACAACGCTTGTCGAATGCAAGGCTCAATTTTCGAATGAAATAGTTAACTATTCTCCATAAATTCAAAAAAAGCCCCGCCACGGACTTGACCTTCCGGCGGAGCAATTCGATGATAAAGTTGGGAAGCCATTTATTTTTTCTTCGGATGACGATTTGCCATTTGTAATCTCTCCCCTTCTTTTAAATCATGCTAGACCTCTTCCCACAATCTTCTTATGTTGTCGAGACCGATCTTCGTACCAACTTTGCATTCTTCCATTCCTTCGAATTCAAGCGAAATGTACCCGTCATAGCCGGAGTTTTTGACCACACGAAGCACTTCCCTCATATCGATGTCTCCGTGACCAACAATGGCACCGCGCAAATAATTGCCGCTTGTCGTCTTAAACCAGCCTTCACCCGGATTCAAATAAGAAGGACGGAGATAAAAGTCTTTCACATGTACTATAGAAGCATATGGCAGGTTGTTCTTCACAGCCGCCACCGAATTTTCATCGACGCACATGAAATTGCCGACATCCAGCGTTGTGCGGAAGTTCGGACGATCGACAGCTTGAACCAGAGCCTGCACCCGATCACTTGCCTGTATGAAATAGCCGTGATTCTCGACGCTAGTCACGATGTCGTACTGTGCAGCGTAATCCGCAATTTGCCTGCATGCCTCTACTAAACGATTCAACTCTCGGTTAAAGCTGCCAATGGAATTGTCGCTGCTACGTGCGACGTCATGCCGCATCCGCTTAACACCTAGTATCGCCGCAAGATCGACTTCCTCCTTCACACGCGCTATCTCCTGCTCATAGGCTTCCTGTGTGTCGGTCTTAAAATTGGCCCCGATCGCATAATTCGATATATCGATTCCACGCGACTGCGCCTTACTCCGAATCGCATAAGCTATCTCTGGCTTACCTGCCAGTTCGAATCCGGACGGCACGATCTCAACATGCTCGCCTCCTTGGTCGGCAATCCAATCGATCACACCCAGAATGTCCATTTCTCCAGATTTCAAAGCACGGACCAAACTATATGTACTGACGCCTAGTTTCATCCTCATCACCCTCAATTTCCTTATGATTGGTTGGTTATAGCTGAATCTCTGTCCCTTTGGCTGCTGATTCATAGATAGCGCATAACATTCTCATCATCGTAACGCCATCCTCAACCGGACTGATCGGTGTACACCCCGTACGGCAGCAGGAGACGAAATGACTAACTTCGTTATAGAACGCTTCCGTCACATTGATCGATTTATGATTCGTCTGCGGTGTTACATTCAAAATCGTGTCATGCTTCTCTGTAATGAAAATTAGTTCTGGCTCCACCTCTACGCCACCTTGATCTCCGTATAATTTCACAGTAGACTCACCTTTATTAGCGTGCAGTGTAAAGCTCACGTCTACGAGCAGAGAGGCCCCATTCTCGAAACGGATCAACGCGTTGGCCATATCCTCAACGCCGTTCGTGTTTGGATCATAGTCTGCAGCCTTGTAGAACGACAGGTTGCGAACATGAGCTCGATTCCCCAACTTCTTGTATGAATTGCCACTGACAGAAACAGGCTTCGGCCGCCCCATCAAATACCAGCACAGATCGATGAAATGTACGCCGATATCGATGAGAGGTCCCCCGCCAGAGCGCTCTTGATCCGCGAACCAGCCTCCCGGATTACCGAGCCTGCGGAGGGAGGAAGCCTTCGCATAGTATATTTCTCCCAGCTCGCCGTTGTCGATAAACCGTTTCACGAGCTGTGCATTTGCATCGTATCGGCGCACGAAGCCAACTTGAAGTGTCTTGCCAGTCTCAAGCACCGCCTCTTGAATCTGAAGCGCTTCTTCGACTGTACGGCACAAAGGTTTCTCTACCAACACATGCTTACCAGCGCGTAAAGCGGCAATGCTGATCTCAGCATGCGTATTGTTCCACGTGCAAATACTAATCGCTTCCACTTCTGGATTAGCCAGAAGCTCCCTGTAATCCGTGTACACATGAGAGATTCCGTATTGCTTTGCTTTCTCCTCCGCCCGCGCCCCATTCAAATCGCAAACCGCATACAGTTCCACTTCTTCCAGCTTCTGATACGATTGCAGGTGCAAGTCGGATATCGATCCGAGACCAATGATGCCAATTTTCGTTTTTGATACGATCATGAGTGTACATCCTCCTAGGTATGGTTGCTTTGATGGACATTTGTACTATACAATCAGAATATCATTCACCTTCTGGAGGTAAAATAGCCATCATGACCACATACATGGACTATACGATCAGTTCAAAACAAAAGCGCATTATTGACCGTTCGACCGATAAAAGTATGCTGAATGTAAAATCACTTGCCATGATCAACGTCGGCCATTTGCCTAATCGTACGCTATATCGGCGCAAGGCTGTCTTTAGGCATTATGCGTTCGTCTACATCGCTGGAGGCTCCGGCACTTATCAGGTGAATGACGGTGAGAAACAGAAGGTTGGTAAAGGCAGCTTCTTCCTCTTCTTCCCCGGCGCTTCTTTCGACTATGGACCTGATCACAATGAAATGTGGGACGAGTATTATTTCACAATTGAAGGATCACGCATTGGAGAGTGGCTCGACACTTGGCTGACTGAACCGGACCGAGTTCGGCAAGTGAGCACCGATGACGCGCAGCAAAGCAAAATCGACCGCATCTTTATGTTGATGGAAATCGGCGACCCCGCCAATCTGGACCGAGCATCCTTACTCTTGGAATCACTAATTTACGAATTCGTACTGAGCAGCCAAACAAGCCTCCAAGCCAAGTCCAATGACACCATGGCCATATTATTAGATGACATTGCCGCCTCAATCCATCAACCGTTTGAAGCCGATGAGGTTTGCGATCGCCATCATATTTCTTTATCAACGCTGCGCCGGATGATTCACAAGGCTACAGGCTACTCACTTCACGAATATGTGCACAGGCTCAAAATCTCAGAAGCCAAAAATATGCTGCTAAACACCCATCAATCAGTGAAACAAACAGCGGTTTCGCTTGGATTCAAAGATGTATTCTACTTCTCTCGCTTGTTCAAAAAGTATGTCGGGGTTTCACCCCAGCATTTTCGCGCTAACGTATAGATGAAATGCAATAAAAAGCCAGACAAAAAGAGAGAATGCTCCCGCGCCTGCGCTTGGGCTACATCCTCCAAATACTATTGAGACTTTCCTGAACCTATTTCATCTTCCAATCCCAACTCTCGATTAACGCTTGCTGAAGCGTTCAAGAGCCGCTTGTTGAATTTTGATTCCATCCTCGATACCCATGCTCTGAATCTTCTTGACGTATTTGTCAAAGTTATCGATCGGCTCCACGCCCATGATGAACTTGAGAAACATTTCGTCTTGATACGTCTGAATATCCGTCATGATCGAAGCGAATTTGCTGCTCTCTTCCTGCGTTGGCGTAATGAGCGGTAATTTACGTTCAGCCGTCGGCTTCGACCAGATTGCCATTGCGTCTCTCTGCTGCGGCAGTCCGAGATACTGCATTTGGAAGTTGTCGCTGAGCACGAATGGCGCACTCGTAGTCGCACGGACATGCTTCGCTAACGATTGCACAAGGGTGACTCCGCTTGGCGGGTTGAGGACTTCCGGCAAGAATACGGCCTTGCCGTTTTCCATTTTATAGCTCGCGCCTTCTTTGCCGTAGTTGAATAGTAGCTCGCCTTTTTCACCGTAAGCGTAATCTAGCCATTTGACCGTTTCGATCGGATTTTTGTTACTAGTCGTGATGGCGGCGCCGAGACCATTGAATGCAAAATCTTTTTGGCCCCAAATTGATTTATCGCCGGCTTTCAATACGGGATAGGGAGCGGCGACCAGATTGAAGCTCGGGTCTTTGTCCTTCATCAGGTTCATGTACCTGCCGATGCCCCCTCCGGTATAGAAAGCGGATGCCCCCAGCAGGTTCGTCGTCATTTTGTTATCGAACAATTTTTCGTTCGGAGCTGCGAAATCCTTATCAAGCAGACCTTCCTTGTACCATTTGCTCATCGTTGCAAGGAAGTCTTTAAACTCCGGCTGGATCGGGCCATACTTCACTTTGCCGCCGTCTTGATAATAGCCGTAGTTGATGCCCCATGCGCCGAGGAACGGAGCGTCGGAGCTGAATAACGCTTTGTCGAGGTAGATCGGGATTTCGTCCGCTTTGCCGTTGCCGTTCGGATCTTTCTCTTTAAACGCTTTCAAAACAGTGTACCATTCGTCGATCGTTGTCGGCATATTCAAACCCAGTTTGTCCAGCCAGTCCTGACGTAAGCCCGGACCGAAGAACACTCTGACTTTGTCGCCGCCACGCAGGTACGGGAACGAGTAGATGCTGCCATCGTCCGTCATGATTTGCTTTTTCCAATCCGGATGCTCGCTCAACAGTTTTTTTAGGTTTGGCGCGTATTTGTCGATCAAATCGTTCAACTTGATAATTTTGTTGTCTTGAATCGCTTTTTCTGGTCCGCCCGGATAGCCCGTCCAGCCTCTCTCAATGACGTCCGGCAGCTGGTTGGAAGCGATCATTAAGTTGAACTGTTCTTTTGCCTGCTGAGCATCGAGCGGAGGATGCTGGAATTCAACCTTCACGCCAGTTATTTTTTCAAGCTCCTTATACAATTCCATTTCGGCGAATGTTTTCATCACCGAAGCGGTTGCGGATTGGTTCGCTACCCAATAAGTCAGATTGGTCAGTTTCGGCGGTTGCGAATCGGTGCCCGACTGCGGTGACGATAAAGATGTACCTCCGCTGTTACCGCTGCAAGCGGTTACAGAAACTGCGAGTAAGGAAACCAACATGACGAAACTTACTTGTTTCATTTTTCTCTTCATTGTCCTTGCCTCCCTTAATAATGAATGAGTGTGTGTCTAAGTGAAGTCAGATCATTGTTGTCCTTGCTTCTGGTTTCAAGTGTAGCTTCACGAAGCCGAATATGAATAGGCTCTTTATTTCATATCATGTGTATTTTCATAAGAAATGCAGGATAGAAGAAAAGAAATCACTAAGACATTAAAAATCGTCAGTGTACATTTTCAAGAGAAAAACTTTTTATAGAAGTCCTTTTTGGTTACGAAAGTTATTTCCGTGAGGAAGGGCTATCCCCGGCCGACCGATTCCGTTCGAACTCGGAGGATAGCCCTCGAAGATGGTTCACCTATAGACTTATTTACTGCTGAAAAACAACCGTCGGATTGGAAGAGGTGTCAGTCACGCTTTCCTTGTGTGTCCCTCCGTAGGAGATCCCGAACGTATAAGATCCGGGCAGAAGTTCCTTGCTTACCTCACCGCCACTCGTGCTTCCGATCGTCCGCCAACTGCCTGCATAATAGGAGGCAACACCACCATTAAGCGGATTCCCTTGGCTGTCCTTCAGCTGCACCTTGACGTTCACCGTCTGGAAGCCGATGACAGCGTTCGTCGACGTATCCTGCACTTTTTCCTTGTATGTGCCTTCGTATGTCATCGCAAATGTGTAGGACCCGGACAGCAGCTCCTTGCTAATCTCGCCGCTGCTTGTGCTTCCGATCGTCCGCCAACTGCCTGCATAATAGGAGGCAACACCACCATTAAGCGGATTCCCTTGACTGTCCTTCAACTGAAGCTTGACGTTCACCGTCTGGAAGCCGACGACGGCGTTCGTTGACGTATCTTGCACCTTCTCCTTGTACGTGCCTTCGTATTTCATTGCAAATGTGTAGGACCCGGGCAGCAATTCCTTGCTGAACACTCCGCCACTCGTGCTGCCGATCGTCCGCCAGCTGCCGGCATAATAAGAGCCCGTACCGCCATCAAGTGGATTCCCTTGGCTGTCCTTCAGCTCCACCTTGACGTTCACCGTCTGGAAGCCGACGACAGCGTCGGTACCCGTATTTTGCACCTTCTCGTTGCGTGTCCCTTCATACGTCAGCGCAAATGTGTAGGACCCAGGCAGCAATTCCTTGCTGATCTCGCCGCCGCTCGTGCTGCCGATCGTCCGCCAGCTGCCGGCATAATAAGAGGCCGCACCGCCGTCAAGCGGATTACCTTGGCTGTCCTTCAGCTGCACCTTGGTTTTCACCGTCTTGAAGCCGACGACAGCGTTGGTACTGGTATTTTGCACCTTCTCGCTGCGTGTCCCTTCATACGTCAACGCGAATGTATAGGACTTTTTCGGCAGCGATTTGCTTACCGATCCGGAAGCGTCGGTGATGCCGAAATCTTTCCAGCCGCCGTCATAATACATCACGTTGCCGCCACTGAGCGGATTGCCAACGCTGTCCTTGAGCTGCACCTTGACGGCGTTCGTCGCGAGCGTAAAGCCTAACAGCTGAGGTAGCTCGACATTTCCCGCTTGGTCTGTAGACTTGTAGAGCAGGTTATAGGTGCCGTTTGTGTCGAACGTAACGGGCGCCGTATACAGCTGCCAGGAAGCCCCGTTGTCCAGGCTGATCTCGGTTTTGGCCACACCCGATAAGCTGTCGTAACTGACCAAGGTGACCGTGACCGGATTCACGTAAGTGCCGTTCGGGCCGTCTGGTGCTGCCGGCGCTGCGGTAGCTGTCGTCACAGGCGGCGTTGTATCGATGATCGTTACAGGCGTATTGATCGTTACATTAACTTGGCCCTTAACGCCGGAATTGTCAGCCGCTTGAGCGACTACAGTTACGACTCCGTTTTTATGAGCGGTGAGAAGACCGCTCGCATCAATCGTCGCCGCATCGGTAGTCGTCCCATTGTCGCCATAAACAGCCCATGTAACCGCCTTGTTGGTGGCATTATTCGGCTGCACCGCAGCGGTCATTTGCAGCGTTCCGTTCACCTGGTTGATTAAAGTTTTTCCGTTCTCGCCGCTAACTGCAATAGAATGGACGGGAACATCGTTAATCTTATAGACATTAATTTCTGCTGCCGAGGCGTAGTTGTTCACTCCCGCAGTCGCCTCCAGCTTGATATAAGCTGCCGATACTGGACCAAACACCGCTTGCTTCAAGCTCGTATCCGCAGTCCACGTTCCGCTTATTACCTTAGTATAGTTCACATTATCCGTACTCGTATAAATGTTGTAGGACGTAATTCTGCCGTTCGTTTGTCCATCTTGTCTGGGCAAGTAGCTCAGCTTCGTTACCTTGTATGTTCCGCCCATATTCAATGTGATGCTCTGAGGCAACGGATCGACTTGACCCCAACGGGTATGCCACATCGTCATTGAATTTCCGTCCAATACGTTTGACGCAGCATTATTAGCTTTAACCGTCTCTTGACTCGTCGCTGTTGCCGTCATTTGTGAATGAGGAATGAGAACCGATTCATTGTTCTCGACCGGTGTTTGCATGGCGGTAAGCTCCAGAACAGGACGATTGCTGGCCGCCACATTCTCGAAAGCTCCGTAGCTGGTGCTAGTCGTACTTTTCGTTGCGCCAAATATTCTCAAGGAAAGCTTTTTATCGTTGGCCAAAGCGGAATTGACTTGGCTCGTCACATCGATTTCATGTAAGCCCATAGTTGGGGAAAAAGTAGCTAATACGGTTCCTGTTGAAGCCGGTTTATTATTCCAGGTAATCGTATTCTCCGACCATGAATTATTGCTGATCAACTCTACGACTTGATTAGGAGCCGCCGAGCCGGTAGTTACCATATTCAATTTGATTTTTGCGCTATATACGGAACTCGTCACGGATGAGAGATCGAATTTAACATAGGACTCACGGGACCAGTCGGGAGTAACGTCGTTTTTGATCTCCATCGTCGGCAAAATTCCATAATTCGTATTCGCATTGACACCATCCCGAACAAAAGCGTCATCGTACGAGTCAAGCAAAATTTTGCCCGGCGACGATTGTGGACCTCCTGTTGGCGGAGTTGGCGTTATCGGAGTCGCTCCCGATGATATACCTATATTTTTCAAGGTCACATTATCGATGTTTACGTTGGTCTTGTTGCTGACCGCGAAGCCAGTGCGTCCGGCTGTCGTTTTCAGCGCTGAAATATCGCCGTCATAGAGCAATACTTGATCAACCTGGAGCTTATAACGGCTGCCCGTATACGTCAATTTCACCAAATGTGGAATGCCTTGGGTCAGATGTATGCCGTTGTTTTCTCCCGGAGGGGGATCGTTTATTGTTCCCGTGTGCCCTTGCGGATCCATATAGAACCAACCGCCTGCAGCCGCATCATAATAGATTTTGGTATAGCTGTCCGGCCCGGTGTAACGGATGACGGCACCCGCTGTATTGCCGGATTGCGGCGTGATCGTGAACGTCATTTCGCCGTCGGCGATATCCGGTGTATTCTGATCGAGCGCTATCGTATCGTACCGATCCGTTTTCAAGGAGAGCTGCTGGTTCGATATCTGGACTTGCCCGTTGCCATATGCAGCGATCCAACCGCCCAACTGTCCGTTGTCGAACGTCTGATCCGCTGTCTCGACCGGCGTCACTGTGCCTGCATCCACGGTAAAGTCGTCGATAAGGAGCTCCTGATTGTTATCCACGCTTAAGCCACCGGCTTTTTTGATAATGCGGAAGCTGTAATCATCTGCGCTGCCCGTCGTAAACGTCTTGCTGTAGAAGTATTTACCAACGTCGAGCGTATCATTGAACTGATCGACGGCGCTCGATCCGTAGCCGCTGGTTAACGCAAAGCTGTAGCTGTTCGCATACTGCGATTTGTACGGGAAGCTTACCGTGTAGGTCGTATTCGGCAGCAATTTAAGATTCGTTGGAATCGTGCGAACGATTTCACCCAGATGACCATTGCTGGCAGTCATTTTAAACGAATAGTTTCCATTGAGCGTATTGTAAGTGTATCCTGCATGCAATCTCGATATTTGATTAGTTCCGCTGTTATAGACGAACGGCGTGAAACTTTCCTGGTTGCTTTCGAAATTTTCGAAGAAGTAATGACTGCCTTGCGGCGCCTTATTTACAAGCTCGACCACACGAATATCGTCCAAATCCGCTTCCGCTGTTGTCGATCCGGCAACAGCGTTCGCTTTCATATAGAAGGTTGCGCTCGTAGAACCGGCCGGCACGGTAAAATCGACCCAGATCCGCTGCATATAGCTCTGTCCTGACGCACCTCGAGGCGTATTGAATTCCTTGTTCAGAATGTTCGACTTGGTGAGCGTATTGGTCATTTCCGCACCGCCATAGTCCTTCACTCCGATCGTCAGCGTCCGACCATTTTTGACCTCCGCATATACGGATGCCTGGTACGTTTTGCCCGGCGTTAAACCGGTTAGCGTCTGGGCAATGGTTGCATCGGCGCCATTGTTCCCTTTCACCTGCAGGTACGTTCCCCCGCCTACATCCGTCTGGATGGACACATGACTTGTGCTGCCGCCGGTTGAAGTGACGTTCCAATTGTTTAATAACCGGCTATCGAATCCCGGGTCTTTGGTCAATCCGCCTTCGCCGAACTTCAAAGCTGTTACAGGCGTGATCGCGTCTGACTGGCCTGCTTTATAAACAACGTAAGGCGTGTTCGCTTCTGCATTGATCGTCACTTGATCTGAGTTTACAGGCAAGTTCGTCACCAATACTTTACCGGTATCCGTAAGCTTATACAGATCCACAGTCGTTACGCCTGTCCAACTAGCGGGAAGTGCCCATGTCGTATTACCCCCAACAGAATTCCAGTGGTACAATTTGGTTTCGGTTTGAGGATCCCATGGAAGTAAATATTGTGTCAGCTGAGGCGTCACAGTCTTAGGGTGATAATTTGCATCAGTGGTTGGTATGATTTTCTTTTTAAACTCTTTTTGGTACGTTGCGATTAATGCTCCATTCTTCCTCAATTCAACTTTAGGATTGTTGGTAACATTCGTCCCGTCATTCGTTACCGTACCCGGAGTCACGACTTGACCAGTCAAACCCCCTTGGAAGGTAACACTTGTCGTTTGATTCAACGTCTGATCGATGTTCATCTTCATGATTTCGTGATTCTGCATGTATTTATAGATCAAGTTATTCGTAAAGAAGACTTCCATCTGATCCTGGACAGTTAAGTTACTATCTCCCTGATCTTCGCCTCCATCGTCTCCATATGACATGGAGCCTGCATGACGGCTGCCAAGCAAAATCGGATCGTACATGAATTCATCGGTCACATGGTTTCTGATGAACCTTTCCACTTTGCTTTCGTTCTGCGTGACATGATTCCAAATGCTGTAGCGATCGAGTGCGCCACTGAATTCCGTGCCGATCATAAAACCATTCTTGTTCAATTCGTGCGCAAGCTTCCACTGAGCGTAACCACTACCGCTATACACATCGAGGTACGTCCATTTCAAGCCCGGAACGTTCTGGCGAATTTCAGCGATTCTGGCAGCCAAACCGGTTGGCCCGTTATCGATCGCATCATCCCAGCGCTTTATGAACTCTATAGGGGCAATACCTTTCCAGTCTAATGTCCCATGAGACTTATCCGGGCTGTAAGCATCCGCCGCTCGATTTAGTTCTCTATGATTGATATGGATGCCTACATACGCATTTAACTTTAAGGCTTCCGTCGCTAATGTGTTCAGATCCGTCTGTCCGCCAGCTTTCGGATCGAAATTCCTGCCATAATCCGGCTGAAGATTATTTCCTTCCATCTGGCCTTTAACCTCAAAGAGCTGTCCAAAGCCGTCCGAATACAGATAAAACTTCTTCAGATTATCAAGCACACGCAGGAATGGCCATTGCGTCAGCATTCTGGTGTGGGAAATGTGCGGCGACACCTTCGGGATAATGTCGGAGCCGTAAGGAAGCGTCATAATTTTCCGGTAGCCGATTCCGCCATCCTGCCAGTTCACGACTCCGTCCGAGTTCGCATCGGCGTTAATAGCTACCTTCAAGTAGGGGAGCTCAACGATGTCTTGCTTGCTGCCGTAAATTTCCCGGTATGTCCAAGGATGGCTCCAAACGCCCAGCTTCTTATAGCCGGTTTTTGCAACAGTCTGATATACGGCATGCTGCTCATAATCATTATAAGCCGGGCTGATTTTTTGATTATCAGGCACAAATTCGAATGCGTTGCTATAGATCGCCGCCGCAAGCTCATTCGTATTCAGAAGCACATACGATTTCCCGACCGGGGCGGTATCCAGCGCTTTGTTCGCAAGCAGATTGTATTCTTCCTTCGTGCTGTTCCATGACCGCACATCGACGCCTGTTTCTTGCGCGCCTGCTTGCGTATCGCGAATGGAGATCAGACTTTGGTTCGGAATTTCAAATGTTCGGACCAGTGTGGAACCGTTTTCTTGAATGTCCGTCACTTTGAAGCTGAGCACGTTATCGACAACCTCAATCTCGACGGTTATCACAACATTGATGCTAGCAAAAGTAAGTGTATAGTTTGCTTTATTAGCAGCTATTTTCGAGAACTGTACTGCTGGCGTATAAGAAACGCCATTGATATTTACCGTAGAAAGAGTGTCCTCTTGACCGTACATGATTTTTCCGTTGCTCAGGAGTTGGTATTGAATGACCCTTGGAAATTGGTCGTCAATCGTAACTTGCATGTCGGCGGATTGAACTGTAGCCGAAGCGGCATGAGCTGTAGGAATGCCTAAATCCACCGTCTGTGCGGCCATGAGGATTGTCGCGAATAATGCAGCGAACTTGGTAAAACGGAAAGATTGCTTAGTTTTCAACACTTTTTCATCTCCTTATGTATAAATCGGAATAACTAAACACCTGGTCTGGTACCGTTCGGTAATAAGTCACCCCCTTTACAAAAAATTCGGGTCGTAGCCGAAAGCAACACTTCTCATGAAATTCGACCTTCACGCCGGTTACTTTCTCCAGTTCTTTGTACATGCCCATTTTTGCATGCGTTTTCATTTTTGAAGAGGCTGCATGTTGATTGGACACCCCATAGGTCAGATTCGTCAGCTGCGATTCTCTGAGTGTAGCCTCACGAAGCTAATAATGAATAGGCTCTTTATTTCATTTCCTGTGTATTTTCGTAAGAAATGCAGGATAGAAGTAAAGAAATCACTACGACATTAAAAATCGTCAGTATACACGTCCATAATAAAATATGGGCAGCCCGCGAAGAGGCTGCCCATTTATGCATTTGCGCGATTTGCGCGATTGTCAGTTCCTTGTTTTCCATTACCAACTTCAGATAAAGCAAAACATGCTAATTAATTTTGGGACAACAAATATTGAGCATCCCGCAGTAAGTAGCTTGCGGCTTCGCTTCCAATATGCTTGCCGCTCTGAGCCTTCACTTCATTCACAAAAGCAGTCAAATTGTTCTTAGTCAATTTGCTCTGTAAGCTATTCGCAATACCCGCATTATCGATCCACCCCGCATTCTTAAAGCGCGTTACTAATGCCATTATGGAGTCGACGCTTGTCGTGGTCTGAAATACTACGGTTTGGCTGCCTGTGTTCCCTGCCAAATCGCTCGCCGTTACGATCAACGTGTGCGAACCGAGCGGCAGCGTATAGAGAGGAATCGTTGTTCCTTGCTGCACCACCAACGTATCCAACATAACTGTAGTATTGCTGTTGTCAACCCCGGACAGGTTATCGCTCAATGTAATGATTGGAGCAATATCACCGGCATCACTAATCGTACCATACACGACTCCGGTCACGGTGATTGTTGGAGCAACCGCATCCAAATTGAAACTGATCGTTTTCGGCGCTTCTACGTTGCCGGCCTTGTCCGTTGAACGGTAACTCACGGTATACTTGCCGTCTTGACTCAACGTCACAGGCGACGAATAGTTTTGCCAAGTAGCCCCGCCATCCAGACTGTACTCCATCTTGGCTAAGCCAAACACATTGTCGGCAGTGATAAGGCTTAGGGAAACCGGATGAACGTACCAGTCATTTGCTCCATCCGGTGCTGCCGGCGATAGGACAGCGGACGTCGCAGGCGGCGGCGTATCCGGCGTTGTAAGCATTACATTGATCTCTGCAGCCGATGCAAATCCGTTACCGCCCGCTGTTGCTTCGAGCTTGACATAGGATGCATTGGTCGAAGTAAATGTTGCGTATTTCAACGCAATGTTGTTAACCCAATTTCCACTTGCAACTTTAGTAAAGGATACCCCATCCGTACTTACATACACGTTATAGCCTGTAATAATTCCGTTACCGCCAGATTGCCTTGGTAAATACGCGACTTTATTGATCTTGTAGGTTCCTCCAAGGTTTAAGGTAATCGATTGGGGGAGAACGTCGGATTTATCCCACTTTGTATGCCAGATCGTTCCCGGGTTTCCGTCAATTGCCATTAAGGCTTCGTCACCCGTTTCCTGACTTGTCGCTGTTGCCGTCATTTGTGACTGAGGGACAGTATCAACAACTGCTTTTATTGACATAGGATTACTTATAACGGTCATCCCGTCTAATGTAACCCTTACAGCAACGGTTGCATTAAACCCAGTACCAAGTTCGCCTTTAACAATGATCGTATTGCTGCCTTCAACAACAGATAACCTTGAATCGCTAAATTGATATGCTACAGTAGCCCTTGATAAATCAGCGGTTTCTCCTGTACTTAATAAGCCATTAAGTGTGGCAACGATTGGATTGTTGAGTTTAATTGTATTTTTGTTCAGGGTTAAGTCAATTTTAGTTAAATAGGGAGCCGCAACTATATTTCCTGACTGATCAACAAAAAGATAAGTAATCTCTTCAATAGAACGTCCGCCTATTACTACTCTGATGTTAATCTTTGCTATACCTTGTGAAACAGCGGTCAGCAGGTTTGAAGCGCCTACCGTAATCACACCCTGGTTTTCACTTGTTACCGTGATCTCCGCATCTTTAATATCAATCGGTACACCCGCACCCGTAAAAGCCTTAATGACATATTTACCTGTAGCAGCATCAACCGGCTTGAACTCATATTCGAAGTCATCCACAGTCGGTGTCGGTGTAATCGGCGTCGATCCCGACGATGCTCCCAGATTTCTCATCGTCACATTATCGATGAGTACATTCGATTTGTCTACGTAGAATCCAGTTCGGCCTGCCTTTGTTTTTAGTAGCGAAATATTGCCGTCATAGAGCAATACTTGATCAACCTGGAGCTTATAACGGCTGCCCGTATACGTCAGTTTCACCAGATGCGGAATGCCTTGGGTCAGATGAATGCCGTTGTTTTCTCCCGGAGGGGGATCGTTTATTGTTCCCTTGTGCCCTTGCGGATCCATATAGAACCAACCGCCTGCAGCCGAATCATAATAGATTTTGGTATAGCTGTCCGGCCCGGTGTAACGGATGACAGCACCCGCTGTATTGCCGGATTGCGGCGTGATCGTGAACGTCATTTCGCCGTCGGCGATATCCGGTGTGTTCTGATCGAGCGCTATCGTATCGTACCGATCCGTTTTCAAGGATAGCTGTTGGTTCGATATCTGGACTTGCCCGTTGCCATATGCAGCGATCCAACCGCCCAATTGTCCATCGTCAAACGTTTGATCTGCTGTCTCGTTAAACGTCACTGCGCCCAAATCCACAGTAAAGTCATCAACGAGGAGCTCCTGATTGTTATCTGAGCTCGTACCGCCGGGTTTTTTGATAATGCGGAAGCTGTAATCATCTGCGCTGCCCGTCGTAAACGTCTTGCTGTAGAAGTATTTACCAACGTCGAGCGTATCGTTAAACTGATCGACGGCGCTCGATCCGTAGCCGCTGGTTAACGCAAAGCTGTAGCTGTTCGCATACTGCGATTTGTACGGGAAGCTTACCGTGTAGGTCGTATTCGGCAGCAATTTAAGATTCGTTGGAATCGTACGAACGATTTCACCAGAGGCGTTATTGCCAGCTGTCATTTTCAACGAAGAGTTTCCGCCCAGCGTATTGTAAGTGTATCCTGCATGCAATCTCGTGATTTGATTAGTCCCGCTGTTATAGACGAACGGCGTGAGACTTTCCTGGTTGCTTTCGAAATCTTCGAAGAAGTAATGACTGCCTTGCGGCGCCTTATTTACAAGCTCGACCACACGAATATCGTCCAAATCCGCTTCCGCTGTTGTCGATCCGGCAACCGCGTTCGCTTTCATGTAGAAGGTTGCGCTCGTAGAACCGGCCGGTACGGTAAAATTGACCCAGATCCGCTGCATATAGCTCTGTCCGGACGCGCCTCGAGGCGTATACATTTCTTTGTTCAGAATGTTCGACTTGGTGAGCGTATTAGTCATTTCCGCACCGCCATAGTCCTTCACTCCGATCGTCAGCGTCCGATCGTTCTTGACCTCCGCATATACGGATGCCTGGTACGTTTTGCCAGGCGTTAAACCGGTTAGCGTCTGGGCAATGGTTGCATCGGCGCCGTTGTTCCCTTTCACCTGCAGGTACGTTCCCCCGCCAACATCCGTCTGGATGGACACATGACTTGTGCTGCCGCCGGTTGAAGTGACGTTCCAATTGTTTAATAACCGGCTGTCGAATCCGGGGTCTTTGGTCAATCCGCCTTCGCCGAAGTTCAAACCTGTTACAGGCGTGATCGCGTCTGACTGGCCTGCTTTATAAACAACGTAAGGCGTGTTCGCTTCTGCATTGATCGTCACTTGACCTGAGTTTACAGGCAAGTTCGTCACCAATACTTTACCGGTATCCGTAAGCTTATACAGATCCACAGTCGTTACGCCTGCCCAACTAGCGGGAAGCGCCCATGTCGTATTACCGCCTACAGAGTTCCAGTGGTACAATTTGGTCTCTGTTTGAGGATCCCATGGAAGCAAATATTGAGTCAGCTGAGGCGTCACAGTCTTACCGTGATAATTTGCCGCGGTGGTTGCTATGATTTTCTTTTTAAACTCTTTTTGGTACGTTGCGATCAATGCTCCATTCTTCCTCAATTCAACTTTAGGATTGTTGGTAACATTAGTCCCGTCATTCGTCACGGTACCCGGAGCAACAACCTGACCGGTCAATCCGCCTTGGAACGTAACTTTCGTAGCCTGGTTCAATGTCTGATCAATATCCATCTTCATGATTTCGTGATTCTGCATGTATTTAAAGAGCAAGTTATTCGTAAAGAAGACTTCCATCTGATCCTGGACAGTTAAGTTCGTATCTCCCTGATCTTCGCCTCCATCATCTCCATATGACATGGAGCCTGCATGACGGCTGCCAAGAAAAATCGGATCGTACATGAATTCATCGGTCACATGGTTTCTGATGAACCTTTGCACTTTGCTTTCGTTCTGCGTGACATGATTCCAAATGCTGTAGCGGTCGAGTGCGCCACTGAATTCCGTGCCGATCATAAAACCGTTCTTGTTCAATTCGTGCGCCAGCTTCCACTGAGCGTAACCACTACCGCTATACACATCGAGGTACGTCCATTTCAAGCCCGGAACGTTCTGGCGAATTTCAGCGATTCTGGCAGCCAAACCGGTTGGCCCGTTATCGATCGCATCATCCCAACGCTTTATGAACTCTATAGGGGCAATACCTTTCCAGTCTAATGTCCCATGAGACTTATCCGGGCTGTAAGCATCCGCTGCGCGATTTAGTTCTCTATGATTGATATGGATGCCTACATACGCATTTAACTTTAAGGCTTCCGTCGCTAATGTGTTCAGATCCGTCTGTCCGCCAGCTTTCGGATCGAAATTCCTGCCATAATCCGGCTGAAGATTATTTCCTTCCATCTGGCCTTTAACCTCAAAGAGCTGTCCAAAGCCGTCCGAATACAGATAAAACTTCTTCAGATTATCAAGCACACGCAGGAATGGCCATTGCGTCAGCATTCTGGTGTGGGAAATGTGCGGCGACACTTTCGGGATAATGTCGGAGCCGTAAGGAAGCGTCATAATTTTACGGTAGCCGATTCCGCCATCCTGCCAGTTCACGACTCCGTCCGAGTTCGCATCTGCGTTAATAGCTACCTTCACGTAGGGGAGCTCAACGATGTCTTGCTTGCTGCCGTAAATTTCCCGGTATGTCCAAGGATGGCTCCAAACGCCCAGCTTCTTATAGCCGGTTTTTGCAACAGTCTGGTATACGGCATGCTGCTCATATTCATTATAAGCCGGGCTGATTTTTTGATTATCAGGCACAAATTCGAATGCGTTGCTATAGATCGCCGCCGCAAGCTCGTTCGTATTCAGAAGCAGATACGATTTCCCGACCGGGGCGGTATCCAGCGCTTTGTTCGCAAGCAGATTGTATTCTTCCTTCGTGCTGTTCCATGAACGCACATCGACGCCTGTTTCCTGCGCACCTGCTTGCGTATCGCGAATGGAGATCAGACTTTGGTTCGGAATTTCAAATGTTCGGACCAGTGTGGAACCGTTTTCTTGAATGTCCGTCACTTTGAGGCTGAGCACGTTATCGACAACCTTAATCTCGACGGTTAGCACAACATTGATGCTAGCAAAAGTAAGTGTATAGTTTGCTTTATTAGCAGCTACTATCGAGAACTGTACCGCTGGCGTATAAGAAACGCCATTGATGTTTACCGTGGAAAGAGTGTCCTCTTGACCGTACATGATTTTTCCGTTGCTCAGGAGTTGGTATTGAATGACCCTTGGAAATTGGTCGTCAATCGTAACTTGCATGTCGGCGGATTGAACTGTAGCCGAAGCGGCATGAGCTGTAGGAATGCCTAAATCCACCGTCTGTGCGGCCATGAGGAGTGTCGTGAATAATGCAGCGAACTTGGTAAAACGGTAAGATTGCTTAATTTTCAATACGTTTTCATCTCCTTTTTTTTGCATGCGTTTTCATTTGTGAAGAAGCTGCAGGATGATTGGACACCCCATAGGTCAGTTAACTTCTGGTTCCAAGTGTAGCCTCATGTAGTCGTAAATAAATAGGCTCATTATTTCATTTCCTGTGTATTTTTGTAAGAAATGTATGAAAGAAGTAAAGAAATCACTACGACATTAAAAATCGTCAGTATGTGATTATGTTTGTTGATCCTGAATAATTTTGCCTAAATGTGGGAAAATTTTGTGTACATGTCATATAGGAATGGTGGTGCGAGGATGGTGATGATCCGGAGATGGTTAAAAGGAATAAAATCTGATCTCAGAAAGAAATCATCCGTTCCACTTAATCAATCGATTTCAGGAGTCCTTGTAGATGACATAGCTACCCTGCAAGCTTTTTTTACCTTTGCTCCAGATCTTGTTACACGTCAGTTTCAATTAAAGACAGGGGACACTGCCATTCTTGTTTATTTGGATGGACTCATTGATAAATCAGCGATTAATAATAACGTCTTAGCCCCCCTTATGTATGAAATTAATTCGATTAACGATATTTGGAACTCTTCCATTTCAATTGCAAAAACAGAAATTATCACCTTATGGTCAGATATTGAAAGCGCGATTTTTCAAGGTAAAAGCCTCCTACTTATTGATGGGCAGACACGTTCAATTATTTTACATACACAAGGCTGGCCTCAAAGAGCGATTAAAGAACCGCAAATCGAATCCACGTTAAAGGGGTCACATCAAGGGTTTGTCGAGACATCGGGGCAAAATATCGCCTTAATCAGACGCTATCTTCCTAATCGTGAATTGAAAATAAAAGAATGCAACGTCGGATCTCGGGGAAATACGAGAGTGTCTATGATGTATCTCGAAGATGTTGTACAACCTAATCTCGTGAAAGAAATGGAGGACCGACTATTACAAATAAATGTGGACGCCATTTTAAATACGGGAGAATTAGCGGAGTTTATTGAAGATCATCCGATAAGCCTGTTTCCACAGTTAATTATGACGGAACGTCCGGATTCTGCTGCAGCCCATATGTTACAAGGAAGAATAGCAGTCGTTGTCGACCACTCCCCCAGTGTAATCGTGGCTCCTGTAACCTTCTCGTCGTTCTTTCAAAGCGTTGATGATTATAGTAATCGCTGGTTAATAGCCAGTTTTCTGCGTTTATTACGCTATGTAGCCTTAATTACAACAATCTCTTTATCGGCCGTATATATAGCTATTGTTTCATTTCATTATGAAGTACTTCCTTTGGATTTGTTGGTATCGATTGGGGAATCCAGAGCAAAGGTACCTTTTCCTCCAATTGTAGAGGCATTACTAATGGAGCTATGCCTGGAGATGTTAAGGGAAGCAGGACTACGTCTGCCGGGCCCAATTGGACAAACGATAGGTGTTGTAGGGGGTATTGTCATCGGTCAGGCGGCGGTTCAAGCTGGAATTGTAAGTAATATTATGGTGATTATCGTTGCCGTCACGGCTATTTCCTCTTTTATTATCCCTGATTACGACATGTCCTCCTCGCTACGGATGCTTCGCTTTCCAATGATGCTTCTGGCCTCTTTGTTCGGAATGGTAGGCATTGTAATCGGATTGATGATTATAGGGGTTCACCTTATTTCAATGGAATCATTTGGAATATCCTATGGAAGTCCGATTGCTCCTATCCGACTGTCTGATTGGAAAGACGTATGGGTTCGACTCCCTATGTGGAAAATGAAAAAACGCCCAGTCTCGGCTGATCCAACTCAACTTATCAGACAGGGTGCAAACAGAGAAGGTGAAGATCAGCCATGAATAAATATTCGTTTAATCAAATTTCGTTGAAACAGTATATCTTTATTATCTATAAAACCCAAGTGGGAATCGGTGTACTTTCCCTTCCCCGCGATATAGCGAAAACTGGCGGTACCGATGGATGGATATCTATTTTGTTGGGTTGGATTGTGGCTATGCTTCTTAGCTTAGTCATTATTAAAATTATGGAGAAAAATCCCGAAAAAACGTTATTCGAGCTTCTATCTAAATACTTTGGTAGATGGGTAGGAAAAAGTTTATATGTTGTTTGGATACTGTACGCGGCATTTGCAGCAAGCGTGGTCATGTTTTCAACGATCCATATCATACAGATATGGATTTTTCCGGATATACGGAACTTTATCTTGATGATTCTGTTTATCATTCCCATCTATATGGTTACCAAGCAAGGAATAAGGGGAATCGGACTCTTTGCTGAGTTCGTTTATCTTATCTCTTTCTGGATGCCTTTCTTGTTGTTGTTTAGTTTAAAAGATGCCAACTGGCTTTTCCTTCTTCCAATCGCTAAAGAAGGCTTGTTTCCCATTCTGCTTACTGTAAAATCAACCATCCTTTCTTTCCTTGGGTTTGAACTGGCTTTCATTCTATATCCGTTTCTAAAGGACAAGAAATCAGCGTCCAAAGGAATTATTATTGCAAACTCTTTATCCCTGTTTGTTTTTGTAATAGTGACCTTAATCAGCTTTGTTAGGTTTTCCCCAGATGAGATCAAAGATTACACCTATCCCACCCTTAACTTACTGAAGCTCATCCGATTGCCGTTCTTAGAACGGTTGGAAATCATGTATCTTTCCATTTATTTGTTTATATTATTTATGACGATCATTCCCTACCTGTATACAGCTGTGCTGGGCGTAAGTCAATTATGCGGCAAGCAGGATCATCGAAATATATTACGAATTTTCATGTGCCTATGGTTCCTATCGTCATTCTTTTTCCTCCCTTCTTCTTCACAAGTTAATCAAATGGGTAAATTGTGGATGATGGCAGGTGCATATTTCGCTTATGTGTTTCCCATTTTCCTATGGATCTACGGATGGTTGTTTCATCGGGTTAGAAAGGAACAGAAACTATGAAGAAATGGCATGGCATTTTCTTAACAGGTGCAGCTTTATTATTTATTACCGGGTGCGGTAAGTCAGGTTCTATAGAGAATCAACGGTTTACTTTTGCTGTGGGTATAGATTTTGATGAAGAAAAGAAGTTACTCCTCTACGCATCAACTCCTGTCTTCAGTAATGTAGCTAAGGAAAGATATAAAATTACATTCACAACTGCGGATACATTCCGTGAATCGAGGAAAAAACTCGAGTCGAAACTAAACGGCAATCTAGCATCTGGAAAACTGCAAAGTATTCTTATAGGGAAAAAACTGGTGCAACAAACCAATGTATTACCCTACTTGGATGTCTTCTTTCGCGATCCTAAAAATGAAACTAATGCAAATGTGATTGTGGTTGATGGGGATTTGAAAGACGTGATGTATACGAATATGAGTGATAAAGGCCGATTAGGTAACGTGATCAAACAATTGACAGAAAGCACATATAGAAGCAGAATTTCAGTGCTAACTACACTACAGAAATTCCATCAACAAATGATGGATAATGCAATAACGCCATGCATAACTGAAATGAGAGTAGAGAAGAATGATCTCGTTATTTCAGGGACCGCTCTTTTACATAAAGATGGTACCTATGCTGCTTCTTTGAATAAACAAGAAAGTTCTCTATTGCTATTATTGCAGCGCAAAACGAACAATCCCATACCGTTAACGTTTCACCTTCCTCCTGAGATGTTTCATACAGATGAAGAAATGTCCTATGTCAGTTTCAATGTTAAAAAAGTAAAGGTTAACTTCAAATCAAAATTCGATGAAAGCCAGCTTACAATCGAAATCCAGATGAAGGTTATGATCGATTTAACGGAACGCATGTTTACCTTAGACATGGAGAAAAAGGGCAAAATGTTGGGACAAGCCATTGAACAAGAGCTGAAAAAACAATGCGAGGCTTTAATTAAGAAAGCTCAGATGCATCAAGTTGATCCGTTTGGTTTTGGGATTTATGTGTCGGCACACGATTACAAAAATTGGATGAAGATAGAGGATCACTGGGGAAAAGCTTTATCTGAAGCAACCGTAAATTATTCTCCTAACGTTGTCATCAAAAGTATCGGAGTTTCCGAATGAGCAAATACGCGATGAATCAAATCTCCTTGAAACAATACGTTCTTCTTATATTTGAATGCCAAGTCGGGGTCGGTATGCTATCCCTTCCCCGCGATTTAGCTGAAACGGCCGGTACCGACGGATGGATATCCATTCTATTGGGGTGGATTTTGTCTATGCTGGTAAGCTTAATCATCATCCGAATTATGGAAAAAAATCCCGACTATACATTATTCGAACTTTTATCTAAATACTTTGGCAAATGGGTGGGTAAAGGTTTAGCAGCAGTATGGATTCTGCTCAATGCCTATGCAGCAAGTACAGTCATGTTATCAGCGATTCATATCATAAAAATATGGGTCATTCAGGATATACGGAACTCCACTATAATGATCTTATTTACCATTCCCATCTATATGATTGCCAAGCAGGGAATCAGGGTGATCGGAATCTTTGCTGAGCTTGTTTTTATTGTCACTTTGTGGATGCCGTTCTTGTTGTTATTTACGTTAAAGGATACGCAGTGGATGTACCTACTTCCGATTGGAAAAGAAGGTGTGTTTCCCATTCTGTCTGCTGTAAAATCAACCCTATACTCTTTTACTGGATTTGAACTGGCTTTCATTCTATATCCTTTTCTAAAGGACAAGAAATCAGCGTCCAAGGGGATTGTTATTGCCAATTCATTAACGATGATTATCTATTTAACGACTACAATCGTCTGTTTTGTTAAATTCTCTAGAGCCGAGGTCACAGATTACGTTTATCCCGTGCTCAACTTATTGAAGATGATCCATTTGCCTTTTGTGGAACGGCTGGAGATCATATGTTTGTCCGTTTATTTGGTTATCATATTTATGACCATTATTCCTTGCCTCTACGTGGCCGCATTCGGAACAAGTCAATTATTAGGCAAACAGGATCATCGAAATTATTT
This sequence comes from Paenibacillus sp. J22P51, assembly GCF_059692215.1. Lineage (NCBI taxonomy): Bacteria > Bacillati > Bacillota > Bacilli > Caryophanales > Paenibacillaceae > Paenibacillus > Paenibacillus sp. J22P51. Next base: position 579,053 of record NZ_JCAUAZ010000002.1, on the reverse strand, counting down.
GCGAATACTCATTTCCTTATGGATCCTATCTTCATTCTTTTTTATCCCTACTTCTTCGCAAATAACTCAAATGGCCAATTCGTGGGCGATGGCAGGCTTTTATATTGCTTATGTGTTCCCCATTTTCCTCTGGATCTACGGATGGATTTTTCATCTTAGAAAGGAAGTGAAAACATGAAGAGATCCCATGCTTTTTTTTTAACATGGTCAGTTTTGTTGTTTGTTACGGGGTGCGGTAATACCGTTTATATAGAGAATCAACAGTTCGTTCTTACAGAGGGGTTAGATTTTGATGAAAATAATAAGTTAAACATATATACTTCAACTCCTGTCTTCAACAAAGAAGCCGCAGATCGATATAAAATCACATCCACAAGGGCTAATACGATGCGCGATTCAAAAGGGGAAATTGATGGTAAGACGAGTGGCAGCCTTGCTTACGGAAAATCGCAAAATTTCCTTTTAGGGAAAAAACTGCTGCAGCAAAGAAACGCATTTCCCTATTTGGATGTTCTCTTCCGTGATTCCCGAAATGAGATGAATGCGAATGTGATTGTGGTTGACGGGACTGTTAAAGATGTGATGTATACGAACATGAGTGATAAAGGCGAAATCTCCAACGTGATTAAACAACTGACAAATAGCACAAATAAGAGCAGAGTTACTGTGCAAACTTCACTACAGAAATTTCATCAACAAATGAAGGATAAAGGAATGACGCCCTTTTTAACTGAGATGAAAGCAGAGAAAAATGAACTCTTTATTTCAGGGACTGTTCTTTTACATAAAGACGGCACCTATGCGACTTCTTTGAATCATCAAGAAAGTTCTCTGCTCCTATTATTGCAGCGCGATACGAAAACCAACATACCGTTAACGTTTCACTTGCCTCCTGAAATGTTCCATACGAATGAAAAAATGTCCTATGTTAGTTTCAATATTAAAAAGGCAAAGACTAAGCTCGAGGCAAAATTCGAAGGAAGCGATCTGACCATCGATATCGATATAAAGGTTCAGATCGATTTGACGGAGCGCATGTTTACCTTGGACTTAGAGGAGAAGAAAAAACAGCTAGAACAAGTCATTGAAAAAGAGTTAAAAAAAGAATGTGAAGCTTTAATCAAGAAAGCTCAAAAGCATCAAGTAGATCCCTTTCAGTTTGGCGTCCACATACGCGCATATCATTATAAAGATTGGAAAAAGGTACAGGATAACTGGGGAAAAGCGCTATCTGAAGCAACAGTAAATATTTCTTCTAGAGTAATCATCAAAAGTATTGGGGTTTCTGAATAGTCAATGAGAAGTGTGAATATTTTGGTTACCATTTTGATACAGTGGCGAGCTGCGCGGCTGTAGTCCTCGATTTATTCGTACGGTACAGGAATCCCATTACTTACAAAAAAATGCAGATCTGTCCAAGTACCAGACAGATCTGCTTAGGATTCTATGAAGATTAGTTCAAGCTATCCAAGAGCGTTTTTACTTGTGGGTTAAGGTTCAATGCATTCAGAATGACCGTAAGAGCCTCCGCACGTGTGGAGTTGCCCTGCGGATCAAATACGCCATCATTCTTGCCGCCGATGATGCCAGCTTCTGCTGCATCCTTGATTAGATTAGCTGCATAAGAGCTTGCGCTTGCCATATCCGTGAAGTTGCCTTTGGAAGCATCTTTTTCCACTTTACTTAAGTTCACAATACGGGACAGGATGATGACCATTTCTTCTCGGCTGATCGTTTGGTCCGGTTTGAATGTTCCGTCTCCAAAGCCAGCAAGTACCCCTGCACTAGCGAGTTTCTCAATAGCGTCTTTAGCCCAGTGATTGCCAATATCGTTCAGTGCAACGGAGTGATTAGCACCACCGCTGATATTGAATACGCGAGAGATGATCGCTGCAAACTCCGCACGTTTGATTTTGTCGTCAGGATGGAACGTGCCATCCCCATATCCTTCGATAACGTGCAGTTTAACGAACGTACCGATGGTCTTTTCAGCCCAGTGCCCTATTGTATCAGCTAGTTCAACCTTTACATTGAATTTCTTAGCTTCCGCGACTTTGGATTCAATAGCACTAACCAAGTTTATTACATTAACCGTGTCGCCATTGAATACATCAACCGTGGGTTTTGTAGGTTTAGGCGTCGGCGTCGGTGTTGGCGTCGGTGTCGGTTCCGGTTCTGGTTCCGGTGTCGGTTCCGGTGTTGGCGTCGGTTCCGGTGTCGGTTCCGGTTCCGGTGTCGCACGATTCACAGTTACCGTATACGTCTTCTTGCCGGTTCCGTCTTGAGCCGTCACGCTAATCTGAATCGGGTTCGCGCCCACCTGTAAGTTGTCGGCGCTATATGTATACACATTGCCGGTTACGGAGTTGTAAACGGCTCCTGTTACGGAGCTGTAAGTCGCTCCCGAAACGGTAAACGTTGCATGGGAATCCGCTGTGGCAAAATAAACATTGCTGCTTGAAACGGAATTAGCTACATCCACGCTATAGTTCAGATTTGCTGCTGTAAATGCTGGCGTCAATGTCCCCTGATCCACTAACAAGCTGGACAACAACGCATTTGATGATGCCGGAGGAGCTGTCTTGTCGATGTTAGCCACAGTAGCTATTACCGAGCCTGTATTACCCGCTGCGTCAACAAAATGAAAGGTAAAGCTGCCATTTTGCGTAAATGAGAAGCTAGTTGAACCGTTATTATTGGTAATCGTTACATCTTCACTTGGTGTAATGGTTGCAACTACATCTTGATTGGTTGGCGTTGTTGTATTGTAAGCAACTGTTGCCGTAGGCGCAACTTTGTCGATGTTAGCCACAGTAACTATAGCGCTACCCGTGTTAAATGTTGCATCAATAAATTCAAACGTGAAACTTCCGTTCTCACTAAACACATAGCTAGCAGAACCGCCGTTGTTCGTGATGGTTACCGGCTCGCTAGGGGTTATAGTTGACACAACGTCTTGGTTTGTGGGATTGACATTGCTGTAGCTTACAGAAGCCGTCGGAGCAATGGTATCCATGTTATACACTGCAAAATCCCAAATAGACGGAGAAGTCGTAGCACTCGTAATGTAAAGCCTTACTTTACTCGCCGTTACTGGTTCGAAGGTATCTTTCTCTATAAACAAAGGCGTACCACCCGTAAAGGCATTCTCCCATTTGGAACCGTCCCAATATTGAATCTTATAGCCCGTTATCCGATTACCCTCATCCTGATATTCCTTAAAAACAATTTGATTGAAAGTCGTATTGGCTCCAAAATCCACGTCCAATGTCGCACTAGACGTCCCCGTATCTGTTGCCCACCTTGTAGTGAAAGAACCATCCAGGGCCTTTGACGGGCCGTAAGTCGCATTATTTTGATAATAATTACTTGCCGTTACTGTTTTGTTTAATGCCAAATTCACTGGCGGCTTCATATCGCCTGTTGGTGCAACGATTGTAAAGGTCGTGCGGGTAAGCTCTTTATTACGGGTTTTATTCAAGTTGCTATATAGCAATACGGCGTCATAAGTTCCGGGAGCCAGATTGGCAGAAGTGAATGTTAATTTGCCATTGTCATTCCTCGCAGGCTGCTTGTCGATTGATTTACTATCGGGCTTGATCTCAGTCCCCGTCGGGTAGATCCCTACCCAATTGTTCGGGCCGAATAAATCAGAATACTGAAGGGATACGTATTCGCCTTTCACGTATTTCGACTTAACCGTCGTTAACGAAGTTGCCAAATCCAATTTTTCCGGCTTCTGCGCCAGCTCTGTACGGAAAGTGGATACGACCGAGCGGTGGTCTGACGGCCATGGCATAATCTTGATGTCGGTATACGGCCCGTCCTCACCTACGATTTGACTGTTCACCGTAACAGAAGGTCCCGCGGCATAGATGAAATCGATTCGATCGTGTACCTCATTTTTGGAAGGGACAGGCGTCCATGTAAAGGCCGGATGCTTGGACGGATCCGGATGAATTTCACGATAAGTATCGCGGAAATCCAACTGTTCCAGCTCCTTCGATACCGGCCATGTTACCGTTGTACCGAAATGGCTAGCTTTGGTACTCTCAATCCAATCCAAGTGTGACGCGCCGTTAAAATCGCCTGTCAGGAAAACAGGGATTCCTTCCTTCGCCAGTTTCGGCAGCTCTTTAAATTTGCTCTCCATTTCTTTCATATGATAGGTTCTTTCGTTCTGCATGACGTACTCAACACTCTTTTTATCCCGAATATCATAGGGTCCGTACGGGTAAGCCAGTTGGTGTACATTACTCATAGCCACAACCTTGCCCGGCTTTACTTCGATATAGACATAGTCAGGGTGCCCCGAATTAATAATGGGATAACGGCTAATAATCTCCTGACTTTCATCGTAGTAGAAACCGAGTTTCTCGGCGAGCTTGGGAATGCTTAATTGTCCTTCTTGAATTCCGACGACATCGGCTCCGGCCTCCTTAATGGCCGCTACTGTTTGGTCAAAGGAAACTTTCCCCCCCCCTAAATAGATGTTAAATGTCATAATTTTTAAATCAACCATGTTCCCCTGCTCTTTAGGAATGGACTGATCTGTGGACGCCGCCGGTCCAGTAAAGCCTGTCATAATGAAAAAAGCCAAACAAGCAATGAATAGGATGGATGTACGGAATCGATTGTTGTTCTTCAGAAAAGTTTCGAATGGATTGGAACTCATTTTCGCTCACCTCATTATCATATTTTCACAGATTCGTTCAATTACTATTGATCGAATAAATAACATCCTCGATACAATGCCAATTTCGTTCGATTTTCTTCAATCGTTCTAATAAAATTGTACACAAAATTTTACTGCAATTCATCAACACACTGTAAACTGCACATTAAGATATTATGAATTATAGGAAACCTAATCGAGATGGGACTACGAATTGGTTAGAAACGCAAAATAAAAAGAGCTAGCAAAAATACCGCTAACTCTCGTATTGATCAATTAATAGCCTAATTACAATCTTTGAATCAACCAATAAAATGCCAGTATGAAAATAAGGCAAGACGTAAAAATCATCATTTTACGATACCACGGGAATCTTCGCAGCCAAATCAAGAGGGGCAGTACTAGGCATAAGACCATCAGTTGGCCCGTTTCTACACCTAAATTGAACGTCAGGAGCGTGCCAATCAGATTGCCCTTTGGAAGTCCTGTTTCAGCCAAAGCCCCGGCGAAGCCCATACCGTGAATCAGGCCAAATATGGCTGTCATTACCCACCGCCATTTCGCCTTTTGAACAACCATATTTTCCACGGCCACGTAACAGATCGTCACCGCAATCAACGCTTCGACCCAAGACGAGATGACATGGATACGGCCCGACGCCACCAAGAATAGTGTAATGCTGTGGGCGATTGTAAAAGCAGTAACAATTGTCAAAGCATCCTTGTAGCGGGATGCGATTAATACTAAGGATAATAAAAACAGCAAATGATCATAACCTGTCAAAATGTGTTCGATTCCAAGTACAAAGTATTTCCACAGGACGGAGCCAATCTCGAGCTGAGCAGAGGAGCCAATCTCTGGCTGAGGTAAAGTTATCTGAATATCTTTTCTATTGATATCAAGAATATCCTGATAGAAAAATTCCCCTGAATGGACCGAGAGCATACTCTTATGCATAGGCGCATCTTCAAACACCAGATTGTAATGAATAGTAAATTGTTCGATCGCTTCATCGGCGGTTAACCTTAATTGAAACACTACGCCTCTTGTGGAACCCTTTGTTGCCACGTTCATCGAAAGCAATTCCATCGTCAAGGGTTTCGAATCCACATCTATCCTAATATCTTTCTGTAAAAACGATTCGATTCCTTCCTTTTGCGAAGGCAGTTCCTCGTTCTCCAGATTATTATCCTTGTTGGTATCAAATTGCACAAGCAGATCTCGTTGATCAAGAAATAGCTCATAGTTAATCTCGTTCCCTTTAACGTATATCGCCGAGTACCCCATACTTTCGGAATGCGCAAATGAAGTTGTGGCATTCCCAAAAAATAATAAGATCGTGATTATGAACAAGGATAGGAATGAACGCTGTTTCATAGCGGAACCTCTTTTCATGAGATGCAAGTATTATAATCTGCAATTTAGTTTATCCGATCACGACCGTTCATTCTGCAACTTGAACATATTGCTCGACTTAGTTCAAGCTGTCCAAGAGTGTTTTTACTTGAGGGTTAAGGTTCAATACATTCAATACGATCGTAAGTGCCTCCGCACGTGTGGAGCTGCCCTGCGGATCAAAAAAGCCATTGCCCTTGCCGCTGATGATACCCGCTTCTGCTGCATCCTTGATTGGATTTGCTGCATAAGAGCTTGCGCTTGCTATATCCGTAAAAGTGCCTTTGGAAGTAACTTTTTCCACTTTACTTAAGTCCACAATACGGGATAATATTATGACCATTTCTTCACGGCTGATCGTTTTGTCCGGCTTGAACGTCCCGTCTCCATATCCGGCAATCACTCCTGCGCTAGCGAGTTTCTCAATGGCATCTTTACCCCAGTGGCTGTCAATATCGTTCAGAGCAACCGACTGATTGGCGCCGCCGTTGATTTCGAATACGCGCGAGATGATCATTGCAAACTCGGTACGTGTAATTTGACCATCCGAATGGAATGTTCCATCCTCATAACCATCAATAACGCCAAGTTTCACAAACGTATTTATGGTTTTTTCGCCCCAGTGTCCATTAATGTCAGCCAGTTCAACCTTTTCATCAGCTTTCTTGGCTTTGGCTACCCTGGAAGAGATCGAATTAACAAGTTTAATCTCATTGACAATATCGCTATTGAATGCGTTAACCGAAGGTTTATTGTTGTGATCTTTAGGATCTTTAGGATCTTTAGGATCTTTAGGATCTTTTGGATCTTTTGGATCTTTTGGATCTTTTGGATCTTTGGGACCGTCGGGAGATGATGTACCGCTCTGAGAGCTTGCACTTACCGGTGTACTCCATTCGCTGTCTCCTGCCGAATTCTTTGCCCTCACCTTGTAAGTATGGGTTGAGCCTGCTTCAAGACCTGTGTGTGCGAACGGACTTGATCTGTCCATTTGAACAACTTCGTCTACCATCAGGTCATAACCCGTTGCATCTTTTGAATGATTCCAAGTTACGTTAATCTGTGAGGTACTTGTTGCTGTAGCTGTCAAACCTGCAGGCACAGCGGGAATTTTGACCTCATTACCGTTTGATGCTTGTATTACAGCCACTACCTTACTATTGACTGGAAAAAATTCAGTCAATAATTTCGAATCCACCCGTTTCATCAGTTTTACACTGTCCAGTACAATTTCGGCCGATCCCTGCCTTACCGCATGAAATGGCAGCGTAGCCAGCGTTACATCGCCGCTTTGGCCAGGAGTGTTGCCTTGTTGCGTATATGCGATTTGAATTTTGTTCCCATCCACATAAGGTCCGACTGTAAAGCCGCTACTTTGAAAATCATTTTTAAGAAACTCTAAACGGCTTGTATCAAACGATAAATTGACTTCAAATGCGTACATATCGGTTAATTGTTTTCCTTCTACCTTCACTTCAAAGTTTTCACCCGCCGATATGCTTGGTTTCGTGATGGAAAGTAAAAAGCTCGGGGTAGTGTTTGTGTTTGCATGTATAAAGGACTGCGGAATCATGAACACGGTCAAAAGCAACGTCAGACTGAACGCGAGAAGTTTTTTTAACATCAAAGTAATCCGCCCTTTCAAAAATTTGTTAGTATAATTGGCCATATCGGCGACAGAAGGGGGAGATAAGCTCTCCCCCCCATTTCATTGCCGATCAATCATCAATTTTGCTAATACGATCAATTCAACTTTTCATTCAACAATATTCCTTGTTATTTTACTTAAACATCGCTAAAGCTACGATTGCAAGGTCTTCAAGACCAACCTTGCCGTCTTTATTTACATCCGCTAACACATTCCAACCCGACTGACCTTGTTGTTTGCCGTAATTTCCTGCAACAATAGCCAAGTCTCCAATAGAGACACCGCCTCCATTGATATCTGCGTTTATTCTCTTCGTTTCAAACACTTGTATTGCTGTGTCCAATGCTGCTTTGGCACTATCCACCTGCTGCCCAGTGGCATTCGGATCGTTTGCTATCGCATTGGCCGTGACGATCGCCGACTGTAATTGCGCTTTGGCTCCAATCGCATACAGGCCGTTTCCATTGCCTTCCTCTGCTGCATTGTACTTAGCCTGAGCGTTTGCGATCAAAGCAGTCAAAAGTGACTTGTCTACAGGTATACGAATTTGTATCTCGTGGGAGGCTCCGCCGACCTGCAGTTCATTCCCCTGTATATTGGCAATCACAACATTGTCGACAGAAATTGTCGTCATATAGGTTGCCTGAGTCACAGATTTGGCCGTAAATTGGAATGAGAGCAGATCGCCTTGGGCAAACAAGTTCTCTCCCACGCTAGCAGCCACAATCCGGACTTGTCCAGGCACCTTCTCCTCTTGATCGATGACTTTAAATCCTTCTTTTAATGAAGTAACCGAATTGAACTGTAAACTCAACGGATCATAGTGAAGCGTCAAATCTTGCCCATACACTTGCTGGTATACGCTTTGCGTGACGTTGCTTAATCCCATCATTACATCGAATGTTTGGCCAGGGGCCACCTGCTGTAAACCTGTCAATGTAGACTGAGGCATTGCTGGCGCCGGCAGCACAGTCACGCTGATGCTTGTTGTCAATGTTACATTGTTCGGATTTGCCACACCTGCAGGCAAGGTTACAGTTCCATTCACAGTAAAGGTCTGTGCTGTCTTTTGAGCTGGATCATAGCTCGAAGCTCCTACATTCCATGTCACATTGGCATTCTTGCTTCCTGCATCGGTAACCAGAACTACAGTGGAAGGCAAGCCAAGGGCTTCTGCCGTCTTTGCTGTTCCGTTGGCCAATCCCTGGATGGCTGCGGACTCTGTTATGTTCTTTAACGTCACAGATTGAACGACTTGGAATGTCTTGCGATCCACTACCGTATAACCGTCATTGAGCAAAAAGAGTGCATCATAAGTGCCAGGGGCCAGTCCATTGTTTAAACTAACTTTTCCGGATCCAGACTTTAAATAACTCCATATCAAAGATACACCGGCACCTGGAGGAACAGCTCCGGTTCTGTAGATGCCGACCCAATCTTTCCCGTTTAACGCTGCCCCAGTATAGGATAGGGTAATGGCTTCCCCTTGGATGTATTGAGATTTGTCTAGTGTTATTGGGCCGGCAGCTACTCCAGCTGCTTGAACAGTTACGTTAATGCTTGTTGTCAATGGAACGCTGTTCGGGTTTTCAACTCCGAGAGGCAGGGTTACGGTCCCTGGCACCGAGAAGGTCTGCACCGTCTTGATAGCCGGATCGTAGCTAATGCCGCTTAAATCCCACTTCACACTTGCGTCTACATTTCCTCCATCGGTTGCAAGAATTACTTTGTTGGGCAATCCAAGAGCTTCCGCTGTCTTGGCCGTTCCGTTATTCGCAGATACCGATGCCGGCGCAGTGATACTATTTAATTTCGCACCCTCAGTTATAATGTCAATGTCCTGCGACGAACGGTTATACATGGAATCCGCAGCGAACACCCTGAGCAGATATGGCGTTTTCGGCAATAACCCTGTTATCTTATATTGCCTGTATACATCGAATGGCTTGTCTAGCGGCAGCGAAAGGCTGTTGAACGATTTGTCCACATCCCCGGTGAGCTTGTTGAGAAGCTCAACATTATATTCCAGAACGCGTACATTATCATTTGCTTGCTTCATTGTAAAATTAACTTCGCTGCTCTTCATGGAATCAACAGTAATTCCCTCATCAAACTGCGGAGGTATGAGTTCTCTAATATCGTTCTTGCTATACGTAAAGGCATTTCTGCCACTACCAGCGTTTACTACAAAAGGGATGCCTACAAATTCGTTTGTACTTAAGTTATACTGTTTGATGATAATTTTCGGACCGTAAACCTCTAAGAAATTCACGATGCGAGGCGTGGTATGATAATTAATATACGCGCCTTCTATATAACCGCCGTATGGCCCAGGATCAATATAACTGGAATATGACGACGCACCAGAATCGAGATACGTAGCCGAACCTTGATAGAGTGAGCGTTCATCGGTCGGGTCGTATTGTGTATGGCCTGAAAAATAGACTACCTGCGACAAATTATTGTCGGCTATATATTTACCTACAGCATTACTTCCCGCGCTGCTCCATCTCTCAGACCACACGGTTCCGCTTATCGGGTAGTGAGACATGACAAATATCGGTTTGGTTGGATCGTAATCCGCTTCTTTTGTGATGGTATTGAGGAAATTATTAGTTTTTCCCACCGTATTTTGGTTGTTATAATTTGCGTCAAAACCTACAATGTTATATCCTTTTACCTTGACACGATAAGCATTATTAAAGAAATTGTTATCGAACGATTGCGTAGTTTCGTTCCACGCGCCTGCCGAACCGATAGGTATTAAGTTTTCGGCGCCGCCCATATCATGGTTGCCTCTTACCATTAATAACTCAGTCTTGTTAAATACACCCTCACCTTTAAGTTTTTGGTGTACTTTTGTAAGCTCACCCATCCACACATACTCACTGGCTTGGTTACCGCCGGTAACGTCGCCAGGAATCAACATGACATCGGCCTGCGGGAATACGCCCATTGCTTTTCTGAAATCTTCTTCCACGCGCGCAATTGCTGCCGGATTACCACTGATTTCCGTGTCACTGTTCACCGTTATATTTAAACCAGGGGGAGTTAATGTTTTATTACTTTTTTGATAGATGAATATGGCATTGTTGAGTTCACGTTCGTAATAATTGATGGTTTCCTGTGTATAAAATTTTACTTTTTGTGTTGTTGCAACCGTATTTGCATAATTTAAAACCTTTTTTAAATAATCAAAATCGGTTTGGCTGAAGCCGTTGCCGAGACCTCCTGATATTATTGTGTTTGCTTTTGATATTGCGTCGTCAAGTGCGTTCATATCTACTTTATGTCCAGCGTAACTATTATAATTCGCTTGAACGACATCACTGCTAATTACGCCTTTCCGAATCATTAGATCAGCGATATCGAATGAATTTCCGCCGAGGTTGCCCAATCCGTCACTACCAATATTTAATGGGTTCGACGTATCTAAAGATCCGTACCTCAGCGTAGTTTCAGCCATTTTGTAAGCATCAATATAAAGCGACGCGAGCATTTTATCTCTGTCTACAACAAATGTCACGTAACGCCAATCGGAAGCATCAAACGTGTTGCGCCCAAAGGAAATGTTCTTTACTTTTGCATTCGGGAATCCAAAATTCATGTTGACCGAATTGGCTGATGTATAAATCGCCCAGCCTGCGTTAGAGCCGTTACTAAAATCCTTGTTCGATAATATGACCTGATTATTCTTAGTGTCACCCTTATACCAGAAGGATGTGGTAAAACTGTCTTCACCAAAATTCAAGCTACGCGTCATGCTGGCATAATTGCCGTTTCCGCTTTCTAAGTGCAGAGCTTTGGTCCCGGGTAATACACCGTCTACATAACTATAATTTCCCTTTGCTATCAACGGATGCTCTGGATCTGCATCGTCCTTTAAATTATTATCGAATTTAACCGATGCAATAAGGGGGTTGGCATTTGCGTCATTTTCTGATGCTGCGGTGACCGATACCGTACCGAATAACATCATTAATATGAGGGTTAAGGATAAAATTCTTTTCACTACAGAAAACCTCCATACTTTAGTTTTTTAAACAAACAATGATGATCGAAAAAGTCTGATGCGATAAATAAAGGCCATTTCAATCCGTAAGCACCACCTCCCAACAATTCTCTCAAACAGCGATTTTCGCGTTTAAATTTTGTATTTTAAACTCGCGATCAATAGGTTAACTACATGTAAAATGCGGGTTTATTTATTGTAACCATGAGGTTGCAATCCGACATTTCAATGAGCCTTACTGCTTAACTTCAAGCCAATGACACCGATAACGATGAGCGACATCCAAGCCAATTTGGTTATATCGAATGATTCCTTGAAAAGCACAAATCCTACAAGCGTAATAAGAACTATACCGACGCCCGACCAAATCGCATAAGCAATACCGACTTCGATGTAGGTCAGTGCAAAGTTAAGCAGAGTAAAGCTGCAGCCATATAAAACAAACATCAAAATAGACGGCCAAAATCGAGTAAAACCTTCGGATAACTTCATTGACGTCGTACCCGATAACTCGAAGAAGATGGCAAGTATTAAAAGTATCCATCCCAAACCACTCTCAATCTTCATGATTCCTCCAAGTAAAGTTCAGAGAACGTGGAGACGTACATGTCGGCATCTTTAAGAAAGAGGTCGTCGGACTGTTCAGTATCTTTACTCATTAGTCCTATGGTAACTGCAACCCCTGCTGATTTTCCCATCTGCATATCGCTATTCGTATCCCCAATCAAGGCCACCTGATTAGGTGCTAAACCGAGTTTTAAGCAAGCATTATGCACCATTTCTGGAAAAGGTTTCCCTTGTTTCACCTGATCGTTCCCTATAATAACTTTAAATAGTTGACGGATTCCCATCCATTGCAGGTGTTTTTCCGCTTCCGCTGTATCATCGGCCGTTACAATACCAATGGGTATTCCTTGATCCTGGCATTGCTTCAAAAAGTCAATAACTCCTGGCAGCGGATAAGCCGGACGAACCTGTTCCGTTTCTTCATCCGCCAAACGCTTGCTTTCCCTTGCAAACCGCATGGATTCACTCCAAGGAAGTCCTAGTCGGTAGCCTTGCCATGCCAATATGGCGAGTAAGTCTCCACTCGAACCCATGGCCAATGGACCGTTTCTACTGTAATTGGAGATATGTCCGTCGGCATCATGAACCGTTCCCCACAAAACTGAGATGGGTTCGATGACTCCAATAATTCCTACGGACAACACTTTACTTGAATAATGACGGTGTAACGACTCGCTCCAATATCCCCAAAGACTAATAAATTCAAGCAGTGTCCCATCCTTATCAAATAAAATTCCCTTCACAGAATAGCGTCTATTGTTAACTATCAAATTTGACATTTCCATCGCTCCTGAGATCATCATTTAAGTGAATACTAACTATTTTTCCTAACCAGTAGTGCTTCCGTTCGCCGACGAATCTTTCCAGACAACAACATCACAACGGTACGCATAATCAGGTTCGCCAGTATGATCAGCAGCGACATGGCCGCCGCCTGAGCTGTATCCCCTGAATCCTCCATGTTAACAATCGCCACGGCAGCCGGTTTCAAGTCCGGCGCATACAAAAAGATGATCGCTGACACCGTAACCATGCTGTTGATGAAATAATAGATAAAGATCTCCAAAATACTCGGCAGTGACATCGGTACCGTCACCCTGAGCAGTGTCCGATACCACGGTACATTCATCGTTTCTGATGCTGCCTCAAACTCACTATCAAGCTTCTTAAGTGCCGAGGTCATCGTTAAAAACGAAACCGAATAAAAATGTACAATATTACATATGATTACGATCCATATGGTACCGTATAGCCCATTTAAGGGTTGATTCGGATTATTAAAGTAGAATACATAAATGAGACCTAATACCAATCCTGGCAATGCGAGCGGCAGCATGGATAACAAATAAGCGGCATTGCGCAATACTACATAACCACGCGACTTTTCAATGAGATAGGCAAACATAAATGTAACTACAGTGCCAATTAACGCAACACTAGCCGAAATGACCAAACTGTTAACAAACGGTCCCGTCCCGTCAAAAAAACCATCATAATGAGTGAAAGAGAATTGTAAGTTATAAGGCCATACTTTCACTATCGACCCATAGATGGCCACAAGAATAATGCTAAGAATGGCAGCTGATACAATTGAACAAAGCATGTATAGAAGGCCGTCACGCAGCTTGTTTTCTTCAATTCGATATGGCATTGATTTCGCGCTAAGCCACCCACTCTGTTTTCGTTGTGAAATTCGGTCTATAATGAACGAAAATACGGCAGGAATTAACAGCAGCACACCAACAGCAGCCCCCATTTGCATGTTTTGTTGCCCAATCACTTGCTTGAACAAATCGGTAGCAAGAACATTGTACTGTCCACCTACAACCTTGGGTGCCCCAAAATCTGTAAACGTCAGGACAAAACAAACAAAAATCGTGCTAATGAGTGCAAATTTGGTACCTGGCACGGTAACCGTCCAAAAGGTACGCCATTTCGAGGCGCCTAGGGTTTCCGCTGCTTCATATAATCGATAATCCGAGCTCGCAAGAGCAACGGAGAGGATAAGAAATGCTTGTGGAAAGGTGTATAAAATTTCGGATAGAACAATCCCTATCGGTCCATAAATCTCAATGCGAATTTCAGGCAGCACACCGAAGAACCCGGTAGAAATCAAGCCTTGATTGCCAAATAAATAGATTAACGCTAATCCGTGGAGCATCGAAGGCGCAAAAAGCGGCAGCAGCGCTATGGATCGAAAAAACCATTTCCCCCGGATCCCGCTTCTCTCAAGCGCATAAGCAAACCCGAATCCAAGCGTCACTGCGATTACGGTCGTAATCGATGAAACTTTAATGGAATTCCATAACGAAGTGACTAAAGACGGTGTCGAGAAGTATTTGGCGAAATTGGCTATTCCAATAAAATGTCCTTCTTGATTACTTACGGCTTTCATCACGAGTTCCCCAAGCGGCAGCAGGATCGTCATTATTAAGGTGAGTGTCATTATTAAAATGAACCCGTTTTGACTCCATGCGTTAGAATTCGGTCGTATACGTTTTAACCACATTTGCATGACCAATTACCTCCTCATCCAACCGCACTATTCGATACCGCATCAAACCGAATAACATGTTCATGTGGTAAGTTGAACGTTACCTTTTGATTAGGTTTGATATTAAAGGTCACCATAGCTTGCGTTGGCAGATCAACGGTAAGGAATTGTTGAAGAGGGGTATCCTGATGATCTAATAATTCTAGAACCAAACGGTAGTGAGTCCCTCGATATTCGAATTCCCGTACGATACCCTGTCTGCCTTTCTCGTGACCTTCACGAACCAATTGAACATGCTCTGGACGAATAGCCAATATAGCGTTCCCTTGTTTTCCCTTATCCGTTTCGATAAAGCTTACTGCTCCAATAAAATCAGCTACAAAGGGACTATTAGGGCTTTCATATACTTCATTTGGAGTGCCGACTTGAATGATTCGCGATTGGTTCATGACCACAATGCGATCCGCCATAGTTAAAGCTTCCTCTTGATCATGCGTCACCATAATTGTCGTCATGCCGAATTGTTTATGCAGACGGCAAATTTCACGTCGCAGCTTGACACGAACCTTGGCATCAAGGGCGGATAATGGCTCGTCCAGCAACAAACAATCCGGCGAAAATGCGAGTGCCCGTGCGAGAGCAACCCGCTGTTGTTGGCCTCCCGATAATTGAGCAGGTACTTTATGGTGTTGATCTCTTAACTCCACCAATCCAAGCAGTTCATCTACACGATCCGCAATTTGAGACCTGGTTAAACGATTGCGAAGTCCGTACGCAATATTCTCGGAAACCGATAAGTTAGGGAATAAGGCATACGATTGAAACATCATTCCGAAGTTCCGTTTTCCGGCGGGTACAGAAGTGATATCTTTTCCACCAATGGTCAAAAGTCCCCGATCCGCTTTTTCTAGCCCCGCAAGGATACGCAGCAGCGTTGTTTTGCCGCAGCCGCTAGGTCCTAACAGACAGATGAACTCATGTTGATGAATATCTAAATTTATTTCCTGCAACGCAGTTTGCTTCCCAAAATGTTTAGAAAGATTACGCAGCGATAAATATCCTGGCTTCATCACAAATGCCCCTTTTAACTAATTTGCCCAAATAAATTCCTGGAAATGGGAAGGATGCCCAACATCGGCATCCCGTAATAATCCAGCTTCTACTTTTTCGGCTCTGATTTGGAATCGTATTTCTTTGCCCAATCTGCCAGCACAGCTTCACGGTCTCTAGCAGCTTGATACAAATCCAACTTGGTCAATTGCGATACCGGATCTTTACTGTAGCCATCAGGAATCTTGTTTCCTTCTTGTTTAATACTTAAGATAGCGTAATTTTTATTGTATTCCTTCATAGGCTCAGCGCTAATCGCCCAATCCAAGAACAGCTTCGCTTCCGGCTTAATGTCTTTCTTTTTCACTAATGCATTTGCTTCCATATCCCAGCCTGATCCTTCTTTAGGGAAAATGACTTCAATCGGGGACCCTTTTTTCTTCTCCAAGATGCCGCTGTAGCCATATGAGATACCGATCGGAACTTCTCCTGAAGCTGCCATTTTCGCCGGTTTGGATCCTGAATGGGTATATACCATCATGTTTTCATGCAGTTTGTCCAATTGTGTCCAAGCTTTATCCTTACCGTACAGTTGGATAAGTGCATTAACCGTCAAGTATCCTGTACCTGAGGATGCGGGATTCGGCATAGCAATTAATCCTTTGTATTCCGGCTTAACTAAATCCTCGTACGATTGGGGAATGGCCAAGTGACGTTTTTCCATCTCCACCTTGTTTACAATGATGGCTGTCTCCCAGATATCAATACCGACCCATTTTGGAATACTCGATTTATCTTTAAATTCAGGCAACACTTGATCGACACCTTTAGGCGCATAAGCCTCTAACATCTTTTGATCATCCATAACGAGCAAGCTTGTTGCCGCCAAACCCCAGATGACGTCAGCTTGGGGATTTTCTTTCTCTGCAATCAACTTGGCTGTCATGATCCCTGTCGAATCACGAACAATGTTCACTTTAATCGTAGGATTCTGAGACTTAAAAGAAGTAAGATAAGTTTTGATTTGTTCTTCTTCCATTGCAGAATAAACGGTGATTTCCGCTGGTTTGTTTGTAGCCACCGTTGGGCTCGGTTGGCTGCTGTTCGAAGCTGCGTTATCTGGCTTCGCCGTACCACAGCCTGCTAATAAACCTGTAATAAGTAACATAGACGTAAGTGATTTCCATTTCGTTTTCATCGTTAATCCCCTTTTCCCGATATCATAGTTTCGATAAACCAATCCACAAAAATTCAATTTTTATTTATTTATGTGGATTTAAACCAAATTCATTCTCAAATATCCATTCCGTACAATTTTTATTGTACAATAAGAATATTTTTTTTGTGTCAAACGACCGTTAACTCAGTGTAAAGATTATGTAAATGCAGAAACCTAGTATTAAACAAGTGTTTTTTGCTATAATAGGTGTATTCAAACAAAATTCATTGAATCTTTCAACCGATCAAATAGGGAAGTGAAACGCTAGTGTCTCAAAATGAGGAAAAAAACACATCAGAACAAAGGTTGCGGATCAGACAAGACATGATTGATGCTATTGCAGATACGATGGATTTGTACGGTGCAACTCATTCATCCGGTCAATTGTATGGGATTATGTTCTTTGAGAATCGACCGATGACTCTCGATGAGATGAAAATTCGAATGAATATGAGTAAAAGCAACATGAGCTATGCGGTTAGATCATTGGTAGAATCCCAGTTGGTAAAAAAGTTAGAAGAAAAGCAGGATCGAAAAGAACTGTATGCTGCGGAGGTCGATTTTTTTGTTGCATTTCAAAACTTCTTCACGCACAAACTCCAACATGAAATCAATGTAATGACAGAAGCCATACGTAAAGCTCTTCCTGAATTGACAGAATTGATTCTTGACGAACATATAACAGACCAAGAGCGTAATCTTGCTCTACAAGATTTATATAAACTTCGGCATGGGCAAACATATTACGAATGGCTACAGCAGTTTGTCGACGCTCTGAAACGAGGGGAATATTTTAATGATCATTCTTCACCCTAATTGAATGATGATTTTTCTATCTGTACTTAAGCCCCATCGTCGAAGGCAGTCCGCAAGGAAAACCCTCCTTTCCTTCCCCTATAAACCGGAACCCCTTGATTGGAGTTCCGGTCTTATAAACACTAAACAACTTCATTCAACCACCGACTGTTTCCAGAAAAAAAAGGTTATCCCTCATGCAGCTCGCTCAGCCGCTTGAAGAATAACCACTTATAGGATACCCCTGTCATTCACTTCCTCAATCTCTTCGATATCCAATTTCCTAATGATTGCACGATCTGGACTATAACAACAAGCAAAATCACGGAGGTGTACATCACATCCGGTTCCCAACGCTGATATCCGAACCTTATTGCCACGTCCCCTAATCCCCCGGCCCCCATAACTCCGGCCATTGCCGATGCACCAACCAACCCGATCGTGGCAATCGCGAGTCCGAGAATTAAAGCTGGCCGTGCCTCCCTTACAATAACTCGAAAAATAATCTGCCGTTTAGAAGCACCCATTGCCTGATAAGCCTCGATGACACCAGGATCGACCTCTAATAATGCTGTTTCCATCAAGCGTGAAATATAAGGCGCGGTGTAAAAAACAAGTGGTACGATAGCTCCTTTCACTCCAATGGTCGTACCGACGAGCCATTTCGTTAAGGGGATGATGGCAACCATAATAATAATAAAAGGTATGGATCGAATGATATTAATGACAGCATTCAATATATGATAAACACCTGAATTTGCGTAAAGATGGCCCGGTCTCAGCACCACCAGCAGTACACCTAGAAATAGTCCTATTACACTTGAAATCACTAACGAATATCCGACCATGACGGCCGTTTCGTTAAGAGACTTTAAATAAAGGTCTGCATCTTCTATTAATTTATTTAGCATCTTCGATCACCTCAATCCTTAAGCCCTGCTCATTCAGAAAGCGTATACCGTTCTCAATAGCAATGGGATCTCCCGTTAAATGCAATACCAATGTGCCGAAAATTGTTTCTTTAATTTGAGTGATATTCCCGTAAATGATGCTGGGACGCAAAATAAATTTTGCCGTTAAGTCTGCCAGAACAGGCTCCGTCACAGAATCACCGATAAATGAAGCTCGAATTAATGTGCCTGCTTTCCCCGGATTTCGCAATTGAGTCCAAAGTAATTCCGGTATTTCCGTATCAAAAACACTTTTGATAAACTTGCGTGTTGTATCCGTTTGCGGCGCGTAAAACAGATCGATAACCGAACCTTGCTCGACAATACTTCCGTTTTCCATGACGGCAACCTGATCGCAGATTTTTTTGATGACATGCATTTCATGCGTGATCAGGACAATCGTAATCTCGTATTTACGGTTAATATCCAGAAGCAAGTCCAGGATAGAGTCGGTGGTTTGGGGATCCAATGCCGAAGTAGCCTCATCGCAAAGTAAAATCTCCGGATCGTTCGCCAATGCTCTGGCAATCGCAACACGCTGCTTTTGTCCTCCCGAAAGTTGACGCGGAAAGGACTTTTCTTTATCCTGGAGTCCGACCAATTCAAGCAGTTCTCTCACCTTGGCCTCTATTTCCTTTTTTGGAACGTTTGCCAACTCCAGCGGTGCGGCTACGTTCTGATAGACGGTTCCTGAAGAAAGCAGGTTAAAATGCTGAAAGATCATCCCTATTTTTCTTCTAATCATCCTTAGACCATTCTCGTTTAATTGTGACATCTCCACGCCTTTGATCCTGATACTGCCTGAAGTTGGCTTTTCCAAATAATTGATGCAGCGCAAGAGCGAGCTTTTGCCAGCCCCGCTGTAACCGATCACACCAAATATTTCACCTTTACGGATATGAAGGTTGGCCTGTCTAACCGCTTCTACCCGTACTCCCTTATGTTCAAATGTTTTATTGACGTTTATCAAGTCTATCAAGATGTGCCTCTCCTCTCATGCAAACATAAAGTCAAAAGGCCCCTTTCGATTGGAAAGAGACCTCTGTTTTTTCCATCATTACTTACCAAGACGGTACTATGTAGCTGCCGTATTTATCTACAACAAGTTTCTTAACCTCATCAGAATGATAAGCTTTAATTAATCTTTGAAATACCGGTTTATCTTTATCGGCAGTGCGCACAGCTATAAGATTTACCCAAGGTGAATCTTTAGGTTCAATAAAGATCGCATCCTTGGTAGGAACAAAACCATTATCCACTGCATAGTTCGTATTAATTACCGCTGCTGTGAGATCCGGCAGTGCTTTAGGAATAAAAGGAGCTTCCAATTCCTTGAATTTAAGCTTCTTCGGATTTTCTACGATATCACGAACGGTAGCTTTAACTCCTACGCCTTCCTTCAGCTTGATCAATCCCGCGCGTTCAATTAAAATTAATGCTCTTGCCCCGTTGGACGGATCATTCGGCAAACCCAGCTCATCGCCTTCTTTGATCTCCGAAACGTTTTTAATTTTCTTGGAGTACAACCCTATCGGAAAATTTAACGTATTCGCCAGTTTAACGATGTTCAGCTTGTTATCCGCCTTGAATTGATTGAGGTAAGGCTCATGCTGGAATGCATTCGCATCCAATTGGCCGTCCGCCAACACTTTGTTCGGTTGAATGTAATCGTTGAATGTAACAATTTCAATTTCCAAATTGTCCTTCGCCGCTACCTCTTTGACCTTCTTCCAAATTTCTTCCTCCACTCCTGCGGAGATGCCAACTTTCAACTTCGCTTTCTCGCTTGCCGGACTGGCTGAAGTCGAAGGAGCAGCTGCCGCTGTAGGCGCGGCGCTTGCGGATGCTGCATTTTTCGTATCCGACGTTTTTCCGCAGCCGGTTACCACCAATATTAAAATCATGGTAAAAATGGATAATAAATGCGACCTTTTCATACCTTTTCCCACTCCTATATTCTCTATTTATTGTCACCCAATGAAAATGTTTATATTCACATCGGATATGTCGGATTTAAGATAACACTTTATTGGCCAGATGTCAAATAAAACGATTGATTTTCACAGTGGCGAACACCCCTCGGCTATTTCACTTTCCTTTTTCGAATCGCATACACACCTAATAACAGTCCAAGGAAGCATAAGATATACGTTGCGTCAAACAAAGGCCAGTATTTTCCTAATTCGTTAAAGTAGGTTATACTGGGACCAGATGCGATTGCTCCTACGAGTAGGAGCATACCCATAGGGAGCGTCATAAAACGATACTCCTTAAGTCTTAATAGCTGCGCTAAACCTAAATTGAGCCCGTAAAAATAGAGGGTCAGCTTAAAATAGATCGAAATAAACCATCCGATCGTCAAAACCACCTCTACTCTCTCGAGGAAATTTCCAATATTAATATGTTTAGCCAATGAGAAACTAGGATATATGTGCCTCGCCGTATAGTCTGCGCCAACAACAAGAATTGAAAGTAAGACAATCATGATGATACTGATCCCCCCAAGCAGTGCTCCTATTAATATACTTTTCCTTATCTGGTCTGTTCGATTGACATATGGGAAAATCATTAAAAATACAATGAGCTCCATAAAAGGGTAAGCTACGGAAGCAAGAGAGCCAAATATCAACGGTTGGAAACCTTTTGCGAAGACCGGCTCTATGTTTACAATTTTTGCTTGAGGAAAAAGTCCAATAACAAAAAACAGGAATAAAAAGATAAAAAAAAGAAGTAATACTTCTCCTGTACGCGCATATGTTTCAATCCCTAACCTTGTCCCCATAATAATAATAGCAAGAAACAGAATGATAATGGATTGAATCGGAGTGCCCGGCAAAATGTGCGTAGTTATAAAATCCCCGAGTTCCCTGACATATGCGGAGGCGGAAATAAACAGATCCGCCAAAAACAAGAGAGATACACATATACCGATCCATTTGCCCAATATTTTTTCATTGTACTCAACCACAGTCAATCCTGGATAGAGCTTACCTACAATCGAAAATAAATATACAATCGGCAAGCCAATAACGAGTCCTATAACCGCGCATATCCACGCATCCTGTTTTCCCTCTATCGCTGTTATGGATGGTAATATCATGATCGAATCTCCAACGGTAGCAAGAGCTACAAGTATGGTTAATTGACGGGCTCCAATTTTACCTTTCTCCAACATCTCTCTTTCACCTCCCCCTTACGTAAGTAACTCTACAAGAGCATCTCTGAGCGGCTTGTAAACAACAATAATCCAATCCACTGGGTTAAGTATTTTCACATTCTGACTTTGCGCAATGCATAGTCCTGACCCGAAGATGAGCAGAATCGAAAAAACCCATAATTCCTTTCTTAACTGTTTCCTCCGTAGTGCTGGAACTTCGACCATGATGATTGCAATCGTAATTGCAACGATCCCTGCCACTACCCACATGCCGATTCACTCCTATTCCTTCATCTCTTCGAGAAAAGAATTGCTTATGGTACCCATACGCCTTATCTTCACATCCACATTCACTTGAACCGGAAGGTTGACAAATAGTTGATCCCATTCTCCTTTCACTTGTTCCCAGTAGGCTGGTTCCGCACGATGAATCGTTTCTCCAAACCCAAATATGTCGACTTTATATTCGTTTTGTAAATGATGAATGGTACGTTCGATGAAACCTTGAACCTTTTCTTCTGCAATCATCTCTAACTCATTGATCGTTTTTGTATTATTCAGATCAATCTTGCATTGCACTTCACCTATAATAGCTTCCATTCGAATGTTCGCATTGATTTGGGGTTTTCCGTTCACTAGCTTGCCCTTGACTTCCGATTTGGAGCGTATGATCTCTAAGGAAATCAGATTGCCTTCAGGGCAAGCAATATCGCCAACCGTACTTTTCACATTGTCGACGAGATAGTTATATGACTTGCTCTCTACTTCGTTCAACCAACCAATCAGTTTGTCCTTCTTAAACACAGCCAATCCCGCATACTGCAGTTTAGCGGGAGTGTCAATCTCCTCCACATTTTTCATGCTTTCGCCTTTCAATCCTTGTACTCGAAGTCCTGTTATTACTGGATGTTTCCCTTCGCTAACGAGATCAGCTATCAATTCATCCAATGTGACTGCGTCTGTAGGCGCCCATGCTTTTTCAGACGCTTTGAGTGAGGAGAACATATGATTCGCTGGGATTGATTCTAAATGCGTTAACACTTTAAGTGTATTTGTAGCACTAGTATCCTTCGCTATGACGACGAAAAAATCCGAGCGAAGTTCGTAATCTCTGGACAGGAGATCCAAAACTTTACCGATCCCCTCTTTGGCTACTGCTTCATGAATCACAAGCATCCGTAAATGAGCTGGATATATTTTCCTGGGAGAAACCGTCGTCATTTTTCGTACCGCTTCATACGCGGTATTTGCTGTAGCCTGATACATCGTCACCGGCGTACGGGTCCCCCCCCCTTTCTTCGCGGCTACTGCTCCTGGATCCACAACTTGCACGGAGACCTGGTATTGATTCCCTGCTTTATCAATCCCTAAGGCTACTGCAATCGCCAGATCATTCAATTCCCGGCGGCTCCAACATCCGGTGATAAATAAGAGCAATAGGATGCTCAGGAAAGAGATAACCAGTTTTCGCCTCATAGTCCCTCCCCCTTTCACCCTCTATTTTTCTTGTTGTGGCTTCGGAGACTGATTTTGTTCGCGAATCACGTTTTTCTGGCTGATCAGATGTGGACGGGAAAACATTGCCCAGCGGGGCAGCCGAAGTAACGTATCCTTATTATCTTTAAGAATAAACGGACCAAAAGGACTCATATAAGGAACCCCGAACGATCGCAAATTACACATATGAAGAAGTAGCGCAATGACACCTACGACGATCCCATATATACCAAAGGAAGCGGCAAGCCCCATCAGAGGGAAACGAAGCATCCTGATGGATATGGACATGTTAATTGATGGAACGATAAAACTGGAAATCGCTGTAATCGATACGACCATGACCATGACCGCGGATACGATCCCCGCCTCTACAGCTGCTTGTCCGATAACTAATGTTCCAACGATAGATACCGCTTGCCCTATAGCCTTAGGCATTCTTATACCTGCTTCCCGCAGGATTTCGAATGTGATTTCCATCAATAGCGCTTCGATGAATGCCGGGAAGGGGATACCCTCACGTTGGGCAGCCAAACTGATCAGCAGCCCCGTTGGCAGCAATTCCTGATGGAAAGTCGTAATGGCGATGTATAGAGAGGGGCCAAGCAGGCCAATAATGATTCCAAAAAATCGAAGAATTCGTATAAGACTGCTGATATCTGCACGTTGATAATAATCCTCTGGTGAGTGTAAAAATGAAATAAACATAGCCGGAACGACGAGAACATGCGGGGTTCCGTCCACCAAGATCGCAACTTTCCCTTCCAATAATTGAGCGGCAATCACATCAGGTCGTTCCGAATTGTAGATGGTTGGAAACGGACTGTACACTTCATCCTGAATAAGCTCTTCGATATACCCGCTTTCCAATATACCGTCGATGTCGATACGATCGAGACGCTGACGCACTTCTTGCACGACTTTGTCATCCGCAATGCCGTTGATATACATGATGGATACGTTAGTCTGAGTCACTCTGCCGATTCGTCTTGTTTCCAGCCATAGACTAGGACTTTTGATTTTCCGACGGATTAATGAGGTATTCGTGCGGATCGATTCCGAGAATGCTTCCTTCGGTCCCCGAATAACCGTTTCACCGGTGGATTCCGTCACACCCCTGTCTTTAAAGCCGCTCATACTGATGGCAAACCCTTTGGGATATCCGTCAATAAGCAAAATTGCACAACCGGATAAAAGGTGTGAAAATAAGGTATCAAAATCGGTTACATGCTGAATATCGCTTACTGTGAGAGTATCGCTTAATGCCTTTTTATCTAAGTCTATGCCTTTAACATTTATGATAAGTGTTTCCATCATGAAGTCTTGAACAGCATTCGTGTCTACGAGCCCCTCCGTATACAACACGATTGCATCTACTCCGTCGCCGTTCTCTCCGATTTTGAACTCCCTAAAGACGATATCATCGCTGTTTCCAATCATCTCTTTGATCAATCTGAAGTTGTCTTGAAGATGAGTATTTATCTGTTTCATTCCTGATGATCCATTTGGAACGTCTAGTGAGACTTTGGGACGGGAGCGAAATAATTTATCGAATATGGGCATACTGCGACCTTCTTCTGTAAGTTAGATATGTTCCAGTATGACCCCTGCAGACTAGATATAAACTAGCAACATACCCGCTAGCTAACGGCTGAAAACATATTAAATTCCGTATCGTCCGTATTGATATTCAATTATCGATGAAGAAAGCCCTACGATTTCTCGTAGGGCCCTTAGTTCCTATTTGTTCTGGATCAAATTCAGGATTGCCTGTGCCGTTTCCGCACGAACCGTTTCGGAACTCGGATCGAAGACACCATCACCCTTGCCTTGCATCATCCCTGCTGCAATCGCCTTCTTTACTTCGTCCTTGGCCCAATCCGACACATTCGTCCCGTCCTTGAAGGCTTGCAGTTCGTTGTTTGAGCTAATGATGCTTCCATGCTTATACTCATACGCTCTCACTAGCAAAGCAGCCATTTGTTCACGAGTAATCTCTTCGTTCGGAGCGAACTCTTTATCTGATGTACCTTGAATTAATCCCGCCGCATAGGCTGCAGCTACATCCCTGGCATACCAGTCATCAGCTCCGATATCGGTAAACGTTGGCGTTTGACTGTTTGATTTTAAATTCAGTGCTCTGTTAAGGTAACTGAGGCCTATACCTTGGCGCTAAGAATGATTCTGTCTAATGTGTGCAAAATTTTGACCTTCTTGGAAAGGAGCCATCTCCAAAAAACCTATACTCTTACCCATAAACCTGCTGGGGATAATTGCCGTGAAACACCTGCCTATTAACTCATCTTCTGTCACCATATCGCATTTGTTCAAGATGAGAACATCACAGGCAGACGTATGTTTTTCTTAACGGTCACCTTTCTTGCTCCTCACTTCATTTATTGTATTGAACCAGCACTATCCTTAAATTCGAATGTTTCGGCACATTCCTGAAGCAGTCGACAGAACGAACGGTTGTGGCCTATGTAAAAGGATGAAAGATCATATCGATTCCTTCCAGGTTCAAAGAATACCAATACACGATGTTTCATGCGCTTCATTGTCAATTGAACGAATTGCTCTGCTCGCTCCGAAGCGATCAGCGTTAAGTAAGCATAGAGGGAATGGTCTTCAGGCTCATCGAGGGGACTAACACCCGCACAAGAAAATTCAGTCACGATCTCCTTCTCCTTCAGGCATGTCAATGCAGGAAACAATTGCTGATCCACGTGAATATTTCCAAACAATGTGGTCAGCTTCGCCTGCTTGCGCTTCTTATCTCGATCTACCCATTGCAGTAATTCCTCTCCTCGGCGATGCCACTGCGCTTTAGCGTGTTGGCTCATTATGATTTCTTTGTCCTCATTGGCATTTATCCTCATCAGACGGCAAGACCTCCTTTGGATACCTCTTCAATTAAACAGAAAGTCCGGACAAGCAGCCCGGACTTCCCATGTTCTCCTTATCTTGTTTCACGATGAAGCGTCACACGATTCAACTTTGGACTAAACTTTTTCAACTCAAGACGAGCAGGGTTGTTTCTTTTGTTCTTGGTCGTTGTGTAGTTTCTGTCACCTGTTTCTGTACACGCCAAAGTAATAACGACTCTCATTCCGTTCACCTCCTATCGGTAACCTCTCATTTGCTGTTATTGCGGCAAAGGACAGGCTTCTGCCAATTCCATCATCGAATTCGGCAAGAGATCTTCAAATTGATTCCAATCGCCTTGCAGTTCAGCATCCGTTAATAAGCATGCATCTAGCGAGGCCACAATTTCAGCAATATCCATTTCTATCCCAATGAAGACAACTTTATTAATCCGATCTCCATAGGTGTCATCCCAGTGCTTAATTTGATCTGCATCTTCTTCAAGAACAGCCTCTCTTTCGCCGTCCGGCAGTGCAGACACCCAATGTCCTGCTGGTCCGAACTGAATGGAAGGACCTGCCTGACTTAAATTCTGAGCATGCTCATTACGAGTCGCCAGCCAAATAATTCCTTTCGCCCGAACAATCTCAGCAGGCCAATCTTCCATCCAGCCTATCAGCCGTGATGGCTCGAAGGGCCTTACTCGTTCATAGACAAAAGAGGAAATACCGTATTCTTCCGTTTCCGGGGTATGGGTTTCCTTTTCCATTTCTCTCATCCAACCTGCAGAAGTACTTGCTTCATCGAAACTAAATAGATGCGTATTCAGAATCTCAGCTGGCTCCACCCGTCCGTTAACGGAACGAATAAACTTAGCTCTAGGCTGTAAGGCACGAAGTACACACTCTAGCTCCTCCAGCTCCTCTTCTTCCAACATATCGCATTTACTCAATATGAGGACATCACAAAACTCGATCTGATCAATAAGAAGATCAACAACTTCTCGTGTGTCATCTTCACCGACTGCTTGACTACGTTCAAGTAACGTTTCTCCAGAGGAATAATCGGTCCAGAAGTGATAAGCATCGACCACGGTTACCATCGTATCCAGTCGGCAGAATTGTGTGAGATCTATGCCTTTCTCTTCATCCAAGTAGCTAAAGGTCTGTGCAACGGGTAAAGGCTCACCAACGCCAGTGGATTCAATGAGGATATAATCAAATTTCTCCTCTTTGGCAATCCGTTCGACTTCTTTCAAAAGGTCTTCACGAAGTGTGCAGCAAATACAACCATTGGACATCTCCACTAAGCTTTCACTCGTTCGAGATATCCTATTACCTTCCCTTATCAAATCGGCATCTATGTTGACCTCACTTAAATCATTGACGATTACTGCTACCTTTAAGCCATCCTGATTATGGAGTACATAATTTAACAGTGTTGTTTTACCTGCTCCCAAGTAGCCGCTTAATACAGTGACAGGAATTTTATTCATAGACATATCCACTCTCCATTTATCGTAATTTTTACGAATTACTTTTAATTAATAAGCAAACACATGGTTTGCCTAATTACTTGCCTATTCATCTAATGCTTTCTTCAGAGCTGCGAGATTATTGCTCATAACACCAATGTAATCCAAGTTTTTCTTCTTATCCTCATCCGTTAAACCTTCAATTGGGTTTAGAACATCTGTTTTGGCGTTAATTTCTTTGGCTATCGTATTGGCAACTTTGGGATCGATCAAGGTCTCAAAGAATATCGTTTTCACTCGATTATCCTTGGCAAATTTAATAATTTCAGCCATCTTATCAGGCGCTGGTTCTTCTTCAGGCGAAAGTCCAGCGATAGGCACCTGTGTTAAGCCATACTCTTTGGCCAAATAACCAAAAGCAGCATGCTGTGTGACGAATTCTTTATGATTAATGCTTTTGAGCGCGGTTCGGTACGATTCATCCAGAGTTTTGAGCTTTCCGATAAACACATCTGCATTTTTACGGTACTCATCTTTATGTGCGGGATCGGCTTGCGTTAAACCATTTACGATAGACTCAACCTCTTGTTGAGCGAGAACGGGACTCAGCCACACATGAGGGTCCATGATTGTGCCGCTTTCTTCCCCTTCACTCTCATGGTCATGTTCTTCCTCTTCCAATCCTTCCATTAAATCAATGCCCTTACTTGCTTCAACAACGACACGCTTCGTGTTCTCAGTACTCTTCAATGCTTTTTCTGCCCAGCCTTCAACGATACCGTTGTATACAAACACACTGGCTTCCTTCACCATTTTCATATCTTTTGCACTTGGCTCCCAATCGTGGGGTTCAACGCCGGGAGGGACTAAGGCCGTGACATTGGCATATTCACCGGCTACCTGCTTGGTAAATTCATACATGGGATAAAAGGTTGTTACAACATTCATCTTTCCATCACTTGAAACGGTGTTTGATGAGCATCCTGTCAATAGTACTGTCGATAAAGCGGTGAAAGCGAGTGATTTGACTACCCATGTTTTTTTCATTTTCATGATTCCCCCATTTAATTTGAGATTATAAGTAAGTTACACCGATTCGTTAGTCATTTGATGTATGCTGCCGAATGTGCTTTCTTCCGTTTGAAGCTTCTTTTTGTTGCTTGCTTTACTGAGCTTTAGAGCAACTCTTTTGACACTTAAACCAGCAATGAGAACGATAAGCAACAGAATGGCAATTGTTCCTCCTGGAGGTGTACTGAATTCATAAGATGCTGTCAGCCCAGAGAAAACGCCTATCAAACCAATACCCATTGCGATAAAAAGGGACGAGGTGAAACTAGGAGCAATTCGTATAGCCAGTGCCGCAGGAAGAACGATGAGTGCTGAGACAAGAAGTACACCAACGATAGGCATAGCAGCAGAGACAATCATACCGGTCAAGACACTAAAACCAAGGGATATCCATTTCACTGGGAGTCCATTTGTCTTGGCTGTATCTTCATCGAATGTAATCTGATAAAGAGGATGACGTAACAAAATGAAAAAAATGCCTCCTATTAAAGCAACCGCTAGCATAAGCAGGAGATCCGTTTCATTCACGGCAACGACAGAACCGAATAAATAAGCAGAAAATCCTTTATTAATACTTTGATTAAGACTCATAATGATTATCGCTGAAGACAAGCCACCGACCATGATGATCGCAACAGAAACTTCACTATAAGATTTATAAGACCTCCTAACATATTCAACCGCAATAGCACCCAAAGTTGCTACAACAAACCCGGATAACGTTGGATTGAATTGCAGGTAGGCTCCCCCTGCAACACCTGCCAAGGAGACATGAGAAAGCATATCTGCCATGAGTGCCTGTCTGCGAAGCATGAGATACACACCGAGAACAGAAGCAATAATAGCAATTAACCCACCGGCACAAAATGCCCGCTGCATGAAGTCGTAGTGCAGCATTTCCATCCTCCTTCCTCCTTCCTCTCCAGCTCAATAATCCGATCGAGATAAGGTGCTACTTCGGCAAGTCCGTGTGTTACCATAACGACAGTCCGCCCATGAACCTTCACTTGGTGGTGCATGAGCTGATAGAAATCGAAGCGACTATCCTGATCCATCCCTGTCGTTGGTTCATCGAGTACAAGCATATCGGGCTCCTGTGCAAGAGCTCTGGCGATGCATATCCGCTGCTTCTGACCACCTGAGAGTTCCCCAATTTTACGCTTGCGTAAATCCCACATTCCCACCTGCCGCAGCGCATTTTCCGTCAGCACATCATCTTCCATGCGAAGCTTCCGAAACCATGATCCGCTAGCATATCTACCAGAACGTACAAACTCCAATATGGTACTCGGGAATCCACTGTTAAAAGCGGAAATTTGCTGCGAGACATAACCTACTTGCAGCTTCTTGCCCTCTTTATTCAAAGGAGACAGGAATAAATTCCCCTTCCATGGCTGAAGCAAGCCCAACATAAGTTTAAGCAACGTAGATTTAGCTGCACCATTTGGGCCAGTTACGGCAACGAATTCGCCTGACTGAATCTCGACACTCGCATCTTGGATACATGGAATATCGTTATAACCAAATTCGACTCCAGTTAAAGAAGATAGAATCATAATTTCATTCCTCCAATCATATGTGTAAAAATTACGATTATTAGTCAATGTTCTTATTCGTAAAAATTACTTATTACAATGAGGAATATAGCCTTTTTAAGAAGCAGTGTCAATAACCAATATGAAAATAAGCCTTTCCATTCGTTAAACGAATGAAAAAGGCTGATCATTTGTATCACATCGCTTTTCAACTCTTGCAGCGAACTGTTTTTTATTATACAATTTGAATCGTAAACATTACTATTAATCATCGAGTGAAGGAGTTTTACTTTTGAGCAAAGTTCCCGTAATTGTTATGAGTGGTTTTCTCGGCAGCGGTAAAACGACACTGCTGATCCGCATGCTAAAAGAGTCTGCCGACTTCAACCTTATACCTGCTGTACTTATGAATGAGCTGGGGAAACAAGATGTTGACGGACATCTTCTCCAAGAAGCCTCTCCTGATGTGAACCTCGCCAAATTACTGGATGGCTGCATCTGCTGTTCCAAAAAGAGTGACATTAGTGATTCCATTAAACAACTCTTAGTTCGAAAACCCGATGTCATACTCATTGAATTGACCGGTGTTGCCAACCCTGAAGAAATCGTCGATGCGCTCACAGAACCTTCCTTGCTTCCATATGTGAAAATGCATAAAGTCATTACAATCCTTGACGCCGAAAATGTACTTGACTATAACAGTATCTTCGCTTCGGATCGTGAACTTGTTCACACGCTTCGCAGACAGATGGAAGTTGCGGATCTGCTGATTTTAAACAAAATCGATCTAGTCACAGACAAACAACTTAAGACTATTGAAAAAACAATTCGAAAATACAATGAACGCTCTTTGTTACAGCCAACTACACATAGTAAATGTGATTTAAACCTTATTTTCGGAGATCTCCTTCCGAGGCAGTCTCAACCTGCTGGTTCACTGACTTTCAGCAAAAGTATCCATATCCAAAAAAGCGTAATTACCTTAAAATCAAAGAATGATTCAACTGCACCAACAACATCTTTTTCACGTATTCAGAGCATATCCCTCCCAATTGTGAGTGACCTTCCTATTTCTCAACGCTTCATTGAACGCTATTTATCCCATTGGGGGCCTAAACTCCTTCGCGCTAAAGGTTACTTAGTCATCGGTACTAAACGTGAATCATTTCTCATGCAATTTGCTGGTAAACGAATAAACTGGGAACCAACTTCCTATCAAGGGACTCCTTATCTTGTTCTGATTGGCTTAGATTTGGATATAAGCACACTCGAGACAGATTGGGAGAGACGTATAATCGAATTGCACGCATAGTCCTCAGAAATAAAGCAGTCTATCTTAAGGAGTTTAGTTTACAATGCCGAATACGATATACAAAACTTCGATGCAAATTATGGCGGTAATTTGTTTCATCCTAATCGTTCTTCTTCTAAAAGATGTTGAATTCTTATCTAGTTTTTTTACACAAGAGCACCTGCAAACATTCAAAACCATCTTCATTAGCATTCTTCTAGAAGCGTTGCCGTTCATTTTACTTGGCGTATTACTTTCTTCTCTACTCCAAACATTCGTGTCTGAGCGAGCGATTCAGCGATTTATTCCCAAAAACCCCATACTTGGCATTTTGTTCGCATGCCTGCTTGGTATTCTGTTTCCGATGTGTGAGTGCGGTATGATTCCCGTAGTTCGAAGACTTATTCTCAAAGGTATGCCCGTCTACATTGCTGTTGTATTTATTATTACCGGACCGATTATTAACCCTATAGTGTTCGCGGCTACTTTCATGGCTTTCCGCAATCATCCATCCATCGCATATTCTCGAATGGGACTAGCTTTCCTTGTGGCCATTATTATCGGATTAATCCTTTATCGTTTTATCAAAAGCAATCCCTTACGGATCAGTCGTACTAGTTTTGCTTCCGGACAAGGTTTGGAAGGACATCAACATGCAGGAGACATTTCAACTAAATTAAACACTTTTTTCGTCCACGCTTCCAATGAGTTTTTTGACATGGGCAAATATCTAGTCTTCGGTTCACTGCTGACAGCCATCATTCAAGTTTTTATCCAACGTGACAGTTTGCTTGCCATTGGTCAAGGTCCAATCTCTTCCCACTTTTTTATGATGGGCTTTGCGTATATACTTTCCTTATGTTCAACCTCGGACGCGTTCGTCGCGTCTTCATTTCAAACGTCATTTACATCAGGTTCATTGCTTACTTTTCTAGTATTCGGACCTATGCTTGATTTCAAAAGCACGCTTATGCTGCTCTCGGTATTTAAGTCCCGATTCGTCTTGCTTCTCGTCCTCTTAATTTCAACTACAGTTCTCGCTTGTTCATTGTTATGGGAGCATTTTTTATCTTAATTAGCCTTAAGGGGGTATCAACTTGAGTCAAATTCGTATAACCAGCTTTCATTATTTCCTTCGTACGATCATTTTACTTGGCTTTTCAGGCTACATTGTGTACCTTACCAAATCAGATGCTCTTCAATATTACATCGCTCCAAGAATGATGATCTACGTTAAAATGGCTTCAGTTATTTTATATATTATTGCTAACTTTCAAGGATATCTGGCACTTCGTGCCTATTGGGGTAGACCCGTTGCCTGTGAATGTGAGCAGCCCGTTATGCGATCAGGTATGCGCAATACAATTGCATATGGACTTCTAGTATTGCCTCTAATGATCGGCTTTTTACTACCGGATACAGTCTTAAACAGCACGATGGTTGCTGCCAAGGGAATTAATCTTTCGGCAGGCACATCCAGTATTTCTAAACCCAAAATAACGTCAGCTGCCGATCTATCCAGCTCCCCGAGCCCTTCAACGGTCA
This sequence comes from Paenibacillus sp. J22P51, assembly GCF_059692215.1. Lineage (NCBI taxonomy): Bacteria > Bacillati > Bacillota > Bacilli > Caryophanales > Paenibacillaceae > Paenibacillus > Paenibacillus sp. J22P51. Next base: position 545,816 of record NZ_JCAUAZ010000002.1, on the reverse strand, counting down.
CAGACCCTAGCAAGATTAAGGTTAATCCTAAACCTGCTACAAGCGATAAAACGACGCCATTTATTCAGCCAACTTCTCAGCCTGAAGCTCCACCTGTATCTCAACAAGATGCTGACATTGAGAAATTGTTCAAATCTCCTGACGAATGGAACGAAGACTTTGCGAAAATGGGCGTCATTCTCTATAAAAAGGATCCTATCATTGTTGAACCTGACATCTATATGGAAATCCTTTCAACCATTGACCTCTTCAAAGATAACTTTATTGGCAAAAAAATTGAGCTTACCGGCTTCGTTTATCGTGAGGATAAAATGACAGCGAACCAATTTGTTGTGGGCCGCTTTGCACTAAGCTGTTGCTCAGCAGATGCTTCACCATATGGCGTACTGATTGACTTTCCATCAGCTCAATCGTACCAGAAGGACATGTGGGTCAAAGTAACAGGGACGATTGAGAATGGGAACTATAATGGCAATGATATTTTCAAAATTGCTGCCACCAAAATCGAGAAAATTGCTGCGCCCAGCTCACCTTATGTTTATCCGAATTTCGAACCGCTTAAAGTGCTGAAGTAGTTGGATTGAATCTAATATTAACTTTGTCTGATAAAAAAAAAAATGACCGGAATTCCTTATAATTAAAAGGATTTTCGGTCATTTTTAAATTTTCTTCCTTTTGAGCATTAGTAATAACTAGTCTATCCGAGATAACGATACCTCGAAAGTTAGTAGCCTGATCTTGAATAACACGAAGTGAACCTTGGCCTGCAATTCATCCTTTGCAAATACGCAATGTCCATACAGATGCAGTGACGGCTTGTTTAGCCTTAAGAATAATTCTGTACAAATATTCGCCCCAGGCGGCCTGCAGCCTCTCATCTGTTAGTTTGATTGCCTCGCTTGCAGCCAGCAGATTGCTTCCGTCATAGTGAATATATACTTTCTCGCCGCTGGGGTTCTGTAACAAAATGCTCCCATTATTGTTAATCTGTGGCATACAAGGAGTCATCAAGTGGACTATAATATCATCGGTTGCCTGAATAAGTTCAAAATCGTCAACGATCTCGATATACGATGCTTGGCCGCGATAAAGGCTATAAGTTCGTTTCCACGAAACGATACCTGCTGCCTCTGGATAGGCACAGGCCAGATTCATAGAAATTAGCGCAGCTGCATCATCGACCTGATAGCCCACTTCACTTGCTTTATACGCAATGCCAGCCTTCTGCTGAATGCCATTCACCATAGGCACATTGTGGTACGCTGACTGCATTGTCCAAATGTCGTACCGCTCCGGACTAAACGTTTTGGCGGTATACGTGCCTACACCGACATCAATCAGAAAAGGGTTCCCGTCCGAATATACAAGGAAATGGCCGATATCATTATGATTATGGCTCTCATCGTTATGGCCCCCTTTAACGGCCAAGTACAAACCATGGCTGGAGCCTTCTTGCTCCCTGGCAGTCATAACTTCGATACTGTTCATCCATACATCACGAACATATGGGGGTGTTTCTTTATTTTCCGCGAATTGTTCATCAACAAAAAAGGAAGGTATCACGCGATGCAGGGTTAGCCACCTGGAGAGTGGCGGTTTGTTCGTTTGATAGGCGGATGATGCTAATCTCATCAGATGCCGATCCTGAATGCGGGAACCATATCGGTATGCAGTCCCGGCTTCCATTTCAAATTTTGCGCTGCTGTCGGCAAAGTTAACAAAATAGTTGCCGTCAATGTGAACCCGGTATAAATATCGGCCGATTTCTTGAATCAATGGTTCATCATACAAGTTAATCTTGCCTTGGGAAGCCTCGCGCAGCAGTTCCAGACAGTCAAACAACGTACCGCCGGCACGATCCCAGTAAACCGGACCTTCATCGCATCCTCCGTCCGTACTGCAATCGCCTATATACCGGTCCAAAGTATGGATAACCTTTTCTATTGCTCGGTAGCGGCGATCTTCGTCGCACTCCATCAATAGGAAAGCAGATAAACAATTGGAGTTGATCCACGGATTCCAGTTGTTCATTTTACGGCTCGTCTCCAGTCCCATCCACCACAAATCGTTGCGTTCCAGATACGGATCGAAAATCCGGCGTTTCATTTCCAGTCGAATTCGACCGCATATGTTGGGACTAACTGCATCCAGCGGCTTTTGCAAAAGATAATGTGTGGTTGCCATCAAACTTGCCGTCTCCCCGGCAAACAAATCGATGTATTGGTCGGCAATATTAGGTATACAGTCAGATGAGCTTGCTTTAGAAATGACCATATGAGCGGGAATGACCCAAGAGGATTCTTCACAAATGGTCCAGATCCCATTCATGATCTGATCGATAAAGCGGCCTGCTCCCTCCATACATTCTGCAAGGACCAAGGATGCCAATGCTATTCTGCGTTCCTCGTATTTGCTCTGGAATCGCATTACATTTCCATTTCTTGAATATTCCATATAATCCACTGCTGTAAGTGCAGGCCATAAAAAGCTAAGGTAAGCTTCTCCTCTGGAAATCCAGAAGTTTCGAATAGAATCGGGAATCGATTCCCAAATTGCCCGATCCTGGGCTTTTGGATATGGATTATAGTTTTCATACGTGGTTATTACACTGGAAATATCATTCGTATAGCGCTCCGTTAGCATTTTCATCGACTCTCCTTACTTCAGTTTGAAAACCGTTGCTTATTTACCGCCATTCTTAGCTTTATAAGCGTCATTCACTTCTTTGATCAGCTTTTGGAAGGAAGCATCGTCTTTCATCGATTTCACGAATTTATCCCAATCTTCCAAGCTGTTTTTGCCTGCTAGTGTATTGATCTCGTTATCATAAATTTTCTTGAGGAAATCGGCGCCTTTTTCCATGTTCGTCGGCGTATTGATACCGGTTGCCGGATCCAGGATAGAATTTTTGCTGATCGCATCAACGAGATCATGGTCGTACTTAACAATCTCTGGAGTCATATCTCCGTGTTCGGCTCTTGTGTATTTGTTAAAGTATCCAGGGATCCATTGCCCAGGGTTTGGATACTGATTGACCTTACCGGCGTCTGTTTGCACTACGATGGTCGGAATGCTCGTATCTGTATAGTCTTTGTCCTTCACGCCAAATTGGATCTGCTTCCAACCTTCGAGTGTATTGCCATAATCCAATACTTCCAAAATCTTCTTCATTTTATCTTCCGGAACTTTCTTGTTGATCATCAATTGACCGAACGACCCTGCGCCTTTTTCATAGTAAATCTTGCCATCCGGCGCTACAGGAAGCTCATAAGCGACTGCATCCGCTTTCGGATTCATCTTTTGAAGTTCTTTGATCACATTCGGCGAATTGTAGATGTCGACAATATTGCCGATATACATCCCGATTTTGCCTTGAATGAACATATCCTTCAGCTGCTGAGTCTTCATGACCGGATAATCAGGCACGACTAATCCAGCCTTAAATGCCTTGCTCCAGTAAGCAAGAGCATCCTTCATCTGTGGTGTCGTGAATGCCGGAGATAACTGACCAGAGCTATCTTTAGCCCATCCTTGCATGAGCGAACCTGTCGTAGAGGAACCGAACATCGAGAACAAGTACGTCTGAGGGGATGGCGACGCATACGCGGCAAAACCGTATGTGTCAGGCTTGCCATTGCCGTCCGGATCGTTCTTCGTAAACGCCTCCATGACTTTATACATGTCGTCGGTTGTCTTCGGCGGCTGTAAACCTAATTTGTCCAGCCAATCCTTGCGAATAATCAGCGATTCATGGCCATCCTGCGGCCTAACCCGCGGTACACCCATCGTTTTACCGTTATACGAGAGTCCGCCATAGATGTCAGGATCGATCTTGGATAAGTTCGGATAGTTCTTGATATACGGTGTTAAATCCCAGAAAGCTCCTTGTGCAAGCGCCTGTGACCAATTTTGTTTGGTAATGTCCCACACAACTGTCAAATCCGACAAGTCGTTCGAAGCCAGCATGACATTCACTTTGTCTTCGTAATTATTAGATGGCACATAAGAAGCCTTGATTTTCACATTAAACTTCTGGTTGACTTGTTGAAGGGATTCCAAATCATTCTTAGGCGCATCATTGTAAGTAGGTGAGATAATCGTGATTTCCGTAGGCCCTTTGGTATCCGCTGCAATTGTAGACGCCGACGGTTGAGTGTCACCTGATTTAGCGATATTCCCGCTGCCGCACGCAGTCGCGATAAACATAAGGGCCACTGTTGCCGTAAGGCCTGTCATTTTCAAATACTTTTTCATTGGTTGTTCTCCCTATTTTTCTTTTGAATGTTGCAAGCGCAGATTTTATACCTACAATATAAGCTTACTGCTTTGTCGCCTACAAGACGCAATTGTTGCGCAGAGTCGCAAACCTGTCAGACCAAGGCTTTTCCTTGTCGTGTCGCATTCCTTGCGGAAAGGGTGCGACTTCAACATAATGATGCGGCTTTCGGCTGGATTCGATTTAAACAACAAAAATATGCTTGCAGGACTTAATCCCGCAAGCAAACTTAAGTATTGACTGACTCCCTATACTGTCCGGGAGTCGTCCCGACCTGTTTTTTGAAAACGCGCATAAAATTTTGACGCTGATACCCGACAAGAAGAGCGATCTCGCTGACCGGCAAATCGGTTTCTGCTATCATTTGCTTGGCTTTCTCAATACGGTATTCCGTCAAATAATCAATAAAGGCAGTCTGCATGATTTTCTTAAACCATTTGCTAATCTGGAACGTGCTGACACCGCAGTAATCTGCGCATTCTTCAAGAGAGATATCCCGATGATAATTGTCGTGAATGAAGCTTACGGCAGTCATCACCATTCGTTCATACTCCCCATGCCGATTTCCCTGAACGGCAGTAATAATTGGTGTAATCAGCGCTGTCATAAACCATGTGTTAATGTCCTCGATGCTCTTCAACTTGCGCAAATGCGTATAAGGATCGTATTGTTCGAACAGTTGCTTCGGCTCCACTTTTAAGCTGTATGCCGTTCTCATTGTAGCGGCAAGCAGCTGATTGTAATATAAAAGCACGCCCTCTGGAGATCTCGCCAGCCTTCTAACTGTCTCCATGAAGTCGTTCAACATGCGCTCCGCTTCCTCTTGATTGCCAAGCTTCAGCGAATTCTCGTAGTGCTGTTCCAGTTCCACGGGATAGCTGCTCTCGCTGACAAGGCTTCCTTCGTCCTGCAGCACTTTATTTCTCCCCGTAATGATACGTGACTCAAGTGCGAACATCGCTTGTCGGTATAATCCCGGCATTTCCTTCGTCTCATAACCGATTCCGCTCAACCCTACCGTCACTGGGAGATGCAAATAGTTCGAGAGTATATTCTGTATGTTCTCCGCGAAAGCAAAGAAATCAGGTTCCTCCTTGTCCGCTTCCGGGCTTTCCGGCACACTCCATAACCATGAGGCCAGGCTGTCATTCAATACATTGACCGTAACTCCTCGCCAGCCGCTCTGTGGAATAAATTCATCAATAATATTTTTCATGGAGTAGAGCATAAGCTCTTTGTCACTGTCACGGAATTTCCCCTCATGGGCTACATCCATATCGAACGCAATCGAAAGTACAGCGAACTCCGCTTGATCCGGAAGCTGATAACGCTTCAATAGTTCGCCTAATTGCTTGTTGGTATAATGTGCAAATTGACCTTGTAGCAGCTGTAGGACGAATGACTCGCGAATGATCGGCAACTGATGCGAAAGCTCTTTTTTTAGTTGAAATGCCGTATCTTTGAGCTCCAACCAATTTCGATGGACGAAACCCATCTCATCGGAATCAATCTCCGTACCGGAATCATTTCTGATGCTAGCCAGTAATCGTTCCACAGGCCGGTAAATTTTTCGACTGCCGAAGAATGAACCCACGACGCTAACAAGGATGAAAAAGAAGACGATGCCCATCGTCATGAACGCAATGCCTCTAGACTTGGCGTTCAATTCTTTCACTGGAATCACATCGATATATCTCCAATGACTGTAGTTTGAAGCGATGCTTGTAACCAGATAGGCGGTTCCATGCCAATTAAAATTATATTTGGACTTCCCTTCACCTGCCTGCAAAATGCTCTCATAGAAATTGCTTGGCTGAAGCTCGCCCGATGTCGTAGTAACTAACTTTCCCGAATCGCTGACAACGAACATGAATTGCCCTTTATAGACAGTCGAATCCCCGATGATTTCACGGAATTGACTTGCATCTACCGACGCGATAACAAGTCCAATCGGATCATTGCTGCCGAGCGGAAACTTGTTCACCAGTGTAACGCCTCTGTCCGTACCCGTATTCGGCGTCACTTGGAATGTCTCATTTAACCAGCGTAATCGGTAATTTTCTTTCAACTCATGGTCAAATTTGTCCCGAACGGACTTGTTTAAACCATCCGGTCTGATCGTCCCGCTCGTTGGAGAAACATAAGCCATATCCCGGATATAGAGCGCGAGTTCGCGCAAATCCTTGTTCGTATTTTGAAAAGCCCCGAGTATCTTATAAACTTTACCAAAGAAGTCAATCTGATCAACTTTCAAATCCACGTTGTAATCCGTGAGAAAATAAGGCGAGTTCAAAACTTGCAACAGGTTGATCTGAATCGTCTGCAGTTTTTTATCCACATTATCGGAAGCGGTCTTCAAAATCTGGTAATTTGCTTTGTTAACTTCGGTTTCTACGACGTACGAAGCATATAGGTAGCTGCCCAGTCCAGTGATGACCGTCGGCACAATCGAAATGAAAAGCGAGACGATGATCATTTTCCTCAGCATCGATTTCTTTTTCCTGGAAAATAATCCTAAAATTTTCATTTTATACAGCTCACCTCCCTATGATGTATTCGTAGTTTAACCCATGCCTTTTGTCGCAAGCAAGGCACAATTTTTGCGGGTACATATTATGGTTGCTTTCAAGGAAGCAATACGGAAGAAATAGGAAATAAGAACGCAATCAAGAGCGATGGCTCCTGACCGCGTTCTTAACGGGATTATTTGGACCAAATAGCAATTATAGCATTGGCATCCGTTGTTAAAACTTGCTTCGCATAGGCTGAAATTGCGCCCTGCTTCGCATTCTCGATTTGCTTTAACACATCTTGCATATGCTTAATTGCCTGATCATGATGCCCCTTGCTAAATTGCTCTAGAGACTGAGTAAATTTGTTTGTGATTTGCGTCCCGAGCGGTCCATTTATTTCACCGGATGCTATAAATTTAGCGATAAGCTGTTGCATAGCACTTACGCTAGTCGTGACATTCACGGTAATCTTGGTTATCTTCACATTCCCAGCCAGATCCGTCACAACAGCTTGAATAACATGGTTCCCTAATTGACCTTCCCAATTCACAATATCCTGTGTCTCTGAGCTCACTGCTCCATCGATAGTAACCGATTGTGAGGCCACACCGGACAATTGATCTTCCGATTGGATATTTAGCGTTAGCAATTGGTTGTCTTGGTATGTTGCCCCATTCACTAATGGGCCGCCATTTGCAGTAAGTACTGTTGTTGGTACTGTCCGATCGATATTGACGGTTAACGTTTGGGGAACTTCTACATTCCCAGCGTGGTCCGTTGATCGATATTGCAGCTGATAAATTCCTTCACTGAGTAAGAACGGAGCAGTAAAAGGTACGAATCCATTTGTCGACTGCTGGCCGTCTGAACTCTGGAAGACGTTCAATGAATATTCTGTTGAAGCTAGACCGGAATTATCTTCTTGAGATTTAAGCGTTACAGTAACATCGGAAGTAAACCAGCCACCAGAGCCTTTCACTCCATCCAAAGCGGCTTCGGTTGTCGGAGGTATGCCATCTGGTGTTCCAATCTTTTCATCGGAATTGCCGCTTTCTCCACTTGAGTTATAGGCGCTGACAGCAAAGAAGTAGGTTACTCCATTTTGAAGTCCCTCAATGGTCTTGCTGGTAACATTCCCAACATCGACCGATGACGTATACACGCCGTTAGCAGTTCCGTACTTGACTCTATAAGAGGTTGCTCCCGAAGCCTGCGTCCAATTCAAGGTTAGCTTACCGTTACCGGTTACGATATTGTTCAGATCTGGTGTTGCCGGGGAATCGGACTCGCGGATCACCGTCAGCGTATACGTTTTCGTCGTCAAATCCTGTGCCGTCACGACAATGTTGATCGTATTGCTGCCTACATTCAGGCTGATCGGTCCGCTTGCTTGCCCACTCGCAGCCTGCTGACCGCCCACTGTCAATGTCGCTTTGGCATCGTAGACCGATGCTGTTACTGTCATGCTTCTCACATCATTGGCCACATTCACTGTGTATGAAGTCGTCCCCGCTGCAAAGGCAGGATTCAACTGACCGCTTGACAAGCTCAGCCCTTTCAGATCTGCGTTATTAGACGGTGTGCTGATCGTGGGCGAAAGTGTCATATCAAGGATTGTTACATCTCCCATCGGCACAATAACATTTGAGCGTGATGCGTCCATGAATCCCTCTTTACTTACTGTAACGGTATAGCCAGAGCCAGATGGTATATCGGATATGGAATAGGTTCCGTCCATGGCCGTATTGACTGAACTATATACGGAGCTGGTAACAGATGCGGTCACAGCTGCGCCGGCAACTGGCCTATTATTACTGTCTACTACCTTGCCTTTAAGGCTTCCAGGTGCAGTATATTCGATCACTGGCCAGTATTGGGACAAGCTATTCTCTTTCGTCGCAAACTGACTGTCTGAAGATCCGCCTTTCAGGAGAGCATTCGATAGTTTGATGGAGATGTTTTTATCTTGGCTGGCGATTGCACTTTTCGCTAGATTCGTAACATCAATGACAAATGCAGTGTTAAGCACAGGCATAATAGGACTTCCATTCAATTTGGTCCCTATTACGGCAGGCTTGTTGTTCCAAGTAATCGTAGACTCGTTCCAATTATTCTGAACTTGCTCAACATTAATCCCAGGCGATACGGAACCGGCCGTTGTCGGATACATTTTAATCTTTGCACTGGTCACATTAGCCGGTATACTATTCAAGTTAAATTTGTAGATTGCTTCGCGGTTATAACCTAGTGCATCCCACTTTACCGATGTATTTGGCTCTGTACCAAAGTTCGTATTCGCGGACCCGCCGTCACGAACATAGGAATCCGCTGTTGCAACGATTGAAATGGCATTTAGTGTAGTTGCACTCACAGGTGCGCTCCAATCCGTTGTCTCTGTAGCGTTCTTGGTTCTTACCCTGTAGGTATGAGTAGAATTTAGTGCCAGCCCGGAATGCATGTAAGGGTACATAGCTTGTGAAACTACTTGGCCATCCACCTCCAAGTCATATCCGGTTGCTAAATCCGTCTCATTCCAGCTTACGCTTATCTGGGACGGGCTTAAAGGAGTTGCTTTCAATCCTGTTGGTACGGCCAGTGGAGGCTTTGTGGTTACAACGTCAATCGCAAAGTCATCGATGACAAAATCGATCATCCCTCCGCCGTTCTTAATAAACGAGATGTAAGTATCGTCATCATTTCCAGTCACAAAAGTCTTGGTAAATGTTGAATATGCGGTATCGCTGGCCGATGAAGGAAGCGCTACGTTAGACAAAGTAGTTGAACCGTTATTTCCCATAATAGCAACAGAATATGCACCATTGTATTGGGAACCAAGCAAATAGTTAAAGTTAAGTTTGTACATCGTATTTGGTTGCAGTTTGACGTTGTACGGCACAGTCCTCATGTATTCGCCTGTTTCAGTTGAAGTGGTCTGACGCATTTTCAATGAATAATTGCCATGGATCGTATCAGTCGTAAAACCACTATGGAACTCTGATCTGTGGATACGTCCGACCATCTTGGTCTGTACAAAAGGTCCAATACCTTCGTCATTGCTCTCAAAGTCTTCGTAGAAATAGTGACTTCCAAATGGCGTCGTATTCATTTCTACAATACGTACGTCATCAAGGTACATGTAAGATTGTGGCGACCCTGCATTTGCAGTGAAGTAAATGTTCGCACTCGTTTGATTAGCCGGAACTGTAAATTCAAGCTTAATTCGCTGCATTTTATTCCGATTGAACCTTAGCGTATTATAGATCTGGTTTGTAAATTCCGATTTTTCCATTGTGTTCGTTACTTCAGGTCCACCATAGTTTTTGACGCCGATCGTTCCAGTTCTTCCATTAACCTCCATCCACGCAGAAAGCTGATAGGTCTTGCCTGGGGTCAGCCCTGTTATGGTCTGGCTCAATGTCCCATCCGCACCGTTGTTTCCGCCCACTTTCATAAAAGTCTCGCCAACGTTGCTGTTTTCAATAATCATATGGCTTGCGCTACCGCTAGTAGACGCTGTTGTCCATGCTGAGGTTGCGGGCGATAAGTCGTGACTGTCGAAGCCAGGATCCTTCACAAATCCGCCTTCTCCCCAAATCATTGCAGGGTTCGTTTGCTCACCTTTGTAGACGACATAAGGCGTATTCGCTGCTGCTACAATTGTTACCTGACCGTTCGTTACACCCAGGTCCTTCACAAAAGTTTTACCGGTATCGGATAACTGGTACAACTTCACTGTACTCATCCCGGCCCAACTGTTTGGAAGATCCCAAGTAGTGGTTCCTCCGACCGTGTTAAAGTGATAGATCTTCGTCTCATCCTGAGGATCCCAAGGAACAAATATTTTGGCGCTTACGTTCTCGATGTTATAGCTTGAAGTATCATAATTATTCTGATAGACGGCAAGCTTTTTATTATCCTTGTATAACTCAACTACCGGATTAGGATCAGAAGTCGTTTGTTTTACATAAACATTGTTATTGAAATCGATCCTGTTGTTCGTCCATTTCATAATGTCAAAGTTTTGCATGTACTTCATCAACAGATTGTTGGTATAAAATATTTTCATTTGGCCCGTTAAGGTCGTATTATTTCCCTGATCGTCGTTACCGTCGTCCCCATAGCCCATGGAACCTGCATGTCTTGATTTCAAAAGCATGTGGTTGAAGCCATAGGAATCTGCAACGCCGTTCTTAATGAACCTTACCACCTGACTCTTCATCTGCGGCACGTGGTTCCAAACTGCATAATCTTCCAGCGAGCCTTGGAACTCCGTACCTACAATCCAACCATTCTTGTTTAATTCTGTTCCGAGCTTCCACTCTGGGTAACCTTGGAAATAATAAACATCCACATAAACCCACTTCAAGCCAGGAACATTTTGCTTAAGTTCAGCAAGCCTGTCAGCCAAGCCGTGAGGCCCAAAGTTGGTAGCATCCTTATACTGGTCGATTAGGTACGACTGGTCGAGCGAATTCCAACCTGGCTCATGCGGCTGTCTGAGTAGACCTTCACTGTAGTAGGTTGCTTCCGGATAAGCCTCGGTTGCATTGATATGCACCCCTACGTTCGTGTTATATTTTGCTGCTTCATTCACAAAATAGTTTAAGTCGTTAAGTCCCCCTGCCCTCTTATTGATGTTGATTCCGTAGTCAGGGTGGTTAGAATCGTGGCCTTCGGCCTGATGTCCCTTATATTCCAAGAACTGCCCGAAGCCGTCGGTATACAGGTTAATCTTCTTCACCATATCCAGCGTTCGCAGGAACGGCCATTGCGCAAGGCTGGCGCGAGTATATGCGATATGGGCGAAGCTCTTCTTAATTGTGTCGGCACCATATGGAATTTTCATGATCTGTCTGTAGGCAATACCGCCATCCTGCCAGTCTACCGTACTATCATTGTTGGCATCCGCTGTAATGGCAATCTTAGCGTATGGAAGTTCCATAACCTCCGACGCTACTTCCCTGTACGTCCAAGCATTGTTCCATGCGCCCATTCTCTTATAACCGGTCTTGTTCACCGTCTGGTAATAGTATCTAGTTTCATTCTTGACACCCAGAATCTTGTTTCCAGTTGTAGGCGTAAGATTAATGCTGTTATTATACATGGTTGCTGCCAGCTTATCGGTATTCAAAATAAGATAAGATTTGGCCACCGGGTTAGCGTCAACTGCCTTGGCAGACAATGTGTTGTATTCTTCCTTGGAATTGTCATCGTAATTGACGGAGCCTTTGACATCAACCCCTGTTTCTTTCGCACCCGGCTGATCATCCCGAATCGATATCAGATTTTGGTTCGGAATTTCAAAGGTCATCACTTTCGTCGTGCCGCTTTCGGTAATATCGCTTACCTTAAATTCGACTACGTTATCGGTAACCTTGAAGTATGTAGTCATTGTTACACCAATACTAGAAATATTCAGTGTATAGGTAATCGTATCCCCTGTTGTAACACTTGTTACAGCTGGTGTGTAAGTCGTACCGTTGATTTTGACCTGACTCAGCGTGTCTTCATTTCCGTAAAATACGGCGTTTTGAGACGCTCCCTCTCCCAACCATTGGTATTGAATAATTCTTGGGAAAGAATCATCCACTGTCACGCTCAGTTTAGTAGATTGAATGCTGTTCTGACCTGCCGCAAGAGCGTTGACCTCGCCAAAAAACGATTGATTGCCAAATGAGAAAAACGGTGCCAAGAAAAACAAAAGCGCCATCGTGATTTTTAATTTTCTGCTTAAACTCTTTTGAATATATTTACTCATGGTTGACACAATCAAATACCTCCTTCAACTCCTCCATATCTTTAAAGCGCTTGCAGAACTCCCACTGCTTCGTTAAAATCTTTCATCTCTCACCACCTTCTGATGCTTGCGCAAAGTTTCTAACTTACTTTTCACAATCTACGATTAATAAACTGTCGCCTACAAGGCGCAATTGTTGCGCGGCTTCTTCCTTGTGTTGAATTGAACTGTTGCGGGCTATTGTCGCAATTATTGCATACAGCCGGAGACATCAAACAGAAATGCGACTACAGACATTCCATTTGCGAACGGCACCAACTTCCATAGAGGTTACAACTAAAAAAAGAGTGACTCCAATTAACCGCTAATTGCGGAATTAAGTCACTCTTTTTGAGAATGATTATGTGGACATCTTGATAAAAAAGAAGAGGATAGCAGAAATGCCATCCTCCTGAAAGATCCATATTGCTAATGAGGTTTCTTTTCTTAATGATTGCCTGATTGATCATGAGGTTTCTTTTCTTAATGATTGCCCGATTGATCATGTGGCACTATGACGTTAGCAGAAGTAACCGTTTGGTTGCCCGCTTTGTCGGTTGCCGTGTAGGTTATGGTATAGACGCGTCCTTTTTCTGCACGTAAACTAAATGAAGTGGCCGCAGTACCGAAATTAGCCCCAATGTCACCTTGACCACTATCCGGCTCATTGCTGGTAATGGAGGTTAACACCACAGATGCAACACCTGATGCAGCATCACTCGAATTCAGCGTGGCATTTATCTTCACCATTTTATGATTCGCCGGCCATAGGGACGATCTATCTAATTGAACGGATAATACCGGAGCCGTTTTGTCAATCTTGAACTCGATGGTTTTGATCTGTTCTACATTACCTGCTAGATCCGTGCTGCGATAACCGACCTTATAGTTCCCTTCACCATAAGCAGGAATGGAACCGTTATAGGTGATCCAACCCCCGTTATTCACTTGGTATTCTGTTTTCGCCACGCCATATACATTGTCACTTACAGAGAAGCTTACCGTTACATCCGACGTATACCATCCATTGCTGCCATTAGGTGCAGCCGGACTTAAGGATGCGACACTAACGGGTGCAATCTTATCAATATTGCTTACCACATAGCTCATTACATTGGATACGTTACCCACCGCATCCGTTCCTCTTGCATACACGGTATCATTTGCCGAGAGGACAACAGGTGCCGTGTACACTGCCCATGTACCGCTTGCGCCTACTTTGTATTCTTTCACCGCTGCATCAGTTGGGTAGCTAATCGTTACCGTGACATCTGCATTGGTCGGTGCAGTAATATCTGCAGTTAAGGTTGCATCAGCTGGTGGTGTTGTATCGATGATCAATTTCACCACTACCGCTGCAGTCGCTTGCCTTCCTCCGTATGTTGCCGTAACGACGGTTTCCCCTTGCGAAATACCAGTGATCGAACCATTAACAATCGTTGCGAGTGCCGTATTTCCGACTTCGAAAATGGATGCCGTTGTCACGTCTTGATTTGTACCGTCCGAATACTGAGCGGTCACTTTCACCGCTGCGGATTGTCCTTTATTCACTTCATATCTTGCTGCATCAAACGCGAGCGTTTGCAGCGTAGGTGCTTCAACGATCTTATAAACGTTTAGTTCGGATGCGGAAGCAAAGTTGCCTGCACCCGCAGTTGCTTCAAGCTTGATGTATGCAGCATTTACTGGAGCGAAGTTCACTTCTTTCAGAACGTTGTTTTGCAGCCACGCACCGTTTGCTACTTTCGTATACTGAACGCCGTCTTGGCTGACGTATACGTTGTATGCAGTGATCGTGCCGTTACTGGCATCGGGACGGGGCACATAGTCCAGTTTGCTGATTTTGTGAGCTCCACCCAAATTCAAGATAATCGATTGCGGCAGCGGATCGGTACCGAACCATTTGATATGCCACCATGTGTTCACATCGCCGTCGAGCGCATTGGCCGGGTCATCTCCCGGTTGGAAGCTTGTAGCCGTTGCTGTCATTTGGCTTTGCGGCATTTTCACCAACCCGGTTTGCCCGGTTACGATGACATCCAAAGCCGCTTTAAAACCTCCATCCGCTGTAGTGACCGTAATTGTTGCCGTACCTGATCCTTTCGGAGATACGACGCCATTCCCATCAACCATTGCAACGGCCGGGTTGCTTGTGCTCCATGTAACTGAAGTGTTAGCTGCATTGAATGGCATTACCGTTGCTTCAAGAGCAACTGGCGCATCTAGTGCATTCAACGTGATCGCCGAACGATCCAGCGTAACGCCGGTCACCGGAGCCGTACCGATAATCGGCAAGCCGATCAGCTTCACATCCGTGATGCTAGCCTTCGTACCTGCGTCAGGTAGTCCGGTAATTGTAATTCTCACATAGCGTCCTTGGCTGCCGAAAGTATCTTTCAGCACTTGGCCAGCTTCGGTATTGTTCATGCGGTTTAACACTTGAATCCAGTTGCTGCTGCCCGCTTCCCGAACTTCCAGTTTGTATTTGTACACTTTGTCGCTCTGTCCAAACGAAATCTCTAATCCTTGGATCGAATGCATTTTCCCCAAATCGGCGGACCAAACATGACCGGGATTGGCATCATTTGCCGACCACATCGTAGCCGTATTGCCGTCGTTAGCATTACTTGCTGGGAACGCCGGATCCACGCTGTCTGCCGTTGCCGGCTTGCCCTGCACAATATCGCCTAACGCAGGAGGTGCAACAGGAGCTTCGTACACGTCAATTTCAGACGCTGATACGAAATTGCCAACTGCCACTGTCGCTTCCAGCTTGACATAACGGGCGTTTACAAGTGCGAATTGGACATATTTCTTCATGTTGTTTCGCACCCAATTGCCTGTGCTTATTTGCGTATAGTTCGTTCCATCGGTGCTTACATACAGATTGTAAGTCGTAATCGTGCCATTCCCAGCATCAAGCCGTGGTGCGTAACGGAATTGGCTGATCTGGCGGGCTTTGCCGAGATCAAGAATAATCGATTGCGGCAGTTTGTCTGAACCGTCCCACTTCGTATGCCAGACGGAATTCGAATCGCCGTCAATGGCTTTGGACGCTTCACTTCCCGGCTGGAAGCTCTTTGCCGTTGCTGTCATCTGATTTTTCGGAATCGCCAGAGGTATCGGCACCGAACCGTCCCGGTACACGTTCAGTTCAGCAGCAGCCGCAAAACCGTTAACACCAGCTGTCGCTTCCAATTTTACATACTGCGCTTCCACGGTTGTGAATGTCGCTGTTTTTTCCAGCTTATCCGCATTCCATGCACCGGTGGCCACCTTCGTGAAGCTGGTTCCATCCGTGCTCACGTAGACGTTGTAAGCTGTAATAATACCGTCCGTGCCTACGTATTGTCTCGGCAAATATTTCACTTTATTGATGGAAAGCTTCGTGCCGAGATTGAGCGTGATCGACTGTGGCAATGGTGTACTGCCATCCAGCTTGGTGCTCCAGATCGTCTCTATGCTGCCATCCAACGCATTAGATACAGGACTTGTAGTATCGGTGCTCGTAGCCGTTGCTACGATGTCCGCCTGTACGATTTTCGTCGGATCGTTATCTGGCTCTGGCAGCGAGATGACAACTGCGTCTGTAAGTGGAGTCGTATCTGCCACAAAACCGGCCACTGTCAATTCAAAGCCTTGATCCGCCCTCATATCCGGCGTTTTCACATAGACGATGCCGCCTTTAACAGCTGCATCGTAATACCAGCCGCTTGCCGCAGCCGTCCATTCCGTTTTACTTGTATATTCCGGATAAACAGAGCTGCCAACTGCAACGCTTGCCGGTTTGGTATGCATATGAATTTGGAATTGGTTCGTACGCGCTGCCAGTTTGCCGTTGTAATCGCCAACGCTCGCACCTACTTGAACCTTCAAGTCTCCTGTTCCTGTTTCCGGAGCGATCGAAGTAATGAATGTTTTCGCAAATTTGCCAGTGCGGTGCTCTCTCGAAACACCGTCATCCTCATACATCGTGAAAGAAGAAGTTTTGTAAGGATAGATGTCATACGTTATCGGATTTGGCTGAACTTGACCATCATACAGCGAATCTGGATACATAGGAATGATCGCGCCTGCTTTGACGAGTAGCGGCAAACGGCTCAGCGGAGCGCTGTATTCGTCCAGCATTTTGGAGCCGTAATGCTCTGTACCAGTCCAGTAGTCGATCCATTTGCCTTTCGGCAAGTAAATGCCGTTCCTTACCTCAGTATCTTTGTAGACCGGTGCAACCAACAGTGATTGCCCAGACATGAATTGGTACTGTGTAAGTAGGTTCTTCGTATTCGGGTCGTTCGGGAATTCATACACCATCCCTCTGGCCATCGGCGCTCCCGACTCATAAGCTTCGTTCAAATATGTGTAGAAGTAAGGCGTTAAACGCTGTCTAAGTTTCAAAATATCACGGTTATAGCTTGTGTACGGCTCTCCATAGCGCCACGGTTGCTTATCTACGGATGCCCAACCGGACATACTCATAAGGATCGGCGTGAATGCCTTCCATTGCAAATCGCGTACATAGGTCTTGGCGCTTCCTCCGAAGATCCCATCCACATCACCAGTAGAGTAATTCATGCCAGACAGTCCCGCACCGATCACAGAAGGAATATGGAAGCGGATATATTCCCAGTTCCCGGATTGGTCTCCCGACCAAACGGTTGAATATCGCTGCGTACCTGCCCATCCTCCGACGGACCATACGAAACCGCGATCGTTAGAGTTGCTTTCAACCCCTTGATGAGCTTGTTTCGTTGCTTCCAGCGCAAAGTCATACCCTGGTCCGACCCAAGCTACGTCCAGCTTGTTCAAGCGCGTTCCAGCCACGCCCACCTCTGTTGCGATATTAGCAAGACCGTTCTGCGTCCACAAACCAGTGTAAAAACCTAAGTCATGGAGCTGTTGAACAGTGCTTGGCAGCTGCACATATCCACAGCCGTATCCGTCGTTCGGCAGCAGCCATCCGCCCGGCATGTCGTTGGTACGGAAGCCTTGAGCAACTTTCAGCACATCCGGCGTTGTCAGCTTATTCGGTTTGTTAGCACCCGTATTGCTTGTGTTATAACAATCCGCATCCCCCATACTCATTCCCCATCTAGGAATCAGTGATGGCTTACCGGTCAAATCCGTATAGCCATTCAAAATATCTTTGAACGTATCGCCGTAAAAGTAATACGCGTCAAAGCGGTTCTCATTGTGCGTTAGCTGTGCGGGACTGCCGAAATCGTAAGATCCGTCTTGGAACGTGTTCCGCAGTACACCGTACCCGGCAGTACTCAGGTAAAACGGAGACGGATTGGACACTGTACCGCTACCCCAGTCGCCGAAGTTTTTGGCAATCTTAATTGTCTTGTCGCGGTGAGAGAAAAATCCATTCTGCATCCCTCCGCCGTAGTAATACTCATCTGCTCCTCGTACAAGCTTTTGAGTCGTCGATGATGAGCTATAATTTAACGGTGACTCCTCTTCCCAGACCACAGTCGCGTTGTCGCTCTTGTACATCGCGAATTTTAGCGGACTCTTGTAAGCTCGCAGTACGAACTTGCCCGTCGTTATTTTGTAGTAGCTGCCCTCATCGGACCAATTAACAGAAACCGGACCGAAATCTTCCTTTATAACGATCGGCTCTTTAGGCGTAGCCGAGCTTTTACCGGCCAGCGTTTGAAAATTACCGCCAACACCAAGCCAAATACGAACCATGTCATCGCGATTAAAAACAACTTTCACCTTATCGGAACCAGACGTGATCGTAAATGTCTTAGCGTCTGTTTTCTCAAAATTTGTTATGTCGCCAACCGCTGCTGCATGAGTCGTTGTTCCACCAATAAAAAGAATCGCTAATACGAACACCAGGCAAAAAGCAAACCCAAAAGCGTTTTTAAGCGTCTTCAAATCATACACTCTCCTCTTCATTCTCAACTTTGGCCAATCTACCGAGGGGTTCTTAACCCTTTAATGCCCCAGCCGTAATCCCTCCTGTAATTTGTTTTTGGAAAATGCTATAAAAAATAATCGTTGGACCCATGGAAATGATTAGCGCTGCGAAGAGTGGTCCCCACTCTGTTCTGTACTGCATTTCGCCTTGCATGACCGCAATGGCCACTGGGATGGTATATTTCGTCGGGTCATTAATAAGGATAAGCGCAAAAACATATTCATTCCAAATATTCAGCACGGTAATAATAGCTACAGACATCAATCCCGGCTTGGCTAGCGGAAGCATGATTCGGAAAAAGATTCCATAATGGGAAGCACCATCAATAGAGGCGGCTTCTTCTAGCTCACCTGGCAGTGATTTGAAGAAACTGACTAAGACGAAAACGGCGAACGGCACTGCTGTGACCATGTAAACTAAAATAAGGCCGAACAAATTGTTCGTTAGATGGAGATCATTCAGCAAAAAAAACAAGGGAATGATGCCAAGGAATGTTGGGATCATCATGTAGGAAAGATACGAATAGTATAGTAAACCATTTCCCCTGAACGTAAATCGGGCAATCACATAGGCCGTTGTAGCCGATAAGAGCACGCCCAATACAGTGCTTACTATTGTCACCAAAAGTGAGTTCATAAAATTATGACCAAAGTTATATTTTTCCCATACAAATGAAAAATTGGACCAAAGCAAAGGGAGCTTCGGCAGATCCCACGGTCTGCCTAGGAAAAACTGCTGGTTATCCTTCAAAGAACTAAAGACCGTCCATAGTAGCGGATAAAGGATACATAGGGACCAAACGATAAGACTAAATTTGAAAAACAAACGAAATACAGGACTGACTATACCTTGACTCATAAGTATTACCCCTCTACGTTAATTCAATGGTTTCTCTCTTCATCAGTCTCTGAAGGGTTGCTGTAGTGATTAAAGAAAGAACCAGAATGAGAACGCCAATCGCAGATGCATAACTGAATTTACCAAATTTGAATGCATTTAAATACAAATAGGATCCCATTACTTGTGTGGCATTATCTACTCCGCCTTCAAAGGTCATAATCGTGACGATGACGAATGATCCATTCAATGTCGTCATGACAATCCAGAGAACGGATGTCTTGATCTGCTCCCACGACAGAGGAAGGGTAATCAGCCAAAATTGATCCCATTGTGACGCGCCGTCAATGTCAGCTGATTCAAATAACGACGAAGGGATACTAAGAATACCAGCAACAAGCAAAATGATCGTAAAGCCTATTCCTGCCCAAATAGAAGGCGGTAAGAGCGCGAATATCGACCATTTATCGCCTAACCAAGCGAAATCGTACTTTTTATCTGTAAATAAAGAGATAAAGGAATTCAAAAATCCAAGGTTCGGATTATACACATAGCGCCATAGGACTCCGACCACAACAACAGAAAGCACATTAGGTATAAAGAAAACGATCCGATAAAAACCCGAGCCTTTGATGTTGAAACGGGTAAGCGCTACCGCGAAGAACATGGACAGGACCATAAAACCAATGACTTTGCCGATGACTAAAATGTAGTCGTTTCGAATTGTCTTCATGATCACACTGTCATGCATCATTTCATTGAAATTTCCAAGACCGATAAAGTTATAGGTTTCAGAGCCGCCCGACCAATCAAACAAACTAAGATAAATACCTTTAAACAAGGGGTAAACGGTAAATATGAGATAAAGAAGTAATGTTGGAAGGGTAAAGGAAAGAATGAAGATATTACGCTTCATCTTCGCAGTGCCGGTTCTAACACTTTTTTTCTGATCGATCATGCCAGTTGCGGCTGTCTTACTCTCTATCATGCTTTCCTCCAATCTAAATTTCTGAATGATAATAAGGGAATCTGATTATTTCCCTTATTATCATTCAAATCCTTATCATTGCTTATTTCTTTTCTTTTGAGCGAATTTTCTCAGTAGCTTCTTCCATGCGATCTGCCCACTGCTGCGGTGTAATTTCACCTTTGGTAAGAGCAACTGTCGCGTTGTTTCTCGCTGTTACTAGTTCCTCTGGAATAACGATTTCAGGTGCAACGACGGTATTCGGTGAATTATAGAATTTGGCTGCCTCTTTCGTTAGAGCTGGTGCATTCGTTCCTTCGAGATCTGCCTTGATGTTTGAAGGAGCTTTGGACAGCTCTGCCCATGCCTTACTCTGCTTTTCTGTGAAAATAAATTGCATGAACGCTTTGGCCGCTTCAGGGTTCTTTGCTTTCTTCGCTATTGCTACCGTGGAGGTGTATGGGTTCGCTACGAACTTACCACCTTTGTCTTGACCGATGGAAGGTAAGAATCCAAATTCAAATCCTGCTGGAATGTCCTTCGCCATCTCGCTTTCAACCCAAATTCCAGTCGGTATGAAAGCCGCTTTGTGCTGCAGCCATTGGGATTGGGAATCCGTGTGGTTCAGCGCGGGTGATCCTTTATCTATGAGACCTTTGTCTCTCATTTCCACAATTTTAGCAAGCGATTTCATAACTGGCTCGCTCTTCCAAACACCCTTCTCGAGGGAATTAATTTTCTTAAAGATGGATGTGTCATAGTTGTTCATTGCAATAATCGTTGGGTCCAACAAGCCCCCATTGATGTAGTACGGATATACCCCTGTATGGATGTAATCACTCATCTGGCCATCAGCTTTAATTTTTTCACCTAGAGCCATGAAGCTTTCGAAGTCTGCAGGCGCTTGCCAGCCTTTATTCTTGAATAACGCTTTATCATAAAACGTTCCCCAAGAACCGAAGACTAACGGAACGGCAAATGCTTTTCCTGGTTTGTATTCCTCAGGCTGAGCGATCAGGAGATCGAGAATCTTCTTCCCGTCTACGTTCTTCGCATCCTTTAGCCAGTCTGTAATATCCATTAGTTGGTCATCGGTTACCATCTGTCTTGTATTGGAGCCAGCTCCGTCGATGTAAACAAAATCAGGAGGGTTACCTTGAAGCCAGCGCGGTTTCATTTGATCATTAATTTTCGCTCCAGCAGATTCTTTGATCTTCAAGTCAGGGTACATCTTCTGGAATTCGCCAATGGCTTGTTTCCACCAAGAGTCACCATACCCACCGACAAAATATTGGATTTCAAAGTCTCCAGCAAGCTTTGCCCCCTCTGACTTTGCGCTGTCAGACGGTTTGGTGCTTTCGATCGGTTTTACACTCTCAGCGGGTTTAGTACTCGCATTGTTGCTTCCACAACCCGTTAGTGTAAGAAGAACAGTTGACAAAACCATACTCCATGCCATTGCTTTTTTGGAATTAATCATAGAAAATCCCCCTTAGAATTTTGCGGAGCATTCCTATCTAGGAAGCATCCGCTTTGAACAATTGTCTATTCGTTCGTACACCTTTATCTTAGTGATTTTCACGATATACAACCATTGAAATTAGTACTGTAAATAGTTAAAAATGTACTGTCTTTTTTCATCTATTGGACAACGAAACAAAGGCCAGGAATATTTTCCTGACCTTCGTCTTTCCATAGATTAGTGACTTTTGTCGAGCGCGATTTGCTGCAGCCGATCGAGTGCTTGTTTGGGAGTCATCTGTCCGAGCAAAACGGTCTGCCCCATATTTCTCGTCGCGTTAAGGACGGCTGACCAAGCTGGATTATTGATGGGGTAGAACTTTGCATTTTTGATAGAGTTGAGATTTTGATTCATGAGTGTACCATTAGCCGCCAATTTATCGCCTACCGTACGAATTGTAGGAAGAAACCCTTCCCTAAGGACAAACTCTTCATAACGTGCATCCTCGTAAATAAAATCTAGAAATTTAGACAACGCCTCCTTGTTGGTATGATCGGTTTTGAATGACATCCAAACGTCCTGCACACCTAGTACTAGAGGAGTTTGCCCCTCTTTTACCGGAATCGGTCCTTTCGCCCATTTTAACCCTGGGAATTCACGCGGTACGACCGCCTCAAAATAATTGCCGGAAATGAGCATCCCCAATTTGCCGTTTCCTAGAATTCGCTGTTTTTCGTCGCGTGTCGTGATCGCTGGCTCTGGGTCCGTTAAACCTTTTTCATAAAGGTTCTTTAGAAACGTTATGCCTTCCACATTTTCAGGGGAATTGATAGCCCACTCGCCATCCTTCATCCAGCCTCCACCTGCTCCATAGAAAAAGTAAGAGAGATACGCCCATATTTCATTATCCGTCAAATCGACACCGAAACCGTCCACATGTCTCGTATCTTTAATTTTGCGTGCAACTTCCTCAAGATCGTTCCATGTTTTTGGCGGCTCTGCAAGGCCAATTTCATTGAAAATATCCTTGTTATAATATAATTCCCGGATGGTCGTGACATAGGGGAGTGTATATTGAATGCCCTGCATTTTACTGCTATCCATAAGATAAGGGTAAAATTTATCCTTCAATTCGGGAGAAAGAAGGTCCTCCATACGATTCAGCAGTCCATCCTTAGCGAAATGCGCGTATATGTTCGTGAGCAGCAAGTCCGGAGGTTGATTGCGGCTGATCATGGTATTGTAAGCACTATCTAATATGTCCCAATTAATCACTTGCAGTTCGACTTTTATGTTAGGGTACCTTTTCTCGAACTCCTTCACTAAGTTTTCAAAATAGGGTCTAGTAGACGTGCTATACTCAGGCGCCACAAACGTAATAGACGCTTTAGCGTCGGGATCAGCCGAAACTGGATGATGTGCGCCACCCCACATGCATCCGGTAAGCAGCATTGTCGTAAATTGAAGGAGTACGAGCGAAGATACCCTTTTACTACTTTTTCTCATTGGATCGATCCCCCCTTCGTCACATCACTACTTTTCCACCAAAGGAAAGAGAAGTTCTTGATTTTCCTGGGTATACATGTTTTCTTTCGTAATGACAACGGCATCTATATTCACCTTTGGGTTCACTTTGATCCCGTTTAGGGCCTGTACCGCCGTTTCAACGGACAAGTAACCCATATTGAACGGCTTTTGCACAACTGTCGCCTGTAAGATGCCTTCCTCCAAAAGTTTGATCTGGTAAATGGAACTGTCGAAACCGACAATCTTGATTTTATCAGTCCATTTTTTCTCTTTAACAGCTCTGGCTGCCCCTAAAATAGCCGATTCATTCAAACCAGCAATGCCTTGGATGTCCGGATACATGGACAGCAGATTCTTCACCCTATCATACGCGGCATCCTCTGTCCCATCAAACTCGTAATTACCTGCATATTGGGCTCCTGGAGAATCCGCAATTGCTTCCTTAAATCCGTCCTGACGTCCCTTTTCAGCTACCGATCCTTTGAAGCTGCTTAGCGTCACTACTTTAAATAATTTGCCGTTCCGCTCTCCTGCCAATATGATTCCGGCTTTTCTCCCCGCTTCCGTATTGTCGGTTGCAATAAGACTTGCCTCTACATGGGTATTGATCGGTGAGTCGATCAAGATTAGCTTAATGCCGGACTCCTTTATTTTCTGGGCGGTAGGTGAAAGCCGATCGTAATCTGTTGCTGCGAGGATGATAGCATCGGGCTTTCTCTCAAGAGCCTCTTCCACGTTACGAATTTGTCCAGCCGTATCCGTTTCCGATAACGGTCCCGTGATGTTGATATTTACATCGAATTCCTTCGCTGCCGCTTTCACCCCTGAACTAACCATCTGCCAATAGTCCGAGCGAATATTGTTCGTTTTCAACACGACAGCGATCTCAAACTTCCTTTGATTCGTGATGCGCAGCATTTCCACGCTGTATACAACAATAAATCCGATCACAATAATGAGCAGTACGGCCAAAAAAACTGGCTTTTTAAGGGCCATCTATGACTCCTTTCTGGACACATTTGGGGAGCACGATCGTAACTTCAGTACCTTCCCACTTTTCGCTTTTAAAGGTAAGACCAAACTCATTTCCGAATAATTTAATTCGCTCATTCACATTGCTGACCCCAATCCCGCTGATGATACCCTCTTTCGATTTCAAAATTTGGTCAAGTTTTTCCGGTTCCATACCTACTCCATCATCCGCAACGACAAATACAATGGTATCTCCGTCTGCTTTCCCAGTTATTTTAACTAAGCCAGACTCCAACTTATTTTTGATACCATGATAGATCGCATTTTCAACAATAGGCTGTAAAATAATTTTGGGAATATGAACTTCAAGAATACTGGGATCAACATCGATCTGAAAGTCAAGCTTATCCTTGTATCTCATCGTTTGAATCAACAGATAGTTGGTGATATGCTCAATCTCGACCCGCACGGGGACCGTTTCATTATTTTTATTAATAATGGAGCGAAACAGCTTGGCTAGAGAAGAAGTCATCAGAACAACTTCATCGTGCTTTTTACGTTCCGCCATCCAAATAATCGAATCCAAGGTATTGTACAAAAAATGGGGATTGATCTGTGCTTCAAGCAGCTTCATTTCGCTCTTTCGTTTGCTTTCCTCGTTCTGAATAATTTGATTCATTAAATCTTTGATTCGACCCACCATGATATTGAAGGTATGACTCAATTGTCCAATTTCATTCTTACTCCGAAATTCCGATCGGATGCTGAAGTCTCCTTTTTCCACTTGCTTCATGTTGCTTTGAAGCATCTTGATGGGTCGCGAAAGGTGGCGGGAGATGAAAAAAGAGAGGTACAAAGCGATGACTAAAGCTAAAATTGTCCATAAAAAATAAGACAAATTGATTTGATTCTGGTTGGCGATCAGCTCACTTGCATAAGCGACGCCGACGATTTTCCACCCGAAATGAGTCTCTTGGATCGTGTAAATCCGTTTTTTGTTTCCCTCATCCGTAATGAAGCTCCCGCTGCCTGATTGTTTGACCTTATCGATCATCTCCGTCTTTAGATTGCTGTTAATAAGCTTCTGCTGAGGGTGATAAACGATATTTCCATCCTTGTCGACGATGAATACATATCCTCTTTTTCCTAGGTTAATGTGATTGCAAATTTCATTAAGGACATTCAAATTCAAATCAACCAAGAAAATGCCTTCTCCCGTAATGCCGTCTGCACTTTTTAGCTCCCGACTCAATGAAACAACCCAACGGTACTCATTCTGGATAATATTTTGAACGTGCGGGGCAGAGATGACGGATTTACCACCTTCTGTCTTCGCATTTTTGTACCAAGGCTGTTCCTCAATCTTGGAGTTCGAGTTCAAACTTGTAATTCTGCGGTCAGAGACAAACCGGTTGTTGTACCCAAATACCATGATCGAGGCAATATCTTTGCGAGTAATTAAGATCGATTGAAATAAATCAGATATTCTTTTCTCATACGGCCTACGCTCCTCATCGCTTATGAAGCTCGTCTGCGTAATGTAATATTTCACGTCTTTGTTCGTCGATGCCAGCATAGATATATCTTCCATATTGGTTATGTAGGATTGGATGTTGATATTAACCTGTTGAATAATTTCAGATATATAGTGCTTTGAATTCATTTCTACCGCGTCAGCCGAAAGACGATAGGAAATATAGCTCGTGATTACGATTAAAAATAAGATTAAGCAAGAAAAGACGACAGAAATACTGGATTGGATGCTTCTAAATTTGAAAAGAAACAACCCGACATCCCTTTCTTTTCTCATTGAATTTTCTCCCTCAACAACTTTTCTCGAAATTCGGTGGGGGTAGTCCCTGTATTTTTTTTAAACAGTACACTAAAGTATTGGGGATCGCCATAGCCTACTTTTGACGCGACTTCATATGATTTCAATGGGGTATGCTGCAGTAAATCTTTGGCTTTTTCAATCCTAACTCGCGTTACATATTCTATGATCGTTTGTTCCTTATGCTGCTTAAATACAGTACTGAAGTAACTTTTACTCAAATGTACATGGCGGCAGAGGTCATCAACAGTAAGGTTTTCGTCAGAATAATGCTTCTCGATATAGGCGATCACACTCAGAACTTGCATTTTCGTTTGATCGTTTCTTTGCTCCGAAATATATGAAATTGCTTCTTTGCAAATCGTTTTGAGCCATGTTTCAATTTCATCCAGCGTCTTGAATTGATTGATATCTTTTAGTAGGATTTCATGTCCTTTAAAATGAGCACTGTCATTTCCAACCAATTCGTGAATCATAGTCATAATAGCAATAATAATCGCTTGAATTTGTAAATAACAGGCTCCCATTGGCATCAAGGAGGCTTTTAGATTGCTGATTAATTGCCCAATTAGCATTTGGGCTTCCTCGAACGTCCCCGTCTTTATCAACGTAGAAAACCTGCGGTTCCATTCGATATCAAGCTGCTGCACGGGTTTATTGGCGCCTTCCATATCTAGGATGCTGATGACCCTATTTTTACCATGCAAAAAACGGTAATCAAGTGCGGAGATTGCCCCTTTGTAAGAAAGAGGAAGCTCGTCTAAGGTTCTACACAGCATACCAACACCAACTGTTACTGTGAATTTCAAATACTTTTCCATACAGAAGCGAATCACTTCACATAAGTTGAGCGCAGCTTCATAGGGTCCTTCCTCCGTCTCCCCGGAAAATATGACGATAATTCGTTCTTCCCTCGTTCGAAAGACGATTCCATCTTTATCCTCCATAACTTCTTGAACAATATTAAAGGCCGCGTATCGGAAAAGCTCAGGATCGTTTTGCCATCTTTCTTTTTTCATTTCGTCTAAGTCGTCAATGTCAATCGCTACAACAAGATAAGGTGGAGATATCAGCGGAAGGCTGAAATATTGAAACCTTTCATAAATCTTTATATCTCTTAGTGTGCCGCCTACTAACTGCTCTAGAAAACGTTCTCTTAATAAAGGTAAGCTTTGATGAAGTTGCGTCTTAAGGAGAGAGAGATTCTCGCGATTTTCTGCTTCCTTATCCATTTCTAATTTCACTTTATCAAGCAGACTGCGAAGTTCGTATGCCGTAATAGGTTTTACGATAAAATCGTGTACTTTCAAGCGCAGTGCCTTCTGGGCGTAGTCAAACTCATCATGACCGGTAAGAATGATCACCTTAATATAGGGATAATTCAAGTGAATTTGCCTAGTCAATTCAATCCCGTCCATAAATGGCATACAAATATCAGACAAGACGAGGTCTGGCTTGAGTTCTGAAATCGCTTCCAAAGCTTCACTGCCATTCCGATAGTCTCCAATACATTCAAAACCGTGCCGTTCCCACTCTATGCTCTCCTTTATTCCTTCCCTCACTTCAATTTCGTCATCAACGATCACAATTCTATACAGTGTGTACACCTCCATTGCTTCAGTTTATCGAAGGAAACCGCTTCCCAAAATTCCCAAGTTTCGTATTCCAATATTATACAAGTCTTTACTAGCATCGGGAAGAGTTAATTTTGTTCTACATTGCGAAGGTCCTCCGACAATCCACTAGAAAAGGAGGATAGCAGAAATGCCATCCTCCTGAATGATCCTTATTGATTTCCTGATTAGTTATTATTTTTTTCCTGACTGATCATGAGGTACTGTGACGGTTACAGAAGTAACTTTTTTGTTATTATCCCCCATCAAATATTTATATAAAATCGGCAGGGTGTGGCCAGCTTGCTTTAAGCTTTAACACCCTGCCGAGAATATACGTTGTTTCAAACTCAGATGATCTTATTTACCACCTGTTTTAGCTTTATAGGCGTCGTTCACTTCTGTAATAAGTTTTTGGAAGGAAGTATCATCAAGCATCGACTTAACGAATTTATCCCAATCTTCCACTTTGTTTTTGCCTACAATGGTATTAATTTCGTTGTCATAAATTTTCTTGAGGAAATCAGCGCCCTTCTCCCCGTTTGTCGGCGTATTAATGCCAGTAGCCGGATCTAGAACAGAAGATTTGCTGATCGTGTCTACGAGATCGTGGTTATACTTGATAACTTCAGGTGACATGTCTCCATTCTCAGCTCTTGTATATTTGTTAAAGAAACCGGGAATCCATTGACCAGGATTTGGGTACTGGTTAGCCTTTCCTGCATCCGTTTGTACAACAATGGTCGGAATATTCGTAGTCGTGTAATCTTTATCCTTCACGCCAAATTGGATCTGTAGCCATCCCTCAAGTGTGTTGCCATAGTCCATCAATTCCAATATCTTTTTCATCTTGTCTTCAGAAACTTTCTTGCTGATCATCAACTGACCGAAAGACCCCGAGCCTTTTTCATAGTACTTTTTACCATCGGGAGCGGCAGGAATTTCAAAAGCAACAGCATCCGCTTTCGGATTACTCTTCTGTAGTTCTTTAATCACGTTTGGCGTATTGTAAATGTCGACGATATTACCGATGTACATACCAATCTTGCCTTGAATGAACATATCTTTTAACTGCTGGGCTTTCATGACCGCGTAGTCTGGCACGACTAAACCATCATTAAAGGCTTTGTTCCAATAGGTGAGCGCTGTCTTCATTTGAGGTGTTGTGAAACCAGGAGTCAGCTTCCCCGAGCTGTCTTTCGCCCAACCTTGGGAGAGAGCACCACCGGAGGAAGAACCAAACATCGAGAACAAGTAAGTCTGCGGGGATGGTGTAGCATATGCGGCAAAACCGTACGTGTCAGGTTTGCCGTTGCCATCCGGATCGTTCTTTGTGAACGCCTCCATGATTTTATACATGTCTTCGGTGGTCTTTGGTGGCTGCAAGCCTAATTTATCGAGCCAGTCTTTACGAATAATCAATGATTCATGGCCATCCTGCGGTCTAACACGCGGTACGCCCATTGACTTGCCATTAAATGATAATCCGCTGTAAATGCCAGCATCGATCTTAGATAAGTTCGGGTAGTTTTTGAGATATGGCGTCAAGTCCCAGAAAGCGCCTTGAGTAATCGCTTGCGTCCAGTTCTGCTTGGAAATGTCCCACACGACCGTCACATCCGGCAAGTCGTTGGAGGCAAGCATGACGTTAACTTTATCATCGTAGTTGTTGGATGGGACATAAGTCGCATTGATCTTTACATTTAACTTCTGGTTGACTTGTTGAATGGCTTCAATATCATTCTTAGGCACATCATTGTAAGTTGGAGCGATAATTGTAATTTCCGTTGGAGCTTTAGGCGCCTCGGATTTTGCAGGCTGTGCCGAGTCCGCTGGTTGTGTGGTTTTTACTGCATTATCACCGCATGCCGTAGTAAGCATCATTAAAGCCGCTGCTGCCGCAAGACCTGTCATTTTGAAATGTTTTTTCATTCGATTGTTGCCTCCTCTAATTTCTCTTTATTATGTAGCCAAACCCCATACCTAACTTCATCATCTATCAACCTTGCCATTTCAGAAGAAAGGCATCACCCCTTTCAAGTGCTAATCCTTTGTTCTTATCCCTTCACCGAGCCAAGCATTAAGCCTTTAACGAAATATTTCTGAAGGAACGGATACACCATCACGATAGGAACTGCTGCAAGCACAACAGCAGCCATCTTCACAGTTTCCGCTGGTATCAACGCTCCTGATGCTTCGCCGGCATCTGCTCCAGATGAGCTTGCTGATAGCATTTGCTGTAATACGACCTGAAGCGGACGTAACGTTTCCTTGTTGATGTACAGAACTCCGTTGAAGTACGTATTCCAGTACCCAACTCCGTAAAATAAGCTGAAAGCGGCGATCACCGGAAGCGAGATCGGAAGAATAATGCGGAAAAAGATACCGACATCCGAGCAGCCGTCGATTTTTCCAGATTCCTCAAGTTCTGCCGGCACGTCTTGGAAAAAGCTTTTCATCAGCAATACGTAGAAAGCAGTCGCCAAGCCCGGCAGTACTAGCGCCCAGAAGCTATTTAAGAGGCCCAGATTTCGAATCAATAAGTAGCTGGGCATGATGCCGGGGTTGAACAACATTGTGAACAAAATAGATGTTAAAATGAAATTCCGGCCTTTCAACCTCTTACGCGATAGACCGTATGCTAATCCCGATGTCACGAGCAGTGCACAGACCGTGCCGACAATTGTCAAAAGCGCAGTAACAATAAGTGAATTAATGAATTGGTTGGACGACAAAATATAACGGTACGAAGCTAAGCTCCATGAAGACGGAAACAGCATGACTGGTGTCGTCATAAATTCATGCGGGTCCGTAAAGGACACGATCGTGATATAGATAAACGGCAGTATAGTAGATATCGAAAACAACAATAGCGCCGAATATATGAAGACGTCTAACCATTTGGAGGAATGATTCATCCTAATATACCCCTTCCTCACCCATTTTCTTGGCTAATCGATTGGCAGCAACGACCAAAATTAAACCTACAACCGATTTGAACATTCCGGCTGCAACAGCGAAGCTGAATCGACCTTGCTGAACGCCGACGCGGTATGCATACGTATCGAATACGTCACCTATGCTTTCTACTGGGGCGCTGTTCATCAAGTACACCTGCTCAAAGCCGACATCCATGACCGTGCCCAATCGCAGGATGAGCAGTACGACGATGGTGGACTTAATTCCCGGTAGGGTTACGTACAGCAACTGCTTCCACCGACTCGCCCCGTCGATTTGAGCAGCTTCATACTGCTCGGGATTGATGCTTGTCAGCGCCGCTAAGAAAATAATGGTACCGTATCCCGCATCCTTCCATATGCTTTGTGCGGTTAGCAATATCCAGAACGTATTGGCATTCGTCAGAAAATCAATCTTCGTCCCGCCTGCTTCTACAATAAGCCCATTAACAATCCCGGACGACTTACTTAACAAAATGAAGCAAATCCCCGCGATGACAACCCATGAAACAAAGTGGGGCAAATAAATCGCCGTCTGCACGAATTTCTTGAAACGCACGCGTCGTACTTCATTGAGCATTAAGGCCAAAATGATCGGCGCCGGGAAGAAAAACAGGATGTTCAAGAAACTGATCGCCAGCGTGTTCCTCAGCAGTTTAAAGAAGTCAGGGTTCGTAAGGAAATCACCGAAATATTTGAAGCCGACCCATTCGCTTTTCCAGAACCCCAGGAAAGGAGAATAGTTTTGAAACGCTAACGACAACCCCCACATGGGTCCGTATTTAAAGATGAGAAAGAACAAAATACCTGGTGCCATAAGTAGATATAAATACTTGTCTCTTTTTAGGGCTGCGCCCCAATCCTTGAAGAATAAAGTCATTACAGTCACCTCTTGTTGCGGCTAGCGCAGATTTCATAGTCGCAATATACGATTGATCCGTTGTAGCATACAAGGCGCAATTATTGCGTGGGGCTAGTGATGCGCGTGAGTTGATGCTTAAGAGGCACTTTGTCGCATTTCTTGCGATAAGGGTGATGTCCTCACAAAGAATGGGACTGTTGTCAGTCACCTTTTCACATGACAAAAAAGATATGTTTTCAGGGATTCCCCCCGCCAACATACCTCAGTTACGAACACAGCCGTCAAGGTCCAGACGGAGGTTTCTGTACAGACTCCCGATACTGTCCTGGTGACGTGCCGACTAGCTTCTTAAAGACTCGCATGAAATTTGGGAACTCCCTATCCATGTACAAGTATAATTATGGAAAAACGAAGCAACAAACCGGCACTCCATCGGAGTCCCGGTCCTTTTCTCACCTACACAACTTCATTCAAACACCCATCCCGAAAAATTCACAACCCGCTTTGCCTGCTGGGCAATCGTCTCAATCCGCGACACATACAACCGCTAGGAGCTGGATTAAACCGGATAAACCGGATGCTTTCGATCTGAAAGTACGACGCTTTTTGAGGAATATGCCTCAAAACGTTTGATTAATTCGCTTCGCAAGCTATTGGCAGGAATAATCCCGTCTATGACCATATCGGAGGCTAGGTGGTATAAGTCTATATCTTTTCTATATTCTTCCCGCTTGCTTGAGATGAAATCCGCCCGTTCCGATTCCGGCAACTCGGCGATTTTATTCGCATACACCGCGTTGACCGCCGCTTCAGGTCCCATTACAGCAATCTGCGCCGAAGGCAGGGCGAGGCAGCAATCGGGCTCGAACGCAGGTCCGGCCATGGCATATAATCCTGCTCCGTAGGCTTTGCGGACAATAATCGAAATTTTAGGGACCGTTGCTTCGGAAACGGCAGAAATCATTTTTGCGCCATGCCGAATAATGCCCGCCTGCTCTACTCTGGTGCCAACCATAAAGCCGGGAACATCCGCTAGAAACAGTAGGGGAATGTGAAAGGCGTCGCACAAAGAAATAAATTTAGCGGCTTTGTCAGCAGAATCGTGGAATAAAATACCACCCTTCACACGCGGTTGATTGGCAATGATCCCTACCGGCTTCCCGTTAAGTCGCGCTAATCCGGTAATGAGTTCTTTGGCGAACAGCTTCTTAATTTCAAAAAAGGAGTCTTCATCGATAATCCGATCAATGAGGTCGAACATATCAAATGCCGTATACTGATTCTCAGGGATAATCTCTTCCAGTGTTTTTTCCAGATCTTTCGGAGGTTGCGGTTCGCAAATAGGCGGTTTTCCCATAAAATTGGCTGGAAAAAAAGCGAGATAGTCCCTGGCAAGCGCAATTGCTTCTTCTTCACTATGAGCGAGTACATCGCCGCAGCCTGATACGGAGCAGTGCATTCTAGCACCGCCCAGCTGCTCCAAGGTTGCCTTTTCCCCTGTAACAATTTCCACGATCCGCGGTGAGCCGAGGTACATCGAAGCATTGCCCTCGACCATAATCACAATATCGCAAAACGCCGGAATATAGGCGCCTCCTGCCGCAGATGGTCCGAATAAAATACAGATCTGCGGGATTTTCCCCGATAGCTTTACCTGATTGTAAAAAATCCTTCCGGCCCCCCGCCGTCCTGGATACATCTCAACCTGATCCGTTATCCGTGCGCCCGCCGAATCGACGAGGTAAAGGAGTGGCACCCGCATTTTGTCCGCGGATTCCTGCATGCGAATCATCTTTTCTACCGTCCTGGCCCCCCACGAACCCGCTTTGACCGTCGAGTCATTCGCGATTACGCAAACCGTCTGTCCGTGTATTTTCCCTATGACCGTGACGACCCCGTCCGCAGGCAAGTCATGCTCTACACAGTTGGCAAATAAGGAATCCTCAAGTTCGAATTCTGAATCAAACAGCAGCTGAAGTCGGTCGCGGACGAACAGCTTCCCCTGCTCCGTATTTTTCTCATGATATTTGGGGGCGCCCCCCTTCTTGATCTGTTCGATCCGCTCTTGCAGTAGGTCTTTCTGCGATTTGAATTCTTTGGACATTTGGATTACTCCCCTTTAAAAATCGGGTGGCGTTTTTCTCGAAATGCTTGGAGCCCTTCCAGGCGATCCTTAGTAGGGATGGTTGCCTCATACGCCTGCTGCTCAATGGCCAACCCTGTTCGGAGATCGGTATCCACTCCTTTATCGATCGCGAGCTTGGCTTGAATGACAGCGATCGGAGCGTTTCGGGCAATCATTCCAGCTAATTCGATCGCTTTGTCCAGTACTTTACCGGCTGGTGCGATATATGCAACAAGTCCGATATGCAGCGCTTCGTCGGCTGCGATTCGTCTGGCTGTCATAATCAACTCTTTTGCCCGTCCAATGCCCACAAGCCTTGGCAATCGCTGGGTTCCGCCTGCCCCCGGAATAATGCCTAGGGACGTTTCGGTAAGCCCAAGCTTTGCTGTCTGGGCTGCGATACGGATATCACATGCGAGAGCCAGCTCCAGTCCTCCTCCAAAGGCCGCACCGTTGATTGCTGCAATGACCGGCTTAGGGAGCGCTTCAACCTCATTAATCGTTTCACGAATGAACGCAACAGCATGACGAACTTCCAGCTCATTCATTCCAGCGCGTTCTTTCAAGTCGGCACCTGCACAGAATGCTGAATCGCCTGCTCCGATAATAATCACACAGCGTACGGATGTATCCGATCTGCAATCGGCAAGCGCGGTTTGAAGTTCAGTCAGCACCTGCATGCTTAACGCATTTGCCGCTTGAGGACGATTCAAAGTAACGACCGCAATCCCTTGACCGTTTTTGGAGACCAACACCGAATTATCCATGTTCTTCACCTCAGAATTTGATTTGCAATCACCATCCGCTGGATCTCCGAGGTTCCTTCACCAATCTCCAACAGCTTCGCATCACGCAAGCTGCGCTCGACTTCATACTCTCTCATGTAGCCGTAGCCGCCATGAATTTGAACCGCTTGGTCGCACACTTTCATACACATCTCCGAAGCAAATAATTTGGCCATCGCCGCTTCCTTTTTAAATCTTCTTCCTTGATCCTTGAGCCAAGCTGCCTTATATACCATGTTACGGGCTATTTCAATATACATAGCCATATCCGCCAGTTTGAATTGTATTGCTTGAAAGGCAGATAAGCTGCTCCCGAATTGTTTGCGTTGTTTGGCGTATTGGAGAGATTTCTCATATGCGCCTTGTGCTATGCCAACGGCCATCGCTCCGATACCTATTCTCCCTCCGTCGAGAACAGCCAAAAACTGTTTGTAGCCATTGCCTTCAATTCCCAACAGGTTGTCTTTGGGAACGCGCACTTGATCAAGCACTAATTCCGTTGTATTGGAAGCATGAAGCCCCATTTTTTCATAGTTATCAAGTATGGTAAAACCAAGCGTATCCGTAGGTACGATAAAAGCACTTATTCCGTTTGTTCCTTTGGATTTGTCAGTGACAGCGGTCAGAACGAGGTTCTGCGCGTAGCTGGCATTCGTAATAAAACATTTGGAGCCGCTTATCACCCATTCATCTCCGTCAAGATCAGCAGTCGTCCGGGTTCCTCCCGCATCCGACCCAGCCTCCGGCTCGGTTAGCCCGAAAGCGCCCAGATACCCCCCCTTACATAGAGGAGTTAAATAATTGGCCTTTTGCTCCTCCGTTCCATATAGATGAAGAGGCGCTCCCCCCAACGAAATATGAGCGGAGTAGGTGATTCCGGTAGATGCGCAGACTCGGCTTAACTCTTCAACAACGATAGCAAAGCTTATTGTATCAGCACCTCCACCCCCATATTGTTCAGGGAAAGGAAGCCCCATAAGCTCGAGCTTTGCCAATTTCTCGAATATTTCCTTTGGAAATATTCCCGTACGGTCTCTATCAATGGCCCCTGGAGCAACCTCGGTTTCTGCAAAATGCTTAATCATATTTCGGATCATTGTTTGCTCATCTGTCAAATCGAAATGCATCATCTCCACAACCTTTCTACGTAAGACTTGGAGAGATTACTTCGTCCTCAATTTCGATTTCTAGTCGCATTAAATTGGATGCATAACATTTTCCGAGATTATCCATTCTCATCGATGCAGAACCGCCCCCGCCCAATGCCTCCTTGCACACAAAATTCATCGCTTGCAGGTTAGGCAATAAATAACGGGTAACTTCTCCATCAACTAATCCGGCAAAATGATTCTTTACCCGCTCTGCGGTTACTTCTCTCATCAGTACCCCGTATATAGCCGCATTTGGGGCAAATAAGGCAATATTTATCGTGTTTCCCTTATCGCCTGAACGCGCTTGCGCGACATACCGAAGCTGTATTCGGGCCATTGCTTACACCTCCAAGACGGTCACTTGAACCCCGCTCTCAATGATTTCACGCGGCACAAGACATGACCACATGCCAAGCAGCTCGCGCGGTTTCATCATCCCTAAGAATCCGCTCATGGCCGGAGGACCGCTTAGCATCAACGGCGGAAAAAGTCTGCCAAGCTTGGCTGCATCCTCCTTGTTCCTCGTACGTATGGCGATACGCAAATACACTTCATTCAGCTCTTCCTCCGGCAATTTCGCAAGCGGCCCGTGCAATGAATTGTAGCCGAGATAATCCGTTTGGATGTCGTCAGTTTGCAAACCTATTCGCTCGATTTGCTTACGTATAATGCGATCTGCGGTCTGTGCTTTGGCCAATGCATCGGGCCATGAATAGCCACATAGCGCTTGCCCGAGCCAGCCGTCCGCATACCCCATGACAACCTTCAGTTGATCGGGATGCTTCGTTCCACGAGCGCCTGTCACACGCACCCGGTTCACACCTATTTCCTCCAATTGAACTTCCGTCAGGTTCAATACAACATCCGGCGTCATGTAAGCGGACGGGTCATGAATCTCGTACAACAGCTGTTCCTTTACTGTATCTACGGAGACAAGCCCTCCCGTTCCCTCTAGCTTCGTAATGACAAATTCGCCATCTTCCCGGACCTCCGCCACTGGAAAGCCGATGTTGTCTAAATCTTTAATGGCCTGCCAATCCCCACTGAAATTCCCTCCCATTGCCTGCCCGGAGCACTCCATGAGGTGCCCCATCAGTATGCCTTGCGCCATACGGTTCCAATCCTCCTGCCCCCAGCCAAATTCATAGACTAACGGAGCAAGAAATAACGCGGAATCGGTCGTCCGTCCGGTTACGATTACGTCGGCCCCTTGCCGAAGCGCTTCCACAACGGGACCGATCCCTAGATAGGCGTTGGCAAATACCAAACGATCCCTAATGGATTCCATATTTCTTCCATCTTCCATATGATGTAGGGAAATGCCCTGTTGTTCCCAATCATCTAATCGATCCCGAACATCGTCGCCTGTGACCACTGCCACCTTCAGTCCTTCAATCCCCATTTCCCGGGCAATACGCAGTACCTCCTGCCCGGCTCCATGTGGATTCATTCCCCCGGCATTCGTCAGTATTTTTAATCCATTTTCTTTTACAAAAGGAAGCAGCTCATTCATCGTTCGTGTAATGTCTCCTGTATATCCCTTGGTCCGGTCTCTTTGCCGATCTTTTTGCAAAATGGCCAGCGTTAATTCTGCGAGACAATCGAAGCATAGATACTGGACATTCCCGTTCTTCGCCGTTTCAATTGCAGGTATAATGGAGTCCCCATAAAATCCTTGTCCTGCCCCAATTCGGATCGTTTTCATGTCAGCCCCCTACAACTCGAACTCATCCGGTACAGCCTTATAATCATTTTATGGGGGGGACAAACGTTTTTATTCGGCTTCTCCAAGAAAAAATGCCGAAAGCCCAGCGCTTCGGCAAGGTCTATTCAGCAAACGCGGCGTTACTATTCTAAGCTTGAATTTATACTTAACTTATACAGCTTCCCTGCAACCGTCTCAAAGGAAATGACATTATCAATGATTGAATACGCAATAGGATTCTGCTGAGTAAGATCCCACTCAACCACATAGAATGATCTACTCCCCCACGGATTCCAAACTCTGCAAGTTCTGCCCTTCTCACTTTCAATTTCGATATAATCAACCCCACCTTCCGTTAAACTGCTAGATACGAGAAAGGCTCCAACTGCTCGAAGATTTTCAAAGCGGGCATTCCTGCCATGAGGCCAAACGGGAAACAATCTTAGTTGGTGTTGATGGCTTTGCAAAAGTAATTCGTTAATGGCTGAGGGCACACCACTGCAACACTCAATCCCGCCGCCTCCAAAGAAAATAAACAAGTTTGGAAAACTGTGTTCAACACACTGAAGACGAAGCTGATCGAGAATCATTTCTGGACGATAACCAACTCTAGCGGCTGCCGTGAATATGGTTGCGAAGCCATTATAATCCGTCCACCGATTCATATCTGTTATCGTATTTCTTGCAATATCAAGCAGTTTTGGATCAGAAGAAAGCCCGATAGCGCCTGCGGGAAAGATGTGCTGAATTTCAAGCGTATTGTTAGTTGCAAAGCCGTATCCTTTTTCATTCAAACGAAACAGCTTCTTACCTTCTTTCTCATAGGTTGGAAAATCGCTTATATGCTCTAGTATGTGGGACCATTTCGCCCGACGATCTGCATCCAAGCCGAGCTCAGTGCTAATATCCAGAACGCCTTTAAAAACATATCGAATAAGTCCTAGAGAAAGGATCGGATTCATATCCTCAAATCCATGTGCCCAATCTTCGTGCTCGTGCGATTCGGTCCATACTTCAACTTCACGGACAGCATCCTTATAGATGATATATCGGTTATCCTCGAACTTCAGATAATCCTCCCAGAAATTAGCCACTTCTAAGAGAAACGGATACGCTATTTGCTCGGCATAATACAAATCATAGGTGTGATAAAACCGCATCAACATATTCACCGCACAATAAGAAGCATTGCTTTTTTGCCCGAGAAACATATGACCGTCTTCATAGGGGGTGTCGCAAAGTGCAGTAGGCAGCCCTTTAGGGCCGATCCCGACATCGAAATAAACACCTCGACAGCCCAAGTATTCAGCCGCATATTTCTGGGCAGTAGGCACATATTGCATAATTGGTGTGTCGAAAGGCATGGCCAGCTCAATATGATTAGACGAATAAGTTCCCCACCAAGGCGCCTGATGATTATAATTCAAATGATAATCCCCAGACCAGGCGGGTGTATCCGTTGTAATCCAATTTCCGAACAGTCCCGGTGGAAACTGCTTATTTCGACTGCAGCATGCCATGATATAATGTGAGCCATACCAGAATTTCTCTAGCAGCTCATCACCAATTTCAACAAAAGATTTCGACCAAAACTGCTTCCACCAGTTGTCATGCAACAACCGAATCGAAGATATTGAAGCCTCATTGATAGAAGAAATTCTACGTAGACTCTCATTTAAACAATCAACTGTATCATGATTCGTCATAATAGATACGGCAACTATTACTTTCTGACCCGCCTGCAGCACGAACTCATTACCAGTTTCCGAGAAAACATGCATCGATAGCATGCCTTTAGTTGCCCAATCCAAGTCTGTTCCGGAAAATTGGCGGCTTGCCCAGAAGATTTCCCCCTCCTGACCGTAATTTGTCTCCGATTCGTGACCGGACTGTACCCATAAATCAATTTTGACTGGTACGTCCTGCCCTTCGTTAACAAGCTCAACGATCAGCAAATTCTCTGTTGCAGCCACCCACGCACGCATCACGACCTTGAACTGATCAAGCTCAAAAGTTGAAGAAATTTCTGCTTCATAAATACGTTGTTCACAATAATACGAACTACCTGTCAGAGAAGGAATACTTATGTCTACTCCTCCTAGTAAACAAGGACTTCCATTCGGGAACATCCGTTTTGCTTTCCAAAAATCGTTTTTTGAGATCCAATATCTTTGCATTTCTGGCGCACCGCTAACGACCACACCTACATCGCCATTTCCGATAATCGGTCCGTCTACAACCTTATTAGATGGAACTTGTTCAGGCTGAGCTGTGAAAATCCCCTTGTGCCTAGAAATCGTATTTCTAGCTTCAAATTTTCGACTCACTAGCTACATCCTCTTTTCGTGTAATTCTACAAGACTCGCCCTTACACAATTGAACAGTAATTTCCATGCCAATGGAGGATTCGATACCACCGATCACTCCGTTTCGCTCCAGCGATAGCATTTCCGAATTGAACCGATTTTCTACCCTGTAGATCCCGTCGCACTCTGCGAACAGTTCTACGTATTGAAGCTGACCCGAAACTGCTCTGGCAGATATAAGAACACCCATTTCACCACGGAATCGGTGAAATTCGGCACCGTTCTCTAACCATTTCCTCGGCACAGCCGGAAAAGGCCGAATGACGCCATGATTCGTCTGTAGCAGCATCTCCTGTAGAGCATCCGCCGCAGCCATGTTTCCTTCCAAAGTGAACGGTCGATAATGCCATTGCGTAATCCCTGCTTTTTTATAGTCGCCGTTCAGATGGAAGCCATTAGGAGAGCACATGTATTCCCAAAATTGACTCAAATGATAACGGGCTGCTTCTCCATTTTCCTGTCGTGTGTACAGTGCGGCCATCCATGCGAATGAGTATCCACTCCATAACCCTTTACCGAGCTTTTCCAAATGAGCGATCGTATCATCGATGATTTGCTTATCACTTTCAGATCGTCGGTTGTCCATTGTTTGCAGTGGATATATCGCCATGGCATGTGAAAAGTGACGATGACTTTCTGCCAATGCCTCATCTGGACTAATCATCAGTCCCGTTTCATCAATGGCTAGTTCGGGCAGTCGAGCAAGAACTCCAGCCCACCGCTCCCTCTCTGTTTCTTTACAAAGCATTTCAGCCATTTGTTCCAACCTCGCAAATAAATACCGAAGTAAAGACAAATCATAATTGCTGTTCGGCGTCAACCAAGATCGTAAGCTGTCATCATGAATCTCTGGAGAGCTTGAGACAGGCAAAAGCAGTTTGCCATCCTCACCAGGATGCAACAAATCAAGCATGCAAGCGGCAGTCTCCTCCAAATACACATATGCTTTATTTTCTAGGAAACCGCGATCACCGGTATAGAGCCAATAGTGGTCAAATGCCTGACATAACCAGATTTGGTTCGTCGGGCTAAGCGAATACATCGGCCAGCCTCCGAGCGGTTTGCCGTCTATTGTCATGACAGATGGCAGGTTAATGCCTGACGTACCGAAATATGTTCGTGCAAACTCACGAGCGACGGGGCGTAAGTCCCAAAGGAAATCAATAAAGCTTTCACCTTCTTGCAAATGGTTCGCCTTCAAGTAATGCCAATAACTCAATTCCGTGTTTAGATCGTGATGATAATCGCCCTTCCACGGCGGGAGCAAGCCTTCATCTGCTGTCCATACCCCCTGCAGCGGCATCGGATGAGAGCCCTTACGTGAACACGAGCCGAACAAATAGTTCGTCAAATACCATTGTTTTTCAAATTCAAATTCCGAAAGGGTAACCGCGCTTTGCAGCCAGAACCGTTCCCACCATTCCGTGTGTGTTTGCAATGCCTTTTCAAATCCGGACTTCAACGCTTCTCGGACCTTTTGTTTTGCTCTCTCCAACCACTCATGGCCATCAAGGTCTGCCGCCACGACATATACCCACTCGATGTCTTGTTCTGTTTGTTGATGTTTGGCGACCACAATCGCATACTCTAAACCATGGTTTGTTTGTTGATGGAACCATTTCATTTCCCCGTCACTACCAAGCTCCGCACTTGGATACCCTAGCGAAGCTAAGGAAATATCGAAAGATGAACGTACATCTTCTCTTTGATTCACACAGCCTGTATAATCCGGTGGAACAAGCTCCAGATTCACTTGCTTTACGTTATCTCCCTGTAGTCGGATATATCCAAGCCCCGATTCTGCATGTAAAAAGCTCTCCAGCTTAAATGTCGCCCCTTCAACAAGCCATCTCACTTCCGCTTTCGCATCACGTACGCTCAACCGACTCTCCATTCGTTCCATGGGAGGTATACCGTTAAGCTCAATTCGGCCTGCAGGTAATTTCGTTGGATTCGGATACAATGAAAAGAAATCACTAAATCTGCGCGAAATTTCAGCCTGATCTTTATTTCGAACAAGTTCAATCAAATTACGATAAGTGAAGCCTTCATCCGATACCTCTGGAGCCAACCTTGTGTCCCATAAATCCCCACGATCTAGGCTAAGCCTAAGTGGTGATCCATCCCCCCAAACAAGACATCCTGTTAAACCGTTACCTAAGGGAAGCCCCTCATCCCAACGACGAATCTGCTCATGAAACAATAGATCATGCTTCTCCGTAGGTAATTTCCTAATTTGATTAGTCATTGTGCACCTCTTCGGCTATTCCGTTATACTTATTACTTTCAATCGTCACTTCACTACAAGCTGTTAAGTGAATTTTTGGGGTGTTATTCGTATCACTTATTACAATTTCATTATTCTTAAAACTTAAGCAGCGAGTACTTTTGGCTGCGAGTATCACTGCATCTCGTGTATGAATGACATTATCTTCGATTCGGATATTGCAGTGAACTGGAAAATCTACACTTACGTCCTTATTCTCTGGAGCGATATAGATAACGGGATTCTCGCTGTTCCCGCAATGAATAAACCGGTTGCCACGGATTGTTACATCCTTTACCATGCCGGATTCATACCAACTTTCAGCATCATTAGCAATGAGAATTGCACTCATGAACAATCGGTCAAATACGTTGTCCTCGATTGTAACTTTGCGTCTAGTGGTAACAAGTAATCCTCGTGTAGGCACGCGTGCAAAATGATTGTTTCTAATCTCCACTTCCGGCGTCCAAGTCACGTTCTCTACGACATCGTCGACTTCGATCATTTCTGGTAGAGTCTGCTCCAGCGTTAACAATATCTCCCTTGGATTTATGAGATCCGCTGACTTTACAGTATTACTTGCATAAACAGTTAGCGAACTAGCACTCACGAAATCAATTTCATCTCCAGGGAAAAATGCATCAAATCCGTAACTTTGTCCATGCATAAACTTTACCAACACTTGATTGGGAGCCAGTTTATCGACAATACGCAGATGTGTGCCATGCACATTGATTGCGTCATCGTGTGCGCCTTCAAAATGGCTATTCCTAATGACGACTTTCCCGCGACAACCCGAAAATTGCATGAAATCGGCAAAAGCCGCAGCCGTACGTCCGGTGACAGCGCGAGGCGACAAATTCAATCTATTGAAAGACAGGTTCTCGCTGAACTGGGATACGATTCCTAGACCATGCATATAGTGCATTCCTACGTTATTCCAAGTAATATTACGACTTTTGAGGATAAGCGCCCCTACCTGATCACGTAAACCATCACGAACTTGCAAGACCCGACCAATCACGGATGCAGGGGGTACATCGTAATAAAGTCTCAATCTAAAAGGTTCAAGTTCTTCGACATGATTGGCTGTCACGACCAGATTGTCTATGCGCCAAGTCGTATTTGTAAGCGGATCATATTCTTGCATAGGACCTTGATGGAAACGCCAGCCTTCGCCAACCCAGAATAGTTTTCCTTCCTCGATTACATACCGCGATGTAGGATGGACCTTGACTTCCATAAAGTTGCTTTCGAAAGCCGCAATGGTCATTTCCGCCATCGTCGGATGCTCAAAATCTGTATTTAGATTTCGAATTTCGATATTCTCACAATGATCCAATACGAACATCGTCTGTTTGCCATGGAAAATAAATAGCGATCTATTCCCCTCAATGATGACATTGCTCATTCCTCGTAATAAAATACCGATTGTCTTTGTTACATCTGGAATTTCATGTTCACTGGCTGTGTTCGTGATGTAATAAGGCACTTTGTCAGCTTGCTCTGAGTAAAAATCATACCGTCCTTGAGGGAATTCGAGTACAACGGGTTCATTTTTTGCGGAAATTGCCTGAATAGCATATTTCAAAGCGATCCCTGCATCTTCACCTGAATCTGGCATTACTCCAAATTCTGTCATACATAAGACAACATATTCTGAATTCACTTTTTTTTCTGGCCTTTGCACTATTCCAACATCCTTTCGAGACAACTATAGTAGACGGAATATTCAGAAAAAATAACACAGTCCGGTATAGTCTTTTTTCGCGAATATCATTACGTGTCAGCAGCACCGCGAAAGTTAGTGAAATAACCAACGCGTTTCTGCTGGCACGCCCAAGAGTAAGATAAACAAGCTGCGGTTCGAAGCCGTCATTCGTTAAGCTTCCCCTCTGATTTCGCAATCAGATTACGCAACTTGGCAGTTATTATCTCCACCCGATCCTGCCACTGCGCAACGGTCATTGTTTTGTTCATTATGCTCCCTATTGGATACCAAAGTTCCTGTTCAATAACTAAAGGTGTCTTTGGAGTCGTTTTCCATTGAAACATGATCGGTTTCACACCATTATCGAAAATTTTCATTGAATCGTAAAAAACAGAAGAAATATAAGGCTTTGCCATTTCTACTCCATTTTTCACAGCAATAATCCCGTTCGACTTTTGAGCATTCAACTTAATGATCTCGTCTTTATACTGATACCTCAGAAACTCTTTAGCCAACTCAATGTTTTTAGCTTTGGCCGGAATATAAAAATAATATAACTCAGTCTCAACATACTGTTGGTCCCCTGCATGGAATACAGGAGGTGCCATAAAGCCGAATTGAAATCCTTCTTCACGCGGAGCATCCTTCATTTCTTTCTCAATCCACATACTGCCCGGAATGAATAACGCTTTACCTTGGAGAAACGCGGTTTGAGATTGTGTATGGTTCATTGCGACCGTGCCAGGCATGAGGTAGCCTTTTTGCGCGATCGTATTGAACACTTCCATCGTCTTTGTAACCGCATTCGATTTAAATGCACCCACTTCATAATTTTTGGCCTTCGTCACAGCGTCAATACCTCCAGTAGAGGCAATAGTTGGCCAGAATATCGCTTCATTGTAACCCGGATACAAACCTTGATATGTGAATAGCGATCTTCCGTCTTGCTTCGCAGTTTCGCCGAGTGCCATGAAATCATCCCAGGTCTTGGGTACTTTCCAACCTTTCTTATCAAACAACGTCTTGTTGTAGAT
Organism: Paenibacillus sp. J22P51; assembly: GCF_059692215.1. Classification (NCBI taxonomy): domain Bacteria; kingdom Bacillati; phylum Bacillota; class Bacilli; order Caryophanales; family Paenibacillaceae; genus Paenibacillus; species Paenibacillus sp. J22P51. The sequence goes on along the minus strand of NZ_JCAUAZ010000002.1, from coordinate 501,151 downwards.
CACACCCAACGGGAAAATATAAGCTGGCGCATAGTAAATCTTTCCATCACCCAGTGGTTTTGCGTAGTCAAGAACACCGTCAATCAATTTATTCTTGAGCGGTGCATTTGTATCCAGGTCATTTCCTTCGAAAACATCGGTCAAATCGAGTAATCGTTTGTCTTTCATCATCGCTTGAATCGTGCCCGTGCCTTCATTTGGCGGGATATAAATGAAATCAGGCGGGTTGCCAGCAACAATTTGCGGTTTCAGCATATCCATAATTTTCGGACTTGATGTTAAATTAATTTTGACTCCAGGATAGTCTGCTTCAAAATTTCGCTTCACCGCATCCCAGTATTCCTTCCCTTGACCGCCTTCAAATACAGCCACATTCAATTCTTTATTGGCAAATTCTTTTTTCGGCTGTGCGAGAGAATGATTTGTCGAGCTTTCCAAGCTTGCTTTGTTGTTGTCGCATCCCGCTAAAAAAAACAGTAACATGGGTATGCTCATTAAAGCTGCCAGACGTTTAGTTGCTTTTATATGCATAAGTGTATTCACCTTCTTACTACTCCTTATTAGGAAACAACTTCTTTCGAAAATCCGACGGACTGAAGCCAACCGTCTTTTTGAATAACCTGTTAAAGTAAAAAGGATCATGAATACCTACGGTAGCTGAAACTTCCTTTACTCTTATATCTGGTTGTTTCAACAATTCAATTGCATAGTTGATTTTTAATTCATTGATGTATTGAACAATACTCTTTCCAGTATCCTGTTTGAACACACGGCACAAATAACTGACATTCATATTGACTTCGTTTGCTAGCATATCTAAAGTTACTTTATCATCCATACGTTCTTGCAAAATCTCTATCACTCTAAGTACTTCTTTCCGGCAGTTCCGACTCTTTACTTGCTGCAAGCGCAAGATAGCTTCTTGCAATGACTGTTCAACAGCTGCATGGAAACCTTCGAAGGTTTCCGCCTTCATGACCTGTTTCTTAAGAAACTCTGGTAATGTATAACTCGAATCTTTGGCTTGCCCTTCAAATGATCCAGTCATCCGCTCCCATTTCACGATCATGTTGTCCAAGTCCGTTAAAAGAATCAGAATCGACTGTTTTAAAACTAATGGCTCGCACATCACTTGCTTCATTTCCATCATGATCGCTGCAAGAGACTCCGTAAGCCGGGACACATCGCCCTCTTCGATTAAACTTTTTATTTCGTTCGACCATTCCATATTTTGGATTAGTGATAATGATGTCTGAAACTGTATGGAAGCAGCGACGATCACAGTGCCCGAACCGGTGTAGAAGGTGCCTGCCGCCGCTTGACAACATCGTGCAAACTGGTCACGAAGCTGAACCAAGCCGCTAAACGATTCACTCAATGCCACGCTAATGCTCAAATTTAAATATAAAGCCATCAATTGAATCAGGTTGTTAGCCCTATGCGACCAGCTTACATCATTCTTATCCCTGTCAACCTCATTTACGATGACGGCATAATGCCCTTCTCCAATTTCAACCAATTCAATGGCACTTCGATCGGAAATGGCCTCCTTGATAATATTCGCAACAGAGAAATTGAGCAGCTTTTTGTTTTTGATTTTGCCAGTAGACAAGGCTTCCTCATAACGATCTATCTTGACATAAATCAGATGTCCCTCCAGTTGATCTGGCGTTATGGCAATTTTCCCAGCTTCTTTCAGCACATCAGCCAAAAATCGTTCATCTTCTTGCAGCAGTTCGACCCACAAGTTATTCCTGTGTTGAAGCTGTTTCTCATTCAATTCGACTTTGATATGGAAATTATGATTCAGATGTTCCCGTTCTTTGGACAGCAGCTCTGTCGCCTTCTCTAAGACGGAGAGTAAATCGGTTGGTTTAAGTGTAACTTTCAACAAATAATCAACTGCACCAAGCTTCATGGCTTCACGGACTAATTCGTAATCACCATAGTTACTTAAAACGACGATTTTACCTTTGTATTCTCTTTCACGCAATATTCGAATGAGCTCCAGCCCATCCATGTTCGGCATTTTCAAGTCGGTGATCACAATATCAGGTCTGTTATTCTCAATCGCCTCAAGTGCTTGTAACCCGTCTGCAACCGTCCCAATTAGTTCAAATCCCTTTTCCTGCCATTTTACGATCGTGCTTAGCGCAATCCTTACAATTTTCTCATCATCAACAACCAAAACACGCAGCATTCTTCCTCACTCTCCGTTCGTGATCAAGTACGGGATTGTTATGTCGATGTCAGTTCCGCGATCAGGTTCACTAGAAATCTCTAAGCCGTAAGTATCGCCATATTGTAATATAATCCGTTCACGAACGTTTCTTATCCCTATATTGGATAAGCGATTAGTCGAAGGCTTTTCAGCAAAATCCAAAAGATTCTGAAGCTTTTCTCGGGCAATGCCCTTTCCGTTATCACTAACTCTTATCCGCAAATCATTACCGATTCTCTCTGCCGATATAATAATATACGGTTCTCTATTCAATCCATCCAGACCATGGATGATAGCGTTTTCCACAAGTGGTTGTAATAAAAATTTAAGCACTTGAGCATTCAACAACTCATCGGAAATCAGATACTTTGTTTGTAAACTAGTACCGTATCGGACTTGCTGAATGACCATGTAATTTGTAATATTGTGCAATTCATCCCGTAACGTAACTTGCTCATCCTTATGAACGATCGTGTTCCGCAGCAGTTCCGCTAAAGCGCCCAGGCCTTCACTAACGCTATCGGCCTGACTGAGTAATGCCGCCCATTTCAGCGAATTAAGCGTATTGAACAAAAAGTGCGGATTGATCTGGGCTTGCAGCATTTTCAATTCGGCTTCACGTTTATTACTCTGTTCTTCCTTGACCTTCTCGATCAATTTGTCGAGTTCCGTAATCATATCATTGAATTTATCGGAAAGGTGTCCAATTTCATCTTGACCTTCATCACGAATAACAATTTTCAGATTACCGTCCATGACATGATTTGCAGCCGTGTTCAATTTTCTTAGAGGTGAAGAAATGCTCGTAGAAATCAAAGTAGTAAACAAAAGTGCAAATACGAGACACACAACGATTACCAACACAATGGTCAGCTGGATATCCTTTGATTCTGCATCCAGATAGGCAAAGGGAATCAAACCAAACAAGTACCAATCGAGTACCTCGTCATGCACATAAGATGCAAAAAAACGTTCAGATGCTAACTTGATGCTGCCTGTTGATTGCGTCGGATTCATCCACGCACGTAACGGATCAGTTGAAGTCTGGAAATTCCCATTATGAAACATCGTGGATTGACCAGATAATATTTCACCGGATCCGTTCATTAAAACTAACTGGCTGCCTTCACCGAGATTAATTTCGTTAAAGGTCATTTGTGCAAAAATATTTTCGTCGATCCCAACAATTAAGTAACCAAGCGTTCCCTCTGATCCATCCAAGTTCGGAATCCGTCTCAAGAGGGCGAGACAAGATTCCCCTCCTCGTGTAGAACCGTAAGTCCATGTATCAATTTGACCGTTCTTCTGATTAATTTCCTTGAGCCTTACAAAATCTTCATCTTTCAGCATGCTATATCCAAAATCATATAACACACGGCCGTCAGCCATTTGAATTTGCAAACTCTTAATGGTAGACAGTATCCAGAAATTGTTACCCAACAAAGTTTGATCAATATAGACTTGCAGGTTACTTCGCTCAACTTCACTCATTTTATCAAAACTAACCAGGCCGCCCTGAACATCTTTATTAAGCATGATTTGGTCAGCGAATGTTTCATAATTGCGCACTTCGTCACTGATTTTATTTTTTAGCATTTGCAAGATTTGAAAAGAATAAGTGCTCGTTTTGGAACTTATGGCCTGATGTGATTTGTTATATGCTATGATGCCTGTAATCCCGAGAGGTACAATAGAAATCAACAGAAATGAAACGATCAGCCTAGTATGTACACGTGACTTCCTTGATAGCTGAACGAGTCTATACCAATAGCTCATCGAATACTCCTTCTTTTGCGGGTTGCAAATTCACTCATTTCTCTACTTTATCTTATTATCTTATTATCTTACACTACCGCCAATTTTCCTAGCCCTTAACAGACCCTATTGTAATGCCTGCAACGATTTTTCTCGAGACAAGTACATACAGTAGAAAGGTTGGTAGAAACACGATCATAGATGCTGCGAAAATTCCAGAGTAATTCCCTGAATTCGTAAATCCTTGAACGATCGATTGAAGCGCAAGGGCAACAGTATGTCTTTTAGGATCATTAGCAAAAATCAATGCGTAGAAATAATCATTCCATATGCCCAAAAAGTTAAAGATCGAGACCGTTATTAGTCCTGGTTGTGCGATTGGCAAAATAATCTTGATGAACGATTTAATCGGACCACAGCCATCAATGGCTGCAGATTCCTCCAATTCCTTTGGAATGGAAGAGAAGAAACCGGTTAGCAGAAACACACCGAAAGGAACGTTTGTAAAAATATAAATAAGAATTAACGTAAAGATCGAACCCGTTAGTTTGAGTTCAATGAATAATGAGAATAAAGGAATAGAAATTAATAAACTAGGGATCGAAAGTGCGGATAGGAACATCAAATCGACTATTTTTCTCCCTTTAAACTTAACTCTTCCCAAGATATAAGCAGCAGGAGCTGCAACTGCGAGAATACCGATACAAGCTGCACTTGTGTAAATCGCGCTGTTCATAAAGTAGCGCAACATATTTTGATCTTTAAACAATTTGGTATAATTGGAGAAATGTACACCGCTGCTAAAAAGCGTATTTGAAAATATTTCTCTTGTCGTGCTTAATGATGCTAATATGGCATATCCAAAAAGGACAATCGTAAATAATAACCATGCATAGAGCGGCATATAACGAAGTTTACTTGCCATGATGGTACCAGACCTCCTTAGTATTCTAAAGTCTCTTTGCTGAAAAGTCTGTTAATAAGTGCGGATAACACGAGAATGGAAAGCACAATAATAACACCAACGGTTGCCCCAGACCCAACATTGAACAGATCTTTCTGATAGACGGTTGTATCTCCGCCAAAAACTTTTAAATACATATAATAACCAGGTGTCATTGTGTGTGGATCCTTACTTCCGAATGTGGCCGACCAAACAAAAAAGTTAATGGCTGTAATCGTCCATAGCACCAAGGTAGTACGAAATACATCTCGCAGAAGAGGCAGTGTAATGAGGAAAAACTTTTCAACTGCTGTCGCACCTTCCAATACGGAAGCTTCATAAAAATCAGCAGGAATTCTTTCAATTCCAGCATTTAAAATGATCATAAAGTAACCAATTGAACCAAAGCAGTAAGCTACTAACATAGAAATGAACAAATGTTGATCATCCGTCCATTGGATATTCGCAAGGGTAGTTAGACCAATCTTTTGGAATATTGTGGTTAAGAATCCAAAGCTTGAATTGAAAATGTACTGCAGCCAAATAACCGATAAAACAACGGCTGAAACGGTATTGGGAAGAAAGATAAGGGACCTCCAGAAACTCTTCCAACGAACGCCCGAAGCGATAATAACAGCAAATAGAAATGCAAAGAAAAATATAATAATTCCGCCAAAAATCCATATTTTAAGAACGTTCCATGCTGAACCTATAAAGTACGAGTTATGAAGAAGGTCGTTGTAATTGTCCAGACCAACAAACTTCCATTCTGCCATCTTGCTAGAGATCGTTGGGATATTATAGAAACTCATCATAACTGCCCTAACAGTTGGATACAGAAAAATGGCAAGATAAATGATGACTGCCGGCAGCAGGAAAAGTGCGATAATCCGTTTTTTAATTCTCATGTCATGCGCCCCCAACATAATCAATTCCATATTAAAAATGAAATCTATGTGCAGCAATCAATCTAACTGCTGCACATAGATAATAGCTGAAAGGTATTTAATTATTTACCAGCGTAGAATTTTTTCGCTTCCGCGCTCATTTTTGCAACATATTCGTCTGCTTTAAGTTTGCCTGTCACCAATTCCATAAATACAGGAATTACTGTATTCGCTGAGAAATCACCAGCATTGTCAATACCGAAGCCCCATGGCATATTCACTTTTGCATTATTGAAGGCCACAGAAGCATCATTTAATTGAACTGGCCACTTGGAGTCGACGGTAGCTGGAATTGCTAACGCTTGAGCAGCCATTCCTTCTTGTGCTTTCTTCCCTACTAAGTATTTAATAAGTTCAAAAGCAGCCGGCACATTTTTGCTGTCTTTATTCATAAGAAGCGCTTGTGCACCAAAAGAAAGTCCTTGTTGTCCACCTTTTCCATTTCCATTAGCAATCGTTGGGAACTGGAATGAACCCCACTTGAAGTCTGGTCCAGAAGTTGCGGAAACTTCATTCGGCAACCATGTTCCATTTAAATACGTTGCAGATTTCCCAAGCACAAGGTCTTGTTGTGCGGCAGGGTATTTGCTTCCCGCAATTTTGTCTGAGAAGTAACCCTTATCCTTCATCGAAACAATATCTTTAGCAAATTGCGCAATAATTGGATCCTTCCACATTTCGCCAGTTTTATCTTTTACGAGTTGATCAACCCAATCGCTGCCCATAGCGCTGCTTAGGTATCCGCCGATAAACTGATCCCGGTAAGCGTCATCAAATGTAACTGGAGCAACGCCCGACTTTTTAATTAATTCACAAGCTGCCATGAATTCATCCCATGTTTTAGGCGCGCTCGTGATACCTGCTTTATCATAAACAGCCTTATTGTAGAAAAATAGCACGGCATAAGGCTGCTGTGGAATTGCGTAGTATCCTTCAGGGATTCCTGCCGTTTTGGAAAGCGATTTTGTCCAATCCATTAAACTAGGCAACAAGGAGTCTTTAAATGATTTCCCCGCCATACCAACTGCTGGCTGCGTAACAAGTTCGTCAAGCTTTAGAACTTTATCCTTTAGATTACCAATTAATCCAGCTGGGTCCCCTTCAAAAATATCAACTTGTTGTCCTCCGTCTAAAGCTGGCTTAATTAGCTTTGCAAGGTCACGACCCGTAAATTTCAGTTCTACATTCACTTTAGGATTTGCAGCTTTATATTCATCAACTGCAGACTGAATGACCTTGGCTTGTGGTTCTGAATCTTTCCACATGGACCAGAATACAACTTTACCCTCCAAGGCAGATGGAGCTTTTGTTGCTGCTGCAGCAGACGCCGCAGGAGTTGCCTTTGCCGCTTCGGAAGCAGCAGGCGTGCTTGTTGTGCTTGAGTCTGTTCCGCAACCAGCCAATATCGACAATGGCAAAGCAGCAGTGAGTAAGGTTGGGATTAACTTTAATTTTTTCATGGGTAGAGACCTCCTCTAAATGTATGTGCGACTTCCAGGAGTTCGCCGTGCAGCAAGGGTTAGGACTTTGTCTGTCCCAAGGAAATTGCTGTTTCCGACTTCCTATGAGTCAAGTATACAAGTGATAGAACCTTGTTTAACATGCATAATCTTGAACAAAGCCTGCACTATTTTAGCGAAAATCAAAATCGTAAGTCGCACATAAAAAGCCCGCAATGTATGCGGGCTACAGTAGGTAGCGATCAGTTACAACTTCTTTCTTACGCTTTCCGAACTCGTATAACCTTGCTTTGAAAATCACCTTTAAGATTTAGTTTAATCCCAATTTTCATTAACATCTGCCCACTTACAGGTTGATCCATGCCATCAACTTGATATAACATATTCTCCTTTAATCCCTTCAAACGCAAACGGGGTATAGGATTCGAAAAGTTATTAGCTTGCAAAAATGCAAAAACCACGGCTTCTTCTTGACCAACTCCAACGTACATCACGGATGACAAATTACTCGCGGTAGGAGAGAGTAACCTATATTGGCTTCCCTCTTGAACCAGGAATCTGATCTCCTTATATAATTGAATTAATTCTTTGGCTTCATGTAACTCTTCCGAATTCCATTTCAGTAAATTATCACCTATCCCTAATACACCCATCATTGCTGAATGAAACCGATATGATAGAGAAAGCTTGCGTCCATTCATCCAGTGAACTTCATCGGTGACCCATGATTCCATAATTTTTGAACAATAGGCGTATGAGAAGCCCTCTTGAATCTTAAGTCGATCAAAAGCGTCTGTATTATCGCTAGTCCAGACTTGATCAAAATACTGTAAAATCCCTAAGTCAACTCTTCCTCCCCCACCGGAGCATGACTGGAAAATAACTTTCGGATGTTTTTGCTTAAGTTTATCAACAATGTCATATACGCCAAGTGCATGCCTTACCCAAATCTCTCGTTGTTCTTCCAAGGGTGCCGATGGAAAGCCTGGTTCGCTTATGTGACGATTCATATCCCACTTAATAAATCGAATATTGTTTTCAGACAACAGTCTGTCCAAACATTCAAAGATATACTGCCTTACGTCCTCTCTAGCCAAATTTAAAACAAACTGATTCCGGATCTGAGTTCCTTTTCTTGTCTTGAAGTGATAAACCCAATCTGGATGTTTTCTGTATAAATCGCTATCCAGATTGACCCCTTCAGGTTCAATCCAAAGACCGAACTCCATCCCTAGCGCATTTACTTTCTGAATGAGTCCCTGTAAGCCATTTGGAAATTTAGACGGATTAACGATCCAATCCCCTAGCCCAGCGTGATCGGTGTTCCGTGCCCCGAACCATCCGTCATCCATGACAAAAAGCTCAGCGCCAATGGAGGAAGCGATTTGTGCTAGCTGCCCTTGCTGTTCTTCGTTGACATCGAACGCGGTGGCCTCCCATGAATTGTAAAGGACTTTTCTAATCTCATTTCTGTTCTGAGCAGGTAGCACATACTTCCGTTGATAGCTGTGAAGATTTCGACTGGCGGCCCCAAAACCTTGATTTACAAATCCAACAATCCATTTAGGAGTGGTGAAGCTTTTATTTGGCTTCAAATTCCAGGAGAAATCAAAGTCATTGATTCCAGCGCAAATTTTTACCATATTAAATTTATCTTTTTCGAAGACAATCTTCCAATTTCCACTAAAAGCCAATGCACCAAAAAAGACTTCACCATGGTCTTCCTCAGCTTTTCCTTTTCGATCCAGCATGAAGAAAGGATTTGCGTAATGACTGGTGGCTCCCCGTCTGCTTTCTAAAACCAGTTTGGTATCAGGTAATGGAACTTGACTGAGTTGAGTTTCGCCTGCCCATTTGCCGGATAGGTATGTAAGCCTATAGTCTTTTTCTCTTGGCAAGTATATGGAGCCCGTTAATACTTGCTCTAAGTTGATATTGGACTCTCCGTTGTTTATGATTTCGCAATACTTTTCAATAAGATCATGCTCCGGAATAACCTTATAATGGAGCCTGACTTCAAGAGGATAAAACGTATCTTTTAAACACAAAATTAGTTCATGTTCTACAACATCGAAATCGATAAATTCAAGGTCTAAGTCCCGAACGCCATCGTGAAAGGTCGCCTTTAAGCAAGGTTCTGTATATTTGGCCTGTCCCCAGCCCATATACTCTTCCTGGTACAATACACTCCCTATTGGAAACTCCTCAACCATTTCTGCTTCCGGATAATCAGATAGGTAAGGTAGTTTCTCCCCGAAATAAGTATGAACAATCGTTCCTGCTTCACTCAACCCAATAGAATAGGCAACAGAATTTCCTTCCAACGTCCATATTTTGCGAATAGGATCGTGTTTAATCATATCTATTCCCTACTTTCCTGTCTTGTTCTATCTAGTTCGAGCTAGTTCGAGCTCATTTAACGCCTACTCAGGCGGTGACAGCACAATGCTGCCCTGAACAAATTCGACTTTCACTTTATTCGCATTTATTAGCCCTAGTGTTTCAAGGATAATTCGTTTAGAACCCTATTGTTTTCTTGTGGTTTTGACTGGAAATTACTGTATAAGTATACTTCGAAATAGTCTGTGCCTTACATTAACAAAATTGCACAAAGACTGGACAATTTGTTCCTAAAAAATGACCAGGAACCTTTATAAGAAAAAGGTTCCTGGTCACAAGAGTTCTCTTTTAATACTGAATTATCGATATACCTATGCAGGGAGCTGTAATAATTCTACAACATCCCCCGGTCTTTACTTGGATTAACCTTGTAATATCTCTTGTATAGTTTGCTGAAATAAAATATATCTTGTACACCAATTCTATCCGCTATTTCACTTATGGTTAATGGTGTTGTACGTAAAAGCACTCTGGCTTGTTTCATGCGGACCCCTTCCACATATTCAATAACGGATACTCCCTGATGCTCTTTAAATAACTTAGAAAAATGAGATCGACTTATGTTAATGTGATTACAGATATCATCCAAAGTGAACTTATTTTGATATTGTTCATGGATATAGTTTAATGCTTTTACTATTTCTATCCGATGTGTGCCCATATAATGATATTCATTTAACCATCGTTCAAACATGGCTTTATAATCGTTTAACCGATAAGCTTGTTTGTGACTTATTTCGGATTTCAATTCCTCTATGACCGCATATCCCTTTTTCTCGATGAAAGTAATCAGGAACTTCAAGTCTTCTTTAACTGTACTAGGCGGTCGCTTTAAATAACGGATCAAACCAAAAAAAGACTCGACCCACATCGGTAAATTGGAAATCACCGTGTAGTTATTATCATTTTCCATCTCCATGTTTTGAAAAAAAGAATACAAATCAATATCTTTACTAGCAGGCTCGAACTCATTTGGTGAGATTAGGCATGCTGGCGCACAATAAAATAACTGTGTCATATCGTTAACCGAATTACGGACCATCTCTATTAATGAATCTAAGGTTGTAAATTCATAACCCGTTATTAAAGAAGCATCAAGTTTTAAAAATTGCTGTAAAGCAAGCTGAACTTCTTTCATCTTCTCTGCGTGTTTCTCCATCTCACATTCACCGAAATCCAAAATTATAAATCTGGCGTTTTCCAAATGAAATAATTCATTTTTCGGATGAAATTGTTTAATGACCTCTACGGCTACATTCATAAAAGCATAAATGGCAAGATCCGTCTTATTGTTGAATTTAGTTTCACACCATTCTGCAAACCGATCCACTTCCAGCAACGCAAACATCGACTGGGGGTCTTCGAATTGGAAGACTTGGACATTCAATTTCAATGATCTTTTGATCAATTCTGACGAACTGATACGTTGATACTGCCATTCATAGAATAATGAGTTCTGAACCATTAGCAGTTCATTTGAGTCCAAACTCCCTTTGTCCAAACCTCGATTTCGCGAATCTTCGTAAGCTTGAGTTAATTCGGAGATAAGACTTTCCTTATTGAGGGTAGCTTTGAGTAAATAATTTTTCGCCCCATAACGCAATGCCATTTGCGCAAGCTCAAACTCTGCATAGTTACTTATTACAATAGACCATAACCGGGGAAAGAGAACCTTGCACTGTTGTATTAACTCTATTCCATCCACAATAGGCATGCGAATATCCGTCAGCATAATGTCTATTTCGGTACTCTTTAATACATCCAGAGCATCTCTTCCATTTTCTGTTTCCCATACCTCAATGCCACTGCCCTCCAACATCCACTTCAAATGTTTACGGACAGGTGCCTCATCCTCAACAATCAATAGATTCAAGAAAGATCAGCTCGTTTCATCTGGAATAAATACCTTAATGCATGTCCCTAAAGATGGGGAACTTTGAATATCAAAATAGGAGGATTCCCCATAGTGAAGCAACAAACGATCTTTTACATTCGCTAACCCAATCGACTTTCTTGATTTTTGTGTTTCGCCATTCATGAATCCGTTTCCATTATCTTGTATACTTATCTCCATGCCACCTTCTTTAACCTGAGCGTATATATGAATCCATCCGTTAGGTTTACCAGCAAAAGCATGTTCAAAACAATTTTCTAAAAGAGGTTGAATGAGCATCCGTAGAATTAACTTATTCAAAGTCTCCACATGAAAATGTATTTCCACTTTGTACTCATCACCAAATCTAGCGTTCTGAATCTCGATATACCTTTGTAAATATTCCTGCTCTTCTCTCATCGTCCAATGAGAATCTTCCCTATATAATTGCTGTCTAAGAAGAAAAGAGAGAGAAAGCACTAATGAACTTATCCGTTGCTGTGATGTAGAGTCGGCAATAAATCTAATCGTACTTAATGTATTTAATAAAAAATGCGGATTCATTTGTTGCTGTAACATTTGCATTTCTAATTTCCTTTTTTCAGTTGAAGCAAGTTCAAAGTTCTTTCGCGAGGTCGTTAAATTATGGACCAATTGGCGAAGTATTTCTGATAATTCAACGATTTGGTAGTCGGATTGGATCGATATCGTTAAATTGGGTGAATTTGAGGTTAATTGCTTGGATAAGGAACGAATTTGACTAAATATCTTTCTAGTTGTCTGAAGTACCACTAACATAATTCCAAAATAGATAATTAAAATCACTGCAATAGTTATAAACACAACAAAATTAAACAATTTCAACTGATTATTTAAAATATCGGTATTTTCCAATTGATATAAGTACCAATTCGTTGGAATTAGCTGCTTCACGCTGTGAGTTTTCGTACTGATTGATAGTTTCTCTACTTTTTGAGCACCATCTACTTCAGTTGAAAGTACGTTTTCGTGATTTTGATTTTCAATTGCGTAATGTCCACCATCGTTTTTAAGAATATCTTGAATATATGAAATAGGGATCACGATTGAGATCATACCTTTTTGGGTAGCAGTTCCTGGGTTGAACAGCCATCTTGTAAATACAATAAAGCTTGCAGAATCCCCTGTTATTTGTGGACAGTCTATCGTAGACCACTTGAAACTTTTAAAAATATCAGCCTCTTTCAAATCCATGATCGTTAGCACTCGTTCCTGCAGTTGATCCTTTCTTAAGCCTAATCGAGAAGTGTCTGACTGATAGAGGTTCCCATTGTTGTCACGTACAATGACCGCATATTTTTCATTAAGAAAGAAAGCATATTGCAGCCGTTCAATCGCTTCCAAATAAATTTTGTTTTTCTCAATATCGTAAGGATCCTTCACCTCAAGTGAACCTAAAAATTGCCTGTCATTAATAAACAGATTTGTAGCCATAAATATTCTTTGAAATAAATCTTGAACGCGTGACGATGTTTGTTCCATCCTAAATTGATTGGCCTCGTTCACCTTGCTCACTAATGCTTGCTCCGTAAATCGATAAACAAAAAAGAGTACCAGCGATAAGGGAATGAAAACGACCACTAGCAACAAAATCAATCTTCGCTGAACCGATTTAGGACCCGAATACCGTTTGGTCCCCCATATCATCATACTTCGTCTCCTTGTAAAAGTACTATGCCCGACTCTAATAAGACGGGCATAGCAGGTTACTTTATTTATTTTTTTGATCTTGAATCACTTTATCGACTTTTTGCTTCACATTTTTCAAAACATCGTCAACCGATATTTTTCCAGTGTAATATTGTGTAATTTGATCCAAGAAGGTTGCTTCATATTCAGATGGCGCACCCAAAATTGGTTTTTCTTCGACATTAATTACATTTGTGTCACCGCCAAACAGATATTTGACTTGTTCCACAGTAATTCCATCATCTTTCAATTTATCTGCTAGTTCTTGATAATACTTGTTCGCATCAACCTTATTATACATCGGAAGCGTTCCCGTACTCAGTGTGTAATCTGCAACATACTCCTTCGCAAATAACAACGCTTCTTTGGCATGTTTAGAATTTTTAGGAACAGCTAAGGAGTCAATACTTGACCAGTTCATATGCTTTCCTGCCATTTCTTTTGAAACCGGCATTGGTGCAATTCCAGCTTTCCATTCTCGTGGGAATTTGTCTTTTTTCGTCGCAGCTAACTGAGCATACCATTGGGCACCAACGACCATACCGTAATTACCGTTCCAATAAGATAAGAAATCTGTATTGTTGGAGATATACTCCGCTACTGGCATGGCTGCTTTCTTCACATTAATAACATCGTTCATCCATTCTAAGCTGCGTTTGAATTCAGGTGCGTTAATATTGCTCAATCCATCTGAGGTATAAAACTTACCATCTGTTAATTGACTGCCATATCCATAGTAGTACATGCCCCAATTGTTATAGAACATGCCGTATACTTTGTTTTTACCGCTTTCATTGTTCGTTAGTTTCTGAGCAGTGACGGCATATTCGTCCCAAGTCATTGGAACTTTAGGATCGGGATAAGGAACTTTAGCATCATCGAATACTTTCTTATTATAATATAGCATCCAGTTATTTTGTTGAATAGGAAAACGATAATATTTGCCATCCTTATCCGGTTTAAAATTACCGAAATCTTTACTCATATCGACGCCAGCTTCTTTAGCCGCATCGTCAATTGGCATCAGAAAACCCTTATTAATCGCATCAAACTGATCGACACCATTGCCCCAGATTAAATCAACAACAGAGCCGCTTGCAAGCATAACATTTCGTTTATTAATATATTGCTCGTGGGGGACTGCGATCGAATCAATTTTAATATTTGGATATTTTTTTTGAAAGCGCTCGATAAAAGCTTTATACTCGGGCGTATCCGTATACTCAGAAATGTTTAATACTTCAAGTGTCACGCTGGCGCTCGAGCTTTTACTTGCATCCTTAGTATCAACAGCATTTGTACTACTTGGCGCACTGCTTTTGGTGCTGCAGCCTGCTGCCATGAAAACTAGCATAACCGAGGTAGCGATAACGGACAATTTTTTAATCATTTGTGTCGTTCCCCTTTTTCGTATTATTTTTGTACAATATTATTATAGGGTGAAATGAATTCGCAATTGAATGGAATAAATGCTTTCCTAATTTGTAAAATTGTCTCAACTTTTACCCTTTTATTCCTGAAGAAGTCACACTCTCGATAAATTGCTTTTGTAAAATGAAAAACACAGTTAATACAGGTACAATTGCAAGACATGCCAACGCCATTTGTTGCGCGTAGTCTTTACCAAATTGCGTTTGAAAACTCTGCAAGCCCATGGGTATTGTATATAGTTCTTTTGATTTCAAAAAAATAAGCGGCTGGTAAAACTGATCCCAGATCATAAAAAAACTAAGAATGCCAAGCGTAATCAATGGGACCTTAGCTAGTGGCATCGCCACTTTCAAAAAAGACCGTGTAATTCCACTGCCCTCCATG
Source organism: Paenibacillus sp. J22P51 (assembly GCF_059692215.1). Lineage (NCBI taxonomy): Bacteria > Bacillati > Bacillota > Bacilli > Caryophanales > Paenibacillaceae > Paenibacillus > Paenibacillus sp. J22P51. Next base: position 486,009 of record NZ_JCAUAZ010000002.1, on the reverse strand, counting down.
TACGCAGCACTTATTAATTCACGAGGAAAACTTAAGAAAAACTGCCGCATCATAAAAATGGATAGAATATCCAAAATATTTGGGATGATTAATGCCCACCTTGTATCCAATAAATGAACAAAACGAAATGCAATAAACTGAGGTAACAAGGTAAGTTGATAGGGGACAAACAAGGTCATTAAGAACAAGAAAAATATAGCCCCAGAATACTTAAACTTTAAAAATCCAAAGGCATATCCACTAAATGCAGCAATAATTAAACGAAAAACAACCGAAATGACTACGACAAAAACAGAATTATATAACCATGTTAAAAATGGTGTCTTCAGCCAAATCGTTTGATAATTCCCCCAATTTATTTGACCCCAATGGAAGAACACAAATGGCCTTTCAAAAACTTGGCTTTCAAATTTAAAAGATGTCGATACCATCCAAAGAAGCGGAGTAATAAAGAGTAATGCTATTATGATAAATATAAGTGATCTTATTAATTGCGGAACATTAAATCCAATATTCACAGTTAGCCTCCTCCCATTTCATATTTCATTGATAAAATACCCATTTCTTCTGTGCAATCCAATTGATCCAAATTAACACTAAAGTTATTAGGAAGAGAAATACACCGATTGCAGACGCATAAGAGAAATCAGAAAATTCAAAGGCCGAACGATAGATATAATAGGTAAGCGTGGTCGTGCTGAATGAAGGTCCACCTTTCGTCAATAAGGCCATTTGGTAGAATGCTTGCAACCCTCCGATAATTGTGATCAGTAGTAGGAAAAAGGTTGTTGGCGAGATTAACGGAAGCGTAATATGTCTGAATCTTTGCATGAGATTGGCCCCATCAATTGACGAAGATTCATAATAGTCCGTTGATACAGCTTGCAATGCAGCTAAAAATAAAATGCAATGATAACCAACGTCTTTCCATGCACCAATGATGGCAAGAATCGGCAGTGCCCAATGTGTATCTACCATGTATTGAGGTGGAGTTGAGACTCCCAAGCTTATAAGCAAACTATTTAAAGGTCCTTGCGTCGGATGCAAAAAAACATTCCAAACGACTAATGTTGCTACATAAGTGGTGATGTAAGGAATTATAAAAAATGTTCTGACCAGGCCTCTCATATAGAGCTTCGCATTTAAAATTAAAGCCATTACAAGTCCAAGTACAAGGGTCAATGGGACATAAATTACCAAATATATGCCTGTATTTTGTACTGATTTCCAAAAATCTTCTTCGTGAATCATTTTGCTATAATATTTCAACCCCTCAAAGGAAAAACTTCCTGACATCAGGTCTACTTTATTGAAGCTCAAGAAAAAGATGCCCAATATCGGTAACAAAACAAACAAGAAAAATCCCAAGATACTTGGAATTGCGAATAAGAAGCCCACTTGCCTTTCGCGCCTTTCTAACGAATAACCATGACGAAATCTCTTCTTTACAGGTTGAGTAAGTGTAATTATCTTCTCCACGGGCTACCTCCAATTAAGTTGATCATAGTTATATTATCTTCTATTTCAGAAGGGCCCGGAATGGAGCAAATGCTTGACTGTTTTGTATTATTGTCTGATTTATGTGGTCACGATATATTACACAGAGAATGCATGATGTAAAAGACCGCTAATCCTTTTTGCCAGGATCAACCCATTCATTCCACTACAAATCGTTCCGTACAATGGCGATATAAAGGCTCAGTTCTGGATATAAAGCGCCAAATCCTTCAGATCCCCTCTTGATCATTAAGGACTTTTAGCTGTGAATTATACCACCATTTAGATTTCGAAATTGATGAAATGTTAACATTATAGAAAATAATTAATGTCTTTTTAAATGACTAGGTGCGTAATGTTTAGTCCTTATAGATCGCAAGCTGCAAATCCGCGAGACTAAAGCCGAAGGGCAGCTAAGAAATCGGAACGAAAATTGCGCAGAACTGAGGACATGCAATGGCGTCAATGAATCTCGAATCGATACCGTAAAAATACCAATATGCCCCACTCTATCTGTAATGAGGGGGGTTGCTTCAACATGTAAGGTTATTTCATCGAGACTATAGAAAACTACCGGTTAGCGGGGAGAGACAGTCGAAATAAGACCTAGCCGTTTTCATTTACCTTGATAAATCAAATAGCCCTACGATTTCTCGTAAGGCCAGATGATTCAAATCTCGTTATCTGTGTGGAGATCGGCTTGGAGCCCTCGGGTCTTTTTGGGAAAAAACAGCAAATGACAAGCTCTCATGCTTGTGTCGCCGGGCACTCCTGCTCCGTGCTTTTCCGACGTTCTGGAATTGGAGTCGATGGATTACCATTAGACATCATGCACCTCGAGACGGTACTCCGCCTTATAGGTCGCGGAAGCGCCCGTTCGGCGCACCATGACGCCCCAACGAAGTAAGTCGGAACGATGTTCGTACCCTCGGAAAATGTACACCGTGGTGCCGGAACAACCGGCCATCTCCAGCCTCACACGTTTGCCTGGAAGCTTCCAGCTGATCTGCCAGTCTCTGTCAACGGCGCAGCTTTGCACGTCCTGCATCAGCTGGTAGCCGTCACCCTCTCCCGGCGCCGATGTGTTTTCCATCGGGAGTTCACATTCCAGCTCGCCCGAACAGTGGAAGAACCAATCGAATGTATGCGTTTCGCTATTAGTGTGAGAAGCCGCTTCCTTCGTAATCATAAATTCATCCTGAAGCCGGTCGTCCGACAAGTTGAAGCTGCGCTTATAAGTAACGCCTGGATAAACGTCATCCGCCTGTACGAGGCAACTGTTGGCGACGGAATCGAACGACACCAACTTGCCGGCCGGCCTGTTCGGCTGATTGAGCTGGTCTACCATGACCGTATTGTGTGCGATCGCTTTGCGCTGCCATTCGCGGAAAATGTCCGAGCCATATCCGGCGTTTGAAATATCGCGAGACACGATTTCATCCTTCAGAAAGATTTCGAAGTTCATCACGTCGGCATGAGCGTGCTCGCTGATAACGAATCCGTACTTCAAGAACACGCTTGTCTGCGGATTTTGCAACAAGACGTAATGAATGTCCTCGTCGCAGCGGGAAACGCGCTCCGGCCGGATCGAAGCGCCGTGCTCTCTCTCATAACACTCGAGCTCACTTCGCCAATCGGTGCCGAACAGCAGGCGCGGGAGCGTGCCCACATATTCCGACGCCCCGTCGTTGTTGTCATCGTAGCATTGAGCAAGCGCATAGCGGAAATTCGGCTCGTCGTAAACGTTACGGATCCACTCGTATTGACGCGCGTAATTGGCGAACGAGAGTAACGGCCAGCCGTCGTTCGGGCTCGGGAATTTCCCATTTGGGAACGCGTATTGAAGTGGATAGCGGTACATTTTGCGAACGGATTCCGTAAACGTAGACTGCTCGTACCCGTAAAGCGCGCAAAAGGCGGCGTAATGGGTCAAGCCGTCCGCGCAGTAAAAATGATAATGGAACGAGCTCTCATACCAGAAGCCTTGCGGCAGCAGCCCTTTGGCCAGCTCCTTGTTGATCCCTTCGTGCCCATCCTCCGCTAGTCGGCACCATTCATGCTCGCCGTAGAAAAGGCCGATCATGCCGAGCGCCGACTTCATCCAGCAAGCGATATTCGGCGTGCCGCCGTCCTTCGTGTTCAGAAACGAGGCCATAGGGAAGAAAAAGCGAAGTTTTGCCAACTCGAGTTCGTCCTCCGGCAATTCGTCTCGCACAAGGTGCATGCCGTTCAGCATCCAGCAAATCGTGACAGCATCCATAAGGTTAATGCCGCTGAACCGGCCTTCGAAGCCTCTAGGTGTGCGAACACGGAACGATTCCAGATGCTGCGACAAAAAGGCCAGCACCTTACGGATATACGTCAAATACTTCACATCCCCGTGCAGATTGTAGAGCACGGCGGCGGAAAAAACCTGTGTCCCCGTTTTACTACGGTATGCGGCGTTCCAAGCCTCGTTCGCTTCGTCGTCATGGCGAATGGCATCGCAGTGGCTGCAGCGATGCTCGGTCGGCTTGTTGACGTCGAACACGAGAGCAGAGGCGCAAAAGCTACAAAAGTAATTGTGTCCCCAACCGGAAATGCGCGTTGGATCGTCAGCGTATTGTGCAATCCATTGATCGGTTTCTGCTTTCGTTTGGTCGGCAATCTGCTTCGCCCATGGATAGCGGGCAATTTTATCGTAAATCGCGGGCCAGTCCTTCACCAAAAGTTTGGCTGCCGGTAGCATTCAATCGTCTCCTTCACGGGTGCTTTAGATTGTTCAGCTTCTTGCACAAGTTCTCATCCAGCTGATTGCGGTCTCGTCGTGCGGCTTCGTAAACCGTTCCGTCAAACCCTACATACATCATAAAGAACCGGTTCCGGTGCCTAAATACAAAAGGGCAATCGACCGCTTGTTCATCGAATGCCCCTTTCTTGCCGGAGCCAATCAGCACCGGTCTGCCAAGCTTGTATGGCGACGCCCAATCGGGATTTGTCGTTTCCATTATTATTAGCTTCCTCCGTTTGCAGTTGTCCCCATGATAATAACGAATTATCCCGGCGAAATGTATTCGATTTCCTTATGATTTTATTAGAATTATTGCTTTTTTGTATTTCTCCATTTATCCCTCCTCCTAATTCCGCTGTTCATATTCATGAAGTGCGACCGATAAACTGGCTGCATCCCCGACATTATCTTTTAGTCCGGAAGGGACTACTCGGCAAACACCGAGAGAGATCGGCAAAGCCTCGCGCTGAAGTTCTTCCATGACAAGAGGAGCAAGCATTGACTCTTGCCGCTCATAGATACTCCCAATAACAATGGTATCTGGATTTAGAATATCAACCAAGATAGCCAGTCCGCGACCGAGCTGTCCACTTACCGTTCGAATGACCGTCATTGCCAGCTCATCTCTGGCGTGGGCAGCTTCAAACACATCTTTCGCTGATAGCTCATGGAGCTCCTTATCGGCTAATAAAAGAGCCGATTTCTCCACATGCCCCCCCTCTTCGATTAACTTTTGAGCCAGTCGGGCAATCCCGCCACCGCTGCAAAAACCTTCGAACGAGCCATATTTCCCGTAGCCCAGAGGTCCCTCTTCCGCTAAGCGGATATGTCCAACTTCACCGGCCATATCGTTGGCCCCACCATAAATGCGCCCGTTTAGGATAAGACCAGCACCCATACCTGTTCCAAAGGTCAAGAAAACCATATTGTCAGAGCCACGTCCGGCTCCCCATTTCCATTCCGCTAATGCACAGGCGTTTGCATCATTTTGTAAACCCACAGGGACGCTGAAACGATCTCGAAAAGGAGTCAACACATCAATACGATCCCATCCTGGCAGATTCGGCGGTGACAGTACAAGACCATCCTTGCTGCTCAAAGGTCCACCGCAGCTGATACCGATCGCTTGTAATGTGCCTCTATTATTGCGCTCTAGCAATTGTTCCAAGGCATCACCGAGCTGCATGAGTGCTTCTTCAGGTGTTGGCGGCGTCGGAAAGCTTATTTTATCTATGATGTTAACCGTTTCAGACGCCGTACTGCCCAGTACAGCCGCACATTTCGTGCCTCCAATATCAATACCACCGAGCAGGAGACTCATACAAAGAAAGCCTCCTCTAGCATCATACAAAGCACATGGTAGATCGGAAGATGACGTTCCTGAATGTCCGGTGTGGAGCGGTACGGTACGCGAATGATGACATCGCAAAGTTCCTTTAATCGGCCGCCGTCTTCACCCGTTAGACCAATCGTCGTTACACCCATGGATTTGGCTACCTGCACAGCGTGCACAATATTAGCCGAGTTACCGGATGTACTGAATACAACGAGCGTATCTTCTTGTTTGCCATACCCGTAAACTTGTTGCGCAAATACCATATCTGCCGCTACATCATTATTAAAAGCTGTTGCAAACGCCGTATGGCTGACAAGCGAGATCGCCGGGAGCGAACCCTGCAAATGATCCGCTAAATACTTTCCATGCTCTTCGCCATGTATCATCATTTTGTCTCTATGCTCCTGAGGGAGTCTGCGCGGAGACATAAATCCTTTCATTAATTCACCCACAACGTGTTCACAATCCGCTGCACTTCCTCCGTTACCGGCAAGCAGCACTTTGCCTCCCTTTTCGAACGACAGCTTCATCGCCACAAATGCCGCATGGATTGAGGCACGGCAAAGCTCCAAATCTGGGTATTTAAACAATAGTTGCTCTAACGTTTGACCCATGCGCCAATCTCCTCCCTCACATGTTTCTTGGATAACTAGTTAAACGCAGTCCGTTTTAAAAGCAACCTGGGTATTGCCGACCTCTAACGAGCAAGCCCGGATTATAGCGGTTCACCTGGCTTGGATTCTTTGATCTTGAACTCGCATAATGAAGCACATAAGCCCGTCTTTGCCGGTCGGTCGTTTCGTTATCTCCAGATCGATGCAGGAGAGTACCTGGGAAAAACACAGCTGATCCTTTCTTCAAGCGGCATGGGATTTCAGCCTTTCCTTTAGCTGCTTGAACCTCTAAAAAATATGTTCGCTGACGCTCATCCTCTGGCACATCATGAGGGTGAATGGGGTCTCGCTGACTTCCGGGGATGACATGAAGGCAACCGTTTTTTTCGTCTACGTCATCTAGAGCGATCCATACGCCTATTAACGTGTTTGGCTCTGTTTTAATATAATGCGAATCTTGATGATATGGCTGGCCGATTCCCAGTTTATTAGGCTTGTCAATATACATGCTTTGCAGGCATTTTATATCCGGTCCGAGTAAAACGTTTAGGATATCCGCAATTTTATCATGCATGGCATAGTAACGGAAAATCGCATCTGTGAGGTGCATATGGTGTCCAATCTTGAACAAATAGGCAGGATCGGGTTTATCATTCGACACAAGCCCTTTTTTAATTGCTTCAGGCTCCATATAGATCCCGTTTTTTGGACCGATCGGGACTTTTCCAGTAATCATGTTTACGGCGTTCGCGTTCAGTTCATCGCATTCGGAAGCGGTAAATATTTGCTCAACGATTAAAAATCCATGCTCCTTGTAATGCTCCCTTTCCTTGTCCGTTAGCGTAAATCCTTCAGTAAAATAAGTAGACATCAGTACCGCCTCCATATTTGTTCGGATGTAGTTCGCTGCAAGGCTTTTTCATACGACCGTGTGCTCGAAGCAGATTGGCAGCGACGAGATTTGAGCAAGCCATTCCTTCTGGTCGATTCCTCAACAGATAACCCGATACGGTCCCACTGCTTGATCTCCATAAAAGGCGATAAACCCATAATCATCTTCCCTTCGGCCTTCGGCTTTGAATCGGATCACGCGTCTTTACGATACTCATCTGCACTGTTAATGTGGAAATCCTTCGACAGTCGGGCGAACTTCTCCGTAGGCGGCACGCCTTGCGGATTATGGAAAAACTCGTCAGTGCCATTCACCAGATACGATCGAAAACTCGGCGCCTTTGAGAGGTCGCATTTCACGTTCGTTCCCGAGTAGCGAACCGTCAGCCCGATCCGCCAGCGATCGGAACGGTTTGCCGGCGACCCGTGCACAATGGCATCGTCATGCAGAGATACCTGCCCAGCCTTTAGCAGAAGTGATTTGGCCTCCGCAGCATTGAAAGTCCCCTGCTCAAGCTCAAGTGTCAGAACGGAATCTCCGCTTACGCTGCGATGCTTGATCAACCCTGCTTTATGGGTCCCCGGGACGACCTGCATGGCACCGTTCTCCTCATCCACATCCGTAAAGGCGAGCCATATGGTTACCGTATTATGCGGATGAAGCGGCCAATAATAGGCGTCTTGATGCCATGCCACCGTATCAGACGACCCCGGCGTTTTTGCGAAAAACTGGGACCCCCATACATAAAAGTCCGGCCCTAAAATTCCTTCTACATACGCCAAGATTTGCGGATGGGTGCAGATATCGTAGAGCCACGTGCTCGACATGTGCCATTCTCGAATTTCCATCATTTTCTCACCCGGCTCGAGCAGCTTCGTTAATTCTTGAAGTTCCCGGTTTAGCTGCTGCATTTGGTCATCTGTATAAACCGGAGCAAGATCGAGGAGATAGCCGTTTTTATTGTAAAACTCCTTCTGTTCCTCGCTCAGACGTTGAAGCTTCATGGTCATTCCCTCCTAAAAAGATCAACTCTATTTTCCAATTTTTTGCGCTTTCCGGATCAACTTCCACATCTATACCCTTAGGAACATGGACCCGCATTGCCGATTGGCCGTCCCGCTTCGACCAAGACGTATTGATTCGTCCGAACGGCGTTGGGATAGAACCTTCCGCCCACTGCAGTTCGCACTCGGGAGGCTTCACGAAAATCCGTTTCCAGCCGTCCGCTTTACGTTCAATCCCGAGCAGCAGCTCAGATAAAAAGTACCCTGGAGCCGCTGACCATGCATGCGCATGGCTACGCGGAAATGTAGCGAATGTCTCCCACGTCGTTGTCGCTCCATAATCAATCATCCGACCCCATTCCCGACGAATACCGTCCATAATGCGATCCGTGAGCCCGAGTTGTCTCCAAGCATCGTACAGATAGAAGGCGAAGAACGGCGTTCCTGTCTTCACCCAATGCTCGGGCGGATTCGCAAGCTTCTCTTCAATTATGGGACGTTGTTTCTCCGAGATTGCCTTTGTCAAAAACAGAAGCACATGGGTTTGTATACTGCATGTTGAAGATTTTTCCCCTGTTCGGTGGATACCGTCGATAAACTCCCCTGCCGTCTCGTCGAACAATTTAGTTTGCAGCGTTCTTTGCAGTTCGGCAGCAAAAACTCGCATTTCATTGCATTTCTTTCCCTGCCCGAGAGTTTCCGCCATATCCGCCGCCAACTCATGGCAATACGCAAGCAGAGCATGCTCTGCTGTTGATACCCCGATGGACGGTAAATCGATCGGTGCCCAGTCAAGCAGATGCCATGCGCTCATATCGAGCAGACCCTCTTCATTTAGAAAGCTGCGGTAAGTAGCCAAAGTTTCCGTAACTTCCGGAAAAAGATCTTGGAGAACGACAAGGTCCCCGCTCTCCGCAATATACTCCGCAACAGCTATAATCCAGCTGAACGTCCACATCGGAATTGCAGCCTGCCAGTCCGTCGGTAATAGCGAAGGCAGAAGATTGCTCAACCGTCGTGTTCGGGGAACCAGCGTAAGGCAATGCCGAACCAGTTCGTATGAGCCGAACATTCGGTAATCGACCAGGGCGCTGACACGGCAGTCCCCAACCCAAAACACCTGCTCATACGTCGGGCAATCAACGAATGTATCCTCCATACAAAGCTTCATGGTACGGTGTGAAATGTCCCAAATCTCGTTCAACAGGGGATCTGAGCAGCGAAATCCGCCATGCCCGGCTGCGGGATAATGAGACTGATGCAGCCGAATGCTATAGAACCGTGCCTCCTGAGAAAGCTCGCGAAAAGTGATGATCAAATACCGGAAGCCCATTCGGGTGCTGCTCCGGAACGTCTGCCTTCCTTCCCGGGCTATATAACGATATGCATTATTGCACCCGGACGTATATTGGTTGGTCCCCTCGTGCCGATTCTCGAAGCCGTACACGTCGATGATGGTTCCTTTCGGCACATCCACCTCAAACTCAACATCTCCGATCGTCATCGCACCGAAATCAACTGTATATTCCATATCCCCGCTCGCAACGGGAGTCGGAACGATGGACGGGATTCCATACCCGTGAAGAAGATGCTCCGAATCACGAGTAACGGGAAGCGTTCGAACCGTTTGTTTGTTTCTGACAAGCGAATATATATGCTTGTTCCACATGACGTGGTCAGCAGGTACATCCGTGAACTGTTTCCGATATGCAGACAAATCCGCAAGAGATGTACAAGCCCCCACCGAAACGAGCAGCGGATGCTCACGATCGAGCCCCGTTTGCTTTTCGACTCCGCCGTAAATCGGCTGGATGCCGTCCGCTATCGGATGCCTCCGCTCGATCGGACCGAGCGTAGCGAAGGAAGCCCCCTCTTCTCCGTGTCCGAAAGGATGAACGAATCTGGCCACTCCTTCCAAATCCAATTCCATATGCGCGAAACCGTCGTTATGTACGGCAAATATCTCCATTAGAAAGAGATGGCTACCCGGTGAGATCGTAAGCTTATCGCCCGACTTATACCACTCGCCGCCGATGCGAAACCGTCCCTGCACCCCATTCCATGGCGTATGGGCAAAGCTAATGGTTCCTTCGGCACCGAGTGGCACCTCCAAGCAAGAGGCTACAAACCCCGAAAATACCTTTGCGTTCGCATCCCGTTCGCCGGGAAAAAAATTATCACGCAGCCGCAGCGACAGAACGTTAGTTGGCTGAACTTCCGCTAACTCCAATATCCGCTTTGGCTGTACAATCTCCGCCGCAAACGGATAAATCGGTCGCTCGTGAAGCTTCCCCCAAGGTAAACCGTCATGGCTCGCTACTACAACGGCTTGGTCCCAATCAGAATCATCGTAATCGGCTTCGATCCAAGCGCCCGGCGACTGATTGGCATCGTAAATTTCCATCCAACCGAGGTTGACGTTGCGTTTTACGGTCAATCGGTCATAGGCCTCGTTCAGTTTGCACTTCCAAGACTCGTCCGTCCCTATTGTCTCGGCGCCTTCTCCCGACCCGAGCCGCAGTTCGGCTATCAAGCCGGCCTCGGCTTCGATATATTGATAATTCGAATGCCCGTAGTGCCACACTTGAACCGCGATGCAGTTAACTCCGGTCTTAAGTAAATGCGCGATTTCATAGGAATCGTAATACCAGTGCTCAGCAACGGAACGGATCGGCCCGCTTCCGAGAAAATGTCCATTCACCCAAACGCGAAACCGCGAGTCCGCCGAAATATGCAGCTGGGCACTGCGAGGCGTTTCGGAATCCAACCCCAGCGTCCGTCTAAAGCATACCTGTTCGTTAATCGGCATGCGGTCGCGGTCGTCTTTCCATATCCAGAAAGCATTATTCAGCATAAAAGGAGCCTCCTTGTATTAAACGTCCGTATCAAGCTAGCGGATCGATCCGCTCCATGCGCGCCACTTATGATTGGCGATCGCATATGTACCGGTGTGGAATTGGTAAGAAGACATGACCGGCGTCACAAACAAATCCTCGCCGTGGTAACGGACTCCGAGCCCGTTAATAAAGCCGAACGTTCCCGACGATTCCGAATTCGAATCCGAGTCTCTCGTTTCCACATATGAAAAATCAGCATCGGTTTCGATGCTCCCGTAAGGAAGGCGGCTTTGCTCCCAAGAATATTTCGGATAATGAGGAGTGTCGATCAGTCCTTTATTTAAATCCAGCTTATAGGTAAATTCAATTTTTTTGCCGGAAACGTTATATTCCAAAGCAAGCTGATCGTTCGCCCCCGAAAGCGCTGTCACTTTTGTTCTTCCGGCGATGTTCCGTGCGTCGCCATTTGCGGAAATAGGCGTAAGCACGGTAATGAAGCAGTTCATCTCTCCGGCACGAACGTGCCTGCTGTCCGTTTCATAAACCATGTGGCTCTCTCCGTAGCAACGTCTGATCGTCTCATACCCCTTCGAACGGTCGCTTCCGGGAAATTCGATTAATAAGGCCAGCTCTCGCCGGTTGATGAACGGCTGAGTGTCCCCAGGGAACCTGTGAATATGCTGCACCTGTCCGATATAATAGTCGTTGTCCGCCTCCAAAACCATGCCGGGATGCCACAAATTTACTGTGCTGATCGATTGATCGGTTTGCGATACCGTCCAGTCGACGACGATAAACGCTCCATCTTCTTTTACATACGTGATGGAGCGATCCCATACCATTTGACGGTACGGATCGTTCAAGCGGGTCCTGGTGTACTCGATTCCATCGAAGGAATGGAAATGAAGCAGTTCCGTTGCGACGCGTCTATATGTCCCGTCGTCGTGAATATAGTCGTACATGCTCTGCCCCGGGTCAGGTTGCCCGCTGCGAAAGACGAGACGGTTGTGATAAATGTCTGCGCGGTATCTTCCGTTTGGCGCCCCATCCCGGTATCCCGACTCAGCAAGGAGGATGTTTTGCTCCTTTACCAGCATCAGAATGGAGTTTTCATCGGCATGGCCGTGATGCGCCTTTTCGGCGGGTGCGTTGATCGTGCGGCGAAGATATTCGCGCGAAGTAAAGGAATAATCGCCTTCATCCCGAAAATTATGGAGCAAATAGGTTGCGTCTTCGTGTGAGCCATCGCGAAAGACGATTTTTTTCCCGATGACGTCATCCAAGAGAAGCTCGCTTTTCCACTCCGGCTTTACCGGCTCCAGCGTTTCGTCCGCCCACAAATAGGCATAGGCGAAGTAGCACGCCAAGAAAACGGACGGAGGACCTGCTTCCTGACTCATGGCATAATCCCGGATCTGCTTTGCGGCATACCTCATTTGTCCGCAACGATATTGGGCAGCGCCTTTTTCCAGACAGACAAACCAGAGAAACCAATTGCAGTTGAGATGGGAATCGCCGAAATCCGGGAGCAGCCCATAAGGAGTAATCGCGCGCGTAATAAAATCGAAATAATATTTCGTTTGCGGCCTAGAGTAATAGTCCGCTTCCTTTCCGGTATGCTCGGCATACGCGATGCAGGAAATAAGCCATAACGGCAAATAAAGCTCCGCGTCCTCGATTGACCATCGGCCGTACGATTCCTCCGCGAGCACATCACGCAGCTTTGCCCATTCCCTCGTTTCCTCCGTGTCCCCTAAGGCGGTTATGGCGAGTGACAAGGCAAATACGCGCAGCATGGAGCGGTTGTGAGCGCCCCATTCGGGGAAATGCATCATTCCATAAATCGCGCTGCGAATCGAATCCTCGATCTGGCGCGTATCCTCTTCGCTTAACAGCTCCGACCCTTTTATGAATAGGTAGCCCTGAATATAGTAATTTCCTTGAAACATCGTCTCGAAGGACGGGATCCCTTTGGCATATTCCGGATGACGCTCTGTGATTTCTTTGGGTACGATCGTCTTGAACTCATCGATGGCGAGCAGCATGCGTTTCGCCTGTTCTCCATATTCGCGTTCGCCGGTAATACGATATAGGAAGCCTTCTGCTTGCGCCTGAATCGGTATGTTTCCCGGTGGGATATACATCCCCAGAAAGCGGTCGGGCTCGAATGATTTTTTCCAGTGTTCGATGGACTGCTCATATTGCTTACGTCCTTCCAGTACAGCCTCTTTGACATATGCCAAGTACGATTGTCGATTCATGTGCCAACTTCCTTTCTGTTTTTCACCTAGATAGTCGTTATTCAGGACGTCTGTTCCGTCATAAAGCCGTCCTCTGATCCCATCATCCGGGTAGGTGCTTTTTGATCCAGCTTCTCATCTGTTTTCGTATTAGTATCAACTGAAGTGTCAAATTGGGGGAGCGCATACGGCAGATGAGTTTGGCCACGCGCCAAGATATGATGCTGATTGGCAGCTTCCCCTTCGAAGGGAGCCCCATGATTCCAAGGCACCCACGATCTTGCATTGCTATAATGGCAAACAAAGGACCTTCTGAATCGGTCTTCCGATTGGTTTGGGTATGATCGATGAAATAAATGGCTGTGGAAGAATAAAACGTCACCTTTCTCCAACTCGACCGGAACCTTAGAGGGATATTTGGTTGCTTTTTGGGAGAGCGTGTTTATCTCATCGTCTTGATGACTGGCATGTTCAATCGGATCGAGATTTTGAAAAGCTCCGAGCGAATGAACCGAGAAACTGGCATTGCTGGGAGGGTAAATCGGCTCGCAATGAGAACCAGGAGCCACCCAAAGGCAGCCATTCTCCACATCCGCTCTTTCGAGTGCGATCCATGCTCCGATCAGTGTATCCGGATAAGTAGGAATGTAATAAGCATCCTGGTGCCAACCCTGCCCTCCTAGTCCGGGAGGATTGAAGAAATTCATCGACTGAAGCGCAAGAACATCGGGGCCAACCAACGCTTCAATCACGTCCAAAACCCGAGGGTGCAAAAGCCCCCACTCCGCTGTTGGATGCGATCGGTGCAGCATATGGATTCGGGTAAAACGTCTCACTAGTTGGTCTAGAGGTGTACCAGGCTCTACAGAGCCGAGCCCAGGAACCTCTTCCCGCCCATACAGAATATCGTCCGCCCACTGGCGCAGCTTGCCTGCATCATCAGGACTTAACAGTGATTTGACAATTAAATATCCGTTTTGTTGATAAAATTTATATTCATCCACAGCCAGCCTGTAACGGTCTCGGCGGGATATCGTATTCGGTAAATAAGTCATTTCAACCATCCCCCTCGTCCAGCAATTCATACATCGCCTGCGTACAAATTACAGCATGGCGCAACAAATCATCAATCGGCACAAACTCGTCGGGCTGATGAGCACGCGTATCGGTGCCCCGAAAACCGGGTCCGAAAGCAACGCCCCGGTTTTGCAGCTTTCTCGCATACGTCCCCCCTCCGATTGACAGCAGTTCTGCCTTCTCACCGGTAATGGTTTCATAAGCTCTTGATAGCTTTTTGATCAAAGGATGATCCGCCGGAACATGAAGCGGCTCAAGATGCTGCAGCACCTCCACTTTAATCCCGTAAGCACCGGAGATGCGGCAGAGGGCTTCTATAATGGATGGTCCGTCTTCGGTAACCGGATACCGCAAGTTCAAAATAATGGAACTTTCGTTATTATCTACGTTCATTTGACCAAGATTGACGGTTAAACGCCCATGAACCGGGTCGCTTTTGGCCAACTCTAATGATTCTCCAAACGCTTCAAATCCTAATTTTTCTCGAACAAATCCAATGAACCCCATTGACTCTCCGGTCAGCGGAAGGTTACACAGAAGCTCAACCATTACAGACACGGCATTTATGCCTGACGGCGGATATGACCCATGACCGCTTCTTCCTCTGGCTTCCAGCAGAAACCTGCCATTCTCAGATCGGCATTCAATTCTGTCTGCAGATTTGGCCAACCGATAGAAACGTTCCGTCTCCTCTGCATCAAGCGACGCCGTATCGATTTCGGCATAACAGCGGTCAGGCACTACATTGGGGGCACTTCCACCGAATAAAACGACGGGACTGCTGCAGTGAGCAACGGATAAACGAATGACATAAAATCCTTTTTCCGCATTGATGATCGGATAGGCGGCATCGGGTGTAAATCCGTAATCTGGAAGCGGCTCTTGAGCAAAATATTCGTCTAGATCGGTCATGCCGTTTTCCTCGTTCGTGCCAAAAATAATCCGAAGCCTCTTTTTGGGAGTTAAACCCGAATCTAGAATAGCTTTTAGGGAAAACAGAGCGGCAATGGCTGCTCCTTTATTATCGGACGCTCCTCTTCCATAGATCCGGCCTTCCTGAATGACGGCTTGAAAAGGATCAAGACTCCATCCGTCTCCTTCGGGTACGGTATCGACATGAACCAATACCGCTGCAATTTCATCGCCTTCGCCGTACTCCGCATGCCCCGCATATCCGCCCACATTGCGAATCGTAAATCCCAGCTGTTCGGCAAGCCGCAGCACATATGTCAAAGCTGAATGAATGCCTTCGCCATAGGGCATCCCTTCCTTCGGATCGGCTATTACACTTCGGATTCGAATCAGTTCGCATACGTGATATATAATCTCATCCTCGTAGTCCAAAACCCTCTGACCGAAAGTCATCTGTTTCACCCGATTTCTCCGTTCTACTTCCGAGCTGTGGAGAGCGGAATAACCTTCCCCTTCTCAAGCATCCACTGTTCCATATGCTGCTTAATCGATTCGAGGTTATGGCGCTGCCCATGCGGCATCGTTCTTGTAAAGGCTGTCGCTTGCTGTTCCCGCAGCGTGGTACCTAGCCTTTTGACACTATCCACAAATTCATTAACGGTTCTAAAATCACCGTAATGACGCATTAACTGTTCCACCCATTTATGACCGAATGCTACGTGAAGCGTTTCATCGGCAAGGTCGAACCGAAGAAGCTCTACCGCCAAATCCGTCCCTCCGGCTTCATTCGCGAGTCTTTCCAAATAATCAGGCTTAACTTGGAAACTGCCTGGTTCGTACCAACACGTAACTGCCGCATACCGCTCGTGAGGCTTCATTTGGATGGAGCTCATGTAAGTGGCGACCCATACTTCAAACTCCTCAGGAGAAAAACCTAAAGCAGTCATCAACTTCAAGCCGAACTCGGAATGTCGAGCCTCATCCCAGGTATGACGCGCAACGTCATAATAAAATTCCCATGGCATGCCTTTTACTTCATACAAAATCGGTGAGATGTATTCCGCCGCATCCAACTCGTTATACAACCAGACAGCAAGGGCGGCACGCTCGATTAAAGGATCTCCCTTCAAGTTTTGCGACCACAGATACCCATCGATTGGATGTTCATAAGAATAGTACGAATTCACAGATCGGTGCTGGCGCTCAGGAGACTGATATGTATAACCCGCAAAGCGCCGTTTCGTTTCAACGCTCCCCACTTCCGTGATTCCGCTTACGCCTCCTGCGATATGCAGCAAGGAACGTATATGCTTAACCCATTGGGAGGCAGCCGATTCAACTGAATCTTCAACCCGAATCTGTTGAAGCATGGCGCTGCCTTCGATCATTTGTTTGTCGAGTGCGCTTATGATTTCTTTCAAAATACGGACAGACGGACGGTCCGGCAACTCGACTGTCAACTGGATATAATCTTCGTATGCGCAGCAAAGGGCTGGCAAAAACACCGAATAGAGCGTTTCCAGAAAAGGTTCTTCGTCGGATGCAAACAGCGCTTCCTCAATCACACTGTTCAGATGATCCTCAAGCGGCGCATCTGGTTTCGTACCTGGCAACTCCAGGAGCCTCTTTCTCAATGTGTTGAATTGCTCAGCCCACTCCCACAAGTGCTTGGCCGCCATATATTTGACTTCAGCATGCCTCAATCTTGCAATCCAGGCTCCAGTCATTCCGATTAAGCTCCTATGAAAGGACGCCGCCCTACGTAATTCGACTGCCTGCGGAATGCGTCTCAGCTCTTTCTTGCTGGACCCCTGCCTCGCACCATCTGACATTCCGATCCCTCCGATTCCTTCTACTTGATTGTACGCTCATCTTCCACCGTGAAACGGTATTGTCCGGAACCGACATCCAGCAACCAAAAATCCGATCCCTTCGTAACGAGCGCGATCTCATCCGACAAGCAAACATCTTGGTCATTCTCAAACACCGTTTGACCCGAGCGCAGAGGGATGCGTACGGAAGCTGTCGTGTTGGCAGGGATAAAAAGATCCAGTTGAAAGCATCCTTCCGACTTCTTCCACGCGCAGGAAATTGGCCCGTTTATCGACTCGTAACTGCAACGGACTTGTTCCAGTCCTCCCCCAGTCCGTGGATGAATGGAGATCCGTTTGAAGCCCGGCTCTTCGTAATCAATTCCTCCGACATATCGATATAGCCATTCGCCTACCGAACCAAGAGCGTAATGATTCAACGAATTCATTCCGGCGCGTTGGAAGCCCTTCTCCTCCGTCCAACCGTCCCACCTTTCCCAGATGGTAGTAGCGCCTTGGTTTACCGAATAAAGCCAGGAGGGAAAAGTCTCTTTCATCATTATTCGGAACGCGATATCCTCATGTCCGGTTTCCATAAGCAGTGGAAGCAAGTACCTGGTTCCGTGTATGCCGGTCGACAGGTGCCACTCCCTTTGCTTCAGTAGGAATAGGAGTCTATTTATCGCAGCCTGACGATTGCTTTCTGGCAACAAATCCATCGCTAATGCCATCACATATGCAGTCTGGGTATCGCCTTTAATATGTCCTGAGGCATCGACAAACGCTTCAAGGAACGCATTCTTGATCTGGTGATGAAGCTTTCCATATTCCTTTGCGTCCTCTAAGTACCCGATCGTATCGGCGATTCGTGCCATCACCCCAGCGGTGTGCGCATAATAAGCCGTAGAAAATACATCGTATGGAGTCGTGGATAAGGAAGATACATTGCGAAGCTCCGCCACCCCACCGCTTTCTGGGATCGAAAGCCAATCCCCGTATTGCGGCAAGTCTTTCCGAAGATTTTCGGGATGCATCACGCGAAGGAAGCCGATCCACCGAGTCATCGACTGATAATGCTCCTGAAGGATCCGCTTGTCACCATAAACCTGATACATCATCCACGGGACGAGGACGCCGGCATCCGCCCAACCTGCCGAAGCGGTGTGATCATAGGTCATATCCCCCCCGTGCTCTGTTTTCGCTCCTGGGATAAATGGGGCAAAATCGGTAAACGCACCGGTGGGGCGTTGGGCATCTGTTAAGTCAGTCAACCACTTTGTGAAAAATGAAGCTGCATCCATTTGATAGCAAGCCGTTCGGAAAAATAATTGAGCATCACCCGTCCAGCCATGACGTTCGTCACGCTGCGGGCAATCCGTCGGTACGCTTATAAAGTTACCACGCTGCGTCCATTCGATGTTACTGATCAATTGATTCAGTAAGGGATGCGACGTTTCTAAGGCACCAGCCTTCGACATATCAGTATGAATAACAATCCCGATTACATCGTCTTTCAATAAAACTCCGTCAAAACCGGAAACCTCCACATACCGAAATCCGTGTAAGGCGAAATGCGGCTCGAACCATGCGGCCTCATCACCGTTCATAATGTAGGTATCGGTTTGACGAGACAATCTCAAATTTTCCGTATATAACGCGCCGTTCGCATCCAACGCTTCTCCATGACGCAGGCAGACCGTAACGCCAGATTCTCCAGACAATTGGATACGAACGCGCCCGACCATATTTTGGCCCATATCGATGATGTAATTCCCATTAATCTTCCGTTCGATGGACTGTGGTTGGAGCTCACATACGGGTTTGATCGGCGGACAGATTGCAGCCGATAGAAAGCCCTTATAATCGTAAAACGTATCAGCATGTTTCCAATGACGATCATCAAAAGAGGATTCGTTCCACCCATCGATCGCAATCCGAGCGTCGAATCTTTCTCCCATGTGGAAATCAGTAGCGATCAGAGGTCCGAACGATGCCCTCCATGACTCGTCAGTCGTCACCTTCTGCACGGATCCGTCGTCATATTCGATATTTAACTGCACCAAAATCTTTGGATCCTTGCCGTAGCGCCCGAAGCCGAACATTCCAATATATCCGGAATACCATCCATGGCCGAGCAGGATGCCGACTCCATTCCACCCATCGGCTATATCTTCGGTAATCTCATAGGTTTGATATTGCAGGCGAATGTTATAATCCGTCCAGTCCGGAGCCAAAGAGCTGTCACCGATTCTACGGCCATTCACATAGAACTCATAGGCACCGAGTGCGGCAGCGTGCAAAACTGCCCGACGTACCGGCTTTGTGACGGAAAATGCACTCCTTAAGTATACCGCCGGCTTCGGTTCCGCATGAGTCGGTTGATGAGGGGATTTCAAGCCGATCCATTTGCCTAGCCATTCATTGCGTTCCAGCAATCCCATCGACCAATGTGCTGGCTCACTCCAGCTTGAAGATTGACCTTCCCGATCCCATACTTTGACCTTCCAGAAATATTTCTTCCCTGACTCCAGATTCTCGCCATCATATTCAATATGCTGGGAACGGTCCGACATCATCTTTCCCGTATCCCACATATCACCTTCATCCCTCAATAACGCTTCATGGCTTGATGCGACTATAATTCGATATGCCGTTTGAACGGACCTGCGTCTGATCGAATCGAGCCGCCACCCGAGTTTGGGCCGCTGACGGTCGATTCCAAGAGGATCATTCAGATACTCCACTCGTAAATGGTATACACTTAGGCTCATCCCTGCTCCCCCTTTCGGATTCAAAACTCCCGAGTTTTCAGTTCCTATACGCTGGGGAGAAGATTCATCGATGCTCAATATTTCGCATAATTCAAATCCATGGTGGCAAACCCGCAAAACTCGGGAAAGCTCTTAAGAACTTTGTCAATTTGCTCCTGGGAGTAGCCCATTTTGACTAGATGCATTCGTTTGACGGTTTCCGCTGCTTTGCCCGCTGCAACGAAATTCCCGGCATGTTCGAACAGCTTGGCGCCCCATCTTTGACCGAATCCTACATGTAACCGTTCATCAGCAATATCATATTCGGATTGTATGGATGATAACGGATCGCCATGATCCATAAAGGCGGTGATCGATTTACGTTTTTTGATAAAAGAGCATGGCTCCATAACCATGGTCAAACTGGAGTAAAATTCCGGAAACACCTGTTGCATCGTTTCGGGGGTCGGTATGGTCGGAGGATGCCAAGCAAAGTCTTCCGTTTGATACCCCCATTGCTTAAGCCGACGGACACCCATTTGGCTGTGCCTGACCTCATCCCATGTATGACGAGCGACATCCATGTAGAAATCAACCGGCATGCCCTGAACGCCGTAATACAGGTAGCAGAGACTTTCAACAGCTGACATCTCACTGGCGTTGATAAACACCATATGTTTGACGCTATCGTATGTCGGTGATTTCGGATCGAACATTGCGCTCTTATATTTTTTCAGATCGACGAGCGGGTAACGGGGGTCATGAGCCGCTTGAGCAGGAACGGGACCAGCCGGCTCGCGGGAGGGATGCGCAGGCCAATCTGGTATCTTCCCCGGCTCGGACTTTTCCAGTAAGGTCCATACATCATGCACATAACGGAGCCAATCTCGATAAGCCTCTCGACCTGCAGGATCGTCGACACAAACAAACTTCAAATGTGGAGCCGCCCATCCCAGAAGCGTATCGCGATCTACAAGGACATGCCGGATTCGATCGATAGTCGGAGCATCAAGAATTGGATCTAGCGACTCCATAAAGTCCTCATAGCGACGGTTTAGCTTTGTTAAGAGAAATTGATAACCCGCTGCGAATTCCTCGAACGTTGGCGCAAAAGAGATTCTTTGGCAAGCTTCCCTAAGTCCAGGAGGCGTCATTGAGTGCTCACCGATGTCCGAACCGGGCAGCTCATGGATTCGTTCCTTCAGCAGCTTCATATGCTCTGTATGCAAATAGCCCATCCGAACGAGCTCGCCTTTGATCTCCCAATTGGGAACACTTGGCACCCAACCTATCGTCATCCGTGATAATTCGAATTCGAGCCAGAAGCACGGAAGCAATAAACGAGCGGTGTCGATCGGTCTTAGAAGAAATCCCTTATAAGCGGAATCAGCTTCAAGGAAGCTATAGTCGGTAACGTCAACTTCAATTTTTTTAGCCACAAGCCTTCACTCCTCTTTACAAGCTATTAGAAAAACGGAAGCGGAGAGTGCGGTCTGTCGGCGTCTTCCAATTGACGGTTAGGTTTTGCACATCGCGGTTTACCTTGTCGTTACGCATGGAAACATCAATATGTTCAAGAGCTCCCGTCGAAATATGGATGGAATCCTCCTCGAACGTAAATGAAGCTTCACCTTCCGTCAGCTGCACAATCCCCGGGGCCGCTTCATTTAAACTCGAACCTGTCATTTTCCCTCTCGCGTCGAACATGCAAACGGCTTGCAAATATATGTTTGGAATCGTCTCAGACACTACCCGTACATCCACACCGTTGTCCAGCAGAGTAATCTCCACTGCTATCGGCAAATGTTGGATATGCGTCTTCTCACGCAAATTATTGGGCATCTTGACGTATATTCCATCTGTTCCTTCTGTCAAGTGCTTTGGCAGCGGATTCCAGTAACATCCCTCTAGTTCAAGCTGCATGCGATAAGTGTTCTCTCCTACTTGCTTGATCGAGGGGAATGCTACCGCTCCAATACCGAACCAACCGGCTCCTAGCTTTAGCCCGTGCATGACGGCCTTGCCGTAGCGGATGTGTAGAAGCTCCGGTTGTCCTGCCATCGCTGTTACACTTATTTTGCCCTTCCGATATCGCAGAACGGAAGCTCCATGCGGATGTTGAACAAGTTTGCCAAGATACGGAACGTTCTTCGGCACCGGCACCTCGTTCTCTTCTCCTAGTAAAATCGTATATTCGTCAGAAAGCTGTCCCATCCATTCAGAGGCGTCCATCTCCTCCGGATAAAGCATCCAGTACATCAAAGCATGAGATCCGCGCGGTGCTGTTTTATCAGCTACATCGGCCATTGCGCCGAACACGGGACTTTGATCATGTACCGCCATCAAACGGCAAACAACGTAATACCAGTCATTCATCATCATGGTTTGCCCAAAATCCTGACGTCCGGAATACTCCGTAACGATGGATTGGTCCGGATGCAGCATGTACTGCATCATATTTAAATTGGAGCGAACTGCCGCAATCGCAGGCTCGTAATTGAAAATCAATCCAACGTCAAATAAGTGGATAGCGCATGCGCCGTTGTATATCGCATTACTGCGCTCCGTCCATTCGCCGTATTCCGTCAGATCGAAACCTTCATCTAAAAATTGAAAAGCGCGATTACGGAAAGCCTCATCGCCAAAAATCTCATACATTTTTGCGAGGGCCCCTGCCATTACCCAACGATGATTCGGCGTATGGATGCCGCCATTCAGAAGACAAGGTTTCGCTCGTTCAAGGAAAAGATATAGAGACCCTTTTGCCCACTCAAGCTCTTTCATGCTGTACCGATCGGCTACTTGATAAAGCAAGGTGGTAAGGTGTGTAGTAAATGCAGTGTCCGGCGGGGAATCAATGTTACAATTGACAAGCGAAATGCAGCCGCTTTCAAGCTGGGTATCCAAAAAATTAATCATCGCTTCATTGATTTCGGGCAGCAAAGAAGAGTCCCGATAATAGATGGATTCAGCGTGCACATAAAGAGGCAGCATCAGGCAGGCAGAGCCGAGCCCGAGAGGCTCAGGGGTTTTCCCAGCTGCAACATTCTCCTGCCGATTTCTCCGATACTCGGTTAATCTATCATCTTGCAATTTAATGATTTCCTGGATCGTTTCCTTCACAGAACGGTTCAATGGAATCAACTCCCGTAGCAGTTTAATGGTCCTCCCTAGTATAAAATTCGATGAAAGCGTTTCACATCATGCTATTTTGTTTTTTTATTAGGTTTCTTGCGGTTTTCATTTACAGTTATTGACATGCTTTCGGACTCGGGATAATTTGGTAAAGAGAACCCGGATGGGAGGAAATTAGAATGGATCAGGCGACAAAACAAATGTTTAAAACGTTGACGGAGCTTCCTGGAGCACCCGGATTTGAGCACGAGGTGCGGCGGTTCCTTCGTGAGGAATTGGCGAAACATACCGAAGAGTTCGTGGAAGATCGTTTAGGGAGCTTATTCGGGGTTCTCCGAGGAAATCCAGCAGGTCCGCGAATTATGGCCGGTGGCCATATGGATGAGGTCGGCTTCATGTCGACAACAATCCTCGACAATGGCATGATCCGCTTTCAAGCGTTAGGCGGTTGGTGGAATCAGGTGCTGCTCGCCCAAAGGATGCAAATCATAACATCCCACGGTCCCGTTCTCGGAGTCATCGCTTCCACTCCCCGTCACCTGCTAGACGAAGCGCAACGAAGCAAGCCGGTGGAAATCGCAGCTATGCTTCTCGATATCGGAGCGGACAATCGCGATCATGCGTTGAGTATGGGGATTCGTCCGGGTCTGCCGATTGTACCCGTGAGCGAATTCACACTTTTAAGCAACGAGAAGAAAATAGTGGCCAAGGCTTGGGATAACCGTTTTGGAGTCGGACTTGCTATCGACTTGATTCGAGAGCTGAAATCGGATTCGCTGCCGAATACCTTATATGCAGGTGCGACCGTACAGGAAGAAGTCGGCATGCGTGGAGCGCAAACCGCAGCCGCACTTATTGATCCGGATTTGTGCTATACATTAGAGGCCGGACCGGCAGGCGATGCCGGCGGTGATCCACATGCGCTAGGCCGCATCGGAAAAGGGGCCGTCGTGCGAATCCTTGACAGCTCGATCATCCCGAACCGCACATTAACAGAATTCATTCTTGATATTGCCGAAACCAATCAAATCCCTTATCAGTTCTTTATCTCGCCAGGAGCCACCGATGGAGGCAAAATTCATCTCCATGGACGGGGAGTTCCAACAGCTGTGCTTGGAATATGTGCCCGCTATATTCACACATCCACTTCCATAATCCATACCGATGACTATGACGCTGCCAAAGAGCTGCTTATAAAGCTGATTCGTGCATCAGACAAAACGATGTATGATAGTGTCACATCGTTTACTTAACTCACCACCTTTCCGCTTCCCAGCAGGAAGCGGAATGACTTTGTGAGAAAAGGCCTGCAACTTCCGGTTTCCCGGATGATGCAGGCCTTTTTTTGGGGTATGATTATTTTTTCTTCATTTCAGCAATCTTGTCGGAAGCTTCTTTGTCATAGTCGCGTCCGCCGAGCTTAACCCAACCGTCGACCGTGCTGGCCCATTCTTTCTCAAAGTCAGGTGCGATAATGGCTTTAGATAGCGCCTCATAGCCGTACTTGGTAAGATTCACAATATTCTTCTGAGCGACCGGACGCGGGCTGTCGATAAACGGTGTAGTTTTACCGAACTTCTCGAATTGATCATAGTGAGGAGCCAGTAATTCCGCATATTCCGGTGTAGTCGGAGTCGTTTTAAGAAGCTGTTCCTTGGTTGGAGCGCCCATGTAACCTTGCGTAAGCAGATTCAGGTCTCCAACGTACCAGTTGATTTCCTTCGCGTTCTTATCCGCATCGATTGGGAGTCGAAGACCACCGTCAACTTTGTAATGAACGCCTTCAATACCACTTTGGACAACGTTAATATGCTTCGCCATAAAGTTAAGAAATTTGACCGCCGATTCCGGATTTTTAGTCGTTTTCGGAATCATGTTGAACAATCCGAATGTAGCCGCTTTGGGCATGTTTTGGCTTCCGTCTTTTCGTTTGAGAGGCGCAAGTGTTACCCATTTGGCAGTAGGGACCGTTTTCCTTGTAGCCGTATTTAACGTCCACGGATCATCGTTGGAATCAATGAAGCCTGCTTGTCCGGATGTATACTGCTGCGTGTATTTCTGCGAGTTGACATCTGTAACAAACTCTTTGGAGATTAACCCTTCTTTGTAAACCTTATTCATGAAGGAGAAGTATTCCTTCCCTTCCAGAGTATCAATAGCCGAATGGAACTGACCATTTACTAGATTGCCGTTCGGCATATAAAGGTCATAAGCTGGGCCATCGTTGTTCACGCCAGCTCCATACATCGGACCGAAGAAAAATGCTTTTGCCCCTTGGTTGATAGCTGGAAGTGCCCAAGGTACGACGTTATCCTTGCCGACCCCGCCAGGGTCCTTCTCCTTGAAGGCTTTAAGTGTAGTAAACAGTTCATCAAGCGTGGTCGGTGCTTTCATCCCAAGCTTATCAAGCCAATCTTGACGAATTTTCATGGATGATCCTACATCCTGATTCATGCGTTGGGCTGGAATCGCGTAGCGTTTGCCTTTATATGTACCTGCCGTGTCGAGAGCAGGCTTAATCAGCTTTTTGATGTCGGGACCGTATTTGTCCAACAGCTCATCAAGCTGCCATACTCCCCCTTGCTCGGCATACTGAAATACCAAGTCGGCGTTGTAAGTGATCACGATGTCTGGCGCCTCGCCGGAAGCCATCCACACGTTCAGCTTCTCCGTTTCCTGAGACCTCGGTAACGCGACGTATTCCACATCCAAATTGTCTTCTTTCAAAGCGTTTTCTTGAATCCATTTTACGAGGACACTGTCTGAAATTTTCGACCCATCGGGTGAGTTCGAGCGATCCCAGACTGAGACTCTTACTTTCTGAGGCTTTTCAGCAGCTTTAGTTGTAGCTTGTGGTGTAGTTCCTACGGTAGTGCTGGTAGTGGCATCATTGCTCTTCGAACAGCCTGCAAATATAGTGGTGACCATGGTGAGTGCCAAACAAAGCTTGAGACCTTTCTTCATGCGTTCTCCCCCTTTGAATTAAACAGGATTAATATTAATGAGAATCTCTGCCGACATTTTGTCTGGATATTCTCAATACCTGTCAGCCTTTAATAGAGCCTACCATAGCTCCTTTGACGAAATACTTTTGCAGAAATGGATAAACGATAAGAATCGGTAACGTAGCGAATACGACTGTTGCCGATTTAAGTGATTCCTCAATCACGTGAAGCTTGTTTTGCGTTTGTAACGTTTCAAGAGAAGTATCCATTTGCGCGAGAAGCAGAATGTTTCTCAGCTTTACCTGCAAAGGATAATAATCCGGATTATTGATGAAGAGAACTGCGCTGAAGAAAGAATTCCAATGGCCTACCGCATAAAACAATCCGATGGTCGCCATTGAAGCTGCCGAGAGCGGCAGGACGATTTGAATCAAGAAACGGATGTTGCCGCATCCATCAACGATTGCAGCTTCCCGCAATTCATCAGGGATGTTCTGGAAGAATGTCCTCATAATAATGACGTTAAAGGTACTGATTAATCCCGGAATCATGACCGACCATAACGTGTTCAGCATACCAAGTGCTTTTACCAGTAGAAAAAATGGAATCAAGCCGCCGCCGAAAAGCATGGTAATGATCATATAGTTCATAAAAAGCGTACGTCCCTTTAAGTCTCTTCTAGAGAGCGGATATGCGGTAATAATCGTAAACAGCATATTCAGTGATGTTCCGACTACCGTAATATAGACGGTTACCCATAACGACCTCATGACTTGCTTATCGCTTAATACGGTTTTCATCGCATCCCATTGCCATTCAACGGGGAAAATACTGACTAAACCCGTTTGAATCGCTCGGTTGCTGCTGAAAGCGTTAGCAACCGAATTGAGGAACGGAAACAGACAAGTGAAAGTAATAAATATCAGTAAACTGTAATTTAACACATTAAAGATGATCTCGCCCGGCGAATATTTTTTGCGGAAGAATCTCTTAGGTCTGACACTTACTGCTGAATTCAAATGAACTTCCTCCTCTCCAAAGCTCTACCAAATCCCCTCGCGCCCCATACGTTTGGCTGCGTAGTTTGCTCCCAAGACAAGAATGAGATTGATGATAGACTGAACCATGCCTACCGCCGTCGTCAAACCGAATTGTCCCTGTTTGATCCCAACCGAATAAATATAAGTACTGATTACTTCCGATACATTTGTAACAACCGGGTTCGTAAGTGCCAAGGGCTGTTCGATTCCGATTGAGACCATATGACCGACTGTAAGAATCAGCAATATAACGACCGTCGGCATGATACCTGGAATGGTGATGTGCCAGATTTTTCGAAAGCGGCCGGCACCGTCCATAACTGCAGCTTCATAAAGGGAAGGATCTATGGCCGTCATAGCTGCCAGGTAGATGATCGTACCCCAACCAGCTGCCGCCCATACGCCTGAAAGCGTATAAATAATAACCCACCAAGTTTTATCGGCCATAAAATAAAATTCATTGAAACCAAAATATCTCAGGATTTCATTAACAATCCCGTATTTTGGCGATAAAATATTGTACACGATGCCGCCAAGTACAATCCAAGACATAAAATGCGGCAGATATAGAAGAGATTGAGAAATTCGTTTGAAATACTTCGCCCGGATTTCATTCAGCATTAATGCGAGAATGATAGGAGCAGGAAAGCCGACGATCAATCCGAGAACGTTCAAAGTTAACGTATTTCGAATCATTTGCCAGAAAGCGGGGATTTTAAGCATTTCTCTGAAGTGGTCCAATCCAGCCCAATCGCTGGCAAAAACCCCTTTAAACAAATTGTAATCCTTAAAAGCGATGAGCAGACCGAACATTGGTACGTAGGAAAAAATAAGGAAAAACAAGAAAGCAGGGACGAGCAACAAATACAAATCATAGTTCTTCTTCAATTCTTTCTGGAACGGCCCCACTTTTGTCGGGACGTCAACTTTATCCAATTTGGTTAAATTTACGGAGTGAGTCTCCACCTCCATCATCCAGCGAATCCCTCCTTAAATGTAATGAAATGAAGTCAATTAACGGAAACGTTTACAATCCACTTATTAAATCGCGTCTTAACCGCCTTGAATACAGTATACGAAATTGTGTAAGCGCTTCAAATGTGACTTTCTTTACATTTTATTAGTTTTCTTTAACACTAATTTGTTGTCATTGTTCAACATGTCTCAAGCTTTCAACCAGCATCAGTAAAGCCATTGATTGCCCATAAGGCATAGGGCATTTCGGAATCTCCTTGTAGAAATCCAATGTAAGTCCCATTCTTGTTCCATAGGATACGCCATGAACTGTTCCTTTTTCGTCGATTTTACCGATAACCGCATTCAACGCCTTCATTCCAACTTCTTTGTACGATTCGCTTATATACCCCTTTCGGATCGCCTTCAAGATGCCATATGCAAATCCAGCGGTTGCCGATGTTTCCTCATAGGAAGTCGGATCATCCAAAAGCGTGTGCCATAAACCGCTTAGAGACTGGAGCTCCGCAAGCTTCTGTACCTGCTGTTCCAAGGAAGATATGAGGAAGAGCTCAACACCGAGCGGAAGTTTAACCATATCGAGAAAATCGACGATGCCTGCTGTATACCAGGCATTCCCTCTTCCCCAAAGCGCTTTAGCAAAATTATGATTACCTTCAAATGTCCAGCCATGAAAGAATAAGCCAGTTCGGGTATCCGTCAAATATTTGAGATGCACAAGAAATTGACGAATACTTTCTTGAACATAATGCTCTTTGTTTAGAAGAACGCCCATTCTTCCCAGAAAGAGGACCGTCATATACAACGTGTCGTCCCAAAGTTCCCCTTGATTCGGGTTGTCGATCGCATTGTGTGTAATGCCGAATTCCTTCGTTCGCGGCATCTCATCTGCCGCATAGCTTGCCCATTCCTCGCATATCCGCAAATATTCGGCGTTCCCTGTTAGATCGTAAAGATAGCTCAATGTTAATAGAGGGCACATCGTGTTGACATTCTTAGCTGGAAGGCCTTCACGTATGCGATTGTCGAACCAATCGGTCAAGTAGGACAGAATCGATTTATTTCCTGTTTCCAAATAAAAACGGTAGAGCGAGAACAGCCCGACTCCTTGTGACCAATCCCACTTATCCATCGAGATAATACTGACTGGCGTATCCTCTTGGATCGTGATTTCGAGACCCTGCATACCTGAAATAACATTACGAATTAATTCTTCAATATCGTACTTTTGCAATTGTCCTATCATTCATATTCCCTCCCTTGTTTCAATTACAACTTTAAAATAGAACAAGAATGGTTTAAATACATGTATTTAACGGTTTTATTAGATTTCTTTACTTCCGTTTTTATATTCCTTAGGAGATTGCCCCTCGACTCGCTTGAACACTTGATAGAAATAAGCATATTCCTTATATCCGACCAACTCACCTACCTCGTTCACCTTGTATTTAGGATCACGCAGCAGCCGTTTTGCCACTTCGATTCTAGCCTTTGACACCAGATCTACGAAGTTGATGCCCGTTTCCATCCGGAGAAGTCGGCTTAAATAACTGGAGCTGATACCGAAATGGTTTGCGACGGAGGTCAGATTAATTGCTTCTGAGAAATGGGTATTGATATAGTCAACGACCTTTTTAACCATCAAGCTGTACTCTTTGTCTCCACCCTCCACCTTGCGCTTGACAATTCCGATCCAACTAGCCAAATAATCTGAAGCTTCCTTTAAACTATTTAAACGAAATACGTCATCGAGCATTTGATCAATGCTCTTGCCCAGTCCAAACTCATCTCCAGTCAATCGAAAATAATAACGGGCGGTAGAGAGGCATACTTCGGACAAGAGACCCTTCACAACCAAAATATTTCCTTCGCTGTATACCCGAATCTGCTCCAGAAAACGTTCCAAGTAACAGATAATATCCTGGCCAGATGACTCCTCCAACATGCGGTTAAAATTCTCCAGATCATGGATAATTGAATATTTCCCAGTATCTCGGGAAATCGGATTCGAATTCTGCAGCAGAATTTCCTCTTCCCCCCAGAAAAAACCTGACTCCATCAAACCTTTAACCTCTCTGTACGCCTCCCCTAGCTCCTCCAATGACCTCCATAGATTGCCAACCGCAATATGGCAGCCATGGCCACTTAGCTTTCGAATACGCTTTAGCCAGTCGGATGCAAGCGATTGCAGCTTTATGCGAGCTTCACGTGTAGTCGGGATACGGGGAAATAAGCATACGAATAACAAATCGTCATTCCAATAGGCGTCGATGATTTGAAGTTCATCTTTATGCGATGCTTCAACCACCGTACCGACGATTTGTTGGCGGGAAATGGCGGACAGGTGATCGCCAGTATGCCCGCTACCAGACTGGGGTTTAATCGCGATAAGTGAAAATCTACTGAATTGATGAATGCCCAGTTCCTTCTGAACAGACTCGAGACGTTTTATATCCTCCTCTGTTTTCCCGCCGATTAGATCGGTAATCCATTTGCTGCGCAAAGACGGAATGCTGCTATTATGGCGCTGTTCCAGGTCGGAATATTCACGGTTCAGCTGCTCGACAGACTGCTTCTCGGACCTTATGGCCTCGATCTCCTTGACCGCCAATTCGACAACCTTGTAAAGATCATTGTTGCGAATGGGCTTTACGATTAAATCAAACGCGCCTGAACGAACCGCTCGTTGGGCATATTCAAACTCCTGATAACCCGTAATAAGGATTGTTTTGGAACTGGGGAGCTTGGTATGCATCAATTCCGACAAGTAAAGGCCATCATGCCCAGGCATACAGATATCCGTAATTAAAATATCAGGGTGCATTTCTAGAATCAACCGTTCGCCTTCAAGCCCATCCTCCGCTTGACCTACTACTTCACAGTCGAGACTCTCCCAGTCGATCGTGTGTACGATTGATTTCACGATAAGAGGCTTATCATCAATCACTATAACTTTCTTTTTCATCTCGATCTTCCTCCCGTATAATAGGTAACCGAATACTAATTGTCGTATATTCGCCAGGAACGCTTTGGATCGATAAACCATAGTCACCGCCATACAAGATCCCGACTCGCTTATGAACGCTTAAGATGCCGACCCTCGTATGTTTATCTTTTACGGGTTGATCGGGGTAATTCGATGGATTCATCACTTGGTTGATGGTTTTTTCGTCCATGCCGATCCCGTTATCGGACACTTCCAAAGTCAAAATTTGACCATCGGACCGGCAGGAAATTCGGATCATCCCTTTGCCGGGCTTTTCTTCAATTCCATGCTTGATTGCATTCTCGATAAGAGGCTGAAGAATGAATTTGGGGACCAAAGCGTCCATCCATTGTTCATCGAGCTCATAGAAAATTTCTATTTTATCTTCATAAATAATTTGATTAATGACTAAATATTTTCTAATAAAATCGAGCTCATCTCGCAGCGTGATAGTGTCTCCCTTCTTTGCGATGCTTTCACGCAGCAAGGAGCCGAGCAAATATATCAATTCGCCGATCTTTTCTTCGCTGCTCAACTTGGCGAGCGCATAAATCGATTCTAGGGTGTTATACAAAAAATGCGGATTAATTTGAGCCTGTAACGCTTTGTATTCAAATTGAAGCGTTCGATACTCCGCCTTCTGCTTTAGAAGCTTCTCTTTGTACACGGTATTGACAAGCTCGCTTATATTTTTTGCCATGCTGTTAAACTTTTCCGCAAGTAATCCGACTTCATCTCGTCCCTTTGGCACAATGAGCTTATGGGAAATATCAACGGAAAAATTCGTCATACTTTGGAGAAGCATTTGAACGTTGACTGTAATGCTCTTTGACAAAATAGCCGCAAGTATAAACGAGACGATTAGCGCAATAATCATAATATTGATTGTCCAAAAGGAAATCGCAGACGTCCCCTTGGTCAATTCTTTAACCGAAATAATTTGTACGATTTTCCACTTTTCCTTCGCTGAGGTAAGTACCGTATATAAATAATTGGTCCCGTCCCACTTAAAGGAATAACCGGATCCATCTCCCATTTTGTAATAATTCTCATCCATAAAATATTTCGCAACGGGAACCCTGTCTCCACTGCTGATGAGTTGGTTGTCCTCGTTCAAAATCAATATATCCGAGCTAGTTAAGCGGTTAATTTCCGAGTAAATGCTTTCAAAATATTTATTGTCGATGCCCAGAATGACCATTCCGACATAAGATCCCGAATTTAACCCATAAAGCGATTTGGTCATCTGAAGCGTTCCTTCCGCACCGTGGCCCCAGAATGCCTTGCCTCTTTTCTGCTTAACTTTGTCGAGGAAAACCGGATCTAGTCCGACAGCCATCGTAGCTTTTCCCAACACTCTGCTGATTTCATGCGGATCGCCATTAGGCTCAACATACGCGGCATATTTAAAATATTCGCGAGAATAGAGTAGGTTAGACAAATAACTGGCAATTTGTTTGCTGCGAAGCACATCTCTAATTTGTTCATCGCCCTCCTGGACGAAAGCTTGATCGAGATTTGAATTCCGAAACTGCTCGAAGGCGAGTTCCTCTATATCCAACGTTCTTTTGTCGAGGTTAATGCCGACTTGTTCAATCAAGAAGTGGGAGTAGTTTGCCGTATTGTCTTTTATCGTATCGACAGAAACTTTATAAATGACCGCCCCGATCATCAAAACCATAATCATAATGATCAATAGGAAGGAAAATAGGAATTTCGTACGAAGTCGCATGTTGGATAAATATACCAAAAACCTTCTCAATGTTGTCACCCTTTGAAATAAATGGTAGGCTGTTAAGCTTTTTTTTATAATAACATAGCAACTTCTAAATAAACTACCTTCTGTTCATATTAAATGCACGAAAAGACCAGGGGTTGTCCCCGATCTCTCCGATTCGAATTTTATTAACTCGATTTCCCGCCCAACGCTGTCCGTATTCGCAGAGAAACTATCGCTCCAGGCATTATCGTCCCTAAATCGAGTTCATTTTGTTTATCGAGAGGTAAGCGTCTTATCCTGTCTTCCACAAGATTCACTTCTTCCGCATATTCGATAGGGAACGTGAACGCAAGTCGCGCCCGTACCGATCTTCCATGTGACTCAATAATCCGCACTATGAAATCCGCTTGCGAACCAGAGCTTCCGGAAGCCGGCTTAAGCGCAGTTGCAAGCAAGCTTTCGGACGGCTGCCACCCCGAGGAGCGAAGCTCCTCAATTCGAAATGCGCCGAACGTTTCCAATATCGGAGAACTGCCTATTTCAGACATAAATGCAGCTAAGGGTTGATTGAACTCCCACGCCCTTCGATCAGCTTGTCCTTCTCTCCATTCGAAATCATGAGGATAAATCGCATAGGCGAATTCATGCAAACCGATATCCGGAAGGTTGTCGGGTTCGTAAGAGCTTCTAAGAAGAGTGAGCGATATTGTCGAGCCTTGGACGGAACAGCCGTATTTTCCGTTATTAAGCAGTGCAATCCCGCAGCCATCGGCATTCGTTTCCGATAGGCCGCACCAGTGAAGGGCAGGCACTTCCTGCCCGTTAGGTTCGCGCCGTATTGTGCCAAACGGAATGTCGAACATGACTTCCGGCGTTCTTAAATCAGTCGCAAACGATACTTTCAGCATTGGGGCATCCGTTTCGGACGTCCCCTTTTCCTGCCAATTGATTTTGGTTAAAAAATCGATTCGCTCGATTCCTACATACATTCGTATCTCCTGTCGAATTTCGGAGGATTGATGACGGTGTACGACAATCAAGGATTGGAACACGGGCCCGCTTTCACCTGGATAGACCTCCGATCCGCGGAGAAGCCGATGAATTCGGGTGATCGGGCCGATGTTCCAAGCGGACATGCCATGAGGAGCCTCGTCGTGAACTTCAAACAGGTTAAAGCCTGCGGCTCCCGTCAGCTCACGGCGGAGCGTTTTGTTATAAAGGCTCGAGACGATGCCGGTACCGCCGTTGACCGAGAGACGATACTGGCTGTTCTCAAGCACCTGTGTTCCACTAACTGCCGAAACGTCATTGCCCGCTGTAGGTTTGGCAGTTGAACCCTTCGAATAACGATAAGAGACAAAACCAAAGGCAGGAATTCGTTCGGCCAAAAAAACGGCTGAACCGTCTTTTAATTTTTGAATCAAAGCCCGGTTTCCCGCTCCATCAATCAACTCATCGCCGGTTTCCCAATTGTCAATCTGCGGGTAATTGCTCTGGTTCAGCATTACGACATCGGTCCGATCCCAGGATAGCGTGTTGAAAACAGTGACGATCGGATGAGTGCTGCTTTGGCTCCCACCTTCTAAACCCTGGGCTGGGAGAGGCGGGACCATTCGCTCCATTGCCCGGTACGACTCGTTTTCTGCAATTAAGCGTGCAGACCGAGAAGCTGGAACCGCATCCTGATAAGTCAAACGAATAGCGCATCCGCAAATGATATCATGAAACTGATTGAAGCACTGCGTACGCCACGGCTCCCGCAAAGCTTCTCTTGTTTCCGTTATCGCAGACGTTGTCTTTAATGCTGCCGGCGGATATAGATCGGCGATCACCGCCAGGCATTCCGCCTGAACAAGAGCATGCTCCGTTTCCCGATTCGCTCTTTTAATGTCGCCGTGAGATGTGTAGCAGCCTTCAAAGGCCGGATTCAGTTCCCCCTTAATTATCGGCAAACGGATGCCCGATTGCTCCACATCCCGAAAGAATGCCGTACTTCCAGAGAATAAGAACTGAGGCAAAAGCCAGCTTTCATTCAGCCTTAATCCCCTGCGGATATCCTGCTTGGTCACGCCGCCACCGTGGTCGCCTATTCCGTACACGTACATATTGCAGGACAATCCGTATGCACTCGCCATCTCGATCGTACCTGGAACGATGTCGGAAGCGTAAATCCTACCGTTATAGTGACGGGGATCATTGAAGGCAAGGACACGCGAGCCGTCGTCACTTTCCCACCAGAATAGCGGTACGCCTTTACCGACCCTGCAAAAATAATAATACTTCATCCCGGCATGGGCTAAAATTTTCGGCATCGTAGCCGGATGCCCAAATGTATCCGGCTCCCAGCAAATTTCAGGGGATACTCCAAGCTCCTCTCGGCAATATGAGATTCCTTCGACGAATTGACGAATCATGGTCTCATAGCCGGCCATGTTTAAATCACCTTCCACCCAAGTTGCGGCCGTAACATCCCAGCGTCCTTGATCGATTCGCGCCTTGACTTGGGTCCACAGCTCAGGAAATTGCTCCTGCATGGCTTTATAAGTTACGGCTTGACTGTGAGAGAAGCAAACATCCGGGAATTCTTCCATAATGGCGTTTACCGATTCGAAGTCCCTGCGGATTAAATCTACCGTTTCTTTCCAAGGCCATAACCAGTTCATATCGATATGGGCATGGCCTACCAAATAAATCCGGTACAGCTTCGCATAAGGCTCAAACGAACGAAGCTTCTCCCGTACCTCCAAGATGGAGCAATTCAGCTCCTCCCAACAGTTATCCTTGAGCGCCGAATATGAGAACGTTTCCAAAGAGTCCTTTACCGCTTCGATCAGATCAGCTTCTTCCGTATCCCCGTTCTGCAGCATAAATAGAACGAATCGAAGCTCCTCTGAAAACGTATCTAGCGTATAGAACCATTCCTCCACGGCGCTGATTCTAAGATCCGCGTCATGAAAATAACCGAAACCGTCACCTTTGCGACAATGGATAACGACGTCATAAATTTCATTACCGCGAACCGAATTCGTCAGCGGAATTGGAACGACCTTCGTATCCGCCCAATAGTCGACTGCATACACAAGCTCGCCGTTAATATATATGTGTGAGCCGATCAAAAGACAAAGCTCGAGAAAAGCCTCTGATTGAACGAGATCAAGCCCCATATTTTGTGCCGGCAGTCGAATTTGACGGTAAAACGTCTTATCGCTTTCTTGAGGAGGCCAAGCAAAGCGAATATGGGCTTCCGTCCACTCCTTATGTTGGGCCGGGCATTGTTCTACCGGAACAATGCGATTGGTATAATGCCATGTTTTCAGAGAAGAGATCGATTGAAGCTGCTCCTTTTTTGCTTGAAGTTCTCCACGGAGCCGGTCGATATCACCAGCTAATTCTGATAACACCTTAGGTATGTCCATCCCTTCCACTCCCCTTCTTTACTCCGAACGCCATTGCTCGCATCCGCGAAACGGCATGTGCTCTCCCTCCACATATCTCGGAAACGGCAAATATGTATTGATGCCAGGAACGGCTTCCCCACGAAGTAAGAAGGCGGATGCCCACTGCCCCGGGGCGGTAATTCGGGTCGTCGTCGGAATATACCGGATCGTCAATCCGCAGCGTCTCATATTTGAATGGTTTGCCTCAGATCCATGTATAATGTTCGGATTATGAACAGAAACACTTCCCGCCTTCAAAAGTAAATCGACCGCTTTGGCTTCGTCCACAAGAGACGGATCCACCTCGGAATCGAGAACATTCGGAATGTCCTTCCTCCGGTGCATCTGCTGCAACTGCATCGTATGCGTACCGGGAATTACGCGCATACAACCGTTTTCCCGAACCGAGTCGTCCACCGCCAGCCATAAGGTCACAACCTCCATCGGCTCAAGCGGCCAGTAGCTGCCATCCTGATGCCAAAGAACGGGTTGCCCATCGTATGGGGGTTTGCAAATGTAGTGAGAAGCGAACAAGGCGATGTTCGGGCCAATGAATTGCTCAGCAATATCCAGAAGACGCGGATCGCTGATCAGCCGAATCCAGAACGGATCGTTGGCAACCAAATTATGGGTCAACAGTTCGGGACGCTTGTCTGGATGCTTCTTCATCAACCAGGCTATATGCTCTTGTGCTTCTCGGATCAATTCCATATCCAAAACATCTGTATACACCGTGTATCCGAGCTGATCGTAATGTTGCTTTGCCTTAGTAGGTTGAGCGTTCATTTTAGGTCAGTCTCCTTTAAATTTGTATTAAGTAACGGGGCAGTTCCTTCCGATCCTTACCCGGCCATCGTTCCAGACCTCCGAATACAAAGGGATGGCAGTGAAGAAGTCTAGACTGTTCACTGCCATCCTTTTTTAGGAAAGCTCTGTATCTGCTGTCGCTAGCTCATATAGTGCCTGTAGACAAATTTCAGCGTGTTTCATCATATCTTCAATGCGGACAAACTCGTCAGGTCGATGTACGTTCGTATTGATGCCTCCGGGCAGCCCGGCACCAAAGGCAACACCCTTATTTTTCAGTTTACGAGCATAAGTACCCGCTCCCATTTTTAGCAGCTCCGCTTTTTCTCCTGTGGAACGTTCAAATGCCTGGCTTAACAGACGGATGATCGGAGCCTGGGGAGGGACATACACAGGACGAAGATGACGGATTATATTCATTTTCAGCCTGTATGATCGAGCTTGTTCCTCAACGATCCCCAGCAAACGGTCACCGTCCGCAGTAACAGGGTAGCGAATATTTAAAACAGCAGTTACAATACCATCTTCTTTGACAATTTGCTTGAGAAACACAACGGTAGATCCTGAAGCCTCATCGCTGCAGTGTATGCCGAGCGATTCTCCGGAAGTCTCATGTCCAAGCTTATCGTTTAGAAAAACTACCATCGAGTCGGCATCGGTTTTGTACCGGAGTCCGGCAAGCCATGCCATGATATCGGCTACCGCATTACTGGACCGATCTGCGGCTGCACTGTCTGCCGTGATTTCAATATCTCCTTCATCCTTCATTTCCACTATCAGATTCGTTTGACTTTTCAGCAGCTCATTCCTGTCGGCTTCCGTGAGCAAATCGGATTTGATTCGGACCTTGCACATCTCTGGCACAAGTACCATCGGCACTCCACCTGCCAGACTAACGATTGGGATCTGCTCCTGGTCAAACTGCCGATTAGTGGTTTGAGATATCGCGACATTCACGTTACCCATCTCCACATTAAAAATCGGATAACCAGCATCCGGGACAAACGCAAAATCCGGCAGCGGTTCTTTAGAAAAATAATAATCCATATCCTGCATGCCGCTTTCCTCGTTCGTTCCGAAAATAATTCTAATCCGGCTGCTGATCGGGAGGCCGAGGTCGCGAATGGCCTTCATACAGAATAAGGCGACAACGGCCGGCCCTTTGTTGTCGGAAGCCCCTCTTCCGATGATTTTCCCTTCTTCAATAAGGCCTCCGAACGGTGGATAACTCCACCCAGTACCTTCGTGAACTGTATCTAAATGAACTAAAATTGCCGTCAATCGTTCACCGCTCCCATATTCTGCATGGCCGGCGTATCCGTCTATATTCGCTGTCCGGAAACCTAGGGAGTCTGCTAAAGTAAGCATATACGCCAGCGCTCGGTTGACTCCTTTACCAAATGGTTTTCCCGGCTCTCCATCCTCTTGGACGCTCCGGATTTTAACTAATTCAGCAATATGATGAACGATCTCTTCCCGATAACGGGACATTATGTCACCAATAATCATCATCTGTTGATTCTCCATCTTAATTTCCTCCTGTCATCAGGAAACGTCAGATCAAATGTGCGTTCAAGCTTTCATGGAACGCAGGCCTCGATCCAAATCTTCGATAAGGGTTTCCGCTTGCTCCAGACCGACTGAGATTCGAAGTAAACCCGAAGGAATGCCAGTAATGCGGGAAGCTTCTTCTGAAATTCCAAGTCCAGGCCCATTGATTAGACTTTCAAATCCTCCCCAGCTCGGCCCCTCCTCAAAATATTGCAAGCCCTTCATAAAAGCCCGAATTTGTTCGGGGCTGCCTTTCGGAATAAAGCTTAGCAAACCGGAGTAGCCTGACATTTGCTTACGTCCGAGTTCATACTGAGGATGGCTTGTAAGACCCGGGTAGTAAACGCTTGAAACAGCCGGGTGATCTTCCAAAAACTTCGCCACCTTCATGGCGCTTTCCTGATGCTGTCGCATCCTGATCGGAAGCGTCCGGAGCCCGCGAAGCAGTAACCAGGACTGATGAGGATCCATGATGGCGCCGAGCATGCCTCTTTCGCGGTGCATGATGTCTGTCATCGTATCCTTTTTACCGATGACTACACCGCCGATGATGTCGCTATGCCCTCCCAAATACTTTGAGGCGGAATGAACGACCAGATCAATCCCGTACCGGATCGGATTCTGATACATGGGGGTCGCCCATGTATTGTCGATAATCGTTTTAATATTGTAGGTGCGCGCGAGCCGAGACAGCTCCGCCAAATCCTGCATTGTAAATAAGTTGGAGACCGGACTTTCCAAAAAGATCGCCTTCGTATTCGAACGAATCGCCTGTTCAAACGCTTCCACAGACTCCGAGTCAACGAATGACACTTCCACACCAAATCGGTTCATATACGATTCCAAAAATGCTCTTGTCGGCGTATAGACACTTTTCGGACATATGACGTGGCTCCCCTGCTCGAGCACACTCAAAAGAGATGAGGTGATGGCGGCCATACCGGAGGAGAAGCATTTTGCTTCTTCCCCCTCCTCTAAAGCGGCAATTTTCTTCTCCGGAACCTCAGTCGTAGGGTTCGTTACTCGCGTATACGTGTATCCATGATTGATCGTTTTACGCGTAAACAGCGAATTCTGAAAGATCGGCGGAACGATTGCGCCATGAAACCGGTCATAGTCGTCCCCTAGATGAGCGCATATGTCTTCCTTACTCCAAGACTCAGAACTTTTATGCTCGTTCACGCTGTAGCCCCTCTTCAATTAATTTATATTGCGATTTGATCAATCCGTAGTAATCACGGCGACGCTCCATTAACTCCAAATGCTTGCCTTCTTCTTTGATTTTTCCGTGATCCAAGACAATTATTTTATCGGCGTTTCGAATCGTGGACAATCGATGCGCGACTATGAAGGAGGTTCTTCCGGCAAGCAATACCTTCAACGCTTCTTGTATTTTCAGTTCCGTCTCGGTATCAATGCTGGCGGTCGCCTCATCCAGTATGAGAATGCGCGGGTTGCTTAACAGCGCACGGGCAAATGATATCAGTTGTCTTTGACCCATCGACAGAATATTACCTCGTTCCTCCACCTCTGTATCGTAGCCATTCGGGAGATTACAGATAAAA
The DNA here is from genome assembly GCF_059692215.1 of Paenibacillus sp. J22P51. NCBI lineage: Bacteria > Bacillati > Bacillota > Bacilli > Caryophanales > Paenibacillaceae > Paenibacillus > Paenibacillus sp. J22P51. Next base: position 446,108 of record NZ_JCAUAZ010000002.1, on the reverse strand, counting down.
TCGTGGGCATGGACTGCCTTTGCAGCCCATTCTATTTCTTCATTCGTGGCCTCGAGCTTGCCAAAGCGAATATTGTCTCGAATCGAGCCCGAAAATATGAACGTATCCTGCAGAACAATCCCGATTTGTGTTCGAAGACTTTGTAAAGTAACGTCCCGCAAATTATATCCGTCAATTTCGATGCTCCCTGCAGACGGGTCATAAAAGCGGCAAAGCAAGTTAATGACTGTGCTTTTCCCCGAACCCGTATGGCCTACAAGCGCTACCGATTGACCCGGCTCGGCCTCCAAGGTAATCCCTCTCAATGCAGGCCTCCCCTCCTCGTATTCAAAGCCGATCTGATTCATTCGGATCTGCCCCTTAATAGGAGGTAACTCTACAGCATCCGGCTTGTCGTCGATAACCGGTTTTTCATCTAAAAATTCAAAAATACGTTCTGACGAGGCCATGGCTACCAGAAGCTGGGAGTACATTCCTCCAAGGCGATTAATTGGCTCCCAAAAGCTTCCAATGTAATTGGCAAACGCCACCAACATCCCGACCGTGATCGCACCTGACTGAACTTGATACGATCCGTACCAGAACAGGATGAACGTACCGACTGCCATCGTGATCTCCATCAGAGGGCCAAACGTATTATTTATTGTCATGGCTCGATTCCATTTCAACCGATTCCGTTCATTCATTTCTGAGAAATATCGTATATTCGCCTGCTCTTGGGTATAAGCTTGTGTGATACGGATTCCCTGGATAGATTCATTAAGATGAGCATTTATTTGCGATTGCTGTGTCCGTACCTGCTGCCATGCATGACGAATGCCAAGGCGGACCGTCTGTGACACGAAGAACATGAGCGGAACGATCAGCATAATGGCAAGCGCGAGCTTTACATTTAAGATAAGTAAAATAACCATGACGGCGATCAACTGAATAAAATCGATCAGCGTATTGACGGCCCCGTTCGCGAAAAGATCCTGCAGGGCATTGACGTCATTAGTGACCCGTACAAGCACGGAGCCTGAGGGACGCTTATCAAAAAAACGGAAGGACAATTTCTGGATATGTTGAAACAAATCCGCCCTCAAATCAAAAATTGCTTTCTGTCCCATAATACTCGTCAATCGAATTCGACCGACATTCGCGCCCCATTGAAGCACGTATAAGAGGAGCATACTCCCCACATATAACGGAAGCATACTTCCGTTGCCCTTCATCAGCACCTTGTCGATACACCAGCTCATGAGCAGCGGTATGCCTAGCTTCGTAACCGTCCCAACAAGCATAAAAAACAAAGTCATTGGGATCACTTGCCGCCTGTATGGGAGCAAGTAATGAAGAAGCCTTCGCATTTGTTTCCAGCTAAATGCTTTTTCCATCTCTTCGTCTTCCTGGTAGATGAATCTTGGGCGTCCCTGATGGCGAATTTCATGCTTGCTTTGCGTGGTCTCTCTGAATTTCGTCTGGCTCAATGTTCTCCCCCTCCACCAATTCAGTCAGCTGATTTTCCAAATAGTCTATATATTGGATGTTATAGGTCCGAAGATAATGCCCTTGTTTTCTCAGAAGTTCGGTGTGAGTGCCACGTTCGACAGTCATGCCTTTTTCAAGCACAATGATTTCATCTGCATGCTGCAGCGATGAGATCCTATTGGCAATAATTAAGATGGTCGTGCCCTGGAGAGAACGAAGGCTCCTTTGGATTTCATACTCCGTTTCCATATCGACCGCACTGGTGGCATCGTCGAGAATAAGGATACGCGGCTTTCGGATCAGAGCCCTTGCGATCGCAATTCGCTGCTTCTGACCGCCCGATAGTCCAAGCCCGCGTTCCCCTACGACTGTATCATAGCCTAATGGAAGCTCCATAATGAATTCATGGGCTAGCGCCAGTTTAGCGGCGGCAACGATTTGATCCGTCGTCGCGTCGTTTAGCCCATATGCAATATTGTCACGAATCGTCGATGAGAAGAGGAACGTTTCTTGAAATACGACAGCCATTCGTTCGCGGAATTGCTCAAGTCGGTATTCCTCGAGATTAACCCCATCGATTGTGACTCTCCCCTCCTTGACCGAATAAGCACCTAACATAAGCAGTGCGGTAGTCGTTTTACCCGAGCCCGTTCCTCCAAGTAAGCCAATGATATGTCCTGGGGGAGCATCAAACGACATCTCTTTTAATACGGTTTGCTGACCGTCGTAAGAAAAGGAAACGTTTTCAAAATGGATATGACCTCTGAACTGTTCATCAGTTACCGGCAGTGCATCCTGCTTGTTTTTGATATGCTCATACTGATGTAAGACGTCTACCAGACGTTCAGTCGCAGCCTTTGTTTGCGTGTAAATATTAATATGGTAGCCTAGCGACCAAAGAGGACCGATAATAAATCCGATCATTCCGAAGAACGCGACCAATTCACCGACAGTAAGCTGCCCATGCAGCGTCAAATAACCGCCAGCTCCCATCAGAATAACAACACTCATATTTGCGGTAATTTCCATAGCAGGAAAATATTTGGACATAATATTCGCAGTTTCGATGTTTTTATCCTGGTAGACCCGGTTTCTCTCTGAAAACTTCTTCACTTCATGAGATTCGCGAGCAAATGACTTGACCGTCCGAACGCCCGATATATTTTCCTGAGCTCCTGAAGTCATCCTACTGAAAGCTTCTCGAATCGAACGAAATGCCGGATGGATCTTTTCATGGAACCGAACTGCTAAAAATCCGATAACCGGCATCGTCACCATTGCAATCAACGTTAACTTCCAATTGATGGTGGTCATAAATATCGTGCCGAGAATGATACAGCTGCAGAAGTTTATGAAATGCCCAAACTCCCATGCAACAAAATGCCGAAATATGTCCAGATCAGCTGTAAGTTTGGACATTAAGTCACCCGTTTTGGACTTGTCATAGAATGTAAACGAAAGTTTCTGCAACTTATTGTAGAGAGCGTTTCGCAAACGTAACGTCACACGGTTACTCGCACGTCCTCCGAGGTGTCCATACAAAAAGCTGAATAATGCTTTTACACTCACAAGAATGATCACAATAAAAGCTAAATAGGGTACAAGCTCAAATCGCTTTTCACCGATGACGACGTCGATCAGATAACGGATCAATTGTGGGTATACAAGGCCTAATGCTGTATTGAGGGTTAAACACAGGACTGCCAAGGCGATAATTTTTCGTTCATCGCGGTAATAATCCTTAAGGGCTTTAAAGCTCTCCATCGGGCAACTCCCTTCGGTATGCAATTCTTTTGGTTATCCTTCATTCTAGAGAAAACGTAAGGCAGTTCACATAGGAAGACCTTTACTTTTTATTAGTTATTTTTACATGCTGCATGTTAACTCGTTCATTTGATGTTTTCAATCGCACCATTGAAAATTAATCTAATTGCCGTCAGCCGCTGCCATGGTGATTCTCTTGATATGCGTTGGCAGATTGCCCTACATTTTCGGCATATTTTCCAAGAAAGAACGTCCATCCTGCGATACATTTATAGCATGAAGTCCTATTAAAAGTTGTTAGACAACCTAAACACAAAAGGAGGAGTCAAATGAATAACGTGTTGGCACAAAACCTATTGCAGCAGGAAAAGATCGATTTTTATCGCAAGAACGGTTTCGTTCAGGTGGATAACGTTTTAACTCCTGACGAATTGAATGAACTGAGGGAATATTTGGACGAAGCGATGGGTGCGGACCAGGGGATGTCGTTTCAAACCGACAAACAAGGCGGAGCATACTACAGAGTGCTGAATCAGCGAGTAAACACATGGCGCGATCACGCCGGAATGGCTCGCTACGTCACACATGGGCGTTTTGCGGAGATGGCACGTTTGCTTACGGGAGCTTCTGGTATGCGGTTGTTTCATGATCATGCACTGCTCAAAATGCCGGGAGACTCCAAGCCGACGCCTTGGCATCAAGATTCCACGTATTGGCCTATGAACGAGGATGGGGCTATGTCAATCTGGATCGCACTTGACGACGTCGATGAGCGGAATGGATGCATGATGTTCGTCCCGGAATCTAGGAGAATTGGCAAACTGAATCCGATTGATTTAGCCAATCCCCAAGACATTTTCGAGTATACAAAGGGCACGGAGCACGAGCATACGAAGTCGATCATCTGCCCGATGAAGGCCGGTAGCTGTACGTTCCATGATGGCTTAACCTTTCACTATGCGCATGCAAATGTAACCAACAAGCCTCGTCGGGCGCTGGCGATCATATACGTACCGGATGGAACGACCTATAACGGCAAATCTCATCCAATTACGAACGGACAAGAGCTTGAGATCGGCAAGCCGATTAAAGGAAGTCTCTTTCCTCTTCTTGCACGAGTGAATCCTCTATAGCTAAAGACCACAGTATTTAAAAATAAACTATCTCATCCATTCAAGGAGGAATTGAAGCCATGCCAGAAAGACTTACTATCGGTAACGCCACTCACTCTTATGAAGTTAGTCCGAATTGGGGCAAGCTGCCAGAAGATATTGTTTACGGGTACACCCACGGCATTTGTGTTGATGCCGAAGATCGGGTCTATGTCCACCATACCGGCAAGCAATCCGTTATCGTGTTTGACAAGGACGGCCATTTCTTGACATCCTGGGGCGAAGAGTTTGAAGGCGGTGCTCACGGCTTTTATTTACATCGCGACGCCGAAGGTAAAGAGTTCCTTTACTTCGCCGACACGAAACGTTCCCTCATCGTAAAAACGACTCTCGAGGGTGAAGTGCTGCTGCGTATAGAGCCTCCAAACCGTCCAGACCTATATGACTCACAACGCCGCTATGTCCCCACCGATGTCTGTGTCGCGCCGAATGGCGACATCTATGTAGCAGACGGGTACGGACAGTACTACATTCACCAATTTGATGCACAAGGCACCTACATTCGCAGCTGGGGCGGACGCGGTTCAGAGCAGGGACAGCTTATTGAGCCACACGGCATCTCGATCAATTTGCGCAGAGGTGAGCCTGAGCTTTATGTGGCGGACCGACGCAACCACCGTATTCAAGTCTTTACGCTGGATGGCCGTCATAAGCGTTATGTTGAGCATAATCTGGACCTTCCTTGTAGCTTTTATTTCTGGCAGGACGAAGTGTATTTGCCGGACCTGAATAGCCGGATCACTGTACTTGATGCCGAGGATCGATTGATCACGCATCTCGGCGAGGATCAGCAGGCTTACAAGCAGGTGGGATGGCCGAACTTACCTAAATCGTACTATCGTCCGGATAAGTTCAGTTCCCCGCACGGGGTCTGCGTCGACTCCCAAGGGAACGTCTACTTGGCAGAATGGATTTCCGACGGTCGAGTGACGAAGCTGATTCGCCAGTCATAAAAAAAGCAGTATAAATTAAGTAATAGAATGATGCAGTACAGATCGGTGTTGACGTCGGTACGTACCTGGCGAAGCACCGATCATTTTCTTAAACAGTTTGTTAAACGAACTGAGATCGTCAAATCCGACTTGTTGTGCAATCTCGACTATTTTTTCATCCGTATCCGCAAGCAGCATTCTTGCTATTCGAATACGAGACTCATTACGAAATTCGATAAATGTTTTACCCGTATATAATTTAAACTTGGCGGTAAAAGATGACATACTCATCCCGCACATTTGGCTAACCTGAAGCAAGGATAACGGTAGGGCGTAATGACGCTCAATATAATCGCAAACTCGCTCGATTATCTGGCTTTCGGAGCCTAAAGATGTCATGGGACGATGCAGCTGTAACTCATAGTAACGGCTAAAATTGATAAGCAACTCAATCAGCCCTGTTTTCACCAAAATACGGTAGCCAATCTGCTTTTCGCTGTACTCCTTCATGATGTGGTTAATCTTTTGCATGATTTCAATACGCTGCTGGGGCTCTAAGGTCAAATGGGAATTGAACTGCAGTGTCGACCTTAAGAATGGCTCGACATAAAAAAAATTGACGAATGGCGTCACTTTTGAAAGCGATTCTAATTCGTGGGACAAAAATGACCTGTGAAACAAAATGTTGTAGAGGGTCATGCTGAGACCATTGTCAACCAGGTAACTATGCTCCGCCTCGGGCTCGATAATAAATACGTCGCCCTCACAGATGTTATATTTTTCACCTTTGTAAATGTGGGTTCCAGAGCCCTCCGTAATAAATACCAGCTCGATGAATTCATGACAATGCTTCTCAATGTTCTTGCCGGATTCGAGACGATATAATCCCGAATGGAACGGAAAATCAGGGCTTTCTAGGTAAGCGTCATTGCTGAATCGGGTCATATCGAACCTCCTATAAGAAGTAAGAGTGTGCTCCAAGTATACCATATGAAGCGAAGGGAAAGACAAGGTGGTCGACGATTCGAGGAATAGCAAAGTCGGCGGTCGCAGAGAGGTACAGCAACAAGCGTTAAAGACCGTGAGATGCCAGTCGTTTTCATATACCTTGATAAATCTCATGCAAGGACACATCTTTGCGTGTTTTCTTCAAGGAGCGCAGATGCATTAAGATCTCATTCTCAATACAACGTGCTGCAAAAGTCGCCAGCTTCGTGCCCTTATTCGGTGGAAAAGACTCGATAGCTTTGATCAGTCCGATCGTCCCTATCGAAATCAAATCTTCTAAATCTTCGCCCGTATTGTCGAATTTTTTGAGGTTGTGTACACGGTAAAAGTTGCGCCTGTTTCGTTTTTGAATACTTGACCCAAATAAACAGGATTCATATAAACGACGGAGGCTAAGCTTTTTAGTGTGATCTCTTCCTGATACCGTTCTTCGTGATCTGTGGTAGCTGTTTACATTCTGAATATGGTACGCTGCTTCCCATCAGATTTGATGCAGTAGTGGTCTAAGCCCTTCGTCTTTGCATAGGTACTGAAAGCCCGCCACGCGTCGGTATTTTCACAGTACAAGTAAAAAATAAACAAATAAAACTCTACAAAAAAAGAAGAAGCTCACCGATTTCTGGTGAGCTTCTTTATAACTTATGTCCCCTGAACTTATGCCTGTGAAGAGTTCCCGACTTTATTTCTCAGTTGCTAACATTATTCTCGAGTACCTTTCGAAAATAAGTTGGCAACTGACTAAACGTATCCGCCAGTCTTGAGTCCGTATCTGCATCCATATAACATACGCTGAAGGCCCTACGGGATTTGCTGCTGTTGCCTTCCGAACCGTGTACGGCCAGTTATGAAAACTTATCGCCCCTGCCGCTCACTCTCCTTTGTCCGTACTCTAAATAGGTAAATTCTTCGAGGAGCCTTTGTCTAGGATTACCGTCACATCTGGATGCAGCTGCAGAAAAGACGCTGGAACTTGGGTCGTTACTGGGCCAAAAAACGATGCCAAGACGATGTCCGCTTTGTTTTCACCCGCAGCGACGAGGACAATGGAACGCGTCTTCATAACGGCTTCCAGCCCGATCGTTATCGCCTGCCGAGGTACTTGCTCTCGGTCCTGGAAATGAACGGAACCATGAGGCCGGTTTTCCTCGTGCAGATCGGTCACATAGGTCGAAGACGGTATCCCCGCAGCGGGTTCGATAAAGGCGATATGCCCGTTCAGACCGAGTCCCATCAGCTGCCAATCCACATAATCCAAATCGCGGAGTACCTGATCAAAACGCTTGCATTCCTCGGTCAAATCCGCCGCCGCCCCGTTTGGAATATGGGTCTGCTTCCGCAGGGTCTTAAGGTGGCGGAACAGATGCTGCTCCATATAGCTGCTGTAGCTTTCCGGGTGTCTAGGATCGACGCCGACCAATTCGTCCGGATTGACGAATACCGCTTCATCGAAACAAAGCTCTCCCTCTCCCTCCCGGCGAATCCACTCCTCGAAGATGCCGTATTTCACAGGTGATGAGCCGGTGGTCATGCCCAGAACGGCAGCCGGTTTTCTCTTAAGCTGCACGGCCAATAGATCCGCTACCCTTTTGCTAATTGTATCTGTCGGGATGACTTCAATATTCATGAACATTCACCAACCTTTCCTAAAATTGTAGTGGAATCAAGTTGAAATGCCACCTTATTTTCACCAACAACGCGGTTGTTGTCGTTTATAATCATCCGTGTCGCCAAATGCAGCATGTTTTCGATGGTATCCTTGTTTTTGTAATGGATTTGCTGCAGAATGCCCGCAACAATCAGTGGCCATTCCTCTTCAGACCCATCGGTCACTTTCAGCGCGAAGCCTAACCGCTCGTCCTTAAGTCCGAAACAATAAATACCCTTGGCTCCCCCTTTGGCTACGATATTCGGGTCGCCTAATAAGGTTGAACAAATTTGCTGGGAGCCCCCGATCATTTCGCAATTTTCATTCATCAACTGAGTGATCCTGTACACCGCTTCTCGAAGTTCGCCGTCTGCAATCAAATCGGGGCAGGCTAACCGCAAATACGCTTGGGCGATGTTTTTGAGAGGGAGCGCAAAAACAGGAACGCCGCATCCGTCAACCCCCAGGCTGATCTCATTTTTGGGGACTCCCGACAAGGCGGAAACGGTTGCTAGAATTTCTCTCTGTGCCGGATGGTCGCTTTCCCAGTAGTTTTCAATGCTGACGCCAAGAAGTTTACAAAGCGCCATAATTCCGAAATGCTTGCCGGAACAGTTATGGTAAATTCTACGCTTTTCCCTCTCCTGTTTGACTATTTCGTCCCTTCTGTCCGGATTCAACGGATAGGTAGGCAGGCAGAGAAGGTCTTCTTCCGATAAACCTATTTTACGGGAAAGTGATTCCAATGCTTCAACGTGAAAGGACTCTCCCCGATGTGAAGCAGCCAGCAGCGTCTGTTCTTTATCCGTTAAGCCGAATTTCTCCTGGATTCCTCTCCTGATCGCCGGAAGAGCCTGCAGAGGTTTGGCCGACGACCGCAAATAGGTGAGTCGGTTCACATCCCCAACCGCATATTTGATTCCGCCGTACTCATCAACCCCGCAAATGTGCCCTCTGTGAACATTTTCTAGAATTGCACCCCTGTACTCCTCGATTAAAATGTCCGACATTTCATGTCACTCCCTGATCATTGTCCGATTGACGAATCTGTAAGTTTCCGCCCCGTCCCATACATGTTCTCCGTCGAACACATAATGTACCAACTCTTCTTCTGCGTCAAACAGACGGTAAGCCTGAGATGCGATGTCTACTTGCTCCGTTACATTCACTAGACCACGTTCCCCGTTTAACGGGTCCTGGGCGCCAGTTTCAATCAAGAGCGGCCGAGGCGCAATCAATGCGGCTAAGTCCCCCATGTCCACATTTTTCCACAGATTAGGGACATAATTGCACGCACAATGAGCAGGCTTTAACAGGGAGTCCTTATAGCCATAAAAATATCCGCTGACCACCGCACACTTGACACGGTCATCCAGAGCAGAAAGCCATAACGTTTGTAGCCCTCCGCCAGACAAGCCCACACAAGAGATATCTCCACAGTCTCCTCTGCTTTCAATATAATCGATCAGTCTCATTAAGTCCCATGTCCACATTCCAGTTACGGATTGTCCGAGAGCAATCGCCATATGATTCAATTGCGTACAAGTACTATTCAAGAAGTTATACTCGTCATCTCCCTGCAGGGTAGATTCTCTTCGTTCTCCGAAAGCTCTCGCATCAGGGCAGAAAACGATATAACCTTCCTGAACGAACTTGACTCCGTAATCGTAATGATACTGCTGGATCTGTTTCCTTACGGCCGGAATGTCCTCTCTTCCACCCACTGTCATTTTCCCGGCGCTCGCGTGGCCATGAGTAGCAATCACGCACGGAGATTTAATCCCCGCCAGTAGACTGTCTGGGATTAGAATATAGAAGGGCATCCACACACTGGGTTCAGTTTGGAGGAGCCATTTCTCCCTCCTATAGCCGTTCATCCTTTCGGTCTCTAGTAATTGTGGTTGCAGATCACACAATTCCATTGTATCGATACCGGTAATGTCGCGAAGTTTGTGGCGCGTCGATTGTTTCCATTCCGCGAATTCGTCTGCAGTCTTTGCCCGAAACCCCAGCTGCCTTGCGTGCTTATCAAAGACTTGCAGCAAGTGCTCCTGGGAAGTGAAAAACTTTTCTACGCGCATAGCATTCATTTAATGGTCTCCTCCTCTTCCGTTGGGCACCCGCGCCAATTTCGTCAATCGACCATCGGAAATCCACTCCGCTACGTAAACGTTTCCATTATGATCAACGCAAATTCCATGAGGGGAACTGAATTTGTTGGGACGGTAGTACGATTTGTCCAAATTTGGCCAGCCTTTTTGTTTATAGGCCTGTTGATCTTCGCACAAGTGAGTGATGAGCCGGTCATCCCGATCAAACACCGTGACCCGGCTGTTCAGATCTGGAAAATAAAGTTCATCCCCGAAGAAGTAAAAATTGCACGGCATATCCATGTCATCGACAATCATCCGTTTATATTGGCCGTCAGGCGTAAAAACTTGAATTCGATGGTTTCCCCTGTCGGCTACGTAGATTTCCGGTTCGCCTTTGCGCAAGTCCACGGAAACGCCATGCGGACAAATGAGTTGTCCCGGCTCCGAGCCGTAGCCTCCCCATGAACGTATATACTCACCACGAGACGTATATTGATGGATCCAGTGTTGCCCGTAGCCGTCGGCAATATAGATGTCCCCGTACGGCGCGACGGCAACATCCGTTGGTCTATACTTTGTGTCATCTCCATAAATATCTGGAAGATTAGGTTTACCTATGGTCAACACCCGTTCGCCGTCCAATGTCAGCTTGACCATAAGCCCGCGATCTTTGTCAGTCACATAAAGATATTCACTATTTCCTTCTTTGTGCAAATAAAACCCGTGAGCCCCACCTTCGAATTCGTCCCCCCACGCATCAAGAAAGTTACCGTTCTTGTCGAGCTTGATGACAGAAGGCTTGCCGGTATGAAAGACATAGACATGGTCCTTCTCGTCGACGACGATGCCGTGCGTATAGCCGAGGGTCACATGATCTGGGATTGTCGCCCCCCATCCCGCTTCAACCTCGTAAGTATGAGCGCCGTTTCCTACTCGGAAGCTGCTATTTGTCATGTATCTCACTCCTCTTATTGGGCCTTTAATAAAACTTCACCAATTCGTCCACCTTCACAACTCGTCCGGTTCGGATCGATTCATTGGCGGCGATGCCCGTAAGAATCGATCGTGCTCCGTCGATATGGTTCGCAGCGCGATAAAATTTGTCAGGAATCGGCGTTCCGAAAATATCATTCAACAGCACCGGATCCCCGCCGCCATGTCCGCCAATCCCCTCTTCCACTTCCACTTCATACGGAGCAGCAAACATGGGGAACACAGTAATGACCTTATCCTTCAGGGCCCCTTCCAGCGCCTTATCTCCGCCAGAATTTACATAAGACTGTTCAACTACCATCATTTCTATCCGGCCTTTGCTTCCGTTGAATGCAATACGATATCCTTCCCATGGCATGTAGGCATTTAAAGAGTAAGTTAAGATCGCGTTGTTCTTGTAACGAACCATAACGCCCATCGTATCTTCAATACTAATTCCGTCTCCGAAGACGCTTTGGTCGCGCAGATATCCGTCCTCATGCTCCGCATCGTAATACATCGACTTTAAATGCTCATTCTGGTCAAGCTGCAGAGCGAACGGATCATGCTCCGCAAGTGGATTTCCCGTCGCACGATCATAGAAGCGAACCTCGCCTCGACGTTCCGCATTTTCACGGCCGTAATAGTGCAAATCCCCGAAAGCGAACACGGTATCTGGCTGAGAGCCGATCCAGAAGTTCACGAGGTCGAAGTGATGTGTTGATTTATGAACGAGTAACCCGCCGCTGTTTCGTTTATCTCTATGCCACCTGCGGAAATAATCCGCTCCATGCTGCGTATTAAGCAGCCACTCAAAGTGTACGGAATGCACCTGACCGATGACGCTATCCATAATGAGCTCTCTGGCCTTCGTATGATGAGGAGCATAGCGGTAATTAAAGGTGACTCTAACGTTACGGCCCGTCCGTTGCACCGCGTCGAGAATCTCCTGGCATTTCTTCTCGTCTACCGTCATTGGCTTCTCCGTAATGACATCACAGCCAAGTTCCAGTGCTTGAACAATATAGGTATGATGGGTGCGATCCACACTAGTAACAATGACCACATCCGGCTTCTCCGTGTAAATCATGGTCTCGAATTGCTCTGACTTATACGTTCGTACCTTCGGATATCCATAATTTTTCTCAAGGAGCTTATTGGCATAATCCATACGCGTTTGATTGATATCACAGAAAGCGACCAACTCCGACGTATCCCTGAATTCTGTTGCAATAGCCCCGTAAAAAAATTCTGCTCGTCCGCCTGTCCCCACTAGCACGTACTTCTTCTTGGTCATGATAGTTGTCCCCTCTCCATAAATGATGTCATTTCATATCCAAATCATATCGCAAAAAAAGAAAATATTCTCCGCCGCATTTGCTGAAAACAAGCAAAACACCGCCGATTTTGCTATGATTTATTACCTGGATTAAACTGATTAATTTTAATTCTGAGTGTTGAAATGCAAAAATCTAGATACGGCTCCCTCGCATCTAGATTCGCTGCTTAGACGGTTCCCACTAGCCTTTAACCGATCCCACAAGAAGCCCCTTTATGAAATAACGCTGCAAAAAGGGATATACGGCAAGGATAGGCAATACAGTGATCATTGTAATTGCCATTTTCAAACCCTCGGGGGTGACCTGTAACTGTGCACTCGTGTTATTCCTCAAATTGAGCAGACTCGCATTGTTTGCATTCGACAAGATCTGGTACAAAGAATACTGCAGGGTGTAAAGTTCGGGATTCATCGCATTATATAGTTGGGTATCCATGAAGCTATTCCACTGGCCGACGGCGGAAAACAGAAAGACGGCAGCGAGAACAGGCATGGAAACAGGGAAAATAATTCGCCAGAACACGATGAGATCATTCGCTCCGTCCACAATGGCGGCTTCAGGCAGTGAATCTGGTAAGCTTTCAATATAGGTTTTGATGAGAATCATATTGAAGATATTAACGGCTGATGGAATGATGTAAACCCAAAACGATTTTGTTAAATGCAACTGCACGATTAGGATATAAACAGGAATCATTCCAACGGAGAAATACATCGTAAACACAAAAAATTTACGCCAAAAACGAACGCCCATCAGATCGTTTCTCGTTATGCAGTAGGCCGCCATTGATGTAATGATGATCATCACGACTGGTCCCAAAAGCGTTCTTAAGACGGATATAAGGATACTGTGATAAATATCAGGGTCGCTGAAAGCCCGAGCATAATTCTCGAGGGTGAACCCCGCTGGCCACAAAATGAGACCACCGGTCAGTTTCACGGGATCGCTCAATGAATAGCTGGCAATGTACAAAAACGGGAAAAACAATACGATCCCGATGAAGGTCAACAAAATATAATTGCTTGTATCAAATAGGATATCGATGAACGATCTTTTTCCCACAGTACATCCCCCTTGTTACAAAATTGATTTCCCTGTCGTTCGTTTGGCTAGCGAATTGACGCCGATTAATAGAATAAGGCTGACCATCGTTTTCACAATACCGACGGCTGTCGCATAAGGGAAGTTTCCCTGCTGCAGACCGAATTTATATGTATACATGTCCAGAACCTGCATCCGCTCCCAATTGGTGGGGTTCGTAAACAAATAATACAGGTCAAAGTCAGAATTCAGTATCCAACCGACATTCATAATCAGCAGAATAATAATGGTTGGCATCAGATTGGGAATGAGAACATGCTGGATTTTCCTGAACCTTCCGGCTCCATCTATAGCCGCCGCCTCGAGTTCTTCCGATGAAATGGAAGCAATAGATGCGAAGAAGATGACCGCATTGTACCCTAGGTATTTCCACACGACAACAATAACAATGAGAGTCCATGCATAAGCCTTATCTCCCAGTACGTTGATTCCTTCCTTGATGATTCCAGATTCAATTAAAGAGACATTGATAGCACCTGAAGTAGGGGAGAGCAGTTGATGAATAATGGCGTATATGATAACCCAAGAAACAAAAAACGGAAAAAAGGAAACGGTTTGGACTATTTTCTTGAACCACTTCCTGCCAACTTCATTTAGCAGGATGGCGAAAGCCAGCGCTGCGAATAAACCAACAAAGAGAGAGGCTAAATTCATCACCAGCGTATTACGGATCAGATAAAGATAGTCGTTGCTTTCATTGAAAAATACTTTGAACTGGTGCAATCCCGTCCAGGGAACTTTCCAAATGCTGATGCCTACCTGATAGTTTTTGAAGGCTATCAGCCATCCGAGCAAGGGAATATATTGAAAAATAAAGACTAACAATACCGCAGGTAAAAGCATGATAAATAAGTATCGCTGCCTGATCGCTTTCCGCAGCCATGTACTTCTGCTATCGGCTGCCGCCGGCTTCATGCCGTTCGTTTGTCGTCGGATGTCCATAATTCCCCCCCTTAGCGGCACGTTACTCTAAATGAATGAAGTTCGAGGAATCTATGTTAACTATCATAAATTCCTCGAACGCTTTAAGTCATCATACGCCGCTCTTATTTCGCTTTCATTTCATCGTATCTCTTCTGCTGATCCTGGAACAATTGGTTGTACTTATCGAGTGCCTTCTGCCCGTTAAGTGAATCGTTCTGTTTCAAAGCTGCCTGATAAATTGTTTCGAATTCGGCGTCGTTTTTCGCCAGTATTAGCTTCGAATTGGTTTCCACACGATGCTGGGTAAGCCTTTGTTCGATCGTAGCTTCAGGACTTGCGGGATCAAGTGTAATTGAGGCTTGAAGTCCAGTAAACACAGGTTTGGATATCTTTGAATAATAATCAAGCGAATTTTTCCAGCCCATTGCTGTGTAAGTAGCTTTGACATCTTTATCAATATTTACTTCCTTAATATTGATATCATCCATTAGTTTAAAGGGCAGTCCATCTTTGGCCACTCCGTTATAAATGCCGAGGAATTCAAACTGTCCACCCAAACCTTGCAAGTTTAAGTAATCAGGATCCGAATTCATTTTGGCCTTCATTTCGTCGGAAAGAACGCGTTTTCCATCCTTTATCACATATGTGTTACCTTCCACACCAGATTGAATTAGCGTCTGCCCTTCTTCAGAAGCTATCCAGTCGACCAGTTCAAAAATTCGTTTCGGATCTTTGGCATTTTTGGTGATGATCGCTGAGTCGAACGGTCTGACGTTGTCAAACCGGACATTTCTCGTTTGGTTCTGCGCTACTTGTGTATCCGTTTGCATCGGCATTTGGATATATTTCATTTCTGGATGTCCAGCTTTTTCCAGCGTGTTATTGACATCTCCCGTAATCCAACCCGTATACCAGTAAGCCAGTGCCTGACCGGATTTGATCTTTTCTGTGGTCTGAGCAGATGTATCCGTAAAGCTCTCTTTGTCGAGTAAACCCTGCGTATAGAGGTGATTAAAGAATTGGATCGATTCCTTGTAGTTATTATCAGCCATCATCAGTTCAAACTTCTTGTCTTTGATATTAAAGACGGTTGCAAAGTTGCTGAACATAATATTCTTATCACCGTTTTCGACCATTGAACCGGCAATACCAGCCATTCCCCACGATTCGGCGAAAGGTGCAACGACACCAAACGTTTTCTTGCCGTTAGTAGTCGGATGATCGGCAAGCGCTTTTTTCAGGAACGGAATATAGTCCTTGGGACTTTTCAATGTCGGATAACCAGCCTCTTTCAGAATATCCGAGCGGATGTACATATCCTGGATGACATTTACAGGGTATTTCAAGTCGGAACTTGCTCCAAACTCCCATTTATATAGTTTTCCGTCTTTTGCTGGCAATCTCCAGTAGGGAATCATATCTTTATGGGTATCTTTCAAGTATTTGGAGTCTTTTAAGTAATTATCGAGGGGCAAAGCGATTCCCGCATCAATATACTTAGTTACGAGATCCTGACCTTCCACTCGCAGAATTTCCGGATAATCCCCTGACGCCAGCATCAGGTTCAGCTTATCGCGATAGTTTCCGCTGAAAGGGACAAATTCAAACACGATATTGAATTTATCCTTGATCACTTTACCGACAGCCGTTTGATCGCTTGTTTTCACCTTCGGGTTGGGTGATGCCGTGAAAACCTTGATGGAATACAACGGCATTTGACTTGGTGAAACAGCGGGGCTGCTACCCGATGATACCGCCGTGCCTGACGGAGAATTAATTGAATCCGCTTTCTTAGAACCATTGGAACAAGCTGTAACAAAGATACAAAGAATAAGGAACGAAAGTAAAGACAATTTTCTGAACGCTTTCATAATTCGTCAACCTCCCTGATTGATATTCCCCATCACATTGCCAATTTGCCCCAAACCATTATACATCTAATAATTCCCTGCGAATCCGTTATGTTTTGGGCCACTCCAATCCTCTTGTGTTTTCATGTACTTTGCTCTTTTCTCCACAGTGGCTTTTCCTGCTTCCAACGCTTTTTGCGTATCGCCTTTATACAGCTCATCGATAATCCACTTTTGTCCAAACCCGGCGTGTACGACTTCATCTGCCCAATCGAAATCCTGAAAAGTCGTCATTAGCGGATCCCCGATCGTATCCTTGCAAAACTCCCATTCCTCACGTTTTCCCGGCGGATATTTCATCGCAGTCTTCTCAATGGCAATGGTTAAATGAGTATAAGCTTCATTATTATCAAAAGCCTGACTTGTCATATCATACCATCCCGTCCAGTTACGGTAGGAGTAAACATCATAACCTTTGCTCCGCAGGGCTGCCTCACCAAACCAGCTGTGACGTGTTTCATCCCAAATGTGTCTTGCCGTATCGTAATAAAATGCCCATGGTTTACCTTCTGTCGAAAAATGAATATATGCGATCGCTTCCGCTGGGGACATTTCAAAATATCGTGCAAGCATCATATGCATAAATCTTCCCTCATCATTATCTTCGAAGGTTGTCCCTTCCATCTTGACAACTGAGGTTTGAAATCGACTATCACGCGTGCTTTCATAAGGGAGTTCAAATGCTTGAGAGGGTACAACGATATCGGGATTCACAGCCTTTCTTTCGCCGTCCCCTTCTACTCCACCCGCTGCAAATAAAAGCGCTTCCAAGTATGCCTTCCATCGGTTCGCTTGTTCAAGCTCCTCTTTAGTTGCCATTGATCGAAAATGAGCAATTGTTTCACGCCCCCATACGATTTGCTCGTCTCGATCCATCAATTGATGTTTTAATAGATGAAGGGTCGGTTCGTCAACTAGCGGTTGCGCCAATTGTTGATATATTTGAATAGCTCTCGCTTGTGCAGGTTTGACTACTTCGAATAAAGCTATAAGAAAATCGAGTGTATTTCCCGATTCCAATACTTTTTGCATGAATTGCTCCAGTTGTGGGTCAGGGCATTTATCGAATGCAACAACACTCATCCGTAATTGCTTGCAACGATTACGAAGCTGGTCGTAGTGTTCGGCATCCTGCCAAAGTAATCGAGCAAGCGCACCTTTTACTTCATACTCTGGTCTCGCCGCCATATGACCAGCTTCCGTTCTCATTAATTGCCGGTCCAGATATGCAAGCCTATGCAGTCGCTTGGTCGAATCTGCAACGGACATGCCTACACGATCCCAATCTTTAATTCCCATGAAGGGATGAAGCATATTATTTCCCCCTTTAATCCTTTGATAGAGCCATCCATAAATCCCTTAAAAAACCCATAGATGATGGGAAACAAACCGTATTTATAGTTCGACAATAATTTATCCCTTCCCTCCTTTACTCCGTTCCATAATTTACTATCTTTGATGATTCGCACCCTTATTGTAATGCAAATAAAACCTACCATCTACTCATTTCTTGCCAGGTCTTCTCGAACACCTCATATTTTGCTATGATACGTGAAGGGAGGCGATGAAGTTTGCTTGAACCCATTACCTATTCTTTCAGCTTACAGGACATTCCATTATTCAAGGTTGAGTACATGGAATGGACAGAACCCATTGCAATGTCGGCAAACCATTTTCACAATTGTTACGAGGTCTATATTCTACTTTCCGGAGAGCGCTCTTATTTCATTAAAGATCGCTTATATCATTTACTTCCCGGAGATATCGTCTTTATTGGCAAGAATGAGCTTCATAAAACATCCGGCGAAAAGGCACACGGCCGACTGTTGTTCTTTTTTGATGAACGATTCCTGCAATCGAACTATCAAAAGTATGCCGAATTGTTGCTGTCGCCCTTTCATCAGGAGTCCCACGTTCTTCGATTTCCCATGCAAGAGCAGGCTTCTATCGGTATACTTCTCTCACGAATCCAGCTAGAGCTAAGCAAAGCACAGGCTGGCTATGAGATCATCCTTACTCATATGCTCGTTGAGCTATTACTGCTTGCCGGGCGTTATTTAGAACAGCACCCTCTTACTTCGCTTGACTACATGTCGCCTATGCACACTAAAGTATCTTCCATAGCCAGTTATATCAACGAGCATTATTCTGAACCGTTATCTTTAAACGAACTTGCTAGTCGATTTTTCATTTCTCCATTTTATTTGAGTCGGATGTTTAAAAAAGCGACAGGGTTCACTTTTATCGAATATTTGAACCACACCAGGGTTAAGGAAGCACAACGATTACTCCATGATTCTAACACAAAAATTTCCGACGTTTCATCTCAAGTCGGTTTCGACAGTTTCTCTCATTTCGGCAAAATATTCAAAAAAATAATGGGTGTCTCTCCACGGGTATATCGGAAACAAGTTGTCTATTGACTAATGCGAAAGCGTAAACAAGAGCAAAAGATGAGCCTTTAGGAAACATCCTAAAGGCTAAGGCTCTTTTTTGTTAGCTCGTACGCTATTGAAAAATGATGTTTAGATGGCCCTGTGATAAGCAATAATTAGTGCCGTCACGATTCTCCATTGTCCCACTCTCTTTTATCTTCGGCGCCTCCATATCCATGGTTAACATATCGAGGAAAATGGGTAAATAAAGTATATTCTTTAATAATTTGAACATCCATTTCATTCTCAATTCTTGATACAACACTCATATTTCTCATCGCCACCATAGATCATACGTTCGTATTTTTTATTATTTACCGAACATGTATTCACTACGCAAGTGCATTCAAACGCCTGAAAATATCCATAATCTCCACGCCCGTCTTCGAGTCCAACGCTCCAGTCGGCTCATCCGCCAATATAATCGGCGGATCGCCTGCCAACGTCCGTGCAATCGCCACACGTTGCTGCTGTCCACCGGATAGTTCCGAAGGAAAATACTTCCTTCGATCCAGCAAATCAACCGCTTCCAATGCCTGTAAAACGAGCGGCTCCCGCTGCTTTCTCGTCATTCCACGATAAATCAGCGGCAATTCCACATTCTCATAAGCACTTAATCTCGGCAACAGGTTGAAGCTCTGAAACACAAACCCAATCTTCCGATTCCGAATCTCAGCCAATTGTGAATCCTTAAGAGAATGAATCTGCTTCCCATCAAGCGTGTAAACCCCTTCATCCGAAAGGTCCAAACACCCGATAATGTTCATAAACGTAGACTTTCCAGACCCCGAAGGCCCCATAATAGCGACAAACTCTCCTTGCGCAATATCCAACGTAATGACATCCAACGCTCGTTCAATTTGGATTAAGGCTGTCATTGTCTTCGCCCCCATCATTTGAAGCCAAATAAATGAAGAATACGATGCTCCAACCTAATGACTTACCGCTTCGCCTTATAAAACTCATGATACAACTTCATGAGTGCCCGCTTCTCAATCCGTGACACATAGGAGCGGCTAATCCCCAGCTCCTTCGCAATCTCCCGCTGCGTCCGCTCTTCACCGCCAAGCTCCAACCCGAACCTTCCGACTACGACTTCCTTTTCACGGTCGTCCAATATCTCCAGATTCCGATAGATTTTGCTCTTCTCAATCTTAAGCTGCACCGCATCCACCACATCGTCTGCTTCACTACCGAGGATGTCAATTAAAGTAATCTCATTCCCCTCTTTGTCCGTTCCAATGGGATCATGCAAAGACACATCTTTGCGCGTTTTCTTCAAGGAGCGCAGATGCATTAAGATCTCATTCTCAATGCAACGCGCAGCAAAAGTCGCCAGCTTTGTCCCTTTGTTAGGGGAGAAGGATTCAATAGCTTTGATCAGTCCGATCGTCCCTATCGAAATCAAATCTTCTAAATCTTCGCCCGTATTGTCGAATTTTTTGAGGTTGTGTACACGAAGCAACGTAGCTCACTTTACATAATGCAGTCAAACAGAACAAAGAGCTACCACTCGGCAGCCCTTTGGAAATTGAAAAATGGTTTCTCATTTGAAAATTAACAACCACACTTAGTTACTACCTTCACCCAGCTGAGCTAATCGCTGTTCCATACTCATTACGGCTTTGGCTTCGCCGACCCCAGGATACTTCTGACCCTGGTACGAAAACTCTTGGAAGAACGCTTGTCCTTCTGGCTCCCCATAAACTCCCTTCGCATACAGGCCAATTCTAGGAGCAGTAAAGCACAAGAAACGCGTATACATTTCCGGATAAAGAAATTCCGATGAAATTTCAATGCCCATATCTATGTACTCGCTTCCGTCTAGTGAGTGGAAAAAGGTTAAGTTTTGTGTTCGGGCATTCAACGCAATTTTAAGCCAGATAGGTTGCGCAGGTCCAATAGGAAGCTTAATCCTTGCAAGCATTTTTTTATGAACATCCACGTATTGATCGAGCTCAAGATACAGTCCATTATGGTCTTGATTTTCATGGAGACGACTTACATCAAAGCTTTGTCCGGACGTTTGACCAATACCGTTTCGAATGGAGAAGAAAAGGAAGGAATCGGAATCGCGATAAAGCGCCATCCCCGCCTCTTCACCTCTGCTTTTCGGCTCAAAAACCATCTTGGTCACGGCATCAAAACCGAAATGACGCCAGCGTCGTGTTAGTATGAGCGTGGATCCAAGACCGTAGGGAATAAACGGTTTGCACATCATTTGCAGTCCCGTTTGCGTCAACTGATGGCCATCTTCTACCGGGTGCCGTACCCATTCCCAATCAGGTGATAGCGCAACACCTACAAATAAATCTTCGACCGATGAATCTTCTGTTAATAGGCCGCCTTCTGAAAAAGGTATCGTGACCAGATCCATTGGCGCGCCATCTTCACCAACAATAAACCAATCATCCTCTGTCCAGCGCACTGGTTCTACGAATGTTTCCCGACCAAGCGGGCATGCACCGCCTGGCGTTAGTGGACGACCACCAAGATGGAACATCCACCATTGTTCATTCTGATCTTGGACAAGCTTTCCGTGTCCAGCTTTTTGTATCCGCTGTTCGGGATCGCGCTGCACTAACACAGGATTAGACGGGCACGGTTCGTAAGGTCCCCATACAGAGCGACTTCGCGCTACTGTAACCATATGCTCAAAGAAGGTGCCGCCTTCCGCCAGCATCAAAAAGTACCAGCCATTGCGCTTCACAATGTGCGGCGCCTCAGGAGCGGCTCCGCCTGTTCCCGGCCATACCTGCTTCGCTTCACCGAGCAAACAGGAGCCGTCCGCTGCCAACTCGTGAATCCAGCCGCCGCCAAATACCAAATAACGTTTACCGTTGTCATCGTTGAAAATAGATGGATCAATGAAGTGATGATTGAGCATGATCGCTTCACTATAAGGCCCTTCCGGGCGATCTGCCACAAACAACAGATTCGTGCAGCGCGGTTGACCATGGTAGTAAGGCACGACAACCCAAAACTTCCCGTCATAATAAGAAATATCAGGAGCAAATACACCGAATGAATCTGGCATACCTGTCAAATCTAGCTGACTCTTACGAGTGATGACATGACCAACAGGACCCCAATGAACCAAATCACAGGAATGTAGGATCTGAACGCCGGGGAAATACTGAAACGTTGAAGTTACCATATAATAATCCATTCCAACGCGCACGATCGAAGGATCGGGGTGGTCTCCAGATAAAACCGGATTAATGACTACTGTATAAGCTTCGTTCATCCCTTGGAGTCCTCCTCATGAAACTTGTAAATCTCGCCAGCATCTTGCCAGGTCTTCGAAAAGCATTTACCTGTTAGCCGATGCCACTCTTCTTCCAACTGGGTATCAATGACCCGATCGGGAAGTGCCACTGAAAGATCGGACTCAACGATCATAAACAGGGTCAGCCCCTCGCGAAATATCCGCAAAGACAGTATGCCCGCCTCCCGCATATGCTTTTCGTTCCCGGCAGGAATATCGCGGTGGAGCTGTTCGTAACGTTCGACTTGGTCTGGATGAATATGAGCCACTCTCACTTCCGTTTTTCTGTTAGCTGACATGTTTCCCACTCCCCTACAATTACTCTTTCATATATATGGATTAATCCGTGATCTCATTCAATTTCAACCGATAGCGCATCAATAATCATCGATCCCGCCCCTTAATGAAAGTCTGTTTTTCATCGATAGGCCATGGCATTTCGTACGATGGAGAAAGGACATACCGCTCCATTAAGAGTTTTAAAATAATGCCAGTTCCCGCAGGCAATGACACGTGAAGCCATTTCCCCTCAATCAGGATGGTTCCGCACACCTCGCCTGAGTCACGGATAATCTCTCCCTGCAAGAATCGATGTTCACCAAATACACCAGCCTGCACGATCAAATCTCTATCATCAAATAGGCTTGTGTTAACCAAATGAACCGTTACCGAATCTGGGGTCAACTTCTCCACCAAGGCAGATACCCCAGACGGCAGTCCTGGACGCTTGGCTTCAGCGTCAAAATAGCGAACGCGTCCATGTTGCAGTCCGCCATGCGAAATATGCATAGGTCCGCCTAGCGTCAATTGAACAAGTCCTTCAAAATACAGCGGACACATTTCCTGCCAGATGTGAATGGCAGAATACATCCCCTCGCTGAAATGCTCGGTCCACTGATGCGGATCGCCCTCAGGAGCGCGCATCTTAGCGAGCTGGTTGCCAATCATTTTGAAATTAGCGTTTAGAATGCGCTGCGGATAATCCGGATTCTGCCCGCGAATATATTGATACCATGGCTGCGTATTGCCGATGTAGTGTTTGGTTTCCCGCCCGGTCTTCGGATCTCTGCCAGAGAATGCGGGCACAATTACTTCATTCCAGTCGTGATCTTTCGGAATCCGCTCGACACGCTCCAGATCCTCATCAGCCATCGACATCGTCCACAGATAAATCGGATATTTAGGCGCAGTTTCGCGATAATCCGTCCAACCACTGTCGAAATGCTTATATGGAACGACCCACTTCCCGTCCTGCTCTTTTCGCAGCTCCCAATTGCGATCCAACTGCTCTCTAGCCAGCTGCAGCCCATTCATGTCTCCGGTAAGCAATACTGTATTCATGCACGCGTTCGTCAGCGGCTCGATAATTGTCATAAAACCGTGGGGCCATCTCCAACCATAATAGCCGCCCCACCATTTGCCATCGTTGTACTCGCCGATCTGACCCGAAAGACCAATGTTATCTGGAATGATGCCGCCGTTTAAACGTGTTCGCTCTCGCCATTCATTTACATATGTGATAACCCAGTTGCGTAGCTCCTCGTCACCGGTATAAAGAAACGCATGCGCGATCAATCCCGTAGCATTCAAATTCAACGGAACATCACCACGATTCATCCGCTCGTTCATCATGGCAATGATCCGCTGATAGACCTCATCCTTAGACCACGCACATTTGCCGCTTGCGAAATCCACCCCCGCAATATCCTCATACGGAGCCAAATAATCGTCCAAAATCCCCCGGTGTGTGCTCCAATCCTCCTCTGACACTTCGAATCGAGGTCCCCGGCTGCCTGTCAGCGGTGAGCGTATCAGCTTCAGTTCTTTATCATAGTTAAGCGCTTCTGGATCGTCCCCCGTATACATCGCTGCAAACTTCATTGCCCGCTGCCGATCCTTCAGCGTTGCAGGTCCTGCCAGCCCAAGAAAATACAAATACAAGTAGCCTTCTCCGTGATGCATCCAATCATAATAAGCATCAAACTCCCGATGAATTTGTCCGTATTCCGTCCACTGCCACGTTATGCCCTCCCATATTTTGCGGGACATCTCATGCAGCTCGCTGCTTCCTCCAAGTACATAAAGGAGAGCCAGATTCATAAACCCTTCATAGGGATCATCCGACCCGTCCATACCTGGCCAATGCTCGAACCAAATAAGCGTTCCGTCCGGATGCGTATAGCGTTCCACGAACTCTTTGGCAGCCTTGTTTAAGGTTTCAAACAACAGCTGTTCCTGTAAAGCCCACTTTGGTGGAACCACACGCTCCGAAGCACGGACGAAAGCGAACGGCTCGTGATTATGAGATGAAATCATTGCACATTTCTCCTTCCGATTCATGCCGTTAGATTAATCAAACAACGCTTGGCCTTGAAATAGCCCATACACTTTGTCCAGTTCTTCAGGCTCCAAGCCTTTTCCATCACAAAATGACAAATTGGTCCGCAGCGATTGAAGTGAAGCTGTCCCTGTGAGAGTAACATGAATGTCAGGGTGACTTAAGCTGAACCGCATTGCAGGCTCAACCAACCCTTTCGGCTCCGTCTTACGTAAGAAAGCTAATTGTTCAATCCGCTTTAAAGACTTCATTCGAACATCCTCTTCCAAGAAGTGAGCAGGAGCATCTGCCAGCATGCCTAAACCAAGGACGCTGCCGTTAATGACACCTATTCCCATCTCATTAGCAAGCGGCATTACCTCATCTTTAGCCGTATGATCGATGAGCATATATCGCGCGTAAAATTGAATCGCATCGAATTTCCCAGTTCTCATATAGGTCATCATCAAAGGTAGAACCCTCGTCGATACACCGAGAAAACGGATTTTCCCGTCCTGCCGCAGTTTCTCCAAAGCCGGTATCGTCTCGTTCATAATGAGCTCGTAAGACTGCGTTTCTACATCATGAATTTGCAAGATATCGATATAATCTGTCTCCAGCCTTTGTAGACTTTCTTCAACAGAACGAATGGTCGTGTCGTAATCGTAGCTCATGTCGAATCGCGTTGCCTTAGATGCTATGACAATTTGATCTCTAATTCCTTTAAGCGCTTTGCCGATGCGTCGCTCCGATTCTCCGCTGCCGTATTTAGGCGCAGTATCAATGAAATTGACGCCGGAACCGATAGCCTCATGAATCAATCGCTGCACTTCGCCTTCATCCGTCTTACCGAAATCTCCTGCAAGCGGTGCCCCGCCTAGGCCAAGCTTTGATACTTTGAGACCTGTTTTACCGAAAGTCGTATATTCCATGTTTCTCTCCTCTTTCTAAATAAGATTTACTAGTCATAATCTAATCCTATCAGGCCTTAAAACGAGTACAATTTCTTATACCATTGATCAGTTCTATAACTAGCAAAATAAAAGTTCTTAAATCAGATATCAGTTCTTAAATCAGTTTTTTGCAAAAAAAAACTGGATCAGCAGCTATATGCCAACTGTCCAGTTTTTCATTATAAGCTTATAGTCCAAGAATTTTTCTAGCCAAAGCTGCCAAGTCGATAATATCCAACTTGTTGTCCTGATTAAAGTCATACATACGAAGTGTAGTCCAATCCGAACTGCTGCTGGTTGCTCCATAATGACTTGCCAATAGGGCCAAGTCTCCTACACTTGCAGTCGTATTTATGGCTGCTGCAAATGTAACCAGCGCTGTGTTCAAATCAATAACAGCCTGATTCGCTTGCGCCTGCGTGGCATTCGCATTATTGAGAACTGTACGCGCGCTGCTAAGCGCTGCTTTCAACGCATCGACTGCAGACTGTGGATAATGTCCCCATCGTATCGGGCTAACTTTGGCTGTATCGACTGTCGTCTGTGCCGTTGCAATCACCGTATTCAGCGCTGTTTTGTCCACATTCGTTATGGTAACCTGCACATTGTAGTCCGAGAGGCTTTGTAATGGCGTTAAAATGCCATTAACATCTGCAACGATAGATTGCGTCACATAGACGGTACTGTTCACTGCTTGGGTCATCTGCTGAGCCTCGAAGTTCAATCGCAAAACGTCCATCGTTCCCGTAACGACGCCATTCGATCCTGCAGCTGCCGCAAGCAATCTCACATGCCCATTAGAATCCGATTCACCCACAACTGAGAATCCGTTGACAAGTGACTCCGCAGACACATATCGCAATTGTCCCGAGTCAAAGCTAATCGTCAGATCTTGGGCGTAAACACTCGTAGTGACGTTCACCAAACTGTACGTCAAGCTGATCGGCTGCCCAACTAGTACGGATGCCGGCCCGGTTAATTGAACGCCAATTCCGGCAGTGACCGTTACGCGAATGCTAGTTGTCAATGGCACACTGTTTGGATTTGCCACTCCTGCCGGCAAAGTCACTGTTCCATTGACAGTAAAAGTCTGCTCGATCCACTTGGATGGGTCATAGCTTGAAGTACCTACATCCCATGTTACATTGGCGCTTACACCTCCTGAATCAGTAAGCAGTTCTGCAACAGAAGGTAAACCAAGCGCACCAGCCGTCTTTGCTGTACCGCTCACTACTCCTGTAATTGCTGCTGGTGATGTTATACTCATAAGCGTCTTGTTAATCGGTTCGAATTCCGCCGTTACGGATAAATCTCCCTGCACATTTGTTACCGAGTAACTGTTATTTGTCAAACTAACGATATTTCCGTTCACAATGGCATTTTTCACCTTGTAGCCATTAGCAGGGGTGAATGTAAACTCAACATTGCCACCTATAGTTACTTTCCCATTTACCGCATTTGATGTGATTGTGCCATTCGCTGCTTGATTGATGGCAACGGTATAATCCTTCATCTTAACGACTCGAACATTGTCAACTCTAATCAATTCTTTGCCGAAGCCAATTCCAATCCCACCGCTTGTAAAGACCGAATCTGTCGTTTCGCTAATCAAAACGCCATTCAGATAGGCACGTTGCATATTGCCAACGTTCTCCACTCTCATTTTGAACGTCGTTCCTGCAACCGGTTTAGCGGCGTTATTGAGAGAACTAAGCATGACCCATGCACTGTCTTTTCTAAAGTATTCGTACTGTGTATTATTACCGCGAATAATGAATTGATAGAAATTGTTTGTAGTGCCACTTTTTTTGGCTCTAGTCATCAGACCGAAACCGGAATAAGCTTCCGCACCTGCCATAAGTCCATCGAAGGTAAAGTCCGCTTCAACTGCATAATCTTTCCACTGGGCGTTGCCTAACCCCACATAATACTCTTTCCAGTTGCCTCCCGTCCAAGTGCCCGACGGTACCCACATACCATTCGTAATCCCTGCATTAGCCGCTGGCACGGCAGCACCGTTAAGATCTTTCCAGAGACTGCTAATGGAAGTGTCAAATGTATCACTGAACAGGGTTTCCTGTTCTTGAACCGTAACGCTGATGGGATCACTTAACGTACTTTCGCCAAGTATATTCACAGCTGAAATTTTGTAAGCATAGGATTTATTCGCTTCAACACTGCTGTCGATATAACCATTTCCAGCAATATTCTGAGCAATTAACACAAAGTCCTGATCAGTTTCGCCCTTACGATACACTTTCACGGTTGTATTTGTAAGCGGATTAAACGGATCCCACTTCGTTAGAACGGCACCAATCGTATTGGTAACCGTAATGCCTTGTGGAGTTTCAAGGGTTACAGCCGCTGGGTCAGTTACCTTCACAGTGATCTGTTTCGTAAGTATCTCACCCGATACATTGGCCGTAATAACAATTGCAGTAGTACCATCTTTCTTCGCCTCAACTCTTCCGCTTGCATCAACTGTAGCAATGGAAGGATCGACTGCACTATAAACGAAGTTTACATCGCCTAAAGTCTTACCGCCTGCTGTTTTTATCATTGGATTAACTAGCGTTGCTTCATTTTTTGTAATCTTAAGCGCAATTTGATCTGCTTCAATCGCATTTGGCGTATCTCCAGCATAAACGGTGTAACTGTCTGTCTTTCCTCCGTAGTTGGCAGTAATGATTGCCGTACCGCTACTGATGGCCGTTGCAAGACCAGCAGCCGAAACAGTAACCGCATCCGGATTGCTGCTTGAGAATGTTACACCCGTCAGGCTATCAAGTGCATAGTTCTTTACAGTTCTTGCGGAAACCGCAAGCTGAACAGTTCTTCCAACAGGAAGTGCTGCCGCTGTCTGCGTGTTACCCGTGGCAGTTATAAACAATGATTTAACATTATCGCTACTTGCAAACTTATAATCAGGAAGAAGTCCGATCTTACTTGACTCAATTGAACGAATTCCCTGTGCAAATGCAGGAGAATTAGCATTCAATCGATAGTCCCTGTTTGCCGTATCTTTGAAGTTGGGATCTGCCAGTATACTATCCTTATCATATTTACTTGTATTCTTGGAAGCTGACTTCCATTGGTCCAGACTCAGGTATTGTCCAAGAATCTGGAAGGATGGTACACCCAATTTATTGAAATATACATTTTTATTCATACTTGCCATAGATTCAAGTGCTTTGGTACCAGATACATTATAAGAACCATCATCAAACTTCAACATGACTCTATCGCCATTTCCTGTATTGCTCCATGTCCCGTTTGTATTCAAAGTTCCTGGAGCATCGGTATAGACAATATTCTTCTCAAAGACCATGCCGCCAGACGGTTCGATGTAGGGTCCAACGTTTACCGCACCGTTATAATCGTAACCTATATCAAATACGTTGTTCGATACATAGTTGGATATACTCTTCATCATCGTTCCCGCATTTACAGCAACAGCATTCTCATCATAGACGATGTTATTGGTCACCATTGTATGATGCGTTGCATCATCCGTGAAAATACTGTGACCTCTCCATCCCGTAGTTGCCACACCTCTATAGGCATTATATATGATGTTGTGATCAATGCGGTTATCTCTGCCGATGCCCCATCCTTCGACACCGCCGCCATCACCAGAGCGCATACCTGTGTTGTAGATCGTATTGTAACCTATATAATTTCTTGTTGTCTGATTGTATTGATAGTGATCCTCGAACGGAACACCCGTAATGCCATTTGCTGCAAAAACGCCGTAACGGATACCTTTCATTGAGATGCCATAACGCGGAACGCCCGAAATGTTGTTATGGGTAATCTGATTATCTCCGCTGTTCATTAAATAGATGCCTGAGCCGTGCCCAACAAATTTGCCTACATTTTTAATTTCATTGTTGGATATCACATTATTTTTATTAAAATATTTCAAACTTCCCGGATTCTCACCAATAAGAAAAATACCTGCATAGCCAGTATCCTCAATGTAGTTGCCATATATGGTGTTGCTCTGACCATAATGATTGATGACAACCCCCATGTAACCGGCATTTGTCAATTTAGAATCACGAATCTCAATATTCTCCGTATAATCAAGATCTACAATTCCTTTGAGATTATCAGGATATTCGGCTGTCTGATCACCATTATGACCAGCATGTGCTATAAGATTTGCACCAAAATCATTCATTTCAAGACTCATGCCTTGAATAACAATGTTCTTCACACGGTTTACTTCTGTTCCCTGTAGGTAGAAGATCCTGTCGGTTGTAGGAGCAATGATCTCGTGACCGGTCAAATTTGAACCGTCAAGAGGCTTATAGTAAAGTGTATTGGCTGAAATAGCCCATTCTCCGGGTTGATCTATATATTCCTTTGCACCCTGTACATATTCAAGATTACCACTATAAGCACCAACTGAAACATCTGTTGAAATAGACGATCCACTAAGGGTCTTTACTTTTAACACTTCACCAAACCAACTGGTGGCATTACCGTATTTTGCCTGTAAATGACTTTTATCAGCCACTGCAATACTCTGCCAGTTCGTTGCCTTTGCATTTGTAAGACGCACACTATTGTCAAATAGAGCCCAGAAATTGTTTCTTCCTGTGATATCAGCTTCGTAGATGCCGTTGCTGTCGGTATCTGTCCATCCCGTTACCGGTTGGCCTCCGATTACTCTTACATTTTCATTATTATAGCTTGTATAAATAACCTTAAATCCATTGTTGCCAGAATCTGTTGCATTAAGCTTTATCGCATTATCTAAATAATAGGTGCCGCCTCTTACGTAGACATGCACATCCTTAGTTAACCCTGCCGCAAGGTTGATTTTCACTGCGTTTTTAGCCTTTTCAATGGATGCAAAAGGATTTTCAATTGAACCGTCGCCTGTTAGGTCGCTTCCTGAGGTAGAGACATAGTAATTTTCAGCGGGTGGTGCTGGCGGGACAACGGTTACTACGAGTCCATCAATGGTCGACTGTAAATTGCCAGCAGCTGCATCCACCTGCGCTTGCGTCGCATTTGCGTTGCTGCTCAAGCTGACTGCTGCAGTCAGCGCCGTTTGAAGTGAAGCCCATGAAGCTGTTGTGTAGCCGCTGCTGTTCAATGCCTGCGCTGCCGCTATCTTTCCATTCAACGCCGATTTATTAACGGATTTATACACACTGAACTCGTACATCGCCCAATACTGTTGTGTGCTGCTTCCCGTTTGAACAATTTTGATATATCTAGCTGTCTGCGGGCTGACGTTGATTTCCATCGTACCGGGAGTACCAGCTTTGCTAGCGATAGCGGTTCCCCAATTCGTATTATCGTTTGAAACATAGATGTCGATAGAAACCGGAACCGCTGTTTTGTATATAATCAGCTGAATCATATCGAAGGTCTGTAAAGAGCCCATATCGACTTTAAACAACATACCGCTAGTCTGTAATGCTCCTGTTGTCCAATATGCGCTCTCTCCAGGAGTACCCGATGTAGCTCCATTGTCTAGAGAACGTTGTACAGGGGTGTTAGCATGGGCATTGGATGCTGTAGCTGTCCACCCTGTTTTCGGCAGCGGTGCAATTAGTCCATCCATAGCTGCTTGTAGATTGCCAACCGCTGTATCGATCTGCACTTGCGTTGCATTCACGTCATTATTCACGGTGACGGCAGCAGTTTGTGCTGTTTGCAGCGTAGTAAACGAGGCTGTTGTGTAAATATTTCCGGTCTTTGTTGTATCGCTTTTCGCTTGTGCTGCTGTAATCTTCGTGTTCAGCACCGTTTTATCCACACTCGCCGATGCGGGTGTGACAACAAAGAAGGATGAGAGTAGAAACAACGTTAGCAACATCGAAACTGATCGTTTGATACCGTTTACAAAAAACATTGTCATTGTAAGACTCCCTTCGGTTCTAATATCTACTTCATTTAATCGTGCATAGGCTTACGGTAAAATACGCATCAGAATCGTCGCCGCTTCAGCTCGCGTAGATTGACCTTTCGGCACGAATATGCTCTCTTCGCGACCACTAATTAGCTGTAGTGAAGCAGCCTGCCGTACGTATGGCAGAGCCCAGGCGTCGACATCCGCTTCGTCACTGAACGATGAAGCACTCGAATTCTCTGCTGGTGTGCCTTTGCTGATCGCATATGCGCGCATCATCATCGTGACCATTTCTTCACGGGTGATTTGCGCGTTCGGAGCGAATGAATCGGCGGATTTACCTGTCACAATTCCTGCCTTCACAGCAATCGAAATCGGCTGTGCATACCAGTCGTCAGAAGAAACGTCAGCAAACGTCTGATTGCCTGCTTGCGTTAAATTTAGCCCGCGTACGAGCATTGCCGTAAATTCGGCGCGCGTTACCGAACGCTCAGGCTCAAACGTATTCACGCTCGTGCCGTTAATGATGTGCTTAGCCGTCAACTCTTCGATCGTTGCTGCTGCCCAGTGACTGGACGGAACATCAGCGAACATTTTTTTAAATTCTAGCAATGCATACTTACTGAAGTGATGGATTTGCGCAACCATCTCACCATTCACGTACTTTCCGCCTATGTATTCTAGCGTACCATCGTCAGCGATGTAGTAGATGCCAGTCAGTCTCGGATCAAAACCTTCAGCTAGTTTCAACTGGATTGTCAGAGGCTGATCGAAGTTGGACAACTTCAACATTGTGCCGTCTTTTTTGACCACAGATAAGCTGAATTCCAGAACTTCACCGGACAATTGCAACTGAGCCGAGCTTGAGGCTTCTCCTTTAATTAACAAATTTTTCGCATCTGCATCGGCCATGGGTGTAATGCTCAGTTCGATGGTGGTATTCTGCAATTCATCCACTGATACTTTGCCTGCCAATTGAACGAGAACTTCTGGAGGGATATCCAGCGTTAGTTTGTCCGTATGAATTGAGAGCTTATTATTACCGAGCAGCTTGCCGCTATTGGCGGGAAGGACGATCGAATTCACATCACCACTAATGGTAACGTTCACTTTACCATTAACTGCTGGCTTGCTGATGTCGTTAACCGTTACAACCCTTGTCTTATGTTTATCCGGCGATATCTTCACAGAAACTTGTACATTCGATGTTTGCACCGTAGATGAGGCAAGCTTTGAATCTACCAATTTTATGCTCTTTAGAGTTATATTCGCGGGGCCTTCGCCAATCGTCTTAAAAGTGATCGTTCCCAGATCCAAATTCCCGTAACTCCCCTGAACGTTTCCTATTTTCGTATATGCAAGTAGAAGCTCGTTGCCTGTGGTGGTCGGTGCTACCGAAAAACCCTTTTCGGTGGCCGTCCAGTTGTCGTAAGTCAAATGTGTGGAGTCAAACTCCACTGTAGCTTCGTAAGCAAAAACATCGTTTAGACCTTTTCCTGACAATGTAACCTGTATCCTTTCCCCAGATCCAGGATTACTGTTGTTAAGCTTTAGCATAAAGTCAGGATCCTTATTTGCAGCCGAAGCCGTCTGCGGCAAGACATAAACTAGGCATAACATAAACATCAATTTAAGCAATTTGTACTTCAAGAGAATTCACCCTTCCAAGTTAGTATACGAGGAAGGAATGACTTCCTCCCTCACATTCTCACGTGTAGAAATTACTGTCCTAGAATTTTTCTTGCCAAAGCTGCCAGGTCGATAATATCCAACTTATTGTCCTGATTAAAATCATACATTTGAAGCGAAGACCAATTCGTGTCGCCGCTAATTGCTCCGTAATTACCCGCCAATAGGGCCAAGTCGCCTACGTTTACGGTCGTATTTACGGATCCCTTAGATGTAACCAACGCTGTGTTCAGATCAATAACAGCCTGATTTGCCTGTGCCTGCGAGGTATTCACATCATTGAGAACTATACGCGCGCTGCTGATCGCCGCTTTGAACGCATCGACTGCAAGCTGCGAATAATGTCCCCATCGGGTCGAGCTAATCTTAGCTGAATCGACCGTCGTTTGTGCAGCTGATATCACCGCATTTAGCGCTGTTTTGTCCACTAATTGATTATTAGTAATCTGAACGTTGTAGGCAGAAAGGCTGTTTAATGGCGTTTCAACGCCATTTACGTCAGCGACGACGGATCGATTCACGTTAACGGGACTACTCACTTTTTGGTTTTGAGCCTCAAAGTTCAGCTTCAAAACGCCCAACGTTCCCATAACTGCGCCAGACGATCCTGTTGCTGCTGCAAGTAATCTTACCGTCCCATTAGTATCTGATTCACCCACAACTGAAAATCCGTTAACGATTGACTCCGCAGAAATAAATCGCAATTGTCCCGGATTAAAGCTAATCGTTAGATCCTGGGCGTAAACACTCGTTGTAACATTTACCAAACTGTAAGTCAGGCTAAAAGGTTGCCCGCTTAGTACGGATGCCGGACCGGTTATCTGAACTCCTGCGCCGGCAGTCACAGTTACACGGATGCTGGTTGTCAATGGTACACCGTTTGTATTTGACACGCCTGCCGGCAAAGTCACGATGCCATTGACCGTGAAAGTTTGCGATGCTTTCTGAGACGGATCATAGCTTGCAGCGTCAACATCCCAGGCCACGTTGGCATTTATATTTCCGTTAGCGGTAACCAAAGCGACTGTGGTTGGCAATCCGAGGGCTGCTGCCGTCTTCGCCGTTCCGTTCGCTGCATCGGTAATGGCAGGTGGCGCTGTTATGCTCACGAGATCATTAGCAACTTCGAATTCCGCCGTTACGATTAGATCGGCCTGCACATTGGCTGCCAAGTACTTGCCATTAGCCAACCCGACTTCATTGCCATTGACGAATGCTTTCTTTACCTTATAGCCATTGGCAGGGGCAAACGAAAACTCTACATTTTGACCTGCTGTCACTTTTCCTGCTACCGCCGTTGAAGAAATCGATCCGTTCGGCGCTTGGCCCAGGGTTACCGCGTAATCCTTCAGTTTGAGAACACGAACATTATCGATCTTAATGTTATCTTTGCCGTACCCGAACCCAACCCCGCCGCTTGCAAACGAACTGTCCGTCGTTTCTCCGATCAGCACACCATTCAAATAAATACGGACAATGTTCCCTTCATTCTCGAATCTCATTTTGAACAATGTACCTGCAACAGGTACGTTGGCATTGTTTACAGTAATAAAAGTCGACCAAACACCGGCGTTATTTTTAACGAATTCGTACTTTCTATCATTCGTACGAACGATAAACTGGTAGAATTGAGACCTCGTTCCGCTTTTATTCGCTCTAGTAACCAGACCAAAACCGGAATAGGATTCCGCCCCTGCTTGAAGCCCATTGAAGGTAATGTCGGCTTCAACCGCATAGTCTTTCCATTGGGCGTTACCTAACCCCACATAATACTCCCTCCAATTGCCCGCCGGAATCCATTGTCCGTTCGTAACCACTGCATTGGCTGGCGTACTCTTCACTACAGTTCCATTAAGATCTGTCCATTGATCGCTAATCGAGGTGTCGAACGTATCGCTGAATAGGATCTCCTGTGCTAACGTGGAATAGGTGATCGAATCGCTTAGCGGACCCTCGCCCGCTGTGTTGACAGCAGCAATTTTATAGGAGTACGATTTCTTCTCTGCGACATTGCTGTCTAAATAGCCGTTTCCTGCGATGTTTTCAGCTATCTTTACATAGTTAGGATCATTCTCGCCTTTTCGGTATACATTGACCGACGTATTCGGCATTGGATTCCACTTCGTGAGAACGGCACCGAAACTATTGATGACGGAGAACCCTTGCGGAACAACCGTCGGTGGCTGCTGAACATCGGTTGTGAAGGTTGTGACACTGCTCGTTTGCGGAGGCGCTAAATACTCGCGAGTAGTAACACGGCTATAATATTTCGTATTAAATTGAAGATCGCTAATGGTTACGATCGATGATGTTGTATCTATCGTTTTCACAATGTTCGTAAAATTGGCATCCGTCGCAATTTCGAGCTTATACGCCGATGCGTTGTGAACCGTATTCCAATGAATGGTCGTAGGCATCGGCGCTTTGGTGTCCCCATCAACAGGCTGGATAATTATCGGCGTTTCCGACCCAGGGAGGGCATACCCGCCGACCATTCTCTGCACGTCGCTCAATATTTTTTGACGTTGCGCATCGTAACCTGCCGGTACCGCCGGATAAGCAGCATAGAGGTTATTGATTCTCCGATTCGAGTAAGGCGCAAAAGATTTATCGATCGTTGCGTTAAAATTACCGCTGGTAAGGTTATTTTCCAGCGTATATCCGATCGCACGATCGTCCATATACAACCAGAACACCCACGTTCTTGCTCCCTGCAGCTGTTCCTTCAAAACATTGTAAGCGTACACATTTCCAAGACCGCTATACCAGGAATATAGTGCACCGCCATCATCCATCGACTGCGAATAGTCTTCTAGAATGTTGTACTCCGCTACGTTACGCTCCGAGTGTTGATATTTTTGAGCGAGCTTGGCAATAGAAAAATATTCGCCGTTCACACCGTCTTTCTCAGAAGCCGGAAGTTGATCCAACTCACCAAATCGAATTCCATATTGATTTTTCCGTTCGCCGAACAGGTCGTATGCCGCGCGAGTGTTCGGTTTGGTTGCGCTAACGGAATTTTCGTCCGTTCCTACAATCGAAATTCCGGCGTAAGGAGCTCCAGCAATATAATTGTAGGCCAACGTGTTTTTACCACTGCCGAACACGCTAATAGCCGGAGAATGCTGATAAGGGCCGACGCCCATTTTGAAAACGGAGTTAAACATGACGGTATTGTTTTTGTTAACATCCGTTGTTCCCACGCCGTAACCCATAAACTGAACGCCGCCGCTGCCAAGATCGCTTAGTTGATTGTGAATGATCTCGTTGCGTTGTCCGTAGTGATTAACTGTAATGCCGTAAGATCCGGAATGCTTAACGCTCGAGTTGATGATTTTAATGTTTTTCGTCCCATCCAAGTATACGGCCGCATCCGGATTCTCGGCATTTCGAATAATCCAGTCATCTGGAAATTCATTCTCAGGAAGTCTGTCCGTATATTCGAAGCTGATCCCGTCGAAGGTGAGGTATTGGACAAGATTGGCGAAATTTTGTTCCACTTTGTCCCCTTGAAGCTTCAAAAGCTCATAGGGTTTCGGCGCAACGATCTGATCTGTATCTATGGAGTTCGCGTCTTTAGGCCAGTAATAGACCTTGCCTGCCTGGCTGTCGACGCTCCACTCGCCTGGCTGATCCAAATATTTTAGCGTGTTCAGAATATTGTAGTAGCCATATTCAAAATGATCTGTCCAGAAGTTGGAAGGCACTTTGGATTGCAAATAACCGGTTTTGCTTGCCGAGTCTATAGAAGTGAGAACAGGGATACTGTTCCAGTAAATCACAGGCAGCAGCGCAACCTCTATATCTTGTTTTCCATCCAGCCCGTTCAGTTCACCATTTCCGAATACGACTTTCGTCCCTTTAACAGGATCATAAGAAATAGGAGCCCTGCCTTTGAAAAGAGGCCAAGAACGCCATTCACTCGAGTTATAGGATCTGGAGACCTGCTGACGCTCACCGTTTACGTAGAGGTCATGAAATCTCCATCCCGTTCCCACGTCGGCAACATATACTTTGCCTTGGGCAAGAGAGGACATCTCGCTCGAGTCTGCTGCTTTACTCCACCCTGTAATTGGAACTTCACCTGTGATAATCGTTTTCCCGGCATTTCGCGCTTTGTAAATAATCGGATTATCCCGAGTTCCGCTGTCTTCAGGGGTGAACGTAATCGTTTCTGAAGTGAAATATTTACCATCTTCTAATATAACTGTAATTCCACCATTTGGTATTACAGGAAGCGCTCTAATCGTATCCCTTGCTTTTTGAATTGTTTTAAATGGCGCTGCTTCTGTACCTGCAGCTACATCTGAACCATTTGGCGACACATAATAAAATGTATGGCTGGTCGTTGAATAAACAGTAACATCACATGTTACAGGTTCACTAGGATAATTGGTGTGTGTAGCAGTAATGACCGTTGAACCTACTCCGATCGGCTTTACTCTGCCGGTTGAGTCAACTGTAGCCACTGCTGGATTACTGCTTGACCAAGTAACCTTTCCATTTGCGCTTGGCTCGGAAAAAGAACCAACAGTAACATATAATGGAGTTTCGTAAGTATTACTTAAGTTTATTTCGAGATCTGTGTAGTTTAACTGGACATTAGAGCTTGTTGCTGCCGATACAGAAGTTGTAAAAGTAAAAATAGAAAAAAGCATGCAGAACGCAAGAAATGCAGACATTGTTCTTCTCATTAGTAAAAACATTCCCTCCCCAGTGTTAACTTTGAACATGTAAGTCACGATCAGCGCCGCTTTGGCGCGAGAAGATTTACATGTTGGCACGAACGCATAACGATCTCGGTTTTCATGGAAACGCTTACATTCTTGCGTCTCTCTTAACTGCACATCTTAATGTTTATCACCTCCTAGATTTCAAGGTTTACAAAGCTATTCGATTCTCAATGTTCAAATTCTAGTTTAATCTGTCAAAATTATTGAGCCTTTTCTTTCCACCTCCTGTATATTGACCTTAAGCGTACAGGCTGCAAAAATGAACTTCTTATATCATTAATAAGTTCAATTTCGAGTGAAAAAAGCAGTTCTCTTTTCATGCATTTGTTCACTAATTACCAAAATAAGAAAAGAACATGCGGTTATTCCGCATGTTCTTCTTCTCAATTACGCACGTTTGCATTACTTCGATACTGATTAGGCGTAACGCCATATGCTTTTTTAAATAAAGTAAAAAAATGACTTCGGCTGATATACCCTGATTTTTCCATAATATCGTTAATCGTTTCCTCTGAATCTGCGATTAGCTTACATGCATAACTTAGCCGAACATGATTGATATAATCTGTGACAGAAATGAGACAATGCTTCTTATATAATTTACCCAGATATGGAGATGATAACTTCACCTTTTCGGCTATTTCATCCAAAGATAACGCTGGATTTGCAAACTCTGCATGAACGATCTGATTCACGTCCTCAATCAGTTTGATGTATTTGTTATCTTTTTTAGCTTCCAGCTCTGATTCTAAATGGTCAAAAAGCCCATGAAAGTCGGACTGGATCTGCTCTAATGTTTCCATCTTTTGAAGAGCTGCCAGGTAGGTATTGAAATTGAAATTCACCTTAATCGCATGATTAGCTTCAACGATTTCAATCGCATGACGAATTGATAACAATAATCGAATAAGCACTGAATTTAGCACAGTAAAACTATATCGAGAAGTGGTTTGGATAACATTGGACAACACCAGTTTTGCTTCAGCAAATTGGCCCTGAATTAATGCATCTGCCAGTTCCTTGTCTTGGTCCTGCGGATATTTAAACTCATCCGTCTGAATATCTATACGATCATACGAAATTAAAGCTTTATGCCCAATAATTAATCTGTAATTGGATAAATCAAGTGTTTTCAAGTAATGAAAGTTGATGGTATTCAACATTTGAAATGGTTCGCTGAAGGTAATCGAAATTGATACATTCAAAAATTTTTGTGTATTTTCTTGAATATCTTTTACATGCGAAACTAGGAAGTCATCCTTGGACGGAAATTCCAAACCATCGTAGTTCATCCAAATTAAGATCTGATCCTCTGCGATTTCAATACATTCATGTTTAAATGTGGTAGACAGCAACTCAGAAATAATGTTGATCATGCCGAACTTCAACAAGCCTCGATCCTTTAAGCTGAACGCCGAACAAAAATCCGCAAAATGATCGATTTTAACTAGTAAGAGTACAAACGAATCTGCCGGCTCTAGCTCAATGTGATAGTTATTGAAGCGTTTCATTAGATGTTCAATAGGTATCATTTCATTAGAAAGTACCATACTTCGCAGGAAATTTTGTTTTCGATTGTACAGCTCGTTTCTCTTTTCGGATTCCAACTCGATGTAGTTCTGAATGACGACGTTCATAGGCTTATACAGTCTTCGCGATAAATAAAACGATAATAAGATACTTCCGACAATAAAACAAATAACAAGTAGATAGGTTTTTTGCTTCATACGTTCCACATCTTGGACGATGCTATGATAGGGAGTAATGCTAATTATTTTCCAGCCGAAGGTATCTGTGTCTGCATATGTGATGAATGAATCTACACCATCCACATTTATTCGAAGGTTTCCGCTGGGTTCCTTTGACGATTGAATTTTTTGGATATAGTCGTTTTCATTTAGAACACTGAGCAATGGATGCTTGCCATCTCCAGACATTAACCTTCCATCACGATCAATGATAAAGATGCGATTGTCATTCTTATGGTCGGACAAGCTGATCGTTTGTCTGATCGACTCTTCCGAGATATTAAGAACAATGGCTTCGCTAACTTTACCGCTCTGAACTTGCGAATCGAAAAAAAGATAGGAATACACATAAATATCTTTCTCAGCGTTTGACGAAATTCCATACATCATATTAGGTATTTGTCTTAAAACAATACTATGAGATCGGTTATGCTTAATGTCGTCCAAAATAGGGAAAATCCCCATATCCTCGAAGGTTGAACGGTTATATACAAATTTCTGACTTGGCAACGCATGAATATAACTTCCATTATAAATATAGATGGATTGTAAAAAAGGATAAATGTTTTTATAGGATGCTAATTTGTCCTTATATTTAATGTAGTCTCCGGCATTTACATCCGTATAAAGCAAATCCTTAATCGTATCATCAAAAAAAGCTGTCGTCGCAACAGACCGGGCTGATTGTGCCATAACGCTTACATTCCGACTTGTATTCTGTAAGTCGGATTTTTGTTGATTATAAACCATTTGAAGAGCAAAGCTTTCAAAGTTCTGGGTTAAAAACGAAGATTGTACGAAAAGAAGCAATACTGTACTTAGAAGAAATGGCAGCAGTATCGTAAGAAACAGTTGAAATGGGTTTTTCATGCTGAATTTTTTAAACATATTTGACAACTCCTTCTGCCAAAAGATTATCACAAACACTGCTAATAATGAACCCTTTGTTACGCAATCGAGGGTTTTTGCCTAATTTAAGAACTTACTATTCAATTAAGAACTCGAATTTTGACTCCGAACTGAACTCATCCGTGATATCAGAAATTGTTTTACGGCAGAAGCACAGGCTACGATAAGGCCAGAGGTCAGTCACCAAGCATTTCGAAAAAAATCTGGTTAAAGGAGCAGGGAGCACTTGATAAAAACCATACTTAAGTCTCAGAACACTAAAAAGAATGTCCAGTTAATTCTGTTAGCGTTTCCAGCCATCCTCATTATTTTTATTTTTTCTTACATCCCAATGGGCGGGATATTCATCGCTTTCAAAAACATCAACTATACAGATGGCATCTTTCACAGCCCGTGGGTCGGTTTCGACAATTTTAAATTTTTCTTCACATCTAGCGATGCGTGGATCGTGGTGAGAAATACGTTGGCCTACAACACCATATTTATCGTAGTCGGTACGTTTCTCTCCGTGTTGTTTGCCATCCTTTTAAATGAAATCGTTAGCAGAAGGCTTCTAAAAGCGTATCAAACTATATTTTTCTTTCCTTATTTCTTTTCGTGGGTCATTGTCGCATATATGGCTTATTCTTTTCTAGGCCCGCATGGCATTATTACCTCTTATATGGAACGTATAGGTAATCTTTCGTTTGATTTTTACACAGAGACTTGGATTTGGCCTATTCTTTTAACGTTTATTAACATCTGGAAGGGTCTAGGCTATGTGAGCATCATTTTTTATGCGGGCATTCTGGGTATTTCACAAGAATATTACGAAGCTGCAGCTATAGACGGCGCCTCTAAGTTTCAAATGGTTCGCACCATTACAATTCCGTTGCTCATGCCGCTAATTACAATTATGACTTTATTATCCGTAGGAAAAATCTTTTACTCCGATTTCGGCTTGTTCTTCTTCGTACCGAGAGAGATCGGCCAATTGTACCCTGTAACTCAAGTTATTGATACGTATGTGTACCGAATGCTAAAAGTATCCGGAGATATTGGTATGTCGTCTGCAGTAGGTCTATTTCAATCTACAATGGGATTCATCATTGTTTTGATAAGTAATTTTATCGTAAGGAAAGTAG
Source organism: Paenibacillus sp. J22P51 (assembly GCF_059692215.1). Taxonomy (NCBI): domain Bacteria; kingdom Bacillati; phylum Bacillota; class Bacilli; order Caryophanales; family Paenibacillaceae; genus Paenibacillus; species Paenibacillus sp. J22P51. The sequence goes on along the minus strand of NZ_JCAUAZ010000002.1, from coordinate 404,732 downwards.
ACGAAGAGAACAAATTATTCTAGAACTACACAGAGGTGAGCAAATGCTGGCAAGAAAAACGTGGCCTCAGGTCATGATCAACCTACTATTTATCCTGTTCAGTCTCACATGTATCATTCCGCTCCTATCCATCATCTCCATTTCATTCAGTAATGAAGTCGACATTGTTAAGAATGGATATAAATTATTTCCAAAAATATTTGATACTACGGCCTATGCTTACATCTTGTATCAGCCTGTTCAGCTAATTAACGCGTTCAAGGTCTCTCTCTTTGTTAGCTTCTTCGGTACATTCGTTTCGGTGACAGTCATGGCAGGCATTGCCTATGCGCTGTCTCGTGAAGACTTTAAATTTAAAAACTCTCTAAGCTTTTATGTCTTTTTCACCATGTTGTTTAACGGTGGACTCGTTCCGACCTATATCTTAATTACGAATTACTTACATTTGAAAAACACGATCTTTGCGCTAATTCTGCCCTATTTGGCTATTCCTTGGTTTATCTTGATTTTGAGATCCTTTATGCAAAAGATCCCGCTCAGCATCATTGAATCCTGCATGATTGACGGAGCAAGCGAATTCAGAATCTTTTTTCAAATCATTCTCCCGTTAGCTAAGCCGGGGCTTGCGACAGTTGCGCTATTCATGCTTTTACATTATTGGAATGATTGGTGGCTAAGCTTGCTGTATGTCGAGAAAGAAAGCCTCGTCCCCCTCCAATATATGCTTTACAGAATGATGAATAATATTCAATATCTGACGAGCGCAAGCAATATGATGCCGCCTAGTATGAAAAATGCCGATCTACCCTCGGAATCCGCCCGAATGGCTATGGCCATACTTGCTGCTGGTCCAATGCTAATCGTGTTTCCGTTTTTCCAAAAATACTTCGTCAGAGGCCTTACAGTAGGTGCAGTAAAAGGGTAACTTAAACATGGGTAAAATCCATTTTAAGAATATAATGTTTACAACCAAAAGGGAGGATTTTGTATATGTACAAAAATTTAAAGCTAGTAAAAACAGGTCTAGTAGCAGGCAGTATGCTTCTCGCAGTCAGCATGATGCTTTCCGCTTGCGGAAGCAACGGGGCGCAAGAAACAGCAAGCCCATCGGTCAAAGCGGCTGAAACTGCTAAAGCAGCAGAAACACAAGCACCGCTTCCAGAAGTCAAACTGACTTGGTACTTCCCAGGAAACTTCCCGCAGCCTGAACAAGATAAAGTATTTGCAGAAGTGAACAAGGTATTGAAAGCAAAAATTAATGCAACCGTAGATTTCAAACCGTTCGCATTTGGTGAGTATGATCAGAAGATGCAAGTCGTCATTGCCTCAGGCGAACCGTATGATATTGCCTTTACGGCAAGCTGGATTAACAACTACAGCCAAGGTGTAGCAAAAGGCGGCTTACTGCCGCTTGATGATTTGCTTGCTAAGTATGCTCCGAAATCCTATGCTTCCGTACCAAAATCGATGTGGGATGCTACGAAAGTGAAGGGTAAAATTTATGGATTTGTCAACCAACAAATCTCTGCCAGAACACCAGCTCTAATGTTCCCGAAAGATCTGACTGAGAAGTACAAGCTAGATCTCAAATCTGTAAGCGGCAAAATTAATGCAGACAATCTAAACTTGCTGGAGCCTTATGTAACAAGCGTGCATAAAGACGATCCAAAGAAAGCATTCATCACCTCCTTTAGTTCATTTGGCGATTTGTTTAATCTTGATTACATTTCGGGCTTTAACGTTCCGGGTGCGGTTGATTATTCTGATGGATCACTGAAAGTCGTTAACCAGTATGAAACTCCGCAAGCTAAGAAATTCGCAGCTACAATGAGAGATTGGAACTCCAAAGGATTATTGAATTCCAAAGAACGCATTTCTCAGAAAACGGATGATTGGACAGATGCGAAGGCTGGTAAATGGGCAATGAATATCGGTGGCGCTTACAAACCAGGCGGTGATATCGGTGAAACAGCTCAAGCCGGTTATCCGATGGTCGATGCTCCTGCCGGAACAGCAGCTCTTACAACAGGTGGTATTACCGCAACAATGCAAGGTATCAACAAGAACTCGAAAAATCCTGAAAGAGCAATGATGGTGCTTGAGCTTCTGAATACAGACAAAGATCTTTACAATTTGTTGAACTTCGGTATGAAAGATAACCATTTCAAAATCGATGCAGATGGATTCATGATTCCTGGCGACAACCAAAAAGCATACAATCCGCAAGTTGCATGGATGTTTGCTTCCAACTTCCTTGCTAACGTTGAAAAAGGAATGCCTAAAACGGTTTGGGACGACACGAAGAAACTGAACGAAACGGCAACACCTTCTAAATTACTAGGTTTTAACTTTGATGCAGAGCCGGTGAAATCCGAGATCGCAAAAACGAGCGCTGTTTATGACGAGTTCTCCAGATCCATTGAACTTGGTACTGCTTCCGAAGATAAGTACAATGAGTTTTTGGCTAAAATGAAAACAGCCGGTTCTGATAAGATTATTGCTGAAATGCAAAAACAAATTGATGCTTGGAAAACTTCAAAATAATAAAATATGCATGAACCAAACCCTGTCCACAGAACACATCTGATAGACAGGGTTTTTATTATGCTTTCGAGGCAATTGAGTCTTTTTGCCTAATTTAAGAACTTACTCTGCAAATAAGAACTCGCACTTTCACTCCGAACTGAACTTATCCATAAGATCAGAAATTGTTTTATGTTAGGGGTTCAAGCTACGATAAAATTAGAGATCAGCCACCAAGTAGGTGCAGTAAAATTGTAGCTTAAATATAGATAATTATCCATTTTAAGCATATAATGTTCACATTAAAGGGAGGATTTTGTACATGTTCAATACTTTAAAACTAGGGAAACCAGTTCTCATAGCAGGCAGTATGCTTCTCGTAGTCAGCATGATACTTTCCGCATGCGGCAGCAAAACAACGCAAGAAACAGCAAGCCCGACTGCCAAAGCCGCTGTAACACCTGAAGCTCTCCCAGAAGTCAAACTGACTTGGTACTTCCCTGGGAACTTTCCGCAGCCTGAGCAGGATAAAGTATTCGCTGAAGTGAACAAGGTATTGAAAGCGAAGATCAACGCAACCGTAGATTTCAAACCTTTCGCATTTGGAGACTATGATCAGAAAATGCAAGTTGTCATTGCCTCAGGCGAACCGTATGACATAGCCTTTACGGCAAGCTGGATTACCAACTTCAGCCAAAATGTTGCAAAAGGTGCCTTTCTTCCTCTTGATGATTTGCTCGTAGAATATGCTCCTAAAACCTATGCTACCGTGCCAAAAGTGATGTGGGATGCTGCGAAAGTGAAGGGTAACATTTATGGATTTGTCAACCAACAGATCTCTGCCAGAACCCCTGCCTTGATGTTCCCTAAAGATTTGGTAGACAAATACAAGTTCGATCTTAGTTCTGTAAGTGGAAAAATTAATATGGACACCTTACACCTGTTGGAGCCATATGTAACGAGCGTTCATAAGGATGATCCAAAGAAAGCGTTTATTACATCTTTTGATCAAGTTGGCAGTGATTTGTTTAATCTTGATGCCATTTCTGGCTTTAACGTTCCGGGTGCGGTCGAATACTCCGATGCATCACTTAAAGTCATTAACCAGTTCGAAACTCCACAAGCTAAGAAATTTGCAGCTACAATGAGAGATTGGAACGCCAAAGGTTTATTGAATTCCAAAGACCGCGTTTCTCAGAAAAAGGATGAATGGACCGATGCGAAGGCTGGTAAATGGGCAGTGAATCTCGGCGGAGCTTTCAAACCAGGCGGCGAAATCGGGGAAACGGCTCAAGCTGGTTATCCTATGGTGGATGCTCCTGCTGGAACAGCACATCTTACAACAAGCGGTATTACCGCTACGATGCAAGGTATTAACAGAAACTCGAAAAATCCTGAAAGAGCCATGATGCTGCTCGAGCTTTTGAATACGGATAAAGACCTTTACAATCTGTTGAACTTCGGTATTAAGGATAACCATTTCAAAATCGACGCAGATGGGTTCATGGTTCCTGGAGACAATCAAAAAGCATACAACCCGCAAGTTCCATGGATGTTTGCTACCAACTTCCTTGCTAATGTTGAAAAAGGTATGCCTAAAACGGTTTGGGAAGACACGAAGAAAATGAACGAATCCGCAACATCTTCTAAATTACTAGGATTTAACTTCGATTCAGAGCCGGTAAAATCCGAAATCGCGAAAACGAGTGCTGTTTATGACGAATACTCCAGATCCATTGAACTCGGAATTGCTTCGGAAGATAAATACAATGAATTTTTGGCTAAAATGAAAACGGCAGGTTCCGAAAAAATCATTGCTGAAATGCAAAAACAAGTGGATGCTTGGAAATCTCCGAAATAATAAATGACGAAAACCCTGTCCACAGTTCATTTACTGTAGACAGGGTTTTATCATTTCCTCCATTATGCGTCCTTCATTGCTTTCTCCCATTGCTCGCTTACGATTTGCTTTTGACTTAAGCTCGAGCTATGCGTTTATGACAACGGTTTGATTGAGATACGGCGCACCTGCAGGAAACCGCAGCTTCTCACTGTCTGGAAAGACCGCTTCCATGTAGTACTCAAAATCCTCGTCCGATTCCGGTGACAGCAATACTTGATAAACATTGCGGTTTACATGACATCCTTCTACTTTGCGATAATCCTGTTCACCCAATGGTTTCCAGTATAGCGTTAGCTGATCTGGCTTGTGACCTAGCATCATCACCTTCAGATTCAAAGGCTCCCCTATCTCCAGACTCGTACGGACGGTTGGAACAATCATACGCGGTTTGCCAGTATAACTTGAACCAGGTAAAGCATCTTTCGGCAGCGGCTCACCCAGCCATGTCTCCAGATCCAGCCCCGGTTTATGCAGTTGGAGCTCCATCGTCTGCTGTTGAACATTGGCGAAGGTGCCCAACTCTCCTGGCGTTGAAACAGTTGCCAGCAGGTGGCTGTTTAGCTCCGAATATTGCTCTACAAGCTCTTTGCGAATCGGCAACAGATTTTCTCTGGCAGCAAGCCGTTTTTGATCATCTGAAGCTTGTGCTTGCAGTGCTTCCACCGCAGCTTCGTATAAGCCCAGCGTGCACCCAATCTGAGCAGAGCTGCGCAGAAAACGGAATTGATTCAACCAATAATCGAAGCGTTCCATTTGTCCCGCTCCACGAACCCGCTCCCGCAGGGTTTCCAGTCGATTTACAAATCCATATTGCAAAGATACGTCTGCCCATGGCGAACGATTAACAACAATGGTGCTGCCAGGACCGGACACCCAAGTTGCTGGACGAGGGAGCTTGCCGTCAAGCTCAGTAAACACTTCGGCTATATCAGCCGCAACGTCCACACCAAACTGCGCCGTAGCCCAATCCATATAGAAATCGGCGATTGGCAAATCGCGTTCGCGTATCTTAAGCTCCGAAAGATCCGCCTCATATTTGTCAATCGCAGTACCTCCGCAGTTAATCAGACGTGAGTAAGCCTCTCCCTTGAACTGATTGATATCGTCCGTTTGCCCTTCCACCTCTATTGCACACAGGCAAGCTTCGCCACTATGGCAATTGAAGGTAATATCAATGAACCCATCAGACACTTTCAGTTCATGGATCGTACGCTCCAAAGGTCGATTTACCCCTTTGCTTTCGCTGAAAATATCAAGCTGATAAATCCTTTTATCAATACTTCCATTCGTGAAAACGTCGAACACGCGCTTGCCAGGCTCCGTAACTTCCCACTCCATAAATGTTAACGTCAACGTATAGGTGCCATTCGGCACCTGCAAACGGTATCCTTTCATACCGACTCTGACTGTTCTATATCGCTCGTCGTGCAGGCCTGGCAACACCACTACTGACCGCGCCTGACCGTCCCAATATCCTTCTGTAGAATACGAACCCGCGTCTTCGGGCTTATCAAGGTTCACGTTCCACCCCGCCTGCTCCCAGCCTGCAGCTGCGAGTGCAGCAATAGTTGGATCTATCACTTTCGTTCTCCAATGTATGCCCATAAGACCAGAGCATCCATAGGATGCAGCATCAGCTGCATCCCTTCGCATACGTCCCGCCCATAGTTGCGGTAGAATCATTGCAGGATCATCTTCAACCCATGGAATCGCCCAGGTTGGACGCTGCCCAATGGCTTGAAACCCAGGCTCTACAAATTCGTTGCCGAGATTTCGGTTAATGCAACTAAATGGCACTGACTTGGGCAAATGGCGGTCAAACAGGGTCCGATCTGATTGAGGACCTAGCACCCAGCCGCTAGTGGCCACTTGAATCGAAGTGTCTACCTTCTCCGCAGCATGAATGGCTGCTTGTATATCGCGCAATGTCGCTTGCGTTTGCTCTTCCGTGTTGCCTCCCCATGTCCATAATTCAGGTGTCCATAACCAAAAGTAATCAAGCGGATGCGTTTGTTTGATTCGTGTAAAAACCCCCTCGTAAAGACGCTGAATCGTCTTCTCATCCTCAAGATCCATTCCCTTCTGAATCAGATGAGATTTGACCTCCGCCGGTATAGTAAGCGGCCCTTCCGTCCCAAGGCATGTTGAAATGCCAAGCTCCTGCGCATACGAAAACACGTTTCTCAGCAAGCGGCCGAAACGATTGAATAGCTCATTGCTAGCCTCCATCGTTTCCGGCCATGGCGCCATGCCTTGCATATAATCCGCGCCATAATCGTCCCTTTCGAACAATTGATCTCCGCCGTCCGAATAGCTCCCAGTTTCTTTCGAAGCATATCCCCAAGCACCATTAACGCTCGAGAAATGTCTGGAAGGATAGCTATAGTTAACATCTCCGTTGTCATTCACGTCCTCTGCTAGTCCAATCCAAGTTGCAGGCTCAGCGCTTGCATATAGATTCGTACGCGGTCTCTCCGGGTATGTGTGCAGGCCAATGAAATTCATACGCAGCTTCGGAAGCTGAGACAACACGCTCTTATAATCATCTTGGCTCCACCAATCCGGACCTTCTGGGAAATCATGAAAAGGAAGAATACCTCTCAGTTGAAATAAAGGCGAACCAGATTCCTCGATGTCAGGCAGTACTAGCGGAATCTGCTGATCGGGAATAATATCGCCATGAAGAGCGAACCGAATGCCCCAATGCTCCGCTATACGGTATGCAGCATAGAGCAATCCGCCTTTGCGTCCTCCTGAGATGACAAGACGCTTTCTGCTTGAAGAAGAAACAGTCTTCAGCTGATAGCCTTGTTCACTCATAGGTTCTAACTGATCGTGCGGAGTAACAATTATGTCTGTAATTAACCTACTGTCCGAATAACCAACAATAAAGCCGCTTGCTTCTTCAGGCATGGAATCTTCCTCAACCATCGGCAATAGGACGGAAGTACGAACATACAAATAGCGGCGTATTTCCTTTGCGGCAAACTTCTCTTGACGGGAAGCGCTTCTCGGATAGCAAATGAACAATGAATTTGGCATTTGGAATCACTTCTCTCTCTCTTTTTATTACATTCATCTTACTTTGTCTGGTGACTGACAACAATGTCTGCAATTATCACTTTTGTATCTGAAATTGATCATGCCAAGCATTGAAGAAGCTCCGCTTGGCACGATCAATTTTCATATTAAATTTCGCTCTTGCGTCCTTCCATTACCGAACTGCTTTCTGCCAATCTCCTGCTCCAATAGCAACTTCCAGATGCCACTCACAACAACTTTTCGCCGGTATGACTTGCGCCGTTCCATTCCCCATCGCCTTTTCAAGGGAATCGTAATAACCTGATGTTGTTGCAATTTCTCCGAGTCCATAATAAATACCGGCGAAGGCATTTGCTCGCTAATCAGAGTATCCTTTGAAAGCGGCGGGCGTTCATAAGGGGCCCATTTCTCCTCGCCGATAAGGGTTATGCTGCCTTCCCAGCCTTGCGTTCGAAGCTCGATAGCCGCACGCACGCCAGCTTCCCCAGCACCGACTATGACCATTCCTGGATCAGCCATTTTTCATCCTCCTCTAGTCGACCCTGATATAAACCTTGCCTGCTTCTACTTTAACGGGGTACATCCTTAAATCTACACACACCGGTGCTCGTTTCGCCTGACCGGTCGTAATTTCGAATCGGCCGTTGTGCTTGGGACATTCAATTGTATTGCCCATAACCAATCCGTTCGATAGATGAAATTTTTCATGCGTGCAATAACCATCTGATGCGTAGTATTCATTCTTATCTGTACGATAAATAGCATATGTTCGGTCGTTGTAATCAAAGCGGATGACGTCCTCTTCCTCTATCTCATCAGCTGAACATGCCTCAATCCATTCCTTAAGCTCCATGAGTAATTCCTCCTGTTGTCACTTTGTTTGCACTAGATCTTTGTTCTACGGTTGTGTGTCCCTGCGGACTATGCTTATATGGCCGTGCGGTGCTTGGTAAAGGCTTAATGATGGTATAGGATGGGTCTTTTCCCTGTTTAATTAGGGCAACGATTACTTCTTTAAGCGCTGCTCCCAAACTGCGGCAGGGCTGCGGACAGTCTGCTTGCATCTCTTTATGCAAAGCCGGCAGTGCGTGATAAGGAACCATCGGGAACATATGGTGCTCGATATGATAATTCATATTCCAATATAAAAATCTGAAAAATGGATTTAAATACATCGTTCGCGAGTTCAAGCGGTGATCCAATACATCTTCATACATGCCCAAATGCTGTGACATTCCAAAAAGTAACATTAAAAGCGTCCCATAAAAAGTCGGTAGTCCCACAAACATGAGCGGGAGAAAGCTATGCAGATACACGGACAACCCAATAACCGACAGTAAAATAAGTAAGTAAATGCGAGCCTCCAAATAGGCTTTCTTACGTTCTGATTGCGGAATGTACTCATTTTCCGTTGCATCTACTTTCCCGAAGCAATGCAATAGAAATCTTTTGATTTCTATTGGCCCACCGTACAGATGGAGAATTTCCATGAAAAGGACCTTCCAGATTGGAGGTCTCTCAGTTAGAATTTCAGGGTCGCGACCAACAATATACGTATCGCTATGATGACGCGAATGGCTCCAGCGCCAAGGCGTAGCTGATCGGAGAACCATAAATGAAGCGATTTGATAAATCACTTCGTTCATCCATGGTGTCTTAAACGCGGTACCATGCCCGCATTCATGCCAACGTGAGTCACCAGGCGAGGCATATATCGTCCCATATAAGAAAAACGCAGGTATTGCCCACCATGTGCCCCATGAATAATAAGCCAGAGCACCCGTGCCAATCAGCAGTGCAAACCAGATGATCGTATCTCGAATCGCAGGACCGTCTTTTCGCTTCATGAGTTCCTTCATCCGCTGGCGCGGGATGGGCGACTGATACCATTCCGATGTTACCAGCCCTCGCTCTTGAGCCCTCTTATTTTCAGGACCGGTGAGACTGTAATCTCTTTTTATTTTAGTAGATGACATCGTACTTTCCTCCTAATTAACATGGGATAAGTCCCTATCCCATCGTTTCTTCCACATGCTCAAAAGGCTTCCAAGGTGAGTCTGCCGACACACGATTTTGTCCTGGATGGGGCTGAGTCGTTGTCCATTGAGCTTGTTTAACCAATTGACGCCATATTTCTTCCACACTTTCGTATGAAATAGGTTCGATTGCATCCATAGTGCTATGAAAGCTCACTTTCATTTGATCTGCTTGTTTGCATAACTCATTCAGACAAGCATGCATAATGCGCTCGCCATTCTCGGCACTTGCTTCCAAGGCATCCTCGCCCAGCGCAAGTCTCCCGCCCGAGCCGTCCTGTAAATGCAGATTCAATTGTGTGAAATCTATAAGATCTTGACGAAGAAATTGAAGCTGAGAAATTTCATATTTTCCTGCATGATCACCTACATACATGCCTTCAACTAGCTCAGGATCGCTGACCGCTCGGACAGGTACACCCGTTTTTGCTGAAAATGCTTCCGCAACCTTACGAAGATCATATTGGTTTCCACCGCTATGTCCGCTGACCACGAATATCGCGCGGAATCCCGCATTCACGAATGCGCGTAGCTGATACAAGAAGAAAGGAAGCATAATATGAGGAGGCATCGCCGTCATATGCGGATTTTCTCGCCCCACTGTTTCCTCCAACCAGCGCGCGTGATAGCCGGACTCATGAATGTGATAGCCAAGTGCGGGAGCCACGATACCCCCGCATCTTCTTGCGGCCTCTATGCATAACCATTCTGCTTTAATTGTATCAAGCCCAAATGCGGAGATTTGACCATGAGGTTCGCAAATGCCTAACGGAAGGAAGACAAGCGGATGATGAGCCAAACGTCTTTTGAATTCATATGGCAAGAGCTCCGACCAGAGCACTTTTTCCATACTACCAAAATTTGGAGTCATAGAAATTACGCACCCATCGGTGATATTTACGAATTTCTTCAAATACGTCATCCGGTAGCGGTTCCTTATCTACAGCTGCAATGTTTTGGTCGGCATACTCAGGCACATGCATCGATACGAGTGCGGTGGTAACCCCTGGATGTTTCAATACGAATTTAATTGCAAGCTCAGCCAAATTGTCTGCGTATTGCGGAATAAATTTACGCAGACGTTCTACTCGTTCTATATACATCTCACGTGGTACATAGTCGAAATAAGACTTCCGGTAGTCTAAGTCGCCAAATTGGGTTTCTTTGGTCAGAAATCCCGTCAAACCGCCTTCGTCCATAATACAGCGAGCAAGGAATGCAACACCGTGCTCTTCACAAAATGGAATCAAACAGTCAAGCGGCAGTGGATCGAAAATATTGAAAACGGTCTGAACGGCGTCAATTTTGCCACTTTGCACAATCGAGAGTGCAATGTCATGGCGCTGATCGGGAATTGAAATACCGATAAACCGAATTTTCCCCTCTTCCTTCAACTGCAGCAGTTCCTCCATCCAATAATCCTTCTTATCCCACTGCGGCCAGTATTGGTGAAGCTGCATAAGGTCTATCGTCTCTACACCAAGCTGCTCTAGTGAAATTTCCGTACAACGGCGCAGCCAACCTTGCGGGTAAGCGGTTTCAACTGGAATATGTGTCCCCCATCCAATCGATCCTGGACCGAGGGATTGTACTTTAGAGGTAATAAACGGACGTTCGCCCCGCCATTCTTTGAGCGCAAGCCCCACAATTCGTTCCGATTCGCCGTAAGCACGTGCGCTATCAATCAGCGTCACACCTTGATCCAAACTGTGCAGGACAGATTTTATTAAATACTTTTCATCATACGTACCAAAGGAGCCTCCTAGGCCCATAGATCCAAATCCGATGCGAGATACCACCTCGCCTGATCTAGCAAAATCAGAAAATTTCATGAACTGTTAATCCTCCTTTAAAAAATTTGTTAATTTCCCTGCTTACATGCTTATATTTTACTGAGCTTTGGCCCGTTCGTATTTAGTCGAAAGCAACAGAGTTGTAACCAAAATCACACTTTTTATTCATATTTATACCTTGTATACTAAGAACAGCGAATCTCACCCGTTAGGAGTTGTATCTTGTGTCAAAGAAGCTTTATTTTATGGAACCGCATGATACACTGGAACAATTAAAGCAATACTATTTCCCTCCGTATATTACGCTGGCTCACATCTTCAATGCCCCCAATGGCTGGAAACTCAAACCGCGTATACTTAAGCAATATCAGTTGCAGTATGTAATAGAAGGGATCGCAGACTATCAGATTAATGGCCGTGATTATGTGACTAGACGCGGCGACCTATTGTTCCATAGACCAAACGAGCTTCATCATGTCAGTACTCGTCCTGATCATCCTTATGTCTGTATTTCGATTGTGTTCCATTTTGGAGACTCGGGTTTTCCGATTCAGCAACTTGTTGATATAGATGGAGAAACCACAACACATTATCTGGGAAATTACCACAATCACACTCTTGAACATAAGCTCACAGAGCTTGTCCATCATTACCGAATGCCAGATGCAAAAGATCATTTCCATTGTCAAAGCCTGCTCACTCAAACCTTATATGAGATATCAACACACAAAAAAGAGCTTGCCGTCCGATCTTCAAAGAAAGAAGATGCAAACAGAGCTAAGCTCATCCTTATACGTAATTATATTACAAAGCATCTGCAGGATGGCTTTAATCATCAAGACCTGGAGAAGCTTTCCGGTTGGAGCCGCAACTACATCATCACGCAGTTCCGCAATGCCTTCGGCATGTCACCTATGCAATATCTTGTCTGGATTCGACTAGAAAAAGCCAAGGAACTAGCTCTACAATCGGGACTATCTTTCGGGGAGATTGCAAATAAAGTCGGCTACACCAACATTCATGCATTTGCAAAGATATTTAAAAGGAAGACTGGAATGAGCTTAAGTCAGTTCTGCAGCACACTTTTTACTGATACGCCAGATCAATAATAGTAAGCCATAATAAGGTGATATATTGTACAGTCGTTTTCCATGGCTGTTTTTTGGGCTATTTCTTAAATCACTAAGCAATCTTTTAAAAATTCAAATAGCCCTACGATTTCTCGTAAGGCCACTATCCATTAATGTAGTTCAATTCCGTTAATGAACCAATCGCCCATCCCGGAACCTTACTACTCTTTTCGCCTGCTCCGCAACCTGCCGATCATGCGTAATCACAATAATAGTCCGCCCCTGCTCATTTAATCGCCTGAAAATATCCATGATCTCCACGCCCGTCTTTGAATCCAGCGCTCCAGTCGGCTCATCCGCCAATATAATCGGAGGATCTCCAGCCAAAGTGCGCGCAATAGCTACGCGTTGCTGCTGTCCACCAGACAGCTCCGAAGGAAAATGCCTTCTGCGATCCAATAAATCGACAGACTCCAGCGCTTTTAAAACCAGCGGCTCTCGCTGTTTTCTCGACAATCCCCGATAAATCAAAGGTAATTCCACATTCTCATAAGCGCTTAATCTCGGCAGCAAGTTAAAGCTCTGAAAAACAAACCCGATCTTCCGATTCCGAATCTCAGCTAGCTGTGCATCCTTCAAAGCGTGAATCTGCTTCCCATCAAGCGTGTAGACCCCTTCATCCGAAATGTCCAAACAGCCAATGATGTTCATCAGCGTGGACTTCCCTGAACCCGACGGCCCCATAATAGCGACAAATTCGCCTTGCTTGATGTCTAGCGAGATGTCATCCAAAGCACGAATCGTCTCTCCGCCCATATAGTAAAATTTACTTACATGCTCAATTTGGATTAAGGCTGTCATTGTCTTCGCCTCCATTATTTGAAGCCAAATGAATGAAGTCTGCGATTCACTAACTCGTTGACCTTACCGCTTCGCCTTATAAAACTCATGATACAACTTCATGAGTGCCCGCTTCTCAATCCTCGATACATAGGAGCGACTAATGCCCAACTCCTTCGCGATCTCCCTCTGCGTTCGCTCTTCTCCACCTAGCTCCAAACCAAACCGGCCTACCACGACTTCCTTTTCCCTGTCGTCCAAAATCTCTAAATTCCGATAGATTTTGCTCTTCTCAATCTTAAGCTGCACCGCATCCACCACATCATCTGCTTCACTACCGAGGATGTCAATTAGAGTAATTTCGTTCCCCTCTTTGTCCGTTCCGATCGGGTCATGCAAGGACACATCTTTCCGCGTTTTCTTCAAGGAGCGTAGATGCATCAGGATCTCATTCTCAATACAACGTGCTGCAAAAGTCGCCAGCTTTGTCCCTTTGTTCGGGGAGAAGGATTCGATAGCTTTGATCAGTCCGATCGTCCCTATCGAAATCAAATCTTCTAAATCTTCGCCCGTATTGTCGAATTTTTTGAGGTTGTGAACACGAAGCAACGTAAATCGTTTGTGCCGTGATGGGCCACCTATATGAATTCAAAACTTTACAGGAGATGATTTGTTTTCTGAAACTTCACCCATAAGTTTAACGTTTTGGAAAGGTTATGCCTCCCGCAATGTGGCCATAAGTTTAGGGATATCACCAAACTCTGAAAGACTTTTCATACAACCGGTCTGTCTTTGAGATCGCTTACATTATGAATCAATGCGTTAAACAAGGATGATTTGGATTATGTAAATACTATAATGCTAGCCGTCCCTCGCTAAAATTCACAATGGTTCGCACGTCCATTCCACCCTATTCACATAAAACCGACCCTCGTTCAACGAAGGCCGGTTTTATGAAAAGTCTCAGTCTGGGTATTTAAAAACCCTTCAATAAATTAATAATTGCTTGCGCACTTTCTGCACGCGTTGTCATCGATTGAGGATCCATAGCACCGTTATCCTTACCGTGGATCAGACCTTTCTGAGCAGCTTGCTCAACGTAAATCTCAGCCCATACACTGACAGATGCAGCGTCTGAGAAATGGATCGATTTCTCTTGAATCGATGATGTTCTATTACTTAGGCCAGCTGCTCTCAATAGCATGACAGCCATTTGCTCACGCGTAATTACGCTATCGGGTGCGAATGTGGAATCACTCATGCCTTCGATGATCCCCGCATGTACAGCAGCGGAAACAATATCACTGTACCAGGCATTCTCATCAACATCAAAGAAATGTGTCCGGTTTCCCGCATTCAGATGTAATGCCCGCACCAAAAGAGCCGTAAATTCAATCCGTGTTATTGAGCGGTTCGGCTGGAACTCTGTCTCACTGGTTCCATCTATGATATGTTTCGCGCTAAAAATCTGCACGCATTTGGTCAAATGGCAACAGCAGCGATGGCCGATCGAACCCGATCTTGGATGGGATCCATTATTCTCATTCTCTGGAGCAGTCGCTTCTAAACGAATATGTCCCACCTCACCAGCCATGTCATTCGTACCACTAAAAAGTTGCCCGTTAAGAACCGATTACAAAGTAATAAAATGAGAAGTGGTATACCTAAGCGTATAAGTCTATCCTTAAGAAACCTAATTGCTCCTTTTCTTTCATAAGATGTAGGAGTGAAATAGGCAGAAATAAAGAAGAAAAGCCCCTAAACCTCTCTTTCTCATACTGGATAGCTTCCAGATACCCCAGCATCAGTTGGTGCGCTCTTTCCACCTAGTATGGATCAAATTGATAAGCTTCACAGTAAAAAGAAGAGTTTACAGGGAATCAACCCTGCCCACTCCTTTTTCAAATAGAAATTAAAATTACAACGAAACACCCAAGAAGCCACGTGTTAATTGGAAATCAACATTACCCTGCTGGTAGAGACGGGGTGTATAAGTATGCTCAATGGTTTGTTTGACGCGATCGAGAATCAAGTTCGTCCAAGCATTCGGATCTCCAATGAGCAGCAAATCCAGATCATTTTCATAGTTTTGCAGCATTCCCGTTTCCGATGCTATTTGCAGCATAGGAACAAACGGATGCGTCTGCATCGGACGATTACCGACTAATGCGATAATTAACTCTACACCCGTGGCAGCTAGGCCCGTAACCGTCTCCACCCAATGCTCGGTCGGGGTCTCCATGATGTGGAAGCCATTGCGGCGGACATGCTCACCATAGGCAATGGATGGCAGGACATTGGATGAAGTGAATATATTTTGGCTATAAGAAGCTGTGGAAAGTAGACCGCTGTTCTCCGGGACAACCACTAAGCCGCCTGCTTTGACAACCATTTTGGTCAGCTTCACAAGCTGCTCTCCTTCGTCGTTGGAGATGGCACCATCGCTTATGATGCCAATACGCAGACCAGCCAGACCAACTGTCTCCTTCTCAGCTGCTCCAGCTGCTGCCAATTGATCGGCAAACCATGCTTCTACCTTTTGCGTCACCTTCGTAATTCCTCCGTCAAGCTGAATGCTGGCAAAACCTAGATGGCTCGTTTCAACACCAATCTCTTCCATTTGATGGCGCATAAAGTCGTTGTGGGTTTTCTCGCAGCCATGCTCCAGCAGCAGACAATGTTTCACCATCGGATGAGTGATGTAACCGATCATCGTTCGAGCAAGCATCTGTTCGGCTTGCCCCCCCGAATTCCCGCAGCCTTCCGTGTGAGCCAATGCCACAAATCGCGTGACCTCGGGTTGCCCGGCACCCTGCTTATTCAACTGCTTCGTAATCATATTGGCCACCTGTCCGGCGCAAAGACTGGTCGGCAGGATCAAGCCAATGTTGTCGCTGGCCGTGCGGTCTTGATGACGAGTAAGATTGAATTGGATAGAGCTAACCGTCGCTTCAGCGTCCTCTTGGATTTCAATAGGCTCTCCCGACGGCACAGGGGGATGAAGTAATGTCTCCAGCTGGCTCGCATCATTTTGCTGCCAGTTGCGCCAAATCTGAACCTGGGCATGACCCGCCTTCTCCCCCACACTCCGCTGACCAGAGGCAATTTGAATGGTAAGATCGAAGACCTCTTTGCCGAGCTCATCCATAGACTTGCCTTCCAGATACTGCCCCGCGTTGACATCCATATCATCGGACAATAATTGGAAGCGACGGGTAGTCGTAACAACCTTGACCGTCGGCAAGTAAGGGAAATTCGTGATCGAGCCGTTGCCAGTCGTAAAGAAAATCATATTGCAGCCTGCAGCCACCTGTCCAGCGATGCTCTCGAGGTCATTGCCGGGACTGTCCATGAAATAAAATCCGCCATCTTTCATGAGCTCCCCATACTCTGTGGCATAATCGAGGCGAGTGGTCGGATCTTTCTTCTGGGCAGCGCCAATGGATTTAAGATAAATGTTATAAAGGCCGCGATAGATGTTGCCACCGGATGGATTCCCTTCCGCACTTGCACCATGCCAGGACGTACGTTCCCTGAAACGTTGCACAAGCTCCAAAAACTTACGGGCGGTTTCCACGTTACGAACCTTCGAGAGGACAAAGGGTTCCGCGCCAATCAATTCATCGGTTTCCGCCAGACTGGCAGAGCCGCCGTAGCGCACTAATTCTTCTGAGATCCAACCTAGCAAAGGGTTCGCGGATATGCCGGAAAAAGCGTCCGAGCCGCCGCACTGCAATCCGATCTTAAGGTGGCTGATGGATTCAGGCGTCCGCTGCATCGCATTGACTGTGGGCAGCCATTCTCGTACAATCGCTTCGCATTGGACCAGATTTTCTTCAAAGCTGCTTTGGAGCGACACAAACTTGTGCAGCACTTCATCGATTGGGTAGCCATGTTCGCGCAAATATGCTTCAACCATCTGGTTGGTTACCGGTTCATTGCCATAATCGACAGCCAGAACCGCACCGACGTTGGGGTTTACCATAAATCCGGCGAGCGTCCGCAACAGCAAGTCCAAGTTATTCGGATTTTCCGTGCTACCCTCCGTGTGCGCTGCTGGAACAATCCCTTCCACATTAGGGTAGTTCTTCAGCTCGCCTTGCAAACGAGCGGCAAGCTGCTTCACATAGCTGCCTGTTCGGGAGGTGGTCCCAAGCAGGACGATGTGGTTACGGGTACCTACTCCGCGGTCTGCATGGCGGCGATACCCCATAAAAGTACGAATTTCCGAATATGCCGGCGATGCCGGGGCGGGCTGAAAGTTTTCCTCGTCAAGCACATAGGGATGAACTTGATCCGCAAAATTAGGCGCCTCTGGCAGAGCAAACTTCAGCTGACGCGCACTAAGTGCGTCCAATACCGTCTCGTTGATCACATAGTGACCGGGCTGAATTGCTTGTAGAGCCACACCAAAAGGCATTTCCCATGAAAGCAACTCTACACCGGGATCAATTGTCTTCACAGCAAAACGATGGCCTTCCATAACAGTATAATCTATGATCAAGGTTTGGCCTTCATAATGAATGACGGTGCCGGCGTCCAAATTGCGAGTCGCAACGGCGCAGTTATCCCCAGGTAATGGAAGTCTAGCAATTTCATCGAATTGGTAAATTTCGTTCATCGATATCTATCTCCTTTTTGAAAATTACTCATGAAATACGTATCGTCGGAAGAGAGAATTAAAATCTATCTGCTTCGGGATCCTCAGTAGAATATCCAATTTCGTCCAGTGCAGGCCAGAGCTCTGAAGGAATTGGATAATTAGCAAGCTCCAACGTCTGTGCTACTCGTTCCGGCTTGCTCATGCCAACAACAGTACTCGCGACGCGGGAGTCACGCATGGAGAATTGAAGTGCAGCAGCGGCTAAGGGCACATTCCATGCCTGGCAGACTTTCATTAAGGATCGTGCACGTTCAAGCAACAAAGGAGGTGCATCACTGTACGCATAACGTGCGTAGACATCCGGACCTTTTGCCAATATGCCGCTGCCATAAGGTGCTGCGTTAATTACGGCAACCTCCAATTGATTGGCGATATCAAGCAAAGGCTCAGCTGATCGATTGAGCAGTGTATAGCGGTTATGGGTCTCAACGGCGCTAAACACCCCTGTTTCTACATAACGAATAAGTAAGTCGATGGGCCCACCAGATATTCCAATGTGATCTATGACCCCCTGATCCTTGAAATTTTTCAGCACCTCAAGCGGCCCACCTGCACCCATAACATTTTCAAAGGTGGAGTGTTCCGGGTCATGGATATAGACATATTGCAGACGATCTAGCCCTAACCTGGTTAGACTTCCTTCAATGGATCGTTTTATTTGATCCCCGCTGAAGTCGCCAGTCCTTAAACACCGGTCTGCTTTGGTAGCGAGCACAAAACCCGATGGGAGTCCGCCGTTCTCTTTAATTACCTTGCCAATACGGCGCTCACTCTCGCCTTCACCATAGGCCGCAGCAGTATCGAGGAAGTTAATCGGGCTTGCGAAGGCAGCGCGAATTGTTTCCAGCGCGGTTTCTTCTGGTGCACTAGAATTAAAGGCTTCCGGCATATCACCTAATGGAGCTCCACCAACACAAAGCGGAGATACAAGCAGGCCAGTTCTACCAAATGGCCGATTCGAGTAAAGGGATGCAGTTGACATAAAATATCCTCGCTTCTTATTGAGTATAATAAGGTTTTAATAAATAATCTGCACTTATATATAATTAATTGTCTTGTGGTTCCAATCTAGTGATGGTTTCATTGTAACGTGATTCCTTGATTTACCATGTAAAGAATTGCACATTCCCATCCTTTTGTACAGTAAGGCGGTCATTCAAACACATTCACAATTAACTAGAGTTATCGATAAATTAATTTCTATTAAATTATGCCTTTTCTTAAAATAATATTGGCATAAAGCTCCTTTTCACTCGTTGCTACAATCGCATATGCCTTCTTCGCCCGCTCATAGAAAGCGAACCGTTCCACGTACTCAATAGCTGGTGTTGCGTATTCACTAATTATCCCCTCATACTCCCCCCAAATGGGCGTTGCAACCGGGTCACCAGGAATGACAGCCATGAGTGAAACAGGCTGCTCGCTATATGTATCCAGTGGGAATAGGGTTAAAACCGCTTTCAATAATTCGGGTACGCCATGACCATCACAACGCAGCAGCCGGTTCGCATGACTGGCTGCAGGAAAATTGCCATCTGCTAAGATGATTTCATCGCCATGCCCCATCTCCATCAACACCTTAAGAAGCTCAGGGGAGAGGATCGAAGGTATCCCTTTTAACATCATCAACATCTCCTATTTCATTATTTGTTATCGATAACTCAAAATTAACAATTATATGTCTTGCTGTCAATCCTTTATTTCTATACAATACAAAATAAACGACTACACGTTGAACAACGACTTGGCACATAAAAGGAGAACCCACGTGATAACAATCTATGACATCGCCGAAAAGGCCGGTGTATCCGCTATGACGGTTTCCAGAGTGATTAATAACACAGGCCGGATCAGTAAAGAGACGCGTAAGCGAGTGCAGAAAGTCATGGAAGAGCTCCACTACATCCCGAATGCATTGGCACGCAGCTTAGTTTCACAGAAGACGAACCTTCTGTCCCTGCTTATTACGGATATCACGAATCCGTTCTATACAACTTTAGCCCGAGGTGCCGAGGATGCTGCGAAAAAGGCGGGCTATCGCTTACTTTTTGCCAATAGTGATGAGGATTATGTGAAAGAAAAGGATTACGTAGATATGATTCTCTCCACACGCGTGGACGGCGTTTTATTTGCACCTGCAGGTGATCTATCCCTCGAAAATTTGCAGCTGCTACAAAAGCATCAAATTCCATTCGTTGTCTTAGATCGTGAAATTCCAGGCATTGATGCGGATGTCGTACTGGGTGACAGTAAGGAAGGTGCACGCAATCTCGTTGAACACTTGTTCTCGCTAGGACATCAACGCATAGCATTAGTGAATGGTTCGCAAGACGTTTCGACGGCACGCCTGCGGTACAAAGGCTATAGTGAGGCACTTCGGCTAAATAGCCTAACTGTGGACGATTCGCTCGTTATTCATCTAGGTTTTCGCGACTTCCACGATGACTCTGCCTTAGATGATCTGCTCGCGCTTGAAGAGCCGCCTACGGCTATTTTCGCAGCTAATAATACGTTGGCCGTCGGGGTCATTCAATCCCTGCGCCAGCGCGGCTTACAAGTACCAGGCGATATTTCTGTCGTATGCTTCGACGACTTCGGACCCGCTGGTATGATTAACCCGTTCCTCACGGTTGCCGCACAACCTGCCTATCAATTTGGCCAGCTTGGGATGCAGCTTCTGTTAGAACGCATAGAAGGAAACGCTAGCAACGAATTTCGCAGAATTATGCTGCCATCGGAACTCATTGTTCGTTCTTCCACACAGTCCATCTCGACCCCCATCTCCTAGAAATCAAGTTGGCTATTGTTCTTCCCATTTGTTGACAATAGCCGCAATGATTTCTTCCTTCGTCTCCTCGGTTAAGCCATTCCGCAGCTCTTCTCCATCCAGAATGTAACAGATTTCGAAAAAGGAATGCTTATGCGGCTGATTCTCAAACATACAGGGATCTACACCCCAATAATGAACTTTAAAGCAGGCTCCAGAACCTCGGATAACGCTTACAGTTTCATTTAGCATCGAATACGTTTCTTAGTGCAGATAGATGGTCGCCTCTCTAGAATTTTTGACCTTATTGTACAAAATAATGTCCTCTGTTGAAAAAGACATCGGAGGTGTAGTTTAAAGAGAGATAGTCACTTTAGCAGCAAACACTAAATGGAGGAATAAACGATGATACAATCCAAGGATGTCGATTTTTACAAAGAGAATGGGGATTTGCTTATATAGGGGTGGGGGGCTTCAATGAAACGGAAGTAGCTAAAATGAGACAAGCGGTCGAGTAAATAATTGTACGTGCGGCACATGCGAAAGCAGATACAAATGATACTTGGCAGGGAGACTATTTTCTAGCAGAAGAGCTGAAGAAGCTCGTTATTAAAGGCTTTTATGATGTGCACTATCACGATTCTACCTTCATGCGAGCTGTTATTCACCCTAATATGGTCGCTGTATTGAGACAAATCATCGGACCGAACGTTCAACTACATCATACGAAGATGTTGGTAAAGCCGCCTGAAATGACGCTGCTTTCCCGATGCATCAGGACTATCCATATTTCCCGCACGAGAAGCATACGATGCTCGCCGCTAGTGTCCATTTGGATCGCGCGGATGAAGAGAATGGCTGTTTGCGAGTCATTCCAGGCACTTTTCTCGCCGGAAGCCTACCCCCTATCGGCTCACATTACCTGAACCATAGAGAATATCCGATCCATATGGGGAATATCGGGAGGTAGTGATTTCCCAAGCAATCAGGAACATTTTGATTGGGGCATGGGACAATTTCACTAATGTGAAGCCAAGCTTCCAAATTATCAAAGAAACTTAATGATTTTTTCTACGAAAAAACTACCGTTCTGGCACTTTTTTTGACCAGCGCTTTGTTAAATTTGGTGCTCATCAAATGTTCCGAATAGTCGTTTGATATAAGCACATGAACGTCTTGGATAAGATGAAAAAAGGAAACCGAGTGATGATAAAGGCTGCACCCACGGCGAAATGGACCACGGCCTTTTCCATACTCGTTGCAAAACCCGCACGGGTAAGAGCGAATCCACATTGATTTTGTTTTTCAAAAAAGCCTTTAAATCCAACTTTTCAAACTGAAAGGCCGTCTGTCATAATTCGCCTGCCCTTTTTTCAAACATTTCCATGGCAACAGATAATCCTGCATAATCTCCAACTTGCTCACCCAACCCAGCAGGAACAATCTCACATACATCCAGGGACAAAGATAAGGCTTCCTGTCTCAACGTGGTCATGACAATTGGCTCAAGCAGCTCTTGCTGCCGCCCATAGATACTACCAATAACGATTTTTTCCGGATTGAGTACATCTACCAACATAGCAAGTCCCTGTCCTAACCGTCGACCTACCAAATGAAATACTTGCAGTGCCAACGGATCCCCTTCTTGCGCAGCCTTTCCTACTTTTTCAGCAGTCAGACCGGCCAATTCGTTCATATTTTTACAGAAGGAAGGAGCCTTACCTTCTTGCATAGCTTTTATCGCCATAGTTTGCGCGAGCTTCGCAATACCTCCGCCGCTACAAAAACCTTCAAATGTACCCTCCTTTCCATATCCCAATGGTCCTTCAGCATCTAAACGAACATGCCCCACTTCACCGGCCATGTCATTCGTTCCCCTATAGAGCTGTCCGTTAAGAATAAGCCCTGCCCCCATCCCCGTACCGAAGGTAAGGAAAATCATATTTCGACAGCCTTTCCCCGCGCCAAACCGCCACTCGGCTAACGCACAAGCATTCGCATCATTCTGCAAGCCAACTGGAATACCGTAACGCGCGCGAAAAGGAGTGATCACATCAATATGATCCCAGTCTGGCAGATTCGGAGGCGAGAGGATGAGTCCAGCCTGGCTGTTTAATGGACCTCCGCAGCTGATGCCTAGCGCCGCAGGTGTCTGCTCAGGATATCTAGATATTACAGTTTCCAGGACTGTTGTGATGTCATCCATGGCCACTTTCGGGTTAGACGGCGTAGGGAAACTTATTTTTTCCAAAATAACGACTCGACCTTTTTCCATAACGCCCAAACTCACAGCACATTTTGTTCCACCAATATCGATCGCTGCCAGCATTGTCATGTGGGAAAAAACGCCTCCTCCAGCATACTGCATAAT
Source organism: Paenibacillus sp. J22P51 (assembly GCF_059692215.1). Taxonomy (NCBI): domain Bacteria; kingdom Bacillati; phylum Bacillota; class Bacilli; order Caryophanales; family Paenibacillaceae; genus Paenibacillus; species Paenibacillus sp. J22P51. The sequence continues at coordinate 381,724 of NZ_JCAUAZ010000002.1, read as the reverse complement.
GCATGATAGATGGGCAGATGCCTCTCTTGGATATCAGATGTTCTTTCCCAAGGCACACATATGGCCACATCGCAAAGCGACTTCAATTTACCTCCACTACAACCAGTGAAACCAATGGTTTTCATTCCTTGCACCCTGGCAACTTGCAAGGCCCGAAGTACATTAAGAGAGTTACCGGACGTACTAAAAGCAATTAATACATCCCCTGGACGTCCATAGCCATACACTTGCTGAGCAAAAATCATTTCCGGAGAAACGTCATTTGCATAAGCGCTTATCAAAGCTGTGTGACTAACGAGTGAAATCGCTGGCAGCGCGCCTTGCAGCCTTTCAGCAATACCAGCGCCTTCTCCCGGAAATTCACGCTCGAAATTTTCGCTAATCAATGAGGACAGTGGCCGTTTGGACATGAATCCCTTCATCAATTCACCAACAACATGCTCACAATCTGCTGCACTTCCACCATTTCCACATAATAGCAGCTTGCCATTTTGATTAAAGGAATTGTATAAAAGTTCATATCCCAATTCGATATCTGGCATACAATCACTTAACTCTGGATAGCGAGTTGTCATTTGCTGTAAAATAGCATTCATTCAACGTTGCCTCCTTGCTTAATCCGCTTCAATGCCTTCATGACATCACTGCCGCCCCGGCCGAAGAGATCATGTAGACGGTTATATTCAAAGTACAACTCATCATAAACATGGCTATGTTCATGGTTTGGCTTATAGCTTTCTTGACGAACACGGGTCATACGAGAAGCCGCTTCCACAATATTTGCATAACCACCACGCTCTGTACCGGCAGCAACTGCACCAAAAATAGCTGCACCGAGTGCTGTAGTTTGCGTTGAATCGGCTACCTTGATCTCACGACGGGTCACGTCTGCAAATATTTGCATGAGCAGCCGATTCCGCTGAGGTAGACCACCACAAGCAATCAGTTCGCTCACCTTAACACCAGCTTGCTCAAACGTCTCAATGATTTTTCGGGTGCCAAAGGCAGCAGCTTCCAACAGGCAACGATATATTTCTTCCGGCTTCGTCTGCAAGGTCATACCAACCATCAGTCCACTCAAATCCGCGTCGACGAGCACCGAACGATTGCCATTCCACCAATCCAATGCAAGTAAACCTGTCTGTCCAGGTTTCAACTCCCATGCCAGTTTCTCCAAATATGCATGTACGCTGATGCCTTCGTTTACAGCTGCATCCTTAACATAACCTGGAACACCCTGCTCAACAAACCAACCGAATAAATCGCCGACTGCCGGTTGTCCCGCTTCATAGCCATACAACCCAGGAACAATCCCATCCTCTACGACTCCGCAAATGCCTTCCGCATGTATTTCCTTATCACTTAGCAGCATGTGACACAATGAAGTTCCCATTGCCATTACCATTTGACCGGCGTGCACTGCCCCTGAACCCGCAACACCCGCATGAGCGTCAATGATACCAACAGCTACTGCTGTTCCAGGGTGAAGCCCCATCATCGTAGCTGCTTCGACGGTCAGTTCACCCGCTTTAGAGCCAAGCAAAGAAATGTCTCCCTGAAGTTTAGTTTCAACGAATGTTTCAAGCCTAGGATCCAAGGTTCGAAAGAAATCCTTCGACGGATAGCCATCTGTTTTATGCCAAAATGCCTTATAACCCGCACAGCAGCTGCTTCGAATTGAATTAGACGTTAGCTGCAGAACAACCCAATCGGCCGCTTCCATCAAACGATGTGTTTGTTCATAAATCACAGGCGCTTCATTCAGCATCTGCCACGCCTTGGCCACCATCCATTCAGAGGATGTTTTGCCGCCATATCGACTTAAGAAGGCAGCCCCCAGGCGCTCCACTTTCTCATTAATTCGATTTGCTTCTTCCTGCGCCGCATGGTGTTTCCACAGCTTGACATAAGCATGAGGCTCATCCCGAAGCTCCTCTTGAAAACATAAAGGAACCCCACTCTCATCAACAGGAAGAACCGTGCACGCTGTAAAATCAATTCCGATTCCGACCACTTGCTTCGGATCAATACCCGAGCTCCTTAGTACGGCTGGCACTGAATTTCTTAATACCTCCAAATAGTCGTCTGGTTGCTGAAGAGCCCAATAGGGCTCCAGCAATTTATCAGAATTCGGCAAACGTTCGTCGATCACACCGTGAGGGTAAGGTGTCACATGCACCGCGATTTCTTCCCCATTTTCGATATCCACGAGAAGCACTCTTCCAGATTCCGTTCCGTAATCAATACCAATCGCATACTTTTTCTCCATTATGCCCCTCCTGCTTTATCTGTACAACGGACCAAAAGTCTCACATGCCCTATAGTCCGCTCCCAACGGATCATTGGCGCCGAATGCCGTCCAAGTAGTTGGACGGAATATGTGTTCATCCGCAACGTTATGCATACATACCGGAATACGCAGCATAGATGCAAGCGTTATCAAGTCCGCCCCCACATGACCGTAGCTGACAGAACAGTGGTTAGAACCCCAGTTATTCATAACGGTATACACATCCTTGAATGCGCCTGCTCCTGTCAGATTCGGCACGAACCATGTCGTTGGCCATGTCGGATTGGAACGTTTATCGAGTACATCGTGTACCTCTTCAGGCAATTCAACGGAGTAGCCTTCAGCCAACTGCAGAACCGGTCCTAAACCTTTGACTAGATTGATACGTGCCATTGTCATCGGCATGCCCCCGCGCGTCGTGAAGTCAGTAGAGTAGCCGCCTCCCCGGAAGAAATCGACTGCTGGACACCACTGTGTAGCTTGAAGGCATTGCTGCACATCCTGTTCTGTAATATCCCAATACGGTTTCATCACGGGCTGCCCATTCATCGTTTGATTACCGGTTCCATCCAGCGCCGCTGGTCCTGAGTTAATCAGATGAATAACTCCTCCAGCGGCTATTCCTGTCAGATCTTGACCAGTTACACGTTTTACGGCCTGAGGACTCCAGTATGTCCGCACATCAGCAAAAATTTGTGCTCTGTCCGTCAATAAATGACCGAAAAGCATCGTCACGGCATTCAAATTATCATTTTCCGTAGCCAGCATATACGGCTCTCGAATGCCATTCCAGTCAAATGAACTGGTTAAGATCGCCTCCATAAAATCCCCGTTTGGAAAATGATCAGTCCACGCTCTCTGGCCTTGGAAGCCGGCAGCTATCGCATTATGACCCATTGATTCTTCCTCGAAGCCCTGTTCAGCTAACTTGGCATTACCAACCATCAGATCACGAGCAATCAGAGTCATTTTGATTACAGTTTCCCAATCCTGCTCCTTCTGTTCGGCCGTTCGCTTAAGTTCCGGTGGATTCACATCCGCGCCGATTTGGCAGTTTTCCTTCGTCCATGCTAGTGCACGCACATATTCGTCTTTATCGTAAATTCCTCGTTCCATACGACGAATGAACTCGCTCATATCCACATATTCATTGCGCATACCCAAATAATCCTGAAAAAACGTCTCATCGACAATACAACCAGCAATGCCCATTGAAACCGTTCCCATAGCTAAATAGGCTTGACCGCGCATCGTTGCAACAGCTAGTCCGGCTTTGGCAAACCTCTTCAACTTCTCCTGAACATCTTCAGGGATATGTTGATCACCAGTATCCTGCACATCTTTGCCGTAAATACTAAAAGAAGGGATTCCCTTTTGATTATGTGCGCCAAGAGCAGAAGCAAGATACACCGCACCTGGACGTTCTGTGCCGTTAAACCCCCAGATTGCTTTTGGCATAAGCGGATCTGTGTCAATCGTTTCTAACGGATAGCACCAGGAAGGAGTCACGGTAATGGTTAAACCCACGCCTTCCTTACGAAACTTCGTCGCTGCTCTAGCAGCTTCAGCTACGCCACCAATCGTGGTGTCAGCTACGACACATTCCACTGGCATTCCATTTGCGTGACGCAGATTCTCACTCAATAATTGTGCGCAAGCAATCGCCATGTTCATCGTTTGATCCTCAAGTGACTCGCGAATTCCACCTCGGCGTCCGTCAATAACCGGGCGTATTCCGATCTTTGGCAAATCTCCTTGCAGTCGGTTGAATCCTGATTTCGTATTCATTAAACACCATCTCCTCAACTTTATATAGGAACCTTCGTTTATTAGTAATAACGAGGCTATTCCTTCGCACATGATTGGACCATGATTCTGTAATATAAATACAACAAAGTCCCAACTTTCATCCCTTTTGTGAACCTAGCTTTGCACCTTGTAAATAGTGTTTTTCACAAAGGGATAAATGGTTAGTACAGATATGATGAATACATACAAACGGTATATTTGATATGCTGCGCAATAACAACCATACCGTTATATGAATGCCCCAACCTTAGTCCTATTTATTTACTCTTGCGAGTGCCGTATTATAAATCGCTTCAATTTCAGTTGCGCCCTTTTCTTTGCATTGCTTAATAAAACTATCCCAATCATTCAATGCCCCATCATTGATTATGAATCTATCCATATTCAGCGTTAAATACGCATCTAGTTGAGTGCGGAGCTGTTTAAGTTTTTCTCGTTCTTCTTTATTAAATGGAGGATCATTCACTTCTCTGAAATTAATACCATCAGCAAGATCCTTGATTGCCTTTTCAGACCACTTAATTAGTTCCGGTGCAGAAGAGGGAACCAGAGGATGGTCGTCAGAATGAAGTGCTAAGCCAAGGTAACCGGTTCCAAGTGCTGATTGCATCGCCCGGAAAGGATCTTGTTTATCTTTAAATTTCGCTTGCGTCGCTTCAGAAATCTTATATTCGCCATCAGCAAGTGTATAGTCAACGTTCTCTACACCAAAGCTTGTCAGATTTGTCCCCTCGTCTCCATACATCCAGTCGATAAACTTAATAACTTCTTCTGGATTCTTCACTTTGGAGCTTATTGCATACATTTCACCCAGATGATCAAGTTGATATACGTTGTTACGTTTAACCCCCTTATCACTGGCCATGACAGGTAACAATTCGAACTTGGCATCTGGCTCTTTAGCCTGAAGTGCTTTATTAAAGTTTGCACCGAAACCATTGTTATCTTGGTAAAAGAAAGATTTTCCCGTACTTAATTTTTCCACCCATGTTTGTGAGGTTGCTACGGAATAATCCGGATCAAGAAGTTTTTCTTTATAGAGCTTATGAAGGTAGGTAATAGCATCTTTAAATTCAGGTGAAAATGGACCAAATTTATATTGTTTTGTAGCATGCTCAAAATAAACCTTTGTACCTGTAATATTGGTATATCCACTACCAAAACCGAAAGCAATTTGATTGATCAAATTTTCTGTTCCCGTTTTACCATTTGCTGCACGGCTAGTAAACGGATAAGAATCTGGATACGCTTCTTTAAGCTTTTTGAGTACCTGATAGAGTTCATCATAGGTCGTTGGGGTTTTTAAGTTATGCTTTGTCAACAAATCTACACGAATCATCGGAAGCTGACCCGACTGCAAGCTCCATTTGGTTAAGAGGGGAAAGCCATATAACTTGCCATCAACTTTTGTCTTATTGATTTCATGCTTTTGTTGAATAAGCTTTTGAAAATTCGGCATTTTATCTAGATAAGGGGTGAGATCTAGGAAAATATTCGAATCCGCGTAGTTCGAAAGATCATTTTGATTAACCATCATCACATCAGGTATAGAGTTTGTAGCAATTAGCGTTTTCTTCTTATCCTCATAATTACTTTGTGGGACACTTTGTAATTCAAGCTTCACATTTTTTCTTTTTTTAATTTCTTGAACAATGGTCGAATTTACATCTAAAGCTTGCGAAGAATGCTCATATCTCATCCATGAAAGCGTTATGCGTTTGGCAGGAACCGATGATGTATTTGCCGTACTACAACCTGCCAATAAACTTCCCACTAAGGCAATTGAACAGCAGGCAGCTAACATTCCTTTTTTAAGAATAACCATGTTGTTCCTCCTTAATAAATCCGGATTTGTTTCTGGCAATTTTATTTTATAGGCTAGCAGACTCTCTTTGAAAGAACCAAAATAGCATGCGATGAACCGTTATTCCACATTAATCGTGCTGAGTCATTTATCCCTCATGATTCAATCATCCATTTACAGCCTATTTCTGCTTGTTTCCATGGCTGCTTCGATATTCATTCGGCGAAATGCCCTCATACTTTTTGAACAGACGTAAAAAAGTTGTACGGCTGAAAATGCCAATCTGATCTGCGATTTCGCTAATTTTCAAATCTGTATTCGCTAACAATTCTCTCGCTTTTGCAATCCGAATAAGACTGATATAGTCCGAAATATTCGTCCCCGTCGACTCTTTAAACATTCTTGACACATACTTGGCGGACAGTCCTATTTCATTTGCAATCACCTCGAGATATAAGTCCTTCTCATAATGCTTTTCAATATAATCGGTTATGAATGATACAACCGCACCTGATTTGCTCTCAGGTTTATATAACGTCTTTGTGATAATGTTTTCGTAAAATTCAAAAATCAGTTTCAATCTTCCATCAAACTCACTTGGTAAGAGCTCCTTTTGACTCAAAAAAGCATGTTCATTCGCATCAAGAAAATCATAAACACTCAGTCGCTTTTCCGTAATGTAGCGATTTCCCGTATTAAAGAACTCGACAAGCAAAGCCCCCAAGAAGTGATAAGAGACCCCTCTTGCTTTATTCAAGCTAATGATTCCTTCCAGCTCAGACTTCAACCCATTCAAGTCACCTGATTTCAAAGCGTTTACGATTTTGTTCTCATCGAGAAAGGAATAATAGTAGTTCTGATCGATAACAAATTCAGTCGCATCTAAAATGACCATTTTGGTTGAGTCTGTCCGTTTATCTATGGCTGTAATCGCATCACTATAAGATTTCGAATAATCATCGATTTTATCGTATTGTTTTCCTAAACCAATAATGATTTCGCAATAAATCATGTCATAGGCAAATGTCAGTTTAATCATCTCTAAAGCCTGGTCTAACTGCCCGCGGTCTTCCTCACTCTTCAAATTAACCATACAAACATATAAGTAGGGCTCATATTCCGTCAAATAACAATTCACATACTTTTTCATTATGCCCAAAAGCACATTCTTCATCTTTTCCAAAATCAATAAACGGTCTGCTTCCACAATCTCATGATAGAATCGATCTCTAAATTGAATCATGAAACAGCAGCATAAATAACTGCCTGTGTGAAAATCAATTTCATTTAAAATTTGGTTAACGGAATAAGGCTGCGGCCCGCGATGCCCTTTAATTAAATTCGTGAAAAACTGCTCGAGAATTTCGTCAGAAAATGTATTGATTTTAATATTGTCATCCCTATGCCGCTGGATCAATTGATTGACGCTATCTCCGATCCTTTGAAGCTCGCTGCCGCGATGTGTTTCCTTGTTCCATTCATCTACCTTTTCATTTGTTTGCAAAATATCTCTGATATTTTTGATCGGATTATATAAGCGAACACTAAATATGAAAGAAAAGGCTACACCAATAATAAGTAAGCTAATACAGATCCAGATAATCAAACTAAAAATACTTGAAGACTCCTGGTTAAATGAGCTCACAGGGGTAATCGAAAAATATTTCCACCCGAAATCGGACGTGGTTTGAACTAGCCAGTTCTGCTCTTGACCAATCTGAATCGCCCCGTTACTTCGTTCCTCCGATGTAATTCCAGCAATGATTTCCTGTTTCGCCTTCTCATCTAACTCGCTGCTTTGCAAAATGATCTCATTATTTTTATCCAGTACAATATAGTGGGTAGCCGAGAAAATTGAGTTATTTTGTAACGTAGCCACGATCGTAGGAATGGATATGGTTGTCACCATCGTTGCCAAATGCCCATTCAAATATTGCGTCGTAATACTCGGGATAACCTCTCGGTAAGAATTCATATCCGCGTTGACCACTTTGGTCGGCTTCAATAATTCGAATAAGCTGCTTTGGTGTAAACGTTGACGCCAGAAATCTTTATTGTACTGATCAAATTTATAAAATTTGTCAAAGAAAATGTCAAAATTAACGATACCATCACTTAAATAAACGCGTTTATCATCTACAAAAATAAAAATATTATCGACAAAATGGCTGATTGGATTGCGGTTACCCGCAATGGATCTCACAATCGATGGCATTTTGATTTTCTCTTCATCTGTAAGTAATGAATCCGGTCGTAAATATTGCTGAATTGTCTCACTGAGAAGCAAGCTGTTATTGGTTGCCTGAGCCATGCTTAAATAAATATCAATTGTTTTGGAAGATGCCTTCAAATTATCAGTAAGCTTCTCAGAGGCATCCTTCTTAATTAATTGATCTGCGTTAAAATAAGAGATGATTCCTATAATAACAATTGGGATTAATAACGAGGTAAAATAAAGCAGAATCTTAAAAAATAGCCTGTTTTTATTTAAATATTGCTTCAGATGCTTCAAATTCAAATCCCCCATTTATGTACGATATGTACGACGAAACATCTTTACTCTCAAATGAAACAACATCCTCAGATTCCTACATATCCCAAATGATGTATCAATTGATAAACACTATGACATTTATTATCTATGTAATATTCGAATCTTTCTATATGAAATCCTCCTATCAAAACTCTTTGTTATGTTTTACCATTTTTTTTAAGAATCACTGTAAGGGATAAGGTAACCGACTATTCACGAACGAAGGCCACATTAAATCGCCTACTTCGTAGAGCGAATTTATGTGGCCTTCGTTTACTAGAAGCAAGCCTTTTATACAAATAGTCAAGTTCTTATACTAGGTCAAAAGAATGCGGAACGTTTTCAGCTCATACGGTTTGAAATAGGCGGCAAAGCCTCGGTCGGTATGCTCCATCACTTGCTCCTCGCGCTCCATCAGGTTAACTTCCTCCACCTTTTCAATTGGAAAGTGGGAGCTGAAGCCTACTGCTCCACGCTGGCCAGCATATTCGTAGCAGCGAACGATCCACTCGTCAGTATCCTCCGCCTTTTTAATTGTATCCACGACCACATTCGCGCTATCACAAGCAAAAAAACTAAGTGAGGACGGTAATTGAGCTTGCAAATCGCTATTTCCGGTAGGCAGTTCAGAAGCAGATGTTGGGATATTCAACTTGTGGGCCTCTATCGCCGTCCCTGCTTGAAACCAGTCTCCGTTATGGGGCAGCAGTGAGTACGTAAATTGGTGTTCGCCAAGATCAGCCGTCGGATCAGGATTGATCGCCGATTTTATTAAAGTCAGCCGCAGCACGTTGTCCCGCACATCATGACCGTATTTGCAATCGTTCAACAAGCTAACGCCGAAGCCTCTTTCCGATAAGTCCACCCAACGGTGAGCGCAAGTTTCAAAGCGGGCATAATCCCAGCTTGTATTCCAATGGGTTGGACGTTCTACGTTGCCGAACTGGATCTCATATGTCGCTGCAGTAGCACGTACATCGATCGGAAACGCTACCTTAAGCAGCTGCTGCCGTTCCTGCCAATTTACCCGTGTAACGAAATCAATTCTAGGATTGTCCGGGTACAGTAACATATCCTGCACAATCTCAGATTTTTCATATGTCCAAGCAAAGCGGACGACTGTGCAGAGAACGCCCTGCTCGATGATTTCCACCGAAGTCAAATTCGTAATGTTCCGAACCTTTTCTAAATAGAAAAGATCGATATCCCATGCATCGTTAGCAAGCGGCTTATCCTCATGGACGTCGAATCGGTTTCCGATCTCGCCTGGTGCGAGCACGTCCCTCTTCATCCGCTTATCGAACAACCGAGTCAATTGCCCCTTCTCGTTCCATTCGATTTCATAATATGGCGTTGTGGCGGAACGACTCGTAGCAGTAATCTGACTCTTTGTCGAAGGCATAGCTTCGGTAGCGTTTTCGTAGTGAATCGTTGTATATCCGAATGCTGGAATATGGTCTACTTCAATCAGCAGGACATTACCATGATTGGCATCTTTAACCATCTGCGTCTGAAGCGTGCGACCTTCTGCGTCGTACCAAACTTTACCTTCGAATCGCATCTCCCATGGGAGATGGATGAGATCTTTGCGCGCCCACGGGAGCGTATTCATGACGATCCAACTTGGCGAAGTCCCGTTACGTACAAGTCCCGCGAGTCGCTGCAGGCATCCCAATTTCGCTCCCGCAGCCAAGGCTTCCGCCTCCGCATACTCGATACGACAATCCTCATATACTTCCGCAATCGAGGATCCTGGCAAAATATCATGAAATTGGTTGCGCAGTACGATCTTCCAGCTCTCATAGATTTGCATCTGAGGATAATGCGCAAAGCCTGCCAGTGAGCCTAAGATGGTAGAGATCATTTCCGCGTCATGCAGTAGATTTTCCATATGTCGGTTCATTTTTTTGTTGTACGCTTGCGAAGTGTAAGTACCGCGATGAAGCTCCAGATAAAGCTCTCCATCCCATTTATGGACATAACGATCCGTACTCGTTACAGTCTCTTCTAACTGATTAAAATACTCATCAGCACGGCCGATCGTTACCTTAGGCAAGCCTGGCATATTTTCTAATCTGCGCCTAGTTTCCAACATTGTTCGTGTTGGCCCGCCGCCGCCATCTCCATAGCCGAAGGCAAGCAGCATATCACGGTTCAACTCTTTATCCTGATAGTTTTCCCATACACTGGTGACCGTTTCTGGCGTCACAAGGCCGTTATAGGTATAGAAAGTAGTGCCGGGTTCAGCATCTGGAGCGGTCGTCGTGATGTAATGCGTCAAAATTTTACTGCCGTCGATCCCCTGCCAATAGAACGTATCGTGCGGGAATCGATTATAGACATTCCAGCTAATCTTCGTCGTCATAAAGTAACGTAAGCCAGCCTTAAGCAATATTTGCGGCAGAGCCCAGCTGTATCCGAACACATCGGGAAGCCACAAATATTCGCATTTGGCTCCATAGCGCTGCTCGAAATAGCGCATTCCGTACATAAGCTGACGAACCAGTGATTCCCCTGAAGGTACGTTGCAATCCGATTCCAGCCACATGGCCCCGCCTGCTTCCCAGCGTCCTTCCTGGATGCGATCGGCGATTTGGGAGTAAATCTCGGGATAATCCTTTTCCAAGTAATCGTATAACTGCGGCTGTGTCTGCAAAAACGTATATTCAGGAAACTGTTCCATGTAACGCAAAACGGTCGAGAATGATCGAGCAGATTTTTCTCTAGTGTGCTTGAGACGCCACAGCCAAGCAACATCGATGTGCGTATGTCCAACGCAGCGAACTGTCACTTCACTGTGTTTTGGAATGACGGACAGCTCTTCCTTTAACTTTGCGTTGGCTTCTTTGACACTGGCATAAAAATTTGCATCACCGGGAACACGCCAATCAATGAGTTGAAAAGCTAGGTCCAACGCCCTTAACAGGCTTTTTTGCTCCCAGCTGTTTTCACTTAGCAATTGAATGGTTTGTAATACCGCGCTCGCCGTGAAATACAGATCATCCGTCTCTTCCTCCAGCAGAGCAAGCGTGGAAACCTGAATTTTATGCTCCAGCTCACTCTTATCGCCTGTCATTCCGTTCAAACCAGTCCAAACTTTAAACAGTAGCTCAACCTTCTGTCCAATCAGCTTTTCTGGTAAAAACACTTCAGGATGGTTGCCTCCAACTCCCTGAAACGGCTCCCCGTTCAGAAAAACAAGTGATTCGAACCCCGAATTGTGCCCCGTACCCGTCTTACCGAAATCGAACAGCCCGAGTGCCTTCTTCCCTTTCCACTCGGCTGGAAATGTTATCTCCGTTTTCAGCCAAGCTGTCAAATCCCAACCGCTCCATCGTTCACCAAGCGAGATCGTACGCCACTCCGCGTTCTCTGGCGGCCTAGCCGCTACGGCCGCTTCTTGATCCTCCCAAAATTGATAACTGGGTATCGGCCGCTGGTCGATATATCGATACTGCTCCAATTCGATAATTCGTTTTTCCAATTTTTTATCAGCTAAATGAATACTTTTGGTGAGCATGGCTATTCCTCATTCCTCTGTTAATTCTTAGTTGCCACAGCTGAGAATTGCTTAGATAACTCCTTGGAAAGACGATATAGCTGATCGACTTCGGCTTTATTCGTGGCTGTAAACTCATCATGATTTCTCGCACGCGAGCGATAATTCGAACTGATTCCTTCCTTCATCTGATAGTATTTAGCGTTTATCGGATATAACTGCCGCTCAATAAACGAAGCAACACTCAGTAAATCACTTAAACGCTGCGCTTCTTCAGGCTGCTTCTCCCAATTATGCAGAAGCCATGCATACAGGTCTGGATGAAAATTAGCCATGACTCCACTGTAACCATCAACGCCAAGCTTCAATGTTTCCAGAAGCGTAGCTGTATTGGCGTTGTAAAGCTTTAATGAAGATCCTTTAATCGCTTCCAGCTTTTCTTTGATCATCTCCACATCGCAAGAAGTATCCTTCAAGAAGAAAAATCTTCCGGTATCCGCACACCATTTCAAAACAGAAGGTGTTAATAGACGCTTATATGGGAACGGACATTCATAAATACCAAAGGCAACATGGTCCGGCAGCTGTTCGATTAGTTTCTGAGCGTTAGCGATCCACACATCATCGGATTCATCCGCTCCTGCCAATCGGTTCGAAATTAGGATTACGGCCTCAACTCCCGTTTGTGACATCGCTGTCAATTCTCGAGCCTGGTCACCAAGCGAGTCGGAAATGTGCCCCGAAGCTATGACGGGAACCCTTCCTGCTGCCTTCTCTACGACAAATGCGGCAAGCTCTACACGCTCTTCCAAACTCAAAAAGAACATTTCGCTAGACTGGCATACAGCAAATAAACCGTCAACCTTGTTTTGAATAAACCATTCAACCATACGTCCCATCGCATCAAAATCAATTTCTCCAGACTCCTTGTATAAGGTAATCATGGTTGGCCATACGCCATTAGGGTTATTAATCTTCATTTGACATCCCTCTCTCATTTAAATTCATTATCTCCACAAAGTTCACTTCTGTAATGGGCTCATGCTGATCTGCAGGTATCAAAAATGTTTTGATTTCACACTTGCCAAAGGTACTTCGCCAGCTGCGTTTCAAGGCTGGAATGCATAGATCTGTCTCCACTTCTCTGCAATAAGCCTCATTACAGCGTAGAATCCAGCCATTTCCGTCCTCCGCTGGTTTAAAGGCCACAGCTACCACATTTTCGGCAGAAATCACAATCCCCTCGGAAACTTGCGGTAAATTGCCTTCGTGGTATGTTTCCCATACCTGCTGCAACGGAGTATGCAATTCGTATGCTTTACGTACAACGCCGCTATCCTGCCACGTTCCGGCATGAGGCGAGAGTATGTAACTAAACTCCTGAACGCCCTGATCCATATATTCCGACTGCTCATCACGTTCGCCAAAATGATCTGCATAAATCGGACTTCGCACGACAGTCATCCTTAATTCATTATCTAGAATATCGTAAGCGTATTTGGTATCGTTGATCAGAGAAACTCCGAATACTACTGACGGTTCCATTCCCTCATCTTTACCAGGTTCATTCCCCGATACATTCACCCACATCTGTCCAGGCACCTCGTTCCCATTGGTCGGACGTTCAATGTAGCCGTATGGAATTTCAAACACTGCACGAGGCTGCTGGGCATTGACAGGAAAGGCAAGCTTAAGCATCTTATGATGCTCTCTCCAATCAAGCCTTACCCTTACATGCAAGTCGGAACTGTCATGTAATAAGCTAATATCCTGACGAAGGACCGAATTGCCGAAATGACTAATTACCCGAATCGTCGCTCGCAGAGGCCCTGTTTCAAGCACTTTCAACTCTGCGTTACAAAAACGTCCCCATTCATCGCGATACTGTGTCAGACCGTGTCCCCATGTATCGCTGTGGCTCTCATCCAAGACGATTGGCACCGCTCCGTCTCCAGCCAGTACTTCTCTACAACCATGAAGCTTGTCAATGATATGTCTGATGTATCCTGTATCCGGATCGAGCTCAACGAATAGTTTATTATTTTCTAAGAAGCAGCCCTCAGCCCGAGCGGTCCCTTTCAGCTCCATCGGATCGCAAGCTTTATCGCGGTATACCCAATACACCTGATAGCCAAAAGCCGGAATTCGACCCATGATTAAAGTATCCCATTTATCAGTGGTATTTGTCCGAGATGCCCTGATCGTTTGAATCGGCAGTGGATTGCCTGCAGCATCTGTCACACCAGCCAGCTTCTTGTTAATGGCAATAGGTGCCTCAACTTCCCACGATAATGGGTTAAATACCACAAGAGGTGAACCTAGATCATCTTGCTCCCACAGCTGCCAGTCCTTCTCCTTGCTTAATGATTTCACACCTGGTTTCATCGTATTAATCGACCAGGAAATCTTTTGAAGAGCAGCGTTTATCGCTTTTGCTCCAATGCTTAACGATTCACCATAAAATTCCTGAACGTCGTCGTAAGCTTCCTTTATACTGCAGCCGCCCATAATATCATGGAAATGATTGAACATGACATTTTCCCAAGCCCGATTAAGTGCTTCTGACGGATACGGTAAACCAAGCGTCACATTGGCAAGTGTAGAAAATTTCTCGGCTGTCAGCATCCGATGCTCCACTCGGCGGTTAGTTGCCTTGGATTCCGAGTGTGTTGAGTAACAACCGACGGCATGCATCTGCAGTTCATCTTTAATCACAGGGATATCAGGATCAATCTTTATCATTTCTGAAAAATATTTATTCGGAGAACTCAGCTGAATGTCATCCAGACCAGGTCTATTTTGGATCTCATGGATGAGCTTAAGGTTCTCAATTGTCGGCCCCCCGCCATGATTACCGACGCCATAGAAAGACATGAAGGCATGACCGCTTGCTACAGCCACATTTCTGTGGCTTAGTATCTTATCTTCCATACCATTGCTCGCCCAATTGCCGTAGCTGTCCGCGAGCCTAAATGTCATCACACGGCTGCCATCTTCCGATTCCCACCAGAACAAATCGTGCGGCAATGTCTTCTCATGCGCCCCAGGACGCATGAATACGTAGTAATCCATTCCGCCTTGCTTCAATAACTGTGGCATCATACCATGGTGACCGAAAGAATCAACATTGTAGCCAACCTGCGCCATTACACCGAATTTCTCCATAAAATACCGTTGTCCATATAAGCTATGCCTAGCAAATGATTCGCCCGATGGCAAATTGCAGTCTGGTTGTATCCACCAACCGCCTGTAATGACCCAGCGTCCTTCGGCAACACGCTGCTTAATTTCAGCAAACATCTCGGGAGCATTCTCTTCAACCCATTTGTAATAAGCCGCGCAAGCACATGTAAATACAAAATCAGGGAATTCATTTAATCGATCCAAAGCAGAACGAAAAGTCGCTTTGATCTCCGCATACCCTTCCTGCCAGCGCCATAACCAAACTGGGTCCAAATGAGCATTTCCGATTAAATGAAGCTTCGTTTCAACAGTCATTTTATCCCCCCTTCAATCTTTTTGATAATTTGAAACTTAACCTTTTACGGATCCTAGCATGGCTCCTTGCACAAAATATTTTTGCACAAATGGGTAAATGATAAGCACGGGCAAGATGGCAACGAAGACACATGCGTATTTAATATTTTCTGTCATGGTAGCCAGCCCCGCTTCTGCTGCGCCCATTGATGATGATTGTGCCGCCATATCTCCCGAAATGACGATATTACGCAAAAGGATTTGCAACGGGTACAGTTCTTTATCATTTAAGTAAATTAGTGCAGGGAAGAAGCTGTTCCAGTGAGCTACCGCGTAAAAAAGAAACATTGTGGCCATTACAGGCAAAGAAAGTGGCAGTACAATTTTGATGAAAACTCGAAATTCTCCGGCGCCGTCCATGATCGCAGACTCGTGCAGTGCTTCTGGAATATCTTCAAAAAATGTTCTCATAAGGATCATATTGAAAACATTGATCGCAGTCGGAATTAATATGGCCCAAACCGTATTGACCATTCCTAACGCATGAACCACCATATAACGCGGGATGAGACCACCGTCGAAGAACATGGTGAACACAACAAACAAAGCAAGAAATGAACGCCCATACATATGCTTTCGCGACAAAGGATATGCGCAAAGAGCCGTCAACGCCAAATTAATAAGCACACCACCGGCCGTATATAAAAAGGTATTGGCGTAGGAGCGTATAATGGCAGGATCATTAAGAATGACATTATATGCTTTAAAATTAATACCTACAGGTCGCCAAAATACTTCACCGCTGCTAGTCGATGACCCGGAGCTAATCGATATGATTCCCATATAATAAAGCGGATACAGGGTGATAAAGATCATAGCCAGCATAAAAATTATATTAATCGTATCGAAATAAGAAAACTTACGACTTTGCATCTTAATCCCCTCCGCTAGAACAATCTTGATCCATTTATTTTTTTGGCGATTTCATTCGCTGATATAACGAGCGCAAAAGCTAATATAGATTGGAAAATACCTACAGCCGCTGCAAAGCTAAAGTCGCTGTCAATCAACCCTCGACGATAAACAAAGGTTTGAATAACATCTGCAGTTTCATACGTGGGACCACTGTACAATAATATAATTTTCTCAAATCCGACCGAAAGCATTTTACCCACAGTCAAAAGCAGCATAATCGTGACAACGGTTGAAATCCCAGGCAGTGTAATATGCAGCAATTTGTGCCAGCGATTTGCCCCATCCATCGTCGCCGCCTCATACTGTTGCGGATCGATAGCGGTCAATGCCGCCAAAAAAATAATGGAGTTCCAACCAAGATGTTGCCAAACTTCAGATCCGACATAAATGGTTCGAAACCATTGCGGCATGGACATGAATGTCTTCGGTTCCCCGCCAAAAATCTTAATCACTTCATTAATGAGACCATCGATGGAGAGGAAGTTAACCAGCATACCTACGACCACAACGGTAGACAGAAAGTGCGGAACATATGTGACGCTTTGAACAAACCTTTTGAAAAACTTTTGTTGCAGCTCGTTTAACAATAAAGCGAACACGAGAGAAGATGGGAAATAAAAAATGAGTGAATAGAGGTTGATAAGTAATGTATTTTTAACCACTTGCCAAAAATACGGATCCGTTAGAAATTGGCGGAAATACTTCGTCCCTGCCCACGGGCTATGAAAGAAACCCTTGACGATCGAATAATCTTCAAATGCCATCAAATTCCCAACCATAGGTGCATAGTGAAAAATAACAAAATAGGCAAACGGTAATAGAAACATAAGATACAGTGGCATGCTCTTGCGAATATTTTTTTTAATCTCAACAACTGGTGTATTTTTTTTAATCTCAACAATTGGTGTCAAATATCTCCACTCCTTTCGGGAAAATAAAGGGACAGGCTGCTCAGTGTATCTTAGCAACCTGCCCTCTCACTGCATGAACTTCTATCTTTACTTCACGCGGGCTAAGGCATCGTTGTAGATTTTGACGATATCATCTGAACCTTTTGCTTTGAGTTGACTTACGAAGTTATCCCAATCTTTGAGTGCACCGTCTGTCACAATAAATTTATCCATGTTTTGAGCTAGGTGAGCGTCAAGCTGTGTACGGATTTGTTTCAACTTCTCACGCTCTTCTTTTGTAAATGGAGGGTCGTTAACGAATTGAACATTTTCGCCTGCAGCCAATGCTTTCGATGCTTTATTGTTCCAATCTGACCATTCCTTGGAGTTAAAAGGTAATAAAGCATGATCGTCATTATCCACACCAAGTCCCAGGTAGCCAGTGCCGTATTCAGATTGCAACGCATAAATTGCGCTTGGCTGTCTGTCTTTATACTTATTGATAACAGCGTCAGTCAATTTGTAATCGCCATTCTCGCCAGTGAAATCTTCACCTTTGTTACCGAAGTTTGTAACCTCAATTCCCTCTGGGGAGTAGAACCAGTCCATGAATTTAACAACTTCTTCAGGATTCTTTACTTTCGCATTAATGACATACGATTCCGACAAGTGACCAAGTGCATAGATCAGGTTACGCTTTGTACCGTTCGGCGATGCCATGGTATCCAACATATCAAACTTAGCATTTGGATCCTTCTTTTGCAGATTAATATTAAACGTGCCAGCGAAACCATTATTATCTTGGAAATAGAAGGATTTGCCTGCGTTTAGCTTTTCTTGCCAAATTTGCGATGTAGCCGTAGCATAATCAGGATCAAGAAGCTTATCTTTGTAAAGTTTATTCAAGAATGTGATAGCCTCTTTAAACTCTGGCATAGCAGGACCGAATTTGTATTTTTTCTCTTTTGGCTCGTAGTATACTTTCGTTCCGTTAAAGGTTGTGTATCCGCTTCCAAACGCGAATGTAATTGGATTAATTAGATTTTCTGTTCCTGTAAGTCCATTTGCAGCACGAGCAGCAAACGGATAGGAGTCTGGATTCGCTTCTTTCATTTTCTTCATTACTTGATGCAATTCATCATACGTAGTTGGCTTTTTCAAACCTAGCTTATCAAGCACATCCGTACGGACCATCGAAAGCTGGCCGCCAACCCCCTGCCAATTCGCTACAAGAGGGAATCCATAAAGCTTACCGTCAATTTTGTTTTTGTTGATCTCTGGCTGCTGGGCAATGACTTTCTTCAGATTTGGCATTTTGTCCAAATAAGGAGTCAAATCAAGGAATGTTCCAGTGTCAGCAAAGTTCTGAATATCATCCTGTTTGACCAACATCACATCAGGCAGGGTATTCGTTGCAATCAACGTCTTCTTTTTATCATCGTAGTTACTTTGTGGGACACTTTGAAGATTTAGTTTTACATTTTTACGCTTTGCAATTTCCTGGACGGCTTTTGAATTGGACACGATCGCTTGCGATGCGTGTTCGTACCTCATCCAAGTCAACGAAAGTGGTTGGGCAGATGCCGCCGGCGTGCTTGCCGCACCAGCAGTAGTTGCCGGAGTTGCCGTATTATCCGTTGAACTGCTTCCACAACCGCTAAGCACACTTGATAGTACTAATAATGAACCAGTTACTGCCATAATCCCCTTTTTTGATTTCATCGAATAAATCCTCCCATGTAATTGGTTTGGTTTTGTTTGGTTTCCTTACACACCGATCATAGCACACCATTTTCGAGCATTTGAATATCCAAATTGGCGTTTAAAGCACCGTTTATCCGCTATTCGGACCTTGATTCATTTCTCCGCTATGATGCAAAAAGTCATAATGGACACCCCCTGGTAGCCTAGAGTCAGTTTTACTTAAATCGTCTGTACCAAATGATACAAGAAGACCGCCCCCAGCTTGGGAAGCGGTCTTCTTCTCTAATATTATTTTTATACCGATCTTCGGCATGGTAGCTACAAGCAGTTTACCACTTTCATGTTCGGCTACTTGCTGCTAGCATTACCTGGCACAACAACGACTCTCGTTGTTGCAACAAAGCCGCCGTCCAGCGTTGTCGCAGTAATTTCCGCTTTCCCTTTACTTACACCTGTAACCAGACCCGTTAACTCATTTACCATGGCAATATTGGAGTCACTGGAACTCCACAAAATTGTTTTATTGCTTGCATTGGCAGGAGATACGGTTGCAACAAGTCGTTCAGAGTTGCCTATGCCTATTGCGACATTTTCCTTTTCAAGCTCCACTTTTTGCGCTGCAATCGCTGCCGGATCAACGTACAGATAGACTCTCAATGGTGCTTTGAAGGACGGCAGCATATCGCTTGTTACACCCTGCGGAAGCTTGGTCTCATCAACAACGCCAGTAAGGTTGCTAATTAAAGAATTAAGTTTGTAATTCGTCTTAATAGCTGCAACATCCCAATTCACCGGCAAATCAACGGAAGGAAGCACACCGTTCGCTGCCCCTGGTTTATAGGAGGTATATGCTTTAATTGTAGACGGGAACAGGGCTTTTATCGCACTATCGGATGCCGTACTGATATTGAAGGATGCAGGAACTGCAATTTCACGATCGAAGCTTTCATACTCTCTGATAATGTTTACAGTATCACCTTGCTTGATCCAGTCCTCGGTAATTCTTGCGAAGGCAATATTTTTATAGCTGGACAAGGGTTTATTATTGGCGTCCTTATCAAGCGACGAGTAAAACCGGCTGAAACTGATCAAGATTTCCCCATTATCTGCTTGAGTGATAGCAGGGTAATGGTAGCTTCCCGTACTGCTTCTTGTATCCAGGGCTAGATGTCTTCTGTATTTCCACGTTTTTCCTTCATCGTCTGAAAGGGCGACAGCCAACGTGTTCCGGCCCGATTCCGTATCTACATGAACAAATGCCCAATTACCATTCTTCAGCTGCAGAAGGTCGTGCCCTACACCTGGATCCTGCAGTTCAGGTACGTCCTTGACCGTTGACCATGTCAATCCTTTGTCTTTAGATTCGGAAGCCACCACACGATAAGGTCTTGGACCGTTGTCACGCATATAAGCAACAATCGTACCGTCTTTCTTTTGAGCCATCGTGGCCTGAATGTTGGCAACACCTACAATAGGCTCACTCATCTCCCAACGAACTGAGTTATCCTCAAGAGGTTTGGAAGGATCATACTCTGTAAATGCCATTATACTTATTTCTACTGCATCTGAATACAAAGGCAGAATCAAACGAACTTTACCGTTGCCAAGAGCTACCTCATACGGCTTATCTTTGGTTTGCCAACCGAAACGACGGGCATACGGGTAACCTGAACGATCTTGATAAATGACGTCCGCAACGGTCGGAGCGTACAGATATTTCGTTGGGTCGCCGCCAATGAGCTGCATAGTCTGTGTGACTAGTCCATCAAAACTAGCTTCATTCGCTTTACGGCTCATACCAGCTCCGCCTTCTGCAACTGGTTTGAACAAATACGTTTTTTGCTCATCAAGCTTGGCTTTTACTGTTTTTACGAAACTTTTTGCCAACTCTGGGCGCCCTACAATAGGTGCTGAGGCCCAAGGAGGTTTTGCTTGCCCAGCTCTTTCATCGTACGAAATACTTATGTAGTCGTCCGGACTATCTGGATTGACTACACCGCCAATGTTTTTACCAATTTTAATATTAACATTTTCAGAGAATGTCCAGTCGGGCTTGCTATTCCCAACATTTTCAAATTCATAACTGCCTTTTTCGGCATAAGCATACCTTGGTTGGGAAGATTCCCATTTGCCTGCCAATACAGGGTACCAGAAAAACCAGAGACGGTCGCCGGAATCCACGTAGACGACAGGATTGATATCAGCAATATCTTGGGCATCGGTCATTACAAATGGTGTATTCCATGTTTTTCCGCCATCCGCTGAACGGGCTCCCATAATGCGTGTCGTAGTCGCATCTCGTTCGCCATTTCCTTGAAACCATACACACAACAACTCTCCGCTTGGCAATTCTACAATGCTGGAGCCGTGTACGTGGTCTCCTGTAGCACCGTTATCCTTGACTGGATTGAAAATGCTAACAGCTTTATCCGTATAGTTAAATGTTCCCGTAGGAGCAGCCAAGGCAGCTGGCAATATACTTGTTACGGAGATCGCTGCACAAACAGTTAGTGTAGTTAGTAACTTGAATTTCCTTTTCATCTACATTACTCCTTTCATTGGCTACCTTATTTAACTTCAATGATGCATTTATAAATGGTTCCGTATTTGTTGCTTACAGCCGTTATCATTGCAGTTCCTGCTTTAACTGCAGTCACGAGCCCGGTCGTAGTATTAATAGTAGCTACAGCAGGCGTGTCGGAAGTCAAAGTAAGTGTATCGATGTTCGCAGTTGATGTGTCTCCGCCTATTGTTAGGTCGTACTTGAGTGTTGTAGTATCTCCTACGTTCAGTCCAATAGTCGGTAAAGTTACATCCACAGTAGTAGGCAATTGATCAGCGCCGTAAGTTACTGACATGACCGAATTAACTAATGTTCCAATTTCGCTGCTCGCGATTTTTGAGAAGCCAATCGATGCTAGACCAGGTTGTTTATACGTGTAGTTAAACAACGCGTTCCCATTATGATCAACGACAACCGATGGATATTCATAGGTCTCTCCATTATTCATACCATCTTTAATCATGATTTGCTTCCAAGTTTTTCCTTCATCGGAAGACTGCAATAATGTGAATGAGCTTCTATTTCCGTCTTGTTGAGGCTTGACTACACCGCGCGCGGTTTCTTGATTTGTAGCTATCAACCAGTCGCCATTTGGAAGCTTGGAAAGTTCAAAACCGCCATCGTTTTTCAAATTCGGATCGACTTTCGGAACACTCCACGTTTCTCCCTTATCGGTTGACTCAGAGTATGTCGTATGCCATGCCATGCGTCCGTTTCTGCCATCTAACTTTCCGCTTCTAAAATAACCGCGAATCGTACCATCAGCCATTTCAATCAGCGAGCCTTGAATCGTACCTGATCCAACAATGGCGTCACTGAATTTCCAGGTAATGCCGCGATCGTCGGTATACGCGCAAACGGAATTTGATAACGAATCTGAATATAACGGTAAAATTAATCTGGTTTTGCCATTTCCAAGTGATACTTCAATTGGTTTATTTTTGGTTTGCCATCCAAGTCTGCGGTACATGGCTCCAAAAGCAGCAACGTTATTATCCGCACCAGCAGCGCGCTCTATTGAATTTTTAATCGCTGGCGGCTCATATTTGGAATAACCACCACTACCGTTCGGTGTAAAGACTCCATTGGTAAGCAGATTGATAATTTCATTCGTTCTACCCGCATATATATCGTCGTAAGGCTTCGCTGAGTTCAAATATGAAAGGTACTGATCATATTTATTTCTCATCGAGACAACGAAGCTGTCTGTAATATAACGCGTATCACTAGGATTAAATTTTGAAGTTACGGGTACATATTTTGACGGGTCCAAATAATTTGAGGCACCTACTGTAGTACTTACTTGACTTGGCAGTACATGCTTAATTTCAGAACCTTTGATATTATAGTTCGCCGTTCCGCCGGAGAACGATGTCGCTCTGCCTACCATTGGATCCCCAACATTGGTGTACAATGGCTGTGGGAAGTGCCACTTCGCATTTCTGCCATTGCGAGAGTCATACTCATAGCTGCCCTTATCGGCATACATAAACTTAGTTTGAGTAGATACCCATTGTCCATTGTAAATGACGCCGTAGAACAACCATAGTCTTTCTTGGCTATCTACGAAAAGAACCGGGTTGTTATCAGGGAAATCCCATGTATCATAAACGACAAATGGTTGTGTCCAAGTTACCCCACCATCTTTAGAGCGAGCACCGAGTAGTTTAGTTTGATTCCCATCTCTTTCTCCAGCTCCACTAAACCATACGGAGAATAGTGTGTGATCCGGCAGTTCCACCATCGTGGAACCGTGATTGGCAATGTTGTCGAATGGCATCATTTTAGAATGAGTAATGCCTTCCGGGGCTGCTGCATCCGCAACTACAGAACCAAACATACTAAAAGCTAAACTTAGAGACAATAAGAGGCTTAAACGTTTCATCTTCTTCAAACTGGGTCACGTCCTTTCATATTGTTAATAAAAAGTACCCTGTAATGCTTGCTTTCATGAATGTGAATACGTTTACATAACAATCAGTGAATCGCCATTCTCCCCTATTTTGATTTCATCGAATAAGTCCTCCTATGTAATTGATTTTCTAACACGAGGATCATAGCACACCATTTTTGAGCATTTGAATATCCAATATGGTTTCAAAAGCACCGTATTTCCGCTATTTAGACCTTGATTCATTTCTCCGCTATGATGCAAAAAGCCATATTGCATGTCACTCATGCAGATGGGGAAGCATTACACTCGTTGCTGCGTGTTGGTTATGTTTTAAGGAGAAGTGGTCATTGACACAAGAAGACCGCCCCAACTAGGGTGGCGGTCTTCTTACCGGATATGATTAGTTAACTTTTTCAATTTTGTCCTCATGCCATCTTGTAAATCTAACTTCTCTTTTACAGCATCATGTAGTGCTGTACGGTAACCAGAGGAGCAACAGTCAATTGTCTGGATTAACTGTAAAAACTCCATCTATTTTCGCCAAATAGGTCCGAAATAGCAAATTAACTGGAAAACCTACAGTTAATATCTCCGAAATCAGCCATAACAGCGAATTGGGGTGAAATTAACTGGAGCAAATCCAGTTAATTTATCACATGAGCGATAAGTGAAAGAATTAGCTGTAGTTTATACAGTTAACTTGATGGAGAGGGGGAATAGGGGTGGTAAGCGGCGTAAATATCCGTCCGAAATCAATTCGGCTACCATCTCAGCCATCTCGACCAATGACTTAGATCTAAATAATCACCTGCAATATGATCGGCTCCCGCTTTCAATAGCCGTTCCTCTTTAATTGGATCGATCCCTTCACGTTTAATCTCATCGCTGGCTAATCCAATGGTCAGTGCATCTTTCTCTTTCCCTAACCGGATTTCCACCTTCCCATCACCGATTACTGCCAACTCGCCTCCCGTAAATCCTTTCACTTCAAGCAAATCCTTGATTACCTTTTCCTTGGAGCAGTCAGTCCGACCGACAGGTGCCCCCGCTATTTCTTTGAAAAATTGCCGAACTCCAAGTACTTCCGCCTCATGAAGGACGTCTGGATGGTCAGTCCCACTTGCAACGTACATTTCAATTTGTCGATTCTGAAGCTCCATTAGAAAATGGATGGCCCCCTTCATCAAAAAATGATCTGCACTTAGCTCACCTTGTTGCAGCTTACGAATGCGATCATTTACCTGCTCGAGCAGCCGACGGTTATATTCGGCTTTGAAATCCCAGGCGTTCCAACCGACTCGATTCCAACCTCTGTTCCGTACTTGCTCAGCAAGCCATTCCATTTGAAGCACAGTTTGGATGCCAGCAGATTGCAGAATATACGCATCGATTTCCGCTTCTAATTTTTTCTCCTCTTCCTCATTTAGCGTATGGGGTCCAAGGATACTTTCTTTCATAAATGGAGCCATGATATATTCCCAGCCCGCTCGCAGAGTGGACAGCGTTCCGTCGAAGTCGAACAATACAGCCCGAACTGCAGGTCTTGTCTTCGTGTTCATCCTGATTCCTCCTTTTTGATTCTATAAATCATTAAGTCTCCGTACATATCGCTCCATGCCTGTGGAGAATTTCATCTGGACTTGCCGTTCCAGTCATCCCCAGCTTTTTTAATACAACTGCCGTACTGAGATGCGCAAAGGTAATCGCAATAGGTCCATGTAAACCCAAAGCGAGAACACAGAGTAGGGAAGCGGCGAAGCAATCCCCAGCCCCAACAATATCAATCGGTGAATCGACGCGTATGGTCGGAACGTGAATATATTCTTCATGGTCAAACCAAATCGCCCCATGTTCTCCAAGCGTCATACAGCAGGGGGCGCCATTCTTCTCGGAAAGTCTCTTACCAGCTTCAATCCAATCGTCCCACGTAGATGTAGACAAATCGTCCTCGGGACGATGCCAATTTAAACTTTCCACTTCATTTGGCTTGACAATCACTTCTTCAAAGAGTCCGATTCGATCCCGGCTGTCTACGACAATTAATTTGCCACGCCGTGCCCAATCTGTTAACCTTTTACGAACTTCCGAAGCAATAATGCCGCACTTAAATTGGTCATTCACAACTACAGCATCAGACGATTCCATTATCAGATCAATTTGTTTAAGCAGTTTTTCCATTTGACTATCGGTCAAGGAAGTCATGTTTACGAAATCAATCCTGGCATCTTCTTGTTTCGCGTTCTGGAGCCCCCATCGAATGGGTTTGCAATATGCAGGTGTGATCCAGTTGTCTTCGACAAGCATGAAGGTATCCTTGATCCCAGCCTCAACAAACAAATCACGCAACATATTTCCTCGCCAATCTGGTCCAATGACAGAGCAGATCGATACCTCTTGACAGCCAAGAGCCTTCAGATTGATGGCCACATTACCTGCCGCTCCCGGCGAAAAGATTTCCTGTACAATGGGCAAGGGATGATGTGGCGTCTCTCTTGAGAGCTCACTTTTGGTCATATCAGCGTGCCAATAGATATCCACACATGCGTCTCCAATTACTCCGATCTTCAATTTTGAGATATCAGTCAATATGGTGTTCAACATTTCGCGAGAGAGCGGCTCCCTCATAGATTGGTAAGCATATTCATTCACATTTTGCATCAAAGCAGCCCCCTGATCACTCAATTGTAATCCTTTTTATTTTTTTCCAAATAGCCGGAATGGTTACTTGATGAAGCCCTTCAAAATGAAAACCTTTGCCTCCCAAGCTTGTCGGTCGGTGAATGATATTTTTACGCGGTCGATAGTAATAATCCCACTCCTCGTAGCCAACCTTCTTGTGATAATTGCCTAAGCGAACGATATCAAAATTTGCCGTTGTTAGCTGTTGTACGGGATTCCCAAGATTTCTCGCTATGGATAAGGCTTTCAGGAACACTTCGGGTCCCGTTACGGTCGAACCGAAATTGATGAACACGCCCCCTTCGAGATTCGCTACACTGTGACAATAAGACTGAAAATCGAGTCCACTCGCAAGTCCTTGATCCGCAAAGTTTCCGTCAGGATGAAGTTGGATATCATCTGTTCCAATTGTGATATGGCATGTATAGGGGATTTTTGCTGCCATACAGGTCCCCATCAGGCTTAATGAAAGATAAGGGAAATCATCCAGATGCTTCGACGCATAGTGAATGACACTCTCTCCATAGCCCAAACCTAATTTCCTTCCTTCCGCCAAGGCCCTGTGAATCATCTGTCCTGGCTCCTGCCACATCCCTCTTCGGCCAGTCACAAGCGAGCCATCCTCTATTTCTTCGGTATGTCCGAAAGCGGCTAACTCTAGATCCTGAAACAATGCGGCCCCATTTAAGGCGAGGTGAGTAATTGCTCCTATGCGGATTAAATCGTTCAAGTAGGATGTGATTCCACTACCGACTGCATGCCCTCCAAGAGATACTAAAACATGCTTACTTTGACTTGCGGCCTGAATCCATCTCGACACGAATTCATCGAACCCTTCCGACGTCCATTCGGGAACTTCCGTTTTCCCTGGAATCTGAATCGCATCCACCCTCAGCTTGCTCCTTCTTTCCTGAATTGGAAACAGCCGAACGCTTTGCAGATTACATGCATTGACATTCTGTTGCATAGCGGAAGGAGAAAACTCGATGCCCAATTCCCGTTTTCTCTTAAGTATTTCTTGAAAAAAATGTGGGATCGTTGCCTGATGAAGTCCGTGAAACAAGTAACCGTTTCCGCCAATCTCACTTAATTGATCCATAAAAATTCGGCGCGGTCGGTAATAATAATCCGGATCTGAAACCGCCGGAATTACACGGCCGGATACGGGTACGATGTCAAAGTTGGCAGCAGTAATGTTATCCATTTTTAGTCCAACATTCCTAGACAGGCTTAATGCTTTAAGAAAGATTTCAGGGCCGGAGATCGCGGAGCCGAAATTAAGAAATACGCCGCCTTCGTTCATCTGGCTAACCGATCTGCACATGGATTCAAAATCTCTGCCGCTCGCGGTTCCGAGCGCTTCGAAATCGACGATCGGATGCTGATGAATAATATCAGTTCCAATGGATATATGGCATGTATACGGCACACCATAGCGCTGGCATTGAACAAAGACACAATCGTCATAATGCGGGAACCGTTCTGCATGTGCGGATAAATAGTCGAATAAACTTTCACCATATCCGAGTCCTTTGGCAACCCCCTGCCCAATCGCCTCATTCATATAGCGACCCGTTTCTTCCCACATTCCGAAAGAGCCGTCTTCGATTGATTTGGCCACGTCCTCTGACGTTTCCCCAATGAAAGCCAGTTCAAAATCATGGATGCTTGTCGCCCCATTTCCCGAAACATGGGTAATAATCCCTTCCTTTACCAGCTCAATAACATAGCGAGACAACCCGTTTTTGATAACATGCGCGCCCATCGACCAAATGACAGGCTTCCCTTGTTTTCTCATCAAAAGCACCTGATCCACCAAATCATAAAAAGCTTCAGGTACTTTCCAATCAACAGGTTGGTCTTCATTTGGCCTCGCCATGTTTTTGATTGTGACGAGGTTGGTTCTGGTCTTTACCGAATTCGTCTTGATTCTTTCAAATGTGAGTTTCGGCGTCTGGTATGCCATAAAGCGATGCCTCCATATTCAATGATGAATTACCGTTGCACAAAAACACTAGAAGCCCGGGCTTGCAGAGAGGCAAGTACCGGGCTTACCTATTCATTTCCACGCCTCCGCATTTACCAGAAATTTCGGACGCTGCCCCTGCAGACCCTGCAGCAGATTCTCTGCCGTAAGGAATGCCATCTTCATCCGAGTTGTGATGCTGGCGCTGCCGATATGCGGCAGCGTGACCACGTTCGGCAGCGTAAGCAACGGATGGTTCGTCTGGACGGGCTCCTCTTCGAACACATCGAGACCCGCCGCCCAGATCGTTCCATCGCGCAAAGCCTCGTACAGGTCCACTTCGTTCACGATACCGCCTCGCGCAACATTGATGAGAACGGCACTCTTTTTCATCCGCTGCAGTTGCTCCATGCGGATCATGTTCGCCGTCTTCGGCGTATACGGCATCAGCAACAGCACAAAATCGGAAACTTCAAGTAATTGGTTCAGCTCTGCATATTCGAGCCCGTAGATCTGTTCCGCCTCTGGCTTCCTATTGCGGTTATGGTACAGCACCTTCATGTCAAAGCCGCGTGCGCGCCGGGCGACCGCTTCACCGATCCGTCCCATACCAATGATACCGAGCGTTGCGCCATTCACTTCTTGTCCGGTGAGGAGCATGGGTGACCACGTCTTCCACTCGCCTTTTCGCAATAAATCGGATGCTTCCACAAGCCGGCGAGCCGTCGCAAGCAGCAGCGCGAACGCCAAATCCGCTGTTGTTTCTGTCAGAACCTCCGGCGTATTCGTCACCAGAATCCCCCGCCGATTCGCTTCGGCGATATCGATATGGTTGTAGCCGACTGCCATCGTGCTGATCACCTTTAGCCTTGGGGCAAGAGCCATAAGGGATTGATCGATTTTGTCAGTGATCAGACAGTAGAGGCCGTTCGCCTCCACTATATGCTCTTCCAGGAAAGCTCTGGACGCTGGTTCATCTTCCCGAGGCCACATGATCAGTTCGCATATTTCCTGCAAAACGGCAAGAGCGTTCTCGGGTACTTTTCGGGTTATTAGTACTTTCGGCTTCATAACGATGCTCCTTCCTCATGGTTTTGTTCCCTTTGCAAGCTCATCTGTCAACTGATAGACATAGGCAATTAATTCATCCGCAATCCGCTCATGGCATTGGTCAAACGGCAAGATCGGCTCTCTTACGAGAGGGGTATCGTAAATCCCTTGCTTGTATAAGAGTCGTTTAAAAAAGTGGATCGAGACGTCCAGATGCTGGTTCGCGAACGCCAAAACAGGCAGCAGCCGATAAAATAACCTGACAGCCTCCGCTCTCTTCCCCTCCATGTACAATCTGTATATCGTGATATACACTTCATGCATACCTGTAGGCATAAAGGCATGAATCCCACGGTCCAAACCCTCAATAAACTGGGTCACGGCCCATCCTCCGGCGACATGCAAGCCGCCGCCTGTCGCCTCCAGGACCTGACTGTACTTTACCCCCGCCGGAACCACCTCGATTTTATAGCTGCGGAACGCCTCAACCTTACGGAACAGCTTGGCGATTAGCGGCACAGGCACACCGAAACCAGAAGGATCCCAGTCCTGCAGCATCAGAAATCCAGGATTGATATCAGCAATCTCCCGTACATCCCGCTCGTATTGCCGGTCATCCTGATACGGAATATTCACCAGAATTCCAGCACAACCAAGTCCGATGAATTGTTCTGTGTACTTCAACCTTTCAACAGAAGAAGCCGCTGTTGCTCCTCCGATGACAGGAACACGTCCGGATGATTCTTCCACCACAACCCGGGTCATGCGCAGCCTTTCCTCTGGTGTCAGTTGATGCAGTTCCGCAGCCAGACCGGGCACGAGAAAGCCCGCTACTCCCGCGTCCATAGCCGATCGGACATTTCGCCGCAGCGAAGCTTCGTCCAGCTCATTCTGTATGGTGAACGGTGTGTTCAAAACCGTAATAATGCCGCGCATTGTTAAAGGATCCACAGTTGCCTCACTCCTTGCCTTCACGATGTTCTCACTACTCCCTGCTTCATTACCCATACCTCATTAATGTATGGACCTACTCCCGATTCCTCATTGACCCAGACGATCTCCATTTTGCCATCCGGAATCATATCTGGGGTAACCAGATATTCATCCAGTAAGCCTCGATACTTCACTTGCACATCATCGACATACTTCCCATTGACCAGCATCCGAACCCGGCCGCCCCACAGCCCCATCACCTTAATCACATACGATGCATGTCGATCCAGATCATTGTAGGTCACCTTGATCGGTGCCGAGTAATAGGAATTCAGATACGTGACCCAGGCTAGTGGAGGACTGGTTAATCCTGGTAAAATGCGATGCAGCGCTTCCCTGCATACCCTTGTATAGGTGGTCGTTGATGAGGTAGTTAAAGCTGCTTGCAGAAGAGCTGGATTATGCCTTAGCAGCGCTGTGTTCAAGAAGCCCGGATCGTCGGCCCACGAATGAGCAAATTCAACTCTCGATAAAGAGTGATTGAGAGCAAAATTATCGTAAAAGCCTCCTATTCCGGGATTAGTTCGGTTAATAATGCTGTCATTAAGAGCGGATAATCGCTCTTGTTCATCTGGCATTTGTGTGATGATGGTAAATGAATTTTTAAGAAACGCCATATCGTTCAGCGGCAGATCGATGCCATCCATAAACGCTCCGCGGATCACTCCGATGGCTTTATGCTTTTCCACCGTTAGCTGAGCTCCAATATGGTCGAACAGCCGGTCTGCCAGCTCGTCGCACTTCAATTTAATATCCATGCATACCGGTTCGGTAACTTTCTTATCCAGTATTTGTTCTGCAAGCTCCATGGCTTTTAATGTGCCGAGTTCAGCGGCTTGAGCCAAAATATCCTTGGCCTTACACTCAAGCTCGGTTTCATGAATCCATCTTCTTTGGATGTAAGCATCATAGTTCGCTCTCAGTAAGCCCTGCTCGAATCTGTAATTGTTCCTTACTTTGTCGTCTGCCACCGCTTCCATGGCCAGCCATTGCTTTAAAGTGACTGGAATTTGGTGGCTTGTCGCCACGGGCCCGTCGAAGTTACGTTCCAGCGCTAGCAAGCCTTGGCTAACCCCATCTTCAAATTCTGGACCGATAAAGAACCTCGCGTACTCTTTTAACGTATCGAGCACAGGCGTATCTGGGTACCAATCCTGACCGCTCCATACAAATTTATTCACGTCATCGTTGATGCCCTCGGAGTAGCTTAATGAGCCGACAATTCCATCGTGCTTCGTTGAGTTATGGATGTGCTTTTGAGCCACTGGCCTCGGGTTAATACATTCTCTAGAAAGCGTCATCGCAAACGCCGTATCCCAGTTCGCTATAGGATATTGGCAGCTAAGGCTGTGAGTAATATCAGGATAGCTCCGTATGGCTATACGTTCAGGAACAAGCTTTCTAAGCTCAGGCAAGGAGTGTTTTTCCCACGGGCCAAAGACAACCCCAGAGAGCCATTCTGGTTCTTTACGCACATTCTCAAAAAAAACATTCAGCCACTCATCCGTCGGATTGAAGGCCTGCGGGGAAACCCATAGTTTGGCGTGGGGATGATGCTTATGCAGCACCTCCGCTTGCATCGTCATAAAATCGAATAAGTCCTGCGCACCTAACGCACCAGGATCTCCGCCAGGCACAAAGACATGATCCACTCTTTTCATTGAACCAAAAATCTCATCTCGCTCTGCCAATTGCAGCTTCAGGTATTCGGGCTTCATAAACTCCTCATCACTGCCAGAAGCAGGATACCAATTATCTTCGGATCCCATATTTGGATACCAAATCCAGACATCCAAGTCCATAGCGTCGCATACTTCCGATACATGCTGCATCATAAACAGAGGATCATATTTCATCAGCGGGCCGGTTCGATCGTCATCCGTGATCGGCGGCATAATTTCAATACTGTTGGCTCCAAACAGGGCAAGCTCTCGGATGTACTGTGAATAAATTTCAGGTGTCCATGCGTCATATGCATTGGTTTTGGGTCTGTATCCAAGCTGATGCCCTCTTAAAGGAAAATGCGGCGTTTCAGAAAGACTGATCGTGGAAGGAGCCTTAATGCCGGCTTCCGTCAGGTACATGATTCGGAGCAGCTTTCCTACGCCATACAGCACACCTCTATCATCAGCGCCTTCTACCGTAATCGTAAACCTGCCCTCTTGATTCGTGGATATTCTGAATCCCTCAGGACCAGGCGCTTTCTCAGCTTGTTGGTTTACATATTTCACGGTAATCATCGGCTGAGAATCCGCAGGTGGCGTATCCAGCACGGGGATTCGAATTCCTGTTCGTTTTTCAATTTCTTCAACCATCATATTTACAGCGGTCATTCCTCTAACCGGCATAGATTTCGACGCGTAAATGCTGGCGTCGGAAATATCGATCACTTGTACCCCGTTGCATACGGTTTGGCTCATCATGCCTCTCTCCTTTTCTGCACTTGGCAATCGCTCTATCCCATCGTGCCATTAAATGAAGCACGCTGAATTTCAGTTAACCGCGGAGTCGCATGTAAAGAAGGATGATCATTCGATCGGTCCCCTGCTCTCATTAACCAAACCTCAGCGGCATAAGGGCCTACCCGATCCGGAGCTGTGCTCCATGATAGGAGAAGCCGACCGTCTATAATCGCCTCACGGGGAACGAAATACGCCTGCTGCAGGATTGGCACGCTCACACGGAAACCCTCAGCAAGAACATACCGATCATTGGCAATCAGCTGCATCGGTCCGCTGCGCGCGGTCATAAATCCGCTGTAGGTCACCTTCAGGATGTAATTTGATGTACTGTCCAGATGCTCGTATTTCAGCGTAAGCGGGGCTTTATAGAACGAAGTCAGCTGTGTCAGCCAGGCCAGCGGAACCGGGCCGATTTCCCGTTTCCTTTCCTCGGTGAGATGAAGGAAGTGCACGCAATAGGCAGTAAACACCGAATCCTCAAAAGCCGGATCTTCTTCCCGGCTCCGTCTCATGACCACGCGGTCCCAGCTTGAGGCGGAACCCAAATTATCGTAATAACCGCCAGGGCCGGGATCCGTTCGACGTATCGCTTTGTTGATGACCTCCAATCGAGTACACTCCTCTGTCAATTGCCGGGCTTGATCGAGCTGGGCTAGCAGCCACTCAGCATTATTGAGCGGTTGGTCAATATCATCCATGAATGCCCCGCGATCCCAAGCGATCGCCTGATACTTGCCGACGGACGATTGAGCACCAATCAAGTGAAATAGACGCTCTGCGATTTCTTCGCAGGCTTGGCGCTGCTTTGCTGCAACTGGTACGGTAAGGCGTAGAATCGATTCCGCTTCGGCCAAAGCGGGCAATGCGCCCGTCCTGGGGGCGGCCTCCAGAGCGGAGACAGCCCGCAGCTCCAGATCGGTTTCGTGCAGAAGGCGCCGCCGAATATAGGCATCATAGTTTGCGCGCAGCAATCCCATTTGGAATCGGTAATTGTCCCTTACGGCAGCCCCTGCGGTGTCCTCGATGTCCTGCCACTGTGTGAGCGTAGCTTCTACGCCATTGTTTGCAATAAGCGGCCCCGTCCAATTGCGTTCCAACGCCATGATAGCACCGGCCAGCGCTTCCGTGTAATCACTTCCAATGAAGAAACGCGCATACTCACGAAGCGTGACGGCCACCTCCGTGGTTGGATCCCAGTCTTGAGCACCCCAAATGAACTTGTTTACATCATCATAGATGCCTTCTGAATAGGTGAGGCTACCGGTCGTATAGGCGCAGATTTGGTTATGGATCTGTTTCATGGCCACCGGTCGGGGATTGATACTTTCACGCCCGTGCGTCATGGCCAACGCGAGATCCCACTCCCGAATTGGAAACTGGGCGGCGAAATTATGCGTGATATCCGGGTAATTGCGTATCGGAATGGCCTCATCGAGCATCTCCCGCATTTCGTACAGCGACTTTCGGACCCATGGTCCATGCGCTACACCACCGAGCCATTCCGGCTTGCGATTTACCCCGTCCATAAACCCGTTTACCCACTCATCCGTAGGCTGGGGGTGCTGGGGCGAGAACCATAGTTTGGCCTGGGGATGATATTTCCTTAATAAACCGGCAATCTGTTCCGTCCATCTAAAAAATTCATCCAGCTTGATATGTCCCGGATCGCCGCTAGGAATTAAAATATGGTCAATTCTTGGTAGCTTGCGGAATATTTCTTCCCGTTCTGCCAATTCGAATTCAATGGTTTCAGGATCGCTATAATCGGTCCCCATATTCGGATACCAGATCCATACATCAAGACCATAGGAATCGATGATTTCAGACAGTTGGATCATCATCTCCAGAGCAGGCACCTTCATATGAATGCCTGTGGCCTCATCATCCGTACGAGGCGGCACAATCTCGATACTGTTGGACCCAAATATGGCCAATTCGCGGATGTACTGCTCGAACTGACCAACCGACCATGCATCGTAGGCATTTGTTTTGGGACGGTAGCCGAGCTGATGACCTCGCAGCTTCATGGCAGGGGTGCTGGAAATGTGCAGCTTCGAATCCAGCAGAATCCGACCCTGCGTCAATTGCAGCTCGCGCAGCAGCTTGCCCACACCGAACAGCACACCGCGCGCGTCGGCGCCCAGAACCCATACAGCTGGCGGCTCGCCCGCTTGTGTCTCCACAGCAATGCGGAATCCTTCTGCCCCCGGACAGGGCAGCTCGCCCAGCAGCTCCAAGTATGGAAGTTTGGACTTTATTAAATCTTCAAGCGAGGTACCGGATCCGACGATAATTCTGGGGACTTGGAAATGCGTGGTCGTACTGTGATCAGTAGGCAGGGTGATTCCGGTTCGCTTCTCGATTTCCTCGAGCAATACATTAATAGCTTTGTTCTCATGAGCCGATGCACTTGTTGAACGTATGATTACAGCGCTTGTGAGATCAATCGATTGCAAAGATGACGTCATGTTTGAACACTCCTTGCCGCCGGATACGATGGATCCGGCAAGTTAAAGCCCCCTCAAATCACATCATCCTTCATGTGAATTGGAGGGAGCCTGTTAGATATCGTGCTTGAGCATTTTCGCTTAAAGAGCCTTGGCCATAGTATTGTTGCTCGGGATAATCCAGACCTCCGAGACGTTCAACCGTTTAAATCCGCTGATCCTTTTGAAAGTGAGGGTCAGCGTACCGCTGATCAATGCCTCCTGCGGAATCGGTGATTCGATTAACGTGCACTGCCCTTCTTTCACAAGTACATTCTCATGAATCGTGCATTCGCCATTCGCTGTCAATGTCACCCGGTAATCTCTGTCCCCGAAGGTATCCCCAATGTAATTGACCTTGACGAAATAGGAGCAAGCAGGATCCAGATGCTCATAGCTAAGCGAAAGCTGGGTATCCGCAAGTGTATTGGCATGTCGGACAGCGGCAAATGGCGGGATATTGCCCGCTGATATCGTCCGTTCATTTTGCAGCAAATAAATGGCGGGGGCCATTCTCGGCGACTCGAGATATCCCGGATCGAGCTCCCAACCCTTCGCTTTTTGAACCCGCTGCCAGCCCTGATACGAGCCCAAATTGTCGTAAAAACCTCCGGGTCCCGGATTGGTACGGTGGATCAGTTGATGAACTGCTTCCAGACGCTCCGCTTCACTATCTAATTTCAAAATAGTGGAAAACTGCGATGTCAGCCACATCGCATCGTTCAGCGGGAAATCGATGGCGTCCATAAACGCCCCCCGGCCTAAAGCGATCGCATGATGCTTTATCACCGAGAGCTGTGCACCGATATTCTTGAACAGCTCGTCGGCCAATTCCCAGCAGCGTGAACGGTATTGTGCAGCCACCGGTGCATCGGTCGCCTTTCGCAAGACGGCCTTCGCAAGTTCTATCGTTGCCACAGTTCCCATAGTCGAGGCAGCTTTCAGCCAATCCATGGCTTCTTTCTCCAGCTCCGTTTCATAAATCAACCGCCTTCTAATATACGCGTCGTAGTAGGCGCGAAGCAGCCCCATTTGGAAACGGTAATTGTTAGCTACCTCTGGAGGTGCAGACTGCTCCATCTGCTGCCATTGACGCAGAGTATCATCGACCGTTTCGTTAGCAATCAGAGGGCCTTCCCAGTTCCGTTCCAAAGCCAACAGCCCTTGAGCAACGCCCTCCGTATAATCGTCTCCGATAAATAGCCGGGCAAAATCGCGCAGCGTTTCAATTACCGGGGTCCGCGAGTCCCAGTCCTGGTCGCTCCAGATAAATTTATTGACGTCGTCATTGATGCCCTCGGAATACGATATATTACCGACAGCATAGGACTCCAGCAGGTTGTGAATATGCTTTTGGGCAAGCGGTCTCGGGTTAATACTTTCACGGCCTAGCGTCAAGGCATAGGCAAGGTCCCATTCCTGCGCAGGATACTGGCAATGGAAATTATGCGTAATGTCTTCATAACGGCGGATCGGATACTGGTCGGGTACGATTCGGCGTAGATCCGGCAGGGTAATATCTACGTGCGGACCGAACACAATTCCGCCAAGCCACTCAGGTTCCAACAGAACATTAGCGAGAAATCCTTCCAGCCATCGCTTCGATTCGTGAGACATCACCTGCGGGGAAAGCCATAGCTTAGCCTGTGGGTGATATTTCCGCAGCAGTCCAGCGACTTGCTCTGACCAATCAAACAATAGGTCGGGCTCGAGATCCCCGGGATCGCTCCCCGGAATGAACACCGCATCAATATGCGGTACTTTGCTGAAAATCTCTTCTCGCTCCGCAAGCTCGGCTTGAACCGTTTCTGGATTAGCATAATTGTCCGCCATATTCGGGTACCAAACCCAGGTGTCCAGACCGTACGAATGAATGATTTCTGATAAACGGATCATCATCTCCGTCGGATCGACTTTCATCAGCGGACCGGTCGGGTCATCGTCCGTGCGCGGAGGCATAATTTCGATGCTGTTGGCACCGAATAAAGCAAGTTCGCGAATGTACTGCTCGAACTGCTCAACCGACCACGCGTCGTATGCGTTCGTCTTAGGCCTGTAGCCCAGCTGGTGTCCTCTGCATAATTGCTGAGGCGTACTCGAGATCGATAGATTGGCATCTACCAAGATCGATTGACGCTTCAGTTTTGCTTTTCTAAGAAATTTGCCGATGCCGTACAATAATCCCCGCTCATCCTCGCCAACGATCAGTACAACCGGCTTATCCTCTTGCTGCCCCAGCAAACGGTAGCCCTCTTTGCCGGGAGCTTCCAATTGCTGCAGAGCAGCAGCAAACTCCTGGATGTGTTCGTTAAGCGACTGACGGGTTCCCGCGACAATGACCGGGTTGCTTCCTTCCGGCCGCTTATTTGTAACCGACAGCGTAATGCCCGTCCGTTTCTCCACTTCTTCAACCAAAACAGTAATCGCTTTCGCTTCAACTGCACTTGACCCATTGGGAATCAGCACCATAGCGTCCGATAAGTTCCAGACAGCGGTATTCTGAATAACAGATTGTTGATTGCGGCTCATTTGGTCCCTCCTGTTTCGTTTTCACATGAATGACTAAATATGAATTCTGTTTTGGGCACTGTGTGCCGCATCGCCTAGCGCCTGTTTAATTTCATGAAGCTCGCGCGTCATATTGTCCACAAATGCTGTCATATCGGAGGCCTGGATAAACATGTTCATGCCCAGTTTCCCCCACTCGATCTCCTGATCCACACCGAAAAAGTAATGGATTCCAGCTGTGACGCCTGCGGCTCTCGCTTTGCGGATGATCGTCTCGATAGCCTGCACGAATAGCGGGTGCCGATACTGCTCGGGAACACCTAAGCTGCAGGACAGATCGTGCGGCCCGATCAGCACGCCGTCCAGTCCCGGTACGGCTAATATATCGTCCAATGCATCTAACGCGGGCTTGCTTTCGATGTTCACAATCAATATATTTTCCCGGTTAAATTCCTGTAAATATTCAGCGAGCTCCGGCTCCGGTGTCTCACTGCCTTCCATAATTCGCTGCAGCTTCTGCCCCTTAAGCGGCCTCAGTTTAACAGCACCTCTCAGCGCTTGAACCTGCTCCACGGTTTCCACATAAGGCGCGACGATACCAGCTGCGCCGGCATCCATGGCAATGCTTGCCTGATGCGGATCGGGGTAAGGGATGCGAACGATCGGAGCGATCTGGAGTGCTGCGTACGTCCGGCACATCCATGAAAGCTGATCACGGTCCATGGACATGTGCTCCGTATCCAAAAAAACGAAATCCAGACCGAGTTTCTTTACTTCCGCTGGCCAGCGGGGAGACGTTGAAATAATCAACGTCCCGTAAATGCGGCCTCCTTCATTCATCTGAGTTAAAAGTTCCCGACTGTTCATAGTTCACCTCGTCAAATTTTTACTTTGAATACCGCTTTTTTCACCGTCTGAGAGCCTTCGGCTGGAGAGAGGCAAGGCATGTGGGCATCGTCGGGATAAAAAATCGTGAAACAGCCCGCCTTTACATCCACAAAATCCCCATCTCCGACCAACACCTTATAGTCCTTTTCATCCAGGTGATCTTCCGTTACCGTTAAGTGGCCAGCATACGCCACTCCCATTCGTTCTGTCCCCTGAAGCATAACCTGGATGTCGATATGGCTTCGATGCGCTTCCCAGAAGCCCTGATCGTTCGCTCTTGTCTCATAGCTTTGAAGAAGTAGAAACAACTCAGAGCCCTGAATTTCGTATTTGCCAGGCTCCATCTCGAGTACGTTATTGCTGCTCAAATAATCGAAGGCAGCAGCAAATTTCTCATTTAAACCGGTGTATAGTGCAGCATTTCGAATATGATCGTAGATCATGGACACAAGCCTCCAAACATTATTTTTTCAACCGGGCATTCGCCTCGTTATAAATTTTTTCTATTTCCAGTGCACCTTTGCTGACTAACTGCTTGGCAAAGTCTTCATATTCGTTCAATGAGCGCGTACCCATAATAAATTTATCCATTTCCTGCTCAACCGACGTATCCACTTGCGTTCTCAACTGTTTTAATTTATCCGTTTCTTCCTTTGTAAATGGCGGATCCAATAATGGATTTTGGAAATAGCCTTTGCTATCCTGATCCATCAGCTTGCTCCATTTTTCCAACTCAGGAGGGGAAATAGCAACAAGAGGTTTTTCGTCGACATACGTAGCGAAGGCCAGTAATCCAGTACCCACTGCGGACTGCATGGCATGGAACGGATCCGCTTTGGATAAATGGGCTTTCAGGACACTGTCCTGCACGACAGGATTCCCGTTCTCCAGCTTGTATTGCTCTCCTTCAATGCCGTAGTTGGTTACCTTCACGCCATCATCGCTGTACATCCAATCCATAAACTTGATGACTTCCTTCGGATCCTTCACCTTGGAGCTCACCGCATACAGGTGCCACCAGTCTTTTGCGTACTCGTAATTGCGGGTTTGACCTTTCGAGTTTTTCATAATGCGAAGCTGCTCGAATTTTGCCTGCGGATCTTTGGCCTGAAGCGTCTTGGTAAACCCAAGCGCGAACGTATTGTTGTCGTAATAAAAGAGCGATTTGCCGGTACTCAGCTTCTCCTGCCATGTCTGCTGGGTATTGATGGCATAATCCGGATCTAGCAACTTCTCCTTATATAGCTTGTTGAAATAAGTGAGCACCGGCTTGAAGTCCTCCGAATGCGCCGGGCCATACACATATTGGCCGCCGTTGATATCCGGGTCGAAGTAAATCGTATAACCGGAGCCCAGCGCATAAGCCATATACGGAAGGAAATTCTTAATACCGTTACGGAAAGTTAGCGGATACGAATCCGGATAGGCTTCCTTGAATTTCTTCAAAACCTGGTACAGCTCGTCAAATGTAGTCGGTGCCTGCAAATTTAGTTTTTTCATAATATCGTCCCGTACCAGCGGGAGCTGCCCGTAACGAACCTTCCATTGCCCCATTACCGGGAACCCGTACAGCTTTCCATCTACCATCAATTTCTTGATTTCTGGGTTTTGGTCCATCACCTTCTTGAAATTGGGAGCACTGTCCAGATAGTCGGTTACGGCAAGGAACATTCCAGCCTTCTGCATCGGAACGGCGTCCGGCAAGTTAGCTTTAGCGATTCTTACAATGTCCGGGATATTGTTGGTGGCCAGCATCGTTTTCAATTTCTCCGAATAGTTCGTGTCGGGCGTACCTTGCAGTTCAATCTTGACATTGGTCTTTTTGTTAATTTCCTGAATAGCTGGCGAATCTAGGACAAGGGGCTGACTTGCGGCGTCCGGCAGCGCAACCTTCAACGTCATCGGTTTGTCCAGGAGTTTGCCGCCTGTGCTCTTCGAATCTGCAGTCGACTGGCTTGTAGCATCCGGTTGTTTCGTCTCAGCTGCGGGCTGTGAAGTACTGCAGCCGAGCAATGCTGCGGAGGTCAATGCCAAGGTGGAAATCAAAGAAATAACCTGTTTCTTTTTATTTGCCATTTCATTCGCTCCATTCATTAGTTTAATTAATTTGCTGCCTTTAACCCTTTAAAGCCCCCACCATAACTCCCTTGACAAAATACTTCTGAATGAACGGATAAATGGCCAAAATCGGCGTAATTGTGATGATGATGACAGCGTACTTAATCGTTTCCGCAGTGACCATTCCCCCAACCTCTGAGCCGCTGGCCGCCATACTCTGGTTCCCCATCTGCCCGGCGACAACGATTTTACGCATGATGATTTGTATGGGAAACAGCTTCTGATCATCCAAATAAATCATAGAAGGGAAAAAACTGTTCCAATGCCAAACCGCATAAAACATCGTCATAGTTGCCAAGACTGGAACAGAAAGCGGAAGTACAATGCGTAAAAATATAGTCAAATCGTTCGCGCCATCCATGAGAGCGGATTCATTAATTTCCTTGGGAATTCCCGAAAAAAAGGTCCGCATCATAATCATATACCATACGTTAATGGCCGGAGGCAGCAGAATGGCCCAGATCGAGTTCAGCAGTCCCAAATTATGGACTACCAAATAATTTGGGATAATCCCACCGTGAAAAAACATAGTCAACACGATAAGCACGGTAAACAATGTTTTTCCGGGAACATTACTCCGGGATAACGGATAGGCGCATAAAGCCGTCATTGCAAGATTGATAGCTGTACCTAATGTGGTATACAAGAAGGTATTGGCATACGAGCGGACGATCGTCGGGTCATCCAAAATGGTTTTATAGGCTTCCCAGTTGAAGCCGGACGGAAAAAACTTCACCTCCCCCCTAGCCACACTAAACCCGTCGCTTACCGAGATGATCGCCATGTAATAAATGGGATACAACGTCACCAGCATGAGTATGAGCATAAAGAACATATTGAATCCGTCAAATACCAAGGGTGCGATCCCTTTGTTTCTCCTCATAGGGGTCACTCTCATTTCTACCATAGGCTGGTTTCGCTTACTTTTCTCGATATATAATTCGCTGTAACTACAAAACACAATACAATGATGGACTGAAAAAATTCGACTGCCGTCGCGAAGCTGAAATCGCTTCCAAGAAGACCTCTGCGATAAACAAATGTAGAGATGACATCCGCCGTCTCATACGTCGGTCCGGTATAAAGCAGCAATATTTTTTCATAACCGATGCTCATTATGTTGCCTAGATTAAGCAGAAACATGATCGTAATGACCGGCGCTATTCCCGGAATCGTCACATGGAATACTTGCTTCCAGCGGTTGGCTCCATCCATCGTAGCAGCCTCGTATAACTGAGGGTCTATAGCAGTCAGCGCCGCCAAGTAGATGATGGCTCCCCAACCGAGTCCCTGCCAAATTTCCGAGCTGACATAGATCGTTCTAAACCACTCAGGCCTGAGCAGGAATTGAATCTTCTCAAATCCGAGTCCCCCCAGAATACGGTTGATCAACCCGTCGTTGGTCAGAAAGTTGACGAGCATTCCGCAAATTACGACGGTGGAAAGAAAGTGTGGCAAATAACTAACCGTTTGTACAATTTTTTTGAATTTCTGTAGTTTGAGTTCATTTAATAGAAGTGCTAAAACAATTGGAGCCGGAAAAAAGAAAATAATTAAATATAAATTCATCAAAAGGGTATTGCGCACTAGCTTCCAGAAATAAGGGTCCGACAAAAACTCCTGGAAGTATTTTGTTCCCACCCAATCGCTTTTCCAGACGCCTTGAAACACGTTGTAATCCTTAAAGGCGATCAAGAGTCCGAATAGAGGACCATATTTAAAAAGCGCAAAGTACAGCATGGGCAGGATCATCATTAGATAAAGATATTTGTTTTGACGGATCAGCCTGATACGAATACCTCCTTTCGTTTTGAGTTGATCTAGTTGTATCACGATTTCAGTCGAATCAAAACATCCAATCCTCGCCACTTGTTTCATTTAGCCATCTAACACACCATGTACCACTACGCCAACACACTGTATCAGTTTTCCGCATGGCTCCTTACGTTCTTCTTGCTTTTCTGAACTCATTGGGAGTAATACCTTCATACTTCTTGAACAAACGGATGAAGGTCGTCCTGCTGTAGATTCCGACCCGCTCCGAAATTTCACTGATGTTCATATTCGTGCTCCCGAGTATCTCTTTCGCCTTATTGATGCGCGTAATGCTGATGTAATCCGTAAGGTTCGTGTCCGTCTTATCCTTAAACACCTTGGAAATGTATTTCGAAGAAACCCCCATATGTTCGGCAATTTTCTCAAGATAGAGATCTTGATGATAATGGCTTTGGATATACTGAACGATCGTACTAACCAGCTGTTCGGATTTATTCGAAGTACTGCTCTTTACTTTGGCGGGGTCAGGAAGCTCGGCGATTAGAAAATCCGGCTTTCGATCAGCGGCTTCCAGCACAGCTGCCGAATCGGCATATGATTTAGGAATGCCTTCAAGACCAAAGTAACCATTGCCAAGGCCGATATGAATGCTGCAATACCTGGAATCATGCTGGAATGCTCCGATAATGCCGCGCAGCGCTCTCCTGAAATCATTCATTCCTTCCGTCTCATCCGCATTGACCAGACACACATAAACGTTTTGTTTCGATTCGAACACATAAACCGGCAAATACTTCCCAACTAGACTTTCAATTATTTTTTTCATCTTGTTCATGATCATCAGCCGCTCGACGTCTTGAATTTCATTATAAAATTCGGTCTTATAGGAGAAGTTGATCGTACAGCAAATGAAGTAATCCTTCTTGAAAGACAGATCGTCCCGTACGATTTTGTCGAGCTCCTGATCGCTGACAGGCTTGCTCCCCGTCATGACATGCAGCAGCATATGATCGATATATTCTAAGGACATGCTGTCGAGCTTTTTTTTGAAGGAATTGTTTTTTTCAATGATTTGATGTATCCCCATTCCGATCCGATCCAGTTCTG
This sequence comes from Paenibacillus sp. J22P51, assembly GCF_059692215.1. NCBI lineage: Bacteria > Bacillati > Bacillota > Bacilli > Caryophanales > Paenibacillaceae > Paenibacillus > Paenibacillus sp. J22P51. Next base: position 338,253 of record NZ_JCAUAZ010000002.1, on the reverse strand, counting down.
TTTCCCGCTTGCCGTTTGGCGACATCCATGAAGTCGACGGCTCATTCCCCTCGTTAAGTACAATATCTTGAATTTTTTTAATTGGATTATAGAGGTTAAAGGCGAAAACAAAGGACAGAATGCATCCGGCAATGATTAGAAGCAAGCAAACCGACACAAACATCGTGAATAGATTCGTAGTCTGTGCCGTAAATTCGGCGATGGGAGTGAGCGAATAATATTTCCACCCATATACGCCCGATACAATATGCGAGACAAAATACGGTTTTCCCTTAATTGTCACTTCCCCGCTGTTTAGCTGCTCCTTCGTGATTACGGGGCTCGACTCTTCGTTGCTGCTTCCGATACTGTTCCAAACGAGATGATCATTGCTGTCCAAAAGCAGAAAACGTGTCGTGGAAAACATGGCATTTTCTCGAATCGCCGTGGAAATCCTCTCCACAGAAATCGTCAAAACCAGATTAGCCTGATGGCCGTTCACCATATTTGAATACACAAAAGGAATCGCGTTTTTTTCAAACGATTGATTAAAGACTACCTTGGACGGATTGAGCAGCTCCAAATAGGTGTCCCTATTGTTTCGGCTTCTCCAAAATGTGGTGTCATACAAATCAAACCGATAAATGCCGTTGAAAAAATAATTGAAATCCTCCACGCCGTCCTTCGTATATACTTTTTGGTCATCCACATAAACAAACAAGTTATCGATTAAGTCTCCGATATCGCCGGAGATCCGTGAGATCGTGTAAGAGATATTAGGCAGCTTTACTTTGTCGGATGTGCTGTACATATCGAACGGAAGCAAGAGCGACATGATGTTTTTATCGTAAAAAAAGCTTACGCTCGACCGCTGGGCCGTCTGCAAATAAATATCGATAAAGTCCGCGGACGATTGTAAATTCGCCTCTATTTTATGCTTGAAATCGTCCTTCGCCTTATTGCTGAAATTGATAAATACAAATGAGCCAATGACCAGAATCGGTAATAGAAGGGACAAGAAATAGAGCAAAATCCTCAGAAACAATTTATTTCTTAGAGGAAAGTACGTGCTGAAATTGATCATGTTCATCCCTGGAGAAGCCCCTCTCTATTAAAGCGGTTATATTACTGCTTTTTTCCACTACAATGTTGAAGCTTCCCTCTCTCCTTAAAAGTGCAAAAAAGACAGGCCCATATACTATAAATGTACGTGGCTGTCTTTTCGCATCATCCACCTACCAGGTGAGAGTTCTACATATTTCTTATGAAATTACCATTCGCCGAACACTTCGACCTAGCAATTCCTGCGCAATCTCAGTATAAGCATCTCGTGAAAGAAATGAACATCACCAAATTGCTGTATCATGAACCATTTTAGCCCTACTGGGAATGTTCCATTTCTCCGCCTATGTTTCATATTTCTCCCAAAATAAATAACCTTATTGAAAAACTTGCATCCAATTCCGCCAATCTTCCATTGTCTAATAAATTATTGTTGCAGCTCTTCCTACATAAAAAAAATTAATAGCCCTACGATTTATCTCGTAAGGCCGATCTTTGTTACTAATATTGTGCGTCTCAATTAACTAACCTACCATCCCGAAACCGCACAACCCTCATTGCCTGCTCCGCAACCTGCCGATCATGCGTAATCACAAAAACCGTCCTTCCCTGCTCATTCAACTGCCTAAATATATCCATAATCTCCACACCTGACTTCGAGTCCAATGCTCCCGTTGGTTCATCCGTCAAAATAATCTGAGGATCGCCAGCCAAAGTGCGTGCTATAGCAACACGCTGTTGCTGCTGGGAAAAAGTTGGGGAAATCGCAGGTTATAACAAACCATTCAACCAATCATAGGCCACTTGCCCGGAGATTTCATGACCCCCGTCGAACAGATCCAGCTCAAGCCGATCTCTAACCTCCAGCAGGGAATAAACCGTACTGAGCGATTCGTAAGCTTTTAGAGTACCGTGTTCAGGAAAAATGCGGTCGTCTTTACCGGCTTCGATAAGTAAAGGACGCGGCGCGATCAGGCTGAGTACGTCTGGCATCTCCGCCGCTAAGGACAGTCCCGGCACATAATTGTCGATACAATGACGGACCGAGAAAAGACTGGCCTGAAACGTGTTCGCGAACCCGCTGACGACAACCGCTGAAATCCGCTCGTCAACGGCGGCCGTATACGAGCAGACTAATCCGCCGCCTGAAATGCCCATACAGCCGATCCTCTTCGCATCGACATCGTCACGAGTCAGCAGATAGTCCACACAACGCATGGTTTCAAACACACGGTAAGATGCCATCGTTTTCCCGACCGCCAGTAAAAAGCTGGAAATCTGGTTGCACGAGTTCGGGTCATTTTTGTCCTCCGTCAACCTCCGGTCTCCAAATCCGAACAGTTCTGGCGCTGCAACGAGAAACCCTTTTTTCACCAGCTCGACGGCAAAATTGTTCTGGTAGCCAGCTTCCCCCGTTTTGTCGGACCCGTCGGGGTTCAGCCCAACGATATCCCTGCTGCCATAACCGTGACCGTGCAAGGCAATGACAGCCCGCCGCTTCCGATCGGCATGCTTGGGGATAAGCAAATACACTGGCATAAAGAGCCGCTCGAACGTCTGGATTTGGATCCGTTGTCTCGTGTATTCTCCGCAATCCACCGATTCCAATAGTTCAGGGGACAGCGCTGGAGACTGCTCCGGGAAACCGCCTAAAAGTGTGACAAAATGATCCCTAAATTCGTTACGCCACTGCTGCCAATCGGCCCTCGACTGTCCTTTAAAGCTGTGGGAAGGTTGAATGCCATCGTATACTTGCTTCAAAAAATTGTCCGGATTCCACATCATTTTCACCTCTCCAGCTAATCTTCCCCGAAAAAGACAAGCGCTACGTCAAGCTCGCCTCGATGCTTCAGCTTTGTGGACAAGGTGGCCTGCAGCAGCGGTGTGCGATCGTATTGTAAGCTCTTCATTTCGATGCGACCGTCCGTAATCGTCATATAATGTGCTTCCTTACATGGATCGTCAGGTCTTCGATACGAAACACTTCCCGGATTCATCCAGAGCTCGTGATTGTCCAGGTAATGGATGGCTCTCCGATGCGTATGACCAAAAATCATTCGCTTCTGCTGCATGTTCCTGATCGGCTCCTCGGTCTGTTTTTCCCAGAAGCTGTGATACTGATGGAGACTGGGGATGGTCTCGTAATTGTTGTACATATGATGCATGCTGTACCCGATGGAATCCATCGTGAAAGCCAAGGAATAAGGCAGCTTTTCCAAAAATTCGATTTCCGTCTCGCTGAGCTTCTGCGCGTTGTCATGCGCCCAGGTTCGCTCCTCATCCGGGACATTCCACAATTGATCTTGATTTCGATATAAGGCAGCTACACGCTCATCATGATTCCCTTTTACACATAAAGCTCTGTGCTCCCTGACCCACTCCAGCACTTCCTTGGGATAAGGTCCATAATCGACTAAATCACCTGCACAATAAATGACCTCGCTGTCATTCTCTTGTTTCCAAATGGCTTCTAAAGCATAAATATTAGCGTGAATATCGGAAATAATCAGTGCCTTCAATGACGGGCCTCCTCACACCAATTGCACGATTCGAACACAGCCTTCATAACCTGGCTTTGTTACATATTGCTTTAGTTCTCCAGATACGCATTCTTCGTGGTCGAAGTGCACATGCCCGCTGAAAATGCCATGCAGCGATTTGGCCGCATTGGACTTAATCAAATCATAAAACGCTTGAGTAGAAGCATCCGTGTCACGCACTTGCCATTTCACCTTATTTGGTTCGCTCCAGCCTGGCGCCGCCATCAGAATAGGTGCTTGCCATTTCGCAATGCTTTTTCCCACCAATTCGGGAACGTAGACTGGAATATGCATGAACAGAAGGCAAGGAACCGGTGAGGCCAGCAGTTCTTTGAGTGTGCTTAGCTGCTCGGCATCGATCTGGTAATTACTGTTGTCAACCGCAATGAATCGCATGCCTGCAATGTCTTTCACCTGCACAGCGGGATGACCATGCGAGAACGGCATAAAGCTGGGGTAGAACTGTGAGCGTGTCTGTTCATTCCACGGCCAATGCGGAAAATGCCAGTCATGATTTCCCATCGTATACAAATAGGGAGCCCTCAGGTTCTTTAGGCCGTCGGCCAGTGCCTCTAGATTGGCTGCACTTGGAAAGTGAATAATATCGCCTGTGAAGACGACGGCATCCACATTGCGCTGATTAGCGAGCTGCACAATGTGATCCAGATAAATTTTACGTGAAACAGGATAGGGTGAATCCTTCGGAAGATACTGATCGAACAAATTGTGGTACTCATCCACATATTGCAATGCTTCTGGATCACGCTCATCCGCCTCAGTCAAATGGAGATCCGTCACATGAAGCACGGTAATCGCCTGGTTCAACCCATTGACGCCTACGACAGTTTCAGTTAGATGCAGAATGTTATTCATCGATTTTGAAGGACAATTCACAGCCAGATTCGGTTTCATACCGGTTTGTTACGGGATTGAATACTTGCAGATTCATCGTTTTTTCATGCCCATTATAATTCACCACTCGGATGCGGCCCTCCCCTCCATTTTCCTTGCTCTGCCAGTTTTGAAAGCATTGGATCACCGTGTTCCCATGTATCCCTTGATCGGTCCGGTGACTTAGATTTCCATCCACATGATGACCGGAGAAAACCGCCGTAACGTTCTTATGATGGCGCAATACCTTCTGCCACATATCTTCCCCGTCGTTGGCATCCGGTATCGCTGCGTATATTTTAGGATTATGGTTGTCGCCGGGCTTTGTTCGCTCTCCATGCATATACATGTAAGAATGGGTAATAATGATGGCCTTCCGCTCCTCATGCTGTCTTAACAGTTGTCCTGCCCATTCCATCACACAATCTCTCGGACCAAACTCCAATATGAGGATGATGAATGGGACGCCTTCTGCATCGAACAAAGCGTACGTGTTCTCGGCCTTCCCTTCCTCGAACACACCGCCGAACCACGGTTTATGCTGAAACCGGTGAACGCCGACATACTTATTGAACATGCTCAAGCTTCTGCTGGGATCGACAGGAAGGCTAGCCAGCGAGGAAATACGCATATCGTAATCATGATTTCCCGGCGCGATGAGCAGCGGAATATCGGCATCATAAATCAATTGCAATGCTTGAACTGCATTCTCATACTCATATTCATATTCATATTCAGCGCCTCGATCGACTAGATCTCCCAAATGCAAGACAAACTTGATGTTCCGCTCGTTCGCATGGTCAACGATGCACCTTGTCATGGTGGTAAAAACCTCCGGATACGACTTCGCTAATGATTGGGTATCTGGAATAATGATAAAGCTAAATTCTTCTTTCGCTGCCATGCAGCAATGCACCTCCTTTTCAATAATGCGCAAACAATTCATCCATCGAATCAACGATGATATCCGGTTTGGGGGCATTAAGGTCACTCTCGGACAAAGAATGGTTCATCCCTGCCCCGCGAATCCAGATGGTCCTCATCTTGGCTCGACGACCACCTTCAATATCCGTGTACAGGTTATCTCCCACCATGATGCATTGTTGTCATTCGACCTCGTAATGCAGCATCGTTACCCTTGCAACTGATCATCACGGAATGCTTAATGAAAATTCAACGACAGAATTTAGTTTCATCGTTCATGACTCGGAAATGACATATCCCTCATTAACCATTCAGTATGAAAAAGGAACAAATCGCGAAGTTATCTTGACTTCCGAACGCTAACAAATTTTATTATCATCAACCATGAAGAACCTTACCATTTATCGTAAGGTTCTTCATGGTTACTATTCATATCAACAATATCTACCTCAATGAACCAACCTACCATCCCGAAACCTGACAATCCTCTTAGCCTGCTCCGCAACCTGCCGATCATGCGTAATCACAAAATTGTCCTACCCTGCTCATTCAAACGCCTAAAAATATCCATAATCTCCGCGCCTGTCTTCGAATCCAGCGCCCCCGTCGGCTCATCCGCCAAAATAATCGGCGGATCGCCTGCCAACGTACGTGCAATCGCAACACGTTGCTGCTGTCCGCCAGATAGCTCGGAAGGAAAGTGTTTCCTGCGATCCAGCAAATCAACCGCTTCCAACGCCTGCAACACCAACGGTTCTCGCTGTTTTCTCGACAAGCCACGATAGATCAACGGTAACTCCACATTCTCATAGGCACTTAATCTCGGCAGCAGGTTAAAGCTCTGAAAAACAAACCCGATCTTCCGATTCCTAATCTCGGCCAGTTGTGAATCTTTCAGCGAGTGAATCTGCTTCCCATCAAGCGTGTAGACCCCTTCATCCGAAAGATCTAAACACCCGATAATGTTCATTAACGTAGACTTCCCTGATCCTGAAGGCCCCATAATTGCGATAAATTCACCTTGCGCAATATCCAGCGAAATGTCATCCAAGGCCCGAATCGTTTCTCCGCCCATATAGTAAAATTTACTCACATGTTCCATTTGGATTAAGGCTGTCATTGTCTTCGCCCCCCATTATTTGAAGCCAAATAAATGAAGAATACGATGTTCCAACCTGATACACTATGTGATCTTTACTTACCTCTTAGCCTTATAAAACTCATGATACAGCTTCATGAGTGCCCTTTTTTCTATCCGTGAAACGTAGCTCCTTGAAATCCCCAATTCCTTCGCAATCTCCCGCTGCGTCCGTTCTTCTCCCCCAAGCTCCAACCCAAACCGACCAACAACAACTTCCTTCTCCCGGTCATCCAAAATCTCTAAGTTCCGATAGATTTTGCTCTTCTCGATCTTCAACTGCACCGCATCAACCACATCGTCCGCTTCGCTACCGAGGATGTCGATGAGCGTAATCTCGTTCCCCTCTTTGTCCGTTCCAATGGGATCATGCAGAGACACATCTTTACGTGTTTTCATCAAAGAACGAAGATGCATCAGGATCTCATTTTCGATACAACGTGCCGCAAAAGTCGCCAGCTTTGTCCCTTTGTTAGGGGAGAATGATTCGATGGCTTTGATCAGACCGATCGTCCCTATCGATATCAAATCTTCCAAATCTTCTCCTGTATTGTCGAATATTTTGAGGTTGTGAACACGAAGCAACGTAATTTTTCAAATTCCCTGTTGAGATCCGGCTCTCACTAACCTCGATTCCAAACTATTTCAGAGGTGTTTGGCCAAAAAAAACCGGCACAGGATAACCTAACCCTGTCCGGTTTTTGAGAATATGCATATGACTTATTCCACTGACCGCTTTTCCGCATTAAGGCCTCGGATGGACAGCACGCTGTCATTCCCGGCACCTTTCCAGATAGCCGTAACTGTGCGGCTCTCCCCAGGCAGCAGATGGAATCCGCTATGGCTAATATAGACTGAGCCATTGGCATCCAGGGATCGTTCATCATCAATTCGTACAAGCAAGGCTGCACACTCTCCCCGGTTTGTAACGATGATGCTCCAATTTGGACCATTGCATTCCGATTGAATATCCAGCACCGTGCGCGGGAGTTCCAGCATTGGCTGAAGATTTTCCGTCATGGTGAACAGATAACGGTTGGAGGCAATTACGATACCCGACATCATCTTGAGCTGAAGTGTAAGAAAAAATAGATTTCCGGTAATCTCAGGTAATTGACTGCTGATATCTCCGAAACTTTCCGCTTGATTAGCTCCCACATTTATCGTGCGGCTGCCGCTTGCAAAACTGTTGCCGTTAGGTCCTTCCATCGACCAATGAAGCTCCGCCTCTGTGTAATTCTGGGTATCGCCGTTTGTCACCCACAATTCCGCCTCAAAATTCAATTCGTCAGCCCAAGCCTGCTTCGCGAATTTTGCTGTTATGGAAACTGTGTTGTACGCTTGGGCCGAGGCATAATACAAATGCTTCGGGCGACCGAAGTAATCAACGGCCGATGTGCATGCTGCCATGGGATAAGGTTCGTTGAACATCCACGGCAAAACGCCACTGTTGCGGAATTTCCGAGCACGATTCCTCTCTATGGCGTAACGCACACCCTCCGCCTGCAAGAATTGGGTCGCTTCAATGGCCGTTTCAAGATCGGGAAGCTCACCGAAGATTTCACGCCATTGCTTCTCCTGCACCCACCAGGAGCCTAGGTGATACCACACTGGGTTTTGCAGTGTAACTGGCCAGCGGTTTTCTGGCTTCAGCGTCGCCTCCAGCGCTTTCAGGTTAGTGAGGCCGTCCGCGCCGAATTCGCTGTGTAATAAATTGGCTCCTGCATTGAACAGCGTATATTGTGCAGTCAAGCCCTCATGGTGCCACGGACCATGTACATCGTGCAGGTCGTCCGGCCGGTTCCGACTCATATTGATACCGTTGAACGGCAGCGGACCGGAAGGTGAGCAAGGCAGCCATAAGCGGTCTGGATCGAGTCGCTTGACGGTCGCTTTGAGCGCTGCAAGTACGGGTTCCTCTCCGTTCAAGGGCAGTTTATCCAACGACTCCAGTTCATTCCCCCCACACCACAGCACTAGTGACGGATGGTTTCGCTTAAGGGGTATGAAGCTTTCCGCTTCCTGTACGACTCGGCTGATGAACGACTCGTCCTCTTGCGGCTTGCTGTTAAAAGCGGAGCTTGTCAGGTTAAACTCCTGCCAAACCATGATCCCATACCGATTGCATAGGTTATAGAACGCATCAGTCTCAATCAGGCCCACGCCATTGACCCGAATTAGATTCACGTTCGCTTCCTTGGCGAGCGTGAGCAAATGCTCGAGCTTTTCCAAGCGCTCTACACCGTAAAGGACATCCAACGGCACCCAATTGTAGCCTTTGACATATACCTTACGTCCGTTCAAGGTAAAGGTGTACGGCAGTGCGGTCGGATGAGATGTTTCGTTAGGCGAGAACTCCACCTGCCGGATGCCGAATGTCATCTCTTTGCAATATAGCGCGTTGTTCGAGCCGGCTTCCTTTACAGCAACGGACAGCTGGTATATTGGCTGAGCACCTTCCCCATTCGGCCACCAAAGCGCTGGATTTTCAATGGGCAGCTTGACCTCGAGCCTCGTTACTCCTTCCGTTAACGTCTGAGCGGAGCAAGTTAAGATGGCGACCCCACTACCGTTAAGTTCGATCGTCAGATCGACATCGGCCGAGATATGTTCTTTGGAAGAAAGCTCGATAAATACCGAAACCTCCGCACGACTATAATCCGCGTTCAGTTGCGGCTGGATGTAAACATCCTCGACCCTTACTGGTCCGGTAAATTCAATGTAGACCTCCTGCCAAATCCCTAGATGAACCATACGGGGCGTAAAATCCCACCAATAATTCATTCTCGTTTTCGTATGCCCGACTTTAGACGTTCGCCCCATCTGGGATTCGGAAGGAGGAGCTGGGTCAAGGACCACGGTCAACACGTTATCCGACCCGTATCGAAGAAGCGAAGCTATTTCGAAAACCGCTGGTGCAAACATGGCTTCATGGACGCCGAGCAGCGTGCCGTTTAGGAAGATATGCGCCCTGTAATCAATGCCCTCGAGGCAAAGGCGTGCACAACTTTCCTCGTTGCCTGCGTCAACAAAAAACGTCTTGCGGTATACCCAAGAGCGTTGCGGAATCCACTCCAGCAAAAGGCTGTTTTGTTCAAAATAAGGATCGGGCACTGTCCCATTGTCCCAAAGGTCTTCGTGAATGCTCCCTGGAACCGTTGCAGAATGCCACGGCCGCGGATCTGTCGGCTCGTCACTTTCTACTTGTTTGGTTCGCCATGCCTCGTCAATGAAATCCAATATTTTCCAATCATTGCCATTTAAATCGAGCTTGCTATTCATATCTGATCCACCTTTACTGTTGGCGTTATTTATACGATATATCGATTCATTTCACCGTTTGATTCCAAATAATCGATGACAGTCCGCTTCGTTTTCAAATCGATCAACAACGTACAGGAGTGGCTATCCGTGTGCCAGGAAAGATGAACTTCATCTTTAGCCGATTCTAGCACGTTAAAATCTCCATGAAAGGCGGGATATTCATTTCTGAATCTGATCAGCTTTAACAATCGTTGAACAACGTTCTTTTGTAAAGAAGCTTCAATTTCTTGCATGGTGTAGTTGTGACGGTTCATGGCACGATTTTCCCCCGTTGCTTTGACCGCCTCATAATCATTTTCTCCTGCCAATAATCCAACATAATAGACTTGCGGGATACCTGGAGCAAAAAATTGAATCGCCCTAGAGGCGATATAAGCGTCATCATCTCGACCCAGTACCGAATAGTAGGTGCCGCCGATTTGGTGAACATCAAATCCGCCCTCGCCTTTGTGCTCATCGGAAACGATCAGGCTAAGTGTTGAGCCTCTTTCTACGCATAGATCGACTACGTTTCTTGCAGATTTCGTATCGACGAAATCAGCCAAATCAGGCAATACAGGAATTCCATCATGGCAATCCAACATCGTAAATTGTTTGCTCGGACGTACCTTCAAATATTCGCAGAGCTTCTCGCTAGAGTTGTTCAGCATCGTCTCCAGAATCGTATACGGCAAAATAAAATCATAGATCCAGTAACCGCGTTCAGCCAGTTTATTTTGGATGGTGTAATGGGCATGCACTTCTGGCAGCAGCTCGATGCCTTGGGAATCGGCCATGTCCTTAATCCAATCAAGGAAATCGTAGATTTCAGGCTCTACGAAGAAACAGCTGGTTCCTAGCTTCTTGATAACAAAGCCGACCGCATCCAGTCTCACCGTCTTCACATTATTCTGGGAGAAGTTGGCGAAGAAATCCGTTAGAAGCTGTTTAACCTTCTCCGATTTAATATCGAGGTCAATCTGCTCGGAAGGATCTTCCCTGCCGAATGTTGTCCATACCGTTTCCTCGGTACCCGTTTCTTCAATTTGAAAAGTAGAATAAGGTCTCGGTCTTCGCAAGAAAATCTTATCGACATCTTCTGTGACAGGCTTTCCGTCCTCCCAGACCTTATCTAACGTAATAAACAGATCTGCATATTCGGAATTGCGTCCATGCTTCAAAAAATCCTGAAAATACTTTGATTTCCTGGAAATATGGTTAACCATTAAGTCGACAAGCACGTCATAATGTTGACCTATCGCCTTTATATCCTCCCAAGTACCAAACGAAGGCTCAATTTCCAAATATGTTAACGGTGCAAAGCCCCTATCCCCCGACGAAGGAAACGGAGGCAATATATGAATGCCGCCTTTAAAAATATCTGAGAAATAAGTGTGCAACACCTGATGAAGGGACTTTAAATCTCCGCCAAGGGAGTCTGGGTACGTAATCAGCTGAACTTGATTCTTCTGTGGCATCGTAGTCCTCCTAAAGTTGAGATATGGTTGATTGATTGTTTAGCGTTTATTCCTGGCGTGTTGGCTTATCCACATGTCGTATTCTAGCAGCATTGGACGGAGGTGAGAGAAGCCATTCTCGAAAATAGACGCATATTCATCGTGATTAACGGGATCGGGCACATAGCTCTGAGTCCTTCCTGTTGGAACAGCACGCATCGCCTCTTCAAAGGAAGGATACACGCCCGCAACGACCCCAGCCGTTAACGCTGCTCCGAGCAGCGTCGCTTCCGGCAAATCGGGATGATGCAGTTCGATACCGGAAACATCTGCTTTGATTTGCAGCCAGTGTTTGTTTTTGGCCCCGCCACCAACAACAACCAATTTGTTGATTGATTCTCCGCTAATTCTCTCTGCCTCCCGTCGAAGCCATTCCATCTGAAAGGCATTTCCTTCCAGAATGGCTTTGAACATGTCACCGCGATGATGGCGCGCAGTAAGTCCAATCCAAGCTGCTTGTGCCATGGCATTCGCATCTGGTGCACCGCATCCAGATAAATAAGGGTAGAAGAGGATCCCTGTTGGGTTTGCTGGAACCCGATCGAGCAAGCTCAGAATATCCGAATAGGATAAATCTCCTGTATCGAGGAGGTCTCTCAACCATTCAACTGAGCCTCCTGACGCAGAGTGACCTCCCATCCAAAACATCTGACCCGACAGTGGGTGTCGTCCAAATGCAAGTCCCGATTGGAAATCGTTCTTTCCGAGCGCTCTAGCTCCAAAGCTGCCTACTAACGTTTCGGCGGTCCCCATGGAATTATACACATTGCGTTGTTCGGGTTGACCTATCGTCAGCGAAGCACATACATGATCATGCCCTGCGAGACAAACCGTCGTCTCCGACCCTAAACCGAACCGATGACCAACATCTGGAAGAACAGTGCCAACAGCGGTACCCGTTGCAACTATCGGAGGGAAATGACTTTCTTTTAATCCGAAATGCCGAATCAACGGCAAGTTCCACTCCTGCTTATCCATCCGATAGACGAATGTTCGAGCAGCAAGCGTTTCTTCTTCCGCAAATTTTCCAGTCAGCAAGTAGGCGACATAGGAGGAAACGGACAGCCAGACGCTGCCGTTCAATGCTTCCGGCTCTGTTTCTTGCAGCCAAAGCAGCTTAGACAATCCTTGTTTGAACGATGGCTGCAGTCCACTTTGACAAAACTGCTCATATGCGTCGATCTCCTGCTTAATTCGTTTCTCCTGAGGGAGTGAGCACGATTCAAACCACGGAATAATCTTCGTTCGGGCCTTACCTGTTTGACGATCTACTAACAGCCCGCTTTCAGCCATACTCGTGATGCCAACGGAGCGAATGGAAGCAACTCCTGCCGTGGATGCAACCTCTTGGATCAGCAATACAACGGTACTCCACAATTCCTGCGGGTCATAATACACATAACCTTGTTGATGCTGCTGCTTCTGGTTCACTCGAATGGCTGTAGTGAGCAGAGAGCCCTTCTCATCCGCAATGCCTGCTTTGATATTCGTCGTTCCGATATCTAGAGCTAAAAACACGATAGCCAACTCCTCCTAGTCACGTTCATCCCTTCTCCTCCTTATAGGCACGTAAAATGGATTCGCTGTTCGTCTCGATATCCAGTTGAGTCTGCAACGGATACGTATGGCGATAGGGCTGCTCGTTATCCAGCCAACGTCGTAAGCTTTCTGGATCTTTATCGAGCGATTGCCCGCTAATCGCCCGTAGCTGCTGAAGTGCTTGCTTCGCCAGAAGCGATCGGCCATCACTTACGTATTGGATCAACACTTCATATCCAAGCCTGCTTCCACACCGGGCAAGAGCCCTGCCAATGACCAGTTCCAGCATCGCTCTTCTTTCCAAAAAATAGTCGGATTGAGGAGCGCTTGTGCTCATCTGAGCTTGCAAATATGGAATCCGGTGCAATTGTTCCAATAGAGGAATGGCATCGCGATCACCCAGTCTTTCCGCACCTTGACTTACCGCATCTACATAGTAGTAGAGACCTAACCAGGTATCTCTAAAGTCTTCTTCACTAGGCTGCATCAGCCGAACGACCCGCTCCCATACGGCAATTGCTCGTGAATCCTGCGTTTGTGCAAGGGAATATAACAAGTAAACGACATCTGGCATCGCGCCGTGATCTGGCGGCAGTTGGACATACATCATATCCGCCGTCCGACGCGGAAGCTCAGTATCCTGCAGCTCTTCCATGATCCTTGCGACCAGTACCGGAACAGCCGCATTACTTCCAAGCATAGCTAATGCTTGCGCCAGTCGGAGCTCCCGCATCCCTGTTGCGTGCTCCATCGCCTCTATCAGGTAAGGAACGATTCTTTGTCCAAGCGAGCATATTTCTACGAAAGGGATGCGCTCTCTGTAGATTTCATTCATACGCATATTGGCATATTCATAGAGCGGTTGGTCCGATTCTATTTGTTCTACCAAAAGCTTAAGCTCCTCATTTGTGTATTTAATAGGCGTAAGTTGTCTTGTTCTAACCGCTTCAGGCAAAATTCCTTCACGAATTAAGCGATCTTGCAGCTCATTAATCTCAATACCCCGTGGTGGAACACCTGTTCGAACAGCGAATGCCGCGGCAAGCGCTGCTACGCCTCCTAAGTTTTCCAAATCAGACTGCATCCGAATAGCAGGAAGTGCATCATGCGTAGCAGAAATAGCTTTCCCCGCGACTAATAAGCCTTCAATCCCTTTTGGCAGCAGCAAGCGATACGGGATTTCAATTTCTAAATTAGGTGGTATAAGTCCAATGTTTATCCAATCTGCTCCGCTGACCCCTTTTACATCATGATTGCTAAAATGAATATTAATCACATCGGGCCAACTGCGTTGCAGAAGCTGATCGGATAACTGCATCACGGCTTCGCCTACAATATGCCGGCTTTCCCGTGTGGCTACATAAATACCATGGTCATGCAATTGCGGGTCGCCTCTCCTGCGTCCAGCCATGATCGCACGCGTGTAATCCACAATATCCGAGACATCTACCATACTTGTAAAATTGTTCTGAATCTTGTCGGGTTTACTATATTGCGCGAGGGAGTACCACATCACGGTATGGTCTTTCGCAGAGCCGTACACAAATTCTGCACCTGCAAAAGCAGCCACATCGCCATCGCCTGTCGCATCAATCACGACATCGGCGTAGATCGCAACAGGTCCCCAACGAGTAGCGACCAGAACACCGCATACGCGGTTCTTATCCATTAACGCTGCATACGTGAAGGCATTGAACAGCAGATCGACATGATGACTTATTGCTTCCTGCTGCAGCGCGAACATTTTGGCTTCAATGTTCCATTTATGGCCCTTGTAGCCGATGCCTTGCTGCGCAGTTATTACAGCATCATGTATGCGAGCAGCGAAGCCTTCCCTTCGACCAAACCAATAGCTGTCTACCCCGCCAAAGGTCCCTGTTCCACCCAGCCCGGGATTCATATCGACGAGCATCGTGCTTACGCCTTCGCCTCCCGCTGTGATCGATGCGCAAGCACCGCTTGAACCACCGCCGACAACGAGGACATCGACTTTTTTCAATGTGGGGACATCCGTTTTAACACTTTTGCTTGCGTTAAGTAGTCCAACGTGATGCTCGAAAGAACTCTCTTCAGGCCCATCAAGTAAAAGGGCAGCTAGCTGCATACCCGCTATAGTTGCTTGAGTCGGATCTAGACTTTGAATCTGCTCGACGAAATGAGACTGCGAGTTCGCCTCCGCTCCTCGATGAAGAGGCACAGGTCCGTAAAGCTCAAAGGATGACGAGCACAAAGTAGCTTTACGGAAAGCTGGAACGTGCTGTACCAGATAGGCAGTCAATTCCATACCCCGCACACGAGCTTCCAGTTCGCGTTCACCAGCTGCTTTGAGCTGGTTCTCACTCGCCAAAACCATCCAATATTCCACGTAATAATGCTGCCCATCCCGATAGCCATGTACCAAGTTCACTATGTCATCAAGCAGTCCCAGACTACTTGGAACCTTGAGTTCATCCGCTTGTTCATCTTCCTCTGGCCAAGTTACGCCAGTAAACTCTAGCGTTCTTGCAAACGCTGCCGTTTTTCCATAAGCAAAAGAATCAACAGGATGACCAGTCAGTTGTGAGACTACATTCGTTTCCGTCATATCGATTAAACGCTTACAGAGAATCACTTGGCTGCCCGTTTTATTCGCAATCACGAGCCCTTCCAGCTCGTTACTTTGATGATTTGTAACAGTAGCAACTGGAAGTGAAGCATAAAGGAGTGCAATATCGTGCGCGATCAGCTTATCTTCCAGTGCAAGCTTCAACCGGTCAGGATGCAGCGGCAGATACGTCTTGTCAGCTGCAAACGTTTCTTCACCAGCTTGCGCTATGACAAATTGAATAAGCTCAGGACGATTCAAGCTACCACTCGCAGAAAGATCAAGCCACGGACGAAGAGGGGCGGTTAGTTCCCGCCCCAAATACGTACGTGGCTCGATGATCATGACCCGTTGTCCGGCTTTCGCCAATTCCACCGCGCAGGCGATGCCAGCAAAAGACCCGCCAACGATGACAACATCTTTATCTTCCAGAACAGGAGTATCTGCTTCCCAATGGGTCATCTTTTCCATGTCATCTCACCTCATTTATACTCGGCTTTGTTTATTCCGAAACTGTAAGAACAACCTGAAGCTTTTCTTCCAGATTAGGAATATCAACTTCATACAAATGTTTACTTACCAATGCGGCAGGAACTGTCTTGCCATTTACATTCACGGCTACTTCGCTGCCAGAGGACATGAAACGGAATTTCCCGCCTTCTTTCAGTTGAAGGGACACGGTAGAACCTTCTGACTTCACATGGCTGACTGCATCCACAGCGACATATTTATCAGTCAAACCAATTGGTGTTGCAGCACCCGCAACTGGAATCAATAAGTAAAGCGCACATTGTGCTGGCTGAAGCACGAAGTTATGCTGTTCATTCTTACGCATGAGCTTCATCTCGCCTGAGAAATGCTCGTAAAGTACGAACTGCTCGCCTTTTAATCCCGGTACGTCCGAAGGACTTACTGTACCTGTGATCTCGTCTTTGAACTTACCGATGTGGAAAGCAGCTACAACACCTGATTCTCGTGCCGTGTTCCATAGTTTTAAAGGCACTTTGTCCTTCGTCGGATTTAGGAATAAGCAGTCTGCCGTAGGGCTAGGCGTTTGCTCACAGCGAATAATACTTCCGTTCTCATATATAAGCGGCCATATTTTAGAAGGATCGGTGTTGCCAGGCGCATCGCTGAAATAAACAGGTCCACCGCTGACCGAGCGAAGTACCGCATTTTGAATATCATCATGATTCTTCGTCCAGTACATATCCCAATCGCCATAATAGAACGCGCCGTGATAGTAGGAGTTATAGGCATTTTGCAAAGCATGCTCTGCAAATCCAAATTCATCTTGAGGAACGAAATCATCGCTGTTGCGAGAAACTGAAGATTTCGGACGGTGCCACATATTTTCAGCCGCCATCCCCATACAGTTAATGATCGTGTTGTTAAAATGTAAGGATGCCGATGCTTCCAATGCCTGATGAGCCGCAGCCGCCGCTTCACCGATCGACCATTCATGCTTCGTGAAATTCAAGACAGCGCTTTGGCTGTCCACTTTGACAAAATCGACGCCTTGACGCTCCAAGAAAGCATGCCACGCATGCCAAAAGCCAAAGCCGCGTCCCGCGTCCGGATAAGGAATTAAGCTCCCTTTCGCATTGCTATAGAGATAGTCGCTATATTGCTTCGCGATTGGCGAATCTGGATGAATACCACCCCAATAACCAGCAATCGTATGCCAAACGCCAACCCAACGAATGCCGTGCTGATCTTTCAGCTTGCGAACCGTTTCGCCAAGCCCTTGCGGGAACTTTTCCCCATCCGCTTGGAAATTGGATAGCTTCTTATCAATCGTTTGTGACCAACCATCATCGATCATCACCCATTGCACAGGCAGTCCAGCTGCCTGAAGCTCTTCCGCTTTGATCAGCAAACCTTCCTCATTGACTTGATGATAGAACGCATCCCAACTGCACCAGCCAAGGGAATCCAGAATTTCAGGATACGCTTTCTGCGCACGAGGCAGTGTCGGGTAATCAAGGGCATGTAGTGCTGTGTCAACTTGATTTTCCATTAACTGATAAGGATCTGTACCTGTGCCTAGGACAAAAGAAAGTGCCTGACATTTGGTTCTTCCACCTTGATGAGATGAAACTCGGATTTGCAATCCTGAAGCAGCGCCACATACATCTGTACGGAATTCAGGGCCGCAAACGGGCAGCAAATGAAAATAGGAAGCTTCCTTTCCCTTACGCCACAGCAATGATTGTGTACGTTCAGGCAACGTTGACCAGTCGTGGTCAAAATGAGGTCGAGTCCACCAGTCTTTATGCTGATAGTTGGCCATTAAACCGTCTACTTGTTCCATATCCTGTGCGTGGATGATAATGCCATTCTGTGCGGCAAAACAGAGCTGTTTCCCGAAATCATTGGCATTGATCAACTCACCCTGCACCCTGGCCAGCACAACGGCATCATAAGCGCGAAACCGCAGCTGGACAACAGCCGTCTCACTCTCGTTACGAAAGATTTGATTCGTTTCTGTAAACGCACCGCGCTCATCCAATCCTGCTGTTACTTCACTCGAACTACATAGAAGCGGCAATGCTGGACCATTGTCAGGTGTCACTGTTACACCGATACAGCCAAGAACCGACTGTAAGACGTTTGAACTTATCTCATTTTCTTGTAACATAAGGGCCTCCTTCTCTAATTCTGTTGTTGTTCATATTCATGAAGTGCAACCGATAAACTGGCGGCATCTCCGACATTATCTTTTAATCCAGAAGGAACAATTCGGCAAACACCAAGTGCAATCGGTAAAGCTTCACGATGCAGCTCGGCCATAACCAGAGGGGCTAACATGGCCTCTTGGCGCTCATAGATACTGCCAATGACAATCGTATCGGGATTCAGGATATCCACCAGAATCGCCAGTCCGCGACCTAGCTGCACACTAACGGTTCGAATCACTGACATAGCTAGTTCATCTCCGGCATGGGCAGCTTCAAACACATCTTTCGCCGTCAACTCTTGTTGATCGGCCTGTAAAAGTGTCGACTCCCCGACTCGTACATCGCCTTCTACTAACTTTTGAGCTAGTCGGGCAATGCCGCCGCCACTGCAAAAGCCTTCGAATGAGCCATATTTCCCATAGCCGAGAGGTCCATCTTCCGCTAAGCGGATATGCCCGACTTCACCGGCCATATCGTTAGCCCCGCCATAGATCCGACCATTTAAGATAAGACCAGCGCCCATGCCCGTTCCAAAGGTCAAGAAAACCATATTCTCCGAACCTCGTCCGGCTCCCCATTTCCATTCCGCCAATGCACAAGCGTTAGCATCATTTTGCAAGCCGACAGGAACGCTGAAACGATCTCGAAAAGGCGTCAACACATCAATACGATCCCAACCAGGCAAGTTGGGAGGAGACAAGACCAAACCATCCTTACTGCTCAGAGGTCCTCCGCAGCTAATACCGATGGCCTGTAAAGTACCCGCATTGTTGCGCTTCAGCAATTGTTCCAACGCATCGCCAAGCTGCACTAGCGCCTCTTCGGGCGTTGCAGGCGTGGGAAAGCTTATTTTATCGATGATGTTAACCGTCTCGGAAGCCGATCTTCCAAGCACTGCTGCACATTTCGTGCCTCCGATATCAATTCCGCCTAGTAGGAGACTCATACGAAGAATGCCTCCTCCAGCATCATACAAAGCACATGATAAATGGGAAGATGGCGTTCCTGAATGTCAGGAGTCGAGCTGTACGGTACGCGAATGATCACATCGCAAAGTTCTTTCAGCCGACCGCCGCCGTCACCTGTTAAACCAATCGTCGTTACGCCCATTGATTTGGCTACTTGTACAGCGTGAACAATGTTGGCCGAGTTCCCAGAGGTACTGAAAACAACGAGGGTATCCTCTTGTCGACCGTACCCATATACTTGCTGCGCGAATACCATATTTGCTGCTACATCATTATTAAATGCCGTTGCAAATGCTGTATGGCTCACTAGCGAAATCGCTGGGAGCGCCCCCTGCAAATGATCCGCTAGGTAAGTTCCCTGCTCTTCGCCGTGAACCATCATTAGATCTCTTTGCTTCATAGGGAGTTTGCGAGGCGACATAAACCCTTTCATTAATTCACCTACCACGTGCTCACAATCCGCTGCACTTCCTCCGTTGCCGGCCAGCAGCATTTTGCCTCCCTTTTCAAACGAAAGCTTCATCGCCTCAAATGCGCCTTGAATGGATGCACGACATGGCTCTAAATCTGGGTATTTCACGAAAAGCTGCTCAAACGTTGAACTCATGCGCCAATCTCCTCCCTGCTAATCTTAAGTCTGTTTCAAATGTTCAATCGCTTCTATGAAAAAGGATTCCGTGCCGAAGCTGCCTGACTTCAGTACCAAAAACCTTTGCGGCATCTGAAGGGTTAAACAAGATGGCAAACCTGGCTGAATTTCTTGCCAAATACAAAGTCCGTCAATATCCAGCTTGTCGCAAACAGCTGCGGACGTTTCTCCACCAGCGATTAACAGTCGTTGTTGCCCTGTCTCATCGACGACAGACCTTATCACGTCAGACAGTGCATTCGAAACGAGCACCGATACCTCGGTATTGTCGAAGCCGAGCTCGGCTCCCTTCACTTTCGTCGCAGCTACCTTCATCGGGCTGTTCGAGGCATGAATGAGCACATCTTGACCTTCCTTTAGCAGACGCGAAGCGTCTTCAACAATTTGGGCGCAATGGGCCTGCTTCTCCGAAGGATCAAACAAGAGCATGGAATCGAGCTCCAGCGCTTGCAGCCCTTGCTTTTTGGCATAGGCAATTTGAGCCGCGCTTTGCGGCATTAAGCTGCCCGCCGCACACAGCACAGCTGATCTTCCAAGCTCAGGGAGTTGATTCCTAGCAACCGATTCATCGGCTGCTGGCTTTTCTAACAAAGCTAATTCCTCCGCTAAAGCTGAGCTGCCGCAAAGAATAGCTTCATGTTGAACAGCTTGCGCAATGATTTGAAGCGAGTGCTGATCACGCACATCTACGATCACATAATGAAATCCTTCGTTCTTCATTCTTGCGATTTCATCTTGTAATACAGATGAACCTTGATCAATCCGATCGATGGGGATGAGTCCTACACGGCGAACCGTTTGTGCTTGTAAAATACGAACCAAATTGGAGTGGTGCATGGGATGAACTGGATCATTACGAAATTCAGATTCTTCCAATTTTTTACCATGTACATAATGAATGCCGTCTAGCGTTGTTCGCCCATTTTTCGGGAAACCAAGTACAATGATGCCAAAAGATGCCTCTAGGGCATCTAACATGGCATCGAATTCGGCGCCGATATTGCCTCGGAACACGGAGCACGTTTTATTCATAAAACGTGTTACCCCCGCTTCCTGCAGCTTCTTCGTCATATGAAACACTTTCTTGTAAGCAATTTCTGGCGTGTCCAATCGGGAGTGTGTGTCAAGGACGAGCACTTCCGGCTCGTTCCCTTTGCTCTGATACGTCCACGCTTCCATCGGGTAGACATGCGTTGTAATGCCTGCCTTTGCATACATAATCCCGATGTCATTCGCACCTGTAATATCGTCTGCGATAATACCGATCACTCCGAAAACCTCCTTCTTGGCCGATAACCGGACTCATTCAAGAAGCTCTGAACAACATCTTCTGGCAGCTTGCGCAAGGAAATGCCTGAGCTCTTCGCCACGACATACATATGGCAAGCCATTTCAAGCGTATGCATAGCCATCCTTGCTTCCTTCACGTTCTTGTCGTAAACAAGCACACCGTGGTTTTCGAGGAAGAGAACGTTAGCTTTGCAAGCTTTCTCACGCACAGCTTCACCAAGCTCGCGGGAACCTGGATGAAAATAAGGAACGCGCTCAATTCGCTCCAAGTAATACATCGTTTCCACAAACCATTCGGACGGCAGACTCTCTGACGAGCAGGCTAGCATCGTGCTGTAAAAGGGGGAAGCATGAAGGACAGCGCCTACGTCTGGGCGAGACTCATAAATCGCCTGATGCATGGGAACTTCTTTCGACGGTTTCTTTCCTGCCGAAGAAGAGGAAGTTCCCTTCAAGATCGAGCACTCGACGAAATCATCTTCGCCGAGCTCACCTAAATCCGTTCCGCTTGCGGTAATTAGATAATGGCCATCTGTGGTTCGCGCACTGATGTTGCCGGCGTTTCCCCAAGCCAAGCCGTTATTCAGCATGTATCGCCCAGCTTCCTGCAACTGCTGCCAAACCGATGCGTCCATTTATTCCACGTCCCATTCCAACAGATTGGTTTCTTTAATCGGCAATTCTGGATTGTGCGGCACTCGGAAAGTTTTGATTTCGCACGGTTTGAAATCCGCCTTAATCACACGCTTCCATCTTGGTAAGTTAATTTCAGCAGATGTTGCTGTTTTGTTCGTCTCATACACACGAATAATGAGATCCTGATTATCTTCTGCTTTCTTGATGGCACTCACAATAATATTATCTTTATTGACGTTCACATAAGAATCCGTTTGCGCTAGCTCGCCCTCATGGAACGATTCGATCACGGCAATCGGCTTACAGTTCAGTTCTGCTGCACGCTTCACTGTGCCTGCTTGCTCCCAAGTTCCTTCATGCGGCAGCAAGGAGTAGGAGAAACGTTGGATACCTTGATCGATAAAGGAATACTCGCCGTTTGGATCCGGTTCGAAAGGTACGTGATGCGCGTAAATCGGACTTCTTAGTACCGTCATCGCCATTTCCTGGTTGTGTATGCTGTAACTGTATTTCGCATCGTTCATCAAGCTAAGGCCGTACATGATATTGCCTTTGCGAGTAACGCCGGAATAATCAATCCACGTTAACCCAGGCTCTTCTTCACCATTATGTTCACGCTCAATCGTCCCATACGGAATTTCGTAGGTTTGCTTGCTGAAGATAACATTCACAGGGAACACCAGCTTCAACATTTTGAACGATTCGCGCCAGTCTACCATCACCTGAACATCGATTTGATCGCGATCTGGGTACATCGCGAAATCTTGAACAAGTTTGGAGCTGCCATATTCGCTCACTACACGAATAACCGATTTCACGGGACCGTGCTCAACACGGAATACTTTTTTTGCTTTGAAGGCACCTGCTTTTTGGTTAAAATGCAGGACATCGTGGCTCCATGTATCCGATTTATCATCGAGTACGATCGGTTTCGCTCCTTCACCTTTCAATACTTCATGATCGGCAACTTTATCAAATAAGCTTTTAATAAAGCCAGTTTCTTTATCAAACTCCAAGCGAAAACGCTTGTTCTCCATGACGACATCACTAGCTTGAATCGGTTCTCCAACTGGTTTATGTGAAGCCGATTCAGCTACTAATTTATACACGCGATAGCCCATGGATGGCAGATCAGCCATAAAGCTTAGACGGAAGCGGCCGTTGGCAGATGCTTGAGATTGCACCGTTTGGAACGGGACCGGGTTCCCCTTGTCATCCAATAAAACAGTCGTTGGTTTGATACCGCCCACTTCCAGCTCGACATTCACACGGCTTTCCCATGCATGCGGGTTAAAGACAACGATAGGTTTCATGGAAACATCCTGTTCGATGTTGATGTTCCAAGATAACGATTGAACCGCATAATTCAATGAACGGTCGGCAATCGCCATGGCTTCTCCGTACAAATACATCGCATCCTCATACGCAGGCTCAAGACTAGTACCCGCGAGAATGTCATGGAATTGGTTGAAGAGTACATTTTTCCATGCTTGATTGAACTCAGCCGGATAGGGTTGACCTGTAATCCATGAAGCAAGTGCGGAGTACTTTTCTGCTGCCATAAGGCGATTCTCAGCTTTACGGTTCCAATGTTTAATCCCTGAGTGAGCCGCGTAACAACCGCTTGCATGGTGCTGTAAGTCATCATGTACCACCGGCAGGTTTAAATTTCTGCTCTCCATCTCCTTGAAATACGCATCAGGTGTCGCAAATTCAAGTTTCGGCAGTGCAGGGTCCGCATTCATGCGGCGAATGCTCTCGATATTTTCCTTCGTCGGGCCTCCGCCATGATTACCAACACCATAGAACAACATAAGTTCGTTCAACGGCTCTTTGAACTCGCCTAGACAACGGCGAACATGGTTTTCCAAATCCTTGCCCCAAGATAAATATTCATACATAATGCGGAAGGTCATGACTTGCGAGCCATCATCGGATTCCCACATGAACAAACGGCTAGGCAGCCCCTTTTCATTCGGCATCGGACGCATCATCACGTAATAGTCCATACCGCTCTTCTTCAGAATTTGCGGAAGCATGCCGTTATGACCAAAGCTGTCTACGTTATAACCAACTTTAGCCGTTACACCGAATTTCTCCTTGAAATAATGCTGGCCATACAAGCCTTGACGGACAAAAGATTCCCCATTCGGAATGTTGCAGTCCGGTTGGATCCACCAACCGCCCACAATGTTCCAGCGACCTTCTTGTACGCGCTTTTTAATTTCAGCGAACATTGCAGGCTCATTATTTTCGATCCACTCGTACATTGCAGCAGAGCTAGACGTGAAAATAAAATCTTCGGATTCCGTCATACGATCTAATGCGGAACGGAAAGTAGCTTTCGCTTCTTGGAAACCTTCCTGCCATTGCCATAACCAAACCGGATCTAGATGTGCGTTTCCGATCATATAGAGCTTGTTTTCTTTCATCACGAGAACCCCCTAGTTATTTGTTAAAAACGTCCGCTTTGCCTGCGCTGCTTAAAAATTCATTCATTTTTTCCATAACCGTTTGCGTTACCGCATCACGACCCATTTGTAGCAATTCTGGTGACAAGTTCTTACATTCTTCATTCGTCATGCGTTCTTCACGACCAAGTGCCTTGAGCAAGGAAAGCTCCAAATCTGTTGCAATATTCACTTTGCTAACCCCGCCTCCGGGTAAATGGTAGGCATTACGCATCATCTCAGGAGGCACTCCAGAACCTCCGTGCAGGACTAAGTGTACAGATGTTAATTTACGAATCTTCATTAAGCGATCATAGTCAATTTTGGGCTGCTTCACGACATAGACACCGTGTGCCGTACCGCAAGAAACGGCTAGCGCATCAATACCCGTAATCGCCACAAACTCAGCTGCCTCAATCGGGTCTGTGAATAGTTCTTCATCTTTATCTGTCTCTACGAAATCCGTCGTACCAATCATCCCCAGTTCGGCTTCTACGGATACACCTTTGGGACGAGCATAATCCACAACTTCTTTACTAATCGCGGCATTTTCTTCAAATGGCTTCTCAGAAGCATCGATCATAACGGATGTAAATCCTGCTGCAATCGCTTCTTTAATAGTTTCCAATTCCTTCGTGTGATCCAAGTGAAGGACGACTGGAACGGTAATTTTCATTTCTTCTACTTGACGGTAGAACTCTTCGCCGAATTCAGCCGCCGTAATGCCATAGCGAACTAATTCTTTATGTGAAATTTGCACGATTAACGGCGAGTTGGCTCTCTGTCCTGCTTGTAATACAGCTGCAATCATCGGAGTATAGCGCGGTGAAAAAGAACCAATCGCAAAATGGTTCGCTTCAGCTACCTCTAGTGCTTGCTTCAATGTTATGACTGGTGAATTTGTGGATGTTGGTGTCATGATGAAATCTCCTTTTTACTCCTATTTTTATCTCTATATATTAAAGCTGCTCAATCACTTGTTTGACACGCAGCATGCCTAGCCTTGGACTGCTAAGAAAACGCGTTTGCTCCTCTGGAGTAAACTGCGAAATGACTCTAGCCATGGAAGCTTGAGCAAGAACGACCAGATCTGTTTTAGTTGCAAGCTCGCGAAGAACCTCAGCCAATTCCACATCATGTCCCTCTTTATCCCCAGCTATTAGCTTCTGATATGCTGATTTAGCTACAACAGCTTCAATACGCACCGTTTTGCCACCTAGCGCGGCTTTACCGGAAATCAATCTTTTCGTCGGTTGAAGTGTCGTTTCCAGCGTTGCTGCCACACCGATGGTTTCCGCAGAACTCACTGCAAACTCTGCCATCGCGTCGTCAATCCGAATGATGGGAACGCTCAACTGAGGTCGTACGCGGGCAACGAGCTCTCCAATGGAGGAGCATGCACTTAAAATGCAAGATGCGCCTGCTTTCTCTGCAATGAGTGCGTATTGACGAAAGCGATCTTCGATCTCATCAATTTGCCCACCGTTTGCCGCGAGCTGCGGCAGAATGGAATCATCCACCCAGTTCATCACATCAACGCCTGGCAGAAGCTCATTTGCTAACGCTTTTAGACTATCTACAGTAACGGGGGTTGTATGAATAATGGCAAGTTTATGCTTCATAACTATCGCTCCTTTGCATCCTTTGTAGGGCTTCCTCATAATTTCTAAAATCACCAGTTACAACTGTGGCATGAATGGCTGCACCGAAAGCAGCTTCTTCTTTCACCTTCCCAAAGGTTAAGGGCAGCTGCCATTTAGACATCGCGATTCGCTGCATCGCAACATTTTTACGCAGCCCGTTGCCTGATGCGACCAGCCTAACTAGCTTCTCAACAATTTGGGTCGGAAACTGCTGCGTACAACCGACTAATTCATCTAAAATGCCATGAAGGAAACCAGCTGTTAACTGTTTGGCATTGAAATTATCTACTCGAATACCTCCAATGAAACCCGTTGCTTGCGGATGCTCCCTAGTTCCGTAAAACTGGGTTCCAACTCGAAGCGGTGGAACGGGATCTGACGTCGCTTCTTCCGCCAAGCGATTCATCGCCTCGTAGAGTCGGCCTTCATCCACCTCAGCAAATGCGCCAAGCACAGAACGGAAAAATTGTTCAAGCACTTCATACGATTTACCACCGCTAAGCGAAGCCCCGACAAGCAGATACCCACCGTCTACGAACGGACGCGTTTCCAGCATGGGACATTGGATAAAATCTGGAGAATATACAGATACTTGTGAGCCAGTTCCCACATTGACAAGTAGATGTCCTACAAAAGAGGGAACCGCCCCCAGAAAGCTTGCTTGATTATCGCCGATCGCACAGACGACCTTCTTCCCGTCAGCCGTTTCCCCAACAAATTGGCGGTCGGTTGCAAGCTCTGGCAAATAGCTGGCATCCATCCCTGCCGCGCTTAGCTTTTCCTTAGCAAATTGCCCGGTCATTAGCGAATATAGTCCAATACTTGCGGCATTCGTGCGATCCATGAACGGGGTGGCTTCCCCGCAGAGCTTGATCGCCACATAATCACCAATCGTGCATAGCTTCACAGCACGCATTGGAATTTCATCTTGATGCGTCATATAAAAGTGCGTTAGTAGGCCAAATCCCGTATTTATCGGATAACCTGTCCAGTCGGTTAACGATTCTGCATACGTTTGCCCCGCAGCAAAATGCAAATCTCCGCGACCATCCTGCCATGTAATGAGTGGGCTAACAGCTTGACCTTCTCTGTCTACATACAGCACACCGTGCATTTGACAAGAAATACCAATGGCATGAACGTTTCTCCACTCATCCTGACACTCTGCAATCAGCTCATTGACCAGTTCTACAACCCGATCTGCATTCTGGGTACGTTCCCAAAATTCCTTTGCAGGAATGTCTGAATCATTTGCTCTAGATGCGATACGGATAACGGATCCATCTTCGATACTCGTCACGAGGATACAAAGGGATGTTGTGCCAATATCAATGCCCGCCGCATACATCGGGGGTACCCCCTTATCGATCGAATAAATTCAACTCATTTTCATAAGAAAGAGAGGCTTGTGCTGCATATAAAATGAGTCCAATGCACCAGGAATGGGATAGTGTCAACATCATTCCTTTAGGTTGAAAGCAATTCGTATTATAGAATCTTTCGGTTACCATCCCTTTGTAAGCATTGAAATCCCCATCTTCCCTTGCAATAAATTGCAAAAAGCAAGATATATGATCTCGGGTACGATCTAGATAATAGCGGTCGCCTGTATATGTCCACAAACGCAACATCTCAGGTACAGCAAACAATCCGTAATTGTGTAAGTGTTGGTTCGATGTTGAGGCTTGATCTGCACCGCGTGAGCAGTAATTGTATTGGGCAAGAAAGGAATGCTTAGGAAATTGTAAATTATACGTCCAGCGGAATGTCATCATCCAGTCCGCTGCGCTTGATGCAAGCTCTAACCAAAGTGGCTGACGATTAAACTCATATAACAACACATAGGAGACGACCGCATTATAAGCATCTTCTGAAGTTGGTGTTAAATGAACGTCTTCTGGCGCACCGTAGATATACTCATCACGGATGAACCGTTCATAATAGCTGCCGCCACGAACCGCAGCAGCGGAGAATGCTTCTTCAGTGAAGTATGCCGCTCCCTCAAGTAAGGCTGCAATCCATAGCATGCCGCCTGCGCCGTCCCACTCTTGCACTTCGCCCGTTTCACAGTCGTAATAAGAGCCGAAGTTCCCATCAGACCGTTGATGCTCCACCGCATATCGCAGGTTGGACAGCACAGCATGCTCCCAATCCGGATGCGCAATGCCCGCTTCTCGCTCGAAAGCTAACGCCCTGACAAGGAATAACGTGGCTTCCGATACCGTTCTTGCTTGAAGCCATGTCCTCTTGGGATTCCAGCCTGCCGTCCAGCCTCTGCCAAGCTCCCATGAAGCCCAGAAGGTTCCGTTTGGAGCAAGACCTGTTGCAATCTTATTCAGAACCGCAATCCCTGCATCCGTATAGGAGGAATTGTCTTTTTTCCTACCGTATGTCAGCAGTGCATAGGCATAAGGCACACCGCTTACCCAGCTGACATGCATGTGAGGACGATCGCCCATCCCTTTCACATTGTTATTAAACTCTCGGTCGAATGCCGCGGTTTCCCTTAATATGTCGTTCTCTTTGTCATAGTGCCATTCGTGTAGGCCATGTGCCGTTAATTCGGCTGCCTGTTCTAAGCCCATCCACGGATTGAGACCGTGCTCCTGGCGATGTATCGCATACATTTGACGAACAAATGGATTATAGCTGTGTGGATCTGGTGAACCTGCATACACATAGAGATGGAGCTGCACTTTCTCATTCGGCTGAAATGTATGCATAACCAAATCAGCTGGTGCTGGCACAGCGTTACCAATAAACGTGACGGGTTCCTCTTTGTAAGGAAAGTTAAGCCAAATCTCCGTACCTGTGGCATTGCCGCGGAAGCCCAAGCCGCTTATCCCGAGCGGTGACATTTCTTCTGTACAAAGTGCGCCACACATGCCGTCATTCCATGCGAATACAGCTGGAAGAGCTGCACGGTCCGCACGGAATGACCAATAGTCGGACACCATTTGCTGCGGGTCGCCGCCTTGGAAATCATAACGCGGGTAAGGACGCAGGTTCTTCTCGAAACGATTCTCTTTATAAAATGCACCCGGAATCATCCAGTCTGGTTTACCTGCTCCTTCTAACTGACAGCCAAACTGCAGGTTATGGGCAGATGCTTCCCTACCTTTATACTGAATGTCTACAAACACTTCGTAATAGGCGCAAATATCCTGATGTTGTTTCCATGTTGAGCTCACTTGGAAGTTTGCGGATTGCCCCGACACTTCAAGTCCATCCGAATTCGATGACGCTACATCCACAGGGACGATTTCCTTGTCTCCCTGTCGGTTGATTACCGTTAGCAATTGGGTAAATGACAGACAGGCTTCTTGCTTGGATTCCGCATGTTGAATCTGAACTGCTTTCATGGACCCGTTATCCGATAAACGCCACTGCATCATCACTTTACCCCCATGTCCTTCAACTTATAGATGTCAATTAAATTTAAGCGGAAAATCCGATCAGCAAATGTCATCGCTTCGATTTCATCGAGTGCGCCTTCTGCTACCTTTTCCGTCAAAACATCCGCAACGACCTTCCTCGCTAGCTTCTGGTGAGCATACGTGCCTTCGATATAGTTATAATCGCCGCCAAAGCCTTGTATTTTCGTCATGGGTACCATTTCAATGAATTGATGCAGGATTTGTTTAGCCGCCGTCGGCGAAATGATATACAACCAGGTCAAATCTGCATAAACGTTTTGAAAATTTTTCACGATGCTTAAGTAGGGTAAATAATAAGGATAGCCGCTGTGAAGCAAAACGAATTTCGTTTCTGAGTATTCCAGCAGCAATGGAATGAGCAGCTCTACATTGGAATTCGTGATCGTGTTGCCGTTGCATGAAACACTGACTTCATGATGTCCTGTATGAATTTGAATCGGGAGTCCGTAGGCGGTTGAACGCTGGATAATATAATGAATCAAATAGTCCTGTAGCGCCACTGTTTCAGCTTGAGAGAGCGACTCTTCCAGGCTGCAGCCCATTAATCGATTAAAAGCGAGCTCCGCTTCGTGAAAAGTCGGTTTTCCTGAAGCAAGGGAACGCCAGTACGCATGCCCGAACTTCGTTGCGACCATGCCTTCCTGAACATATCTATGCAATAAGGCATCCACTGCATCTAAATATTGGCGCAATTGATAGACCGTGACGCCAGACATCCGTTCTACAGCGGTAATATCCTTTAATGTTCGTAATTTAAATGCGAAATCCATAAACATAATGGGACGAAAGCGATCGTAGTCCAATTTGGTTGTTTGGATGAGTGTAAAGGCAAGATCAATACCTGATTTTTCGGCCATAACTTGCTCATACCAATTCGGGTTGTGCGTGGCTTGCAATACCTTTTCATTCGCCTCTAGCAGGCTTTTCACGTTCCAATCCGTAACGCCATATAAATCTTCCAACGCGGTCCGGAACATCCGAGCATACGTTGTATTTTTCGTTTTATGCCAATAGTCCATAAACATCGAAGCCTTTTGCTCCACATCTAAGGAACTCTGTCTTCCCAGAACACCTTGTTTCATGCCCGCACTATAAAAATCTGAGTCCAAGTAATGCAAGAGGGAGAACAGATCGTGATTTTCTCTCTTACGAATTTGCGGTGTTGCTAGATGTTCATGACCGTCAATGATGCGGATTCTGTTAACATAATCATGAAGGGTGCTCATTACCGGGTCTCTCTCCTTCTAAATGCGCGGCTGCTTCTTTCGAAGCAGCCGCCCTCTATATTTGTCATTATTGAAGCTCTGGGAACGCTGCTTTCACTTCTTTTTGGAAAGCGGCTACAACATCCGCATAACTTTTGTTATCTGTAATCCCTTGACCAGCTACTTTTCTCCACGTACTGAGGATGGAGTCGCTGTATTTATCAGACTTAATAACAGGCATCGCCTTCATCATCGCGTAGTAAGGTTGAAGCACTTTCTGATCGCCAGTTAGCGTACCTGTGTATTTATCTACATTGGCATCATATACACTTTGCAGCGCCGGCAAGTTTCCTCTTGCTAGCAAATCTGCATTTTGCCATTCTGCACTTGCAGAGAACTTGATAAATTCATTCGCGATGTCTTTATTCGCCGTCTTATTGTAAATCGCACGGAATGTTCCACCGTTATAAAAGCCTTCTGGCGTTTTGGCAACGCCGAATTTGCCTACCGCTTTGTTATCTTTGTTACCGATCATAAAGGACGCCCAAGCTGGCATAGCAACGAGTACAACACTGCCGTCATTCAGGGCATTTCCCCATCCTGCTGACATGAATGGCAGTTTAGCATCTACATTATTCGCGCGGATATCTTTCTGCGTGTTATATACTTTTTCCCATTTCGCATCGATGTTTAATTTGCCATTCACATAGAAAGGCTGCGTATTGTAGCTGGCGATATCGAACAAATCACCTGTATTCGCGATCAAATGAACTTTGCCATCGCTATCTTTTGCAACTTTTTTACCAAGCTCAATGATTTTATCGTAGCTGCTCACCATGTCACTGATTTTCGCTGAATCGTCGGTTCCAAGGAACTTTTTCGCATTTTCTTTCAAATACCAGAAGCCGCCTGGCGAGGATTGGTCAGAGATCGCTTTAATTTTGCCATCCGATGATTTACCAAGCTCTGCTACATATGGAATATAATTTTTTACGAGTTCATTTGCACCAATTGGCGCTAAATCCATTAAGAAAGGCGATTCAATGAATTTACCTACATAGCTTCTTTCAAGGTCAAGCACGTCAGGTACATCCTTGCCGGATTGTAGGGCAGACAACAATTTGATTTGATATTGATCGCCCGGGAATACCTTTACATCCACTTTGACATTTGGATACTTCTTCTCAAATGCTGTTGCAATGCCCTTTGTTCCATCAAAGAAAGTCCAAAGAGAAAGCGTACCAGAGAGCTTAGCTGGGTCTACTGCTGGCGCAGCTGTTGCAGCTGGACTCGTAGTTGCCGAATTATTCGAATTCGATTTCGCGCCGCATGCTGTCAAAACCCCTGTAGTCAATACTGCAGTCATTAAAATAGATGCCCATTTTTGTGCTTTCAAGAGAAATCGCCCCTTTGATGTAATAGAATTAGTAGTTCTACTGGCTTTGAACTTGTAAGGATTTTTTTCCTATGAGAAAACCTTTATCGAGGCCATTCAATGATGAGCGACCGCGTTTAGAGGAAGGTTTTATCGCCAAATAGAAAGATGTTTTCGGGTTCCGAAAACTTATACTTTCTATTGTGGAAAAATAGTAACGAATAGGTTCAGATAATCTCAACGTTTTTTGGTAAGCATCACTCCTCTCAATGTCCGTTTCCTAGCCTTTTACAGCCCCGGCTGCAACACCGTTAATAATCCGTTTAGACATAAAAGAGAAGAAGACCAAAATAGGAACGACCGAAATAACAATCCCCACGTATTGTGCGCCAAAGTCGGAGGAGAACTGCGATTTGACACTCGCGATCATCACCGGAAGGGTTTGCATATCACCATCGAATAAAATAATCATCGGAACTAAGAAGTCATTCCATTTTCCAATAAAAGCAAAAATCGCTAAAGTGGCCAGTGCTGGACTCATTAAAGGTAAAATAATGCGATGGAAAATTTGCATTTCCCCATATCCATCAATTCTTCCAGACTCAATAATTTCAGAAGGCACGGAGGTATCAGCGAACTGCTTGACTAGGAAAATGCCGAAAGCATTGTACATCGATGTCAGCAACAGCGGATAATACGTATTCAGCATATGAAAGACATCCATTAACTTATAGAACCCGATAATCCCCAGCTGTCCAGGAATCATCATCGTTGCAAGCACCATCATGAATAGTACGCCTTTATAACGGAAATTGTATTTGGAAAAGCCATACCCAGCTAATGCTGCAAAATATACATTTATCAGGGTCGACGTTACCGTGATGAAAACCGTGTTACCTAATCCCCGCCAAATGTTGACAGTTTCAATTAGCCGATGATAATTCACCAAGAACTGATTCCCAGGAACGATCAACAACTTCCGAGCGATGTCCGAATTCGTATGTGTGGACGTAATCAGCATGCTATAGAAAGGAAGCAAACAAGTCAGGGCTATCGCAATTAAACCCACGTAGATGATGATTTTCAATAGTAACAGATGGAGTTCAAACGGTTTCTCTTCACTTCTGACCACTGGATTGTTACCTCCTACTCATTTAACTTTGAAGCTTTCGCTGTAATTGCCGTCAAGATCATGACAACCACGAAAATCCCATATGCGACTGTCGCTCCGTAGCTGTAATTGAAATTTTTGAACGCTGTCTCATATAAATACATGACCATTGTTCGTGTCGTATTATCCGGACCGCTACCCAGCATTAATGGTGCATCAAATAACTGCAACCCGCCGATTACGGACGTAATGAACGTAAATAACAAGACTGGACGCAGTAGGGGCAGCGTAATAAACAAAGTGCTTTTCCATTTGCTCGCGCCATCAATCTTAGCCGCTTCATATACTTCTTCCGATATAGACTGTAAACCAGCGATAAATACGATTAAATTGAATCCGAAATATTGCCAGCAAATGACACCAGATACTATTGTACGTGACCACCAAGGACTGCTAAACCAATTCACAGGCTCGCTGACAATACCCAAATCCATCAGCACTTTATTCACCGAACCTGTTTGCCAATCGAACATTAAACTGAACATGACACCCAGCGTAATCGGCGTAATAATATGCGGAAAATAATACACAGCTCGAAAAAAATGTTTACCGCGAATCCATTTCTCATTCAATACAATCGCGAGCACGAGTGCTATGATGAGCTGTGGGACAATCGACATGATCCAAATGATCATGGTGTTCCCTATCGTTTGATAGAAGTACGTATCATGCAAAAGCCGCGTGTAATTCGCGAATCCGATATAAATCGGATCTGAAAATCCATCCCATTTCGTAAAACTTAAATAGAACGTATATAAAATCGGGATCAATCCGAAGATGCCAAATCCAATAAAAAATGGTGCAATAAATAGATAGCCGTAATTCGACTTATTGATTTTAGAAATCATCGCTCACAACCCTTTTCTAAAGTGTGGTACAAGATTGACGTATCATCAGTGTCGGTTTGTACAAATGTGATGTTCGTTCAACGTCTTCTCCTTCGATTTGGGCAAACAACCCCTCTGCTGCCTTCATCCCTACCTCTTGCAGCGGCTGGCGAACGGTTGTCAGTTTGGGCGACACCCAGCTTGACAACGTAATATCGTCAAACCCGACGATGGACATCTGATCTGGAACTTGACGACCTGATTCCTGAATCGCACGAAGTGCACCAATCGCCGTTTCGTCACTGGAAGCAATGACTGCTGTGAATCCTTCATGTAGCAGCAACTCCTTCATGGCTTCATAGCCGCCTTGATTGCTCCAATCAGAGTTCACAATCCACTCCGGCCTGCATTCCATGTGTAAAGCGCTCATCGTTTGTTGCAAGCCCTTCAACCGATATTTGATCGGCCCCATATGAGCAGGACCCGAAATATAAGCAACGCGGCGGTGTCCTAATCCATGTAAATAGGCCACCAATTCCGAAACCCCGGCTGCATTGTCGATATCCACCGAGAATAATCCATCCAATTCTCCATGATCTCCAATTAATGCCAGCGGATACGGTACCTCGATCATGCGTTCCAACTCCTGCTGATCTCTTTTTTGGAAGCTTAGCAGGATAATCCCGTCAACGTGACCTTCATATAGCAGATGGAGAAAGGAAGCTTCGTGCTTAGAATTCGATGTGCCGCTATAAAAAATGCAATTGTATCCTTTTCGATTCGCAACAGCTTCGATCCCTCGTATAATACCCGAGTAAAATATGTTTGAGATGTTGTCGACAACGATGCCAATCGTATTCGTTCGACTCATCACTAATCTTCTAGCATTTTCATTGCGATGATAATTAAGTGATTGTATGGCTCTCTCTAACGCCTCTTGCGTGTCTTTCTTTACCTTCTGACCATTTAAATAGCGTGAAACCGTGCTCTTAGATGTATTTGCTACTCTAGCGACATCATGTATTGTAGGCCCCATCTTCTGCCTCCTTAATTAATCTTATGTATCGTCTATTCCCAATAATGGGAACGTTCCCAATTTTACGTACTTACAATTGCTTCGTAAGCTATAAGGGTCATTCCCTTATTATTGGGAACGTTCCCAATTTTCATTCAAAAAAAAGGACTTGCGGTTTATCGTATTAAATTGAATTTTGGGACCGTTCCCAAAATGATTTCTGTAAGTTCTTATTTCTATATGTTATCGCTTACAGCCGAGATTGTCAACGCACAATTTTCCTTATTCCTAAATCGATGAAAAAAAAGAAAATTGAATCCTTCGGAATGCACTTTTGCTCCCGAAAAAGATCAATTTTCCTTAATTTCTTATTCGTCTTCATCTTGAAGGAGATGCTTAACCGGGCACACCATCACTTCAACACCTAATTGACTAATCTCGTCAAGCAAACTCTGCTCAACCAAGTCACTGGTTACTAGGATATCAACATCTTGAAAGCTCGAAAATGAAATCAATCCCTGCCGCTCAAATTTACTGTGATCTGCTACGATAACAATTTTCTGCCCCGCTGCGATCATAGCCCGCTTTACTTCGGCTTCATAGAGATCAGAACTTGTAAATCCTTTGCGTTTGGAAATCCCAGAGGCGCCCAAAAAAGAAAAATCAGCATTATATTTTTGCAGCTCAAGTTCGGCCTGAGGCCCCACAAGGCTCATTGATTTCTTTATTAGCTTTCCACCGATCACAAAAACAGAAGCGTCTTCATTTTGACTACTTTCCTCTGCCACATTCAACCCGTTCGTAACAACCATTAAATTCGGTACATTACGTAGGTATCGAGCCACACACCAAGTGGTTGAGCCGGAGTCCAGAATGACAATTTGTTCGCCTTCCACCAGAGAGGCGGCCATTTTCCCTATGGCATCCTTCTCCTCGTAAAATTGAAATCTCCGTTGTTCGACAGGAGGAATGAGTTGAGCATTATTTTGCAGTTCATCCACCAGAATAGCGCCACCATAATTTTTTTGAATGATTCCTTCTTGCTCCAATAGATTCAAATCGCGTCGAATCGTTTCTTCGGAGACACTGAATTCTTTCACCAAATCAGCTACCTTGACACTACGCTCCTGGAAGAGCAATTCTTTTATTTTGGTCCTACGATGTATGGCAATCATGCCAATCCCCCTCTAATCCTCGAATACCTTTTCACCTATTAGTTTCCGAATCAGAAAGGGATTTCTGATTGGGGGTTTCACAATGGAGAAAAAAACCTCTGATTGTATTAGAATTATTCACCTATTATGCAAATTCTAATATCGCTTTTCTTTGAAAGGTTGTCAATAGACAACCTTTCAACACCTCTAAATAATACGATTATCAGGCTGTTATATTAAAATAAGTGCAGAATCGGACTGTTCCAAGAGGCTCCAAAGCCTTACCACTCGATTAGATCCGTCTCTGTTATCGGAAGGCTCGGATCAACAGGAACTCGGAAAGTCTTAATTTCACATGGTCCAAAGCGAGCAGAAATCTCTCGATCCATACGTGGTAAACGAATGATAGCATCCGTCGTTTCTCTTGTTGTCTCATAGGCACGAATAATTAAATCGTTGCCTTCTTCGGCCTTTTTCACTACGCTGACAATGATATTATCCTTATCTACGTTCAAATAAGAATCCATTTGCGGAAGCTCGCCTTCATGATAAGACTCGATGATCGTTGTCGGACGTTGATTCAACTCCAGCGCATGCTTGATAGTAGCTGCCTGTTCCCAACTTCCTTGATGCGGCAGCAATCTGTACGTAAACGACTGAATCCCTTGATCAATGAATGAATAGTGACCATGAGATTCAGGTACAACAGGATCATGGTGGGCATAAATCGGGCTGCGAAGCACCGTCATCGCCAACTCTTTATTCATAATACTGTAGCTGTATTTGGCATCATTGATTAACGATACACCGTAAGATGTTCCGCTATGATCGCCTCCATCCCTTAAAATACCGCCATAATCAACCCAGCTTTGACCCGGCTCTTCTTCGCCATTGTGTTCTCTTTCCTTAAAACCATAAGGAATTTCGTACGTTTGTTTGGTAAATATCAAATTAATCGGGAATACCAATTTCAACATTTTAAACTGCTCGCGCCAGTCTACCGTCACTTTGACATCGATATAGTCCAATTCTTTGAAAAGCGTAAAATCTTGTACGATTTTCGAGGTGCCATATTCGCTAGTGACTCGGATGACGGACTTAATCGGCCCATGTTCCACGCGTTGGACGCTTGTTGCGATGAAATCGCCAATTTTATTATTAAAATGAAATACATTATGACTCCAGGTGTCTGACTTATCTTCAATAACAACAGGTCTCGCTGCAGGTCCACGGAATACTTCATATTGTACTTTCTTATCAAATAAGCTGGAAATGAAGCCTGTCTTCGGATCAAACTCCAAGCGAAGTCGGTCGTTTTCTAAAGCATAGTCATTCGCCTTAATTGGTTGTACAGCTAGCTTAGGTTCCAGGGACGCTGTTTTTACCTTATACACGCGGTAACCCAACGAAGGCAACTCTGCGATGAAACTTAGCCGGAATCGTCCGCCAGCCGTTGCTTGCGATTGTACCAGTTGGAATGGCACTTGTTTGCCTGTTTCATCCAACACGATGGTCGTATCCTTAATACCGCCAACTTCAAGCTCCACATTCACCCGGCTGTCCCAAGAATGAGGATTGAATACAACAATCGGCTTCATTCCCTCTTCCTGTTCAATGCCGATATTCCAAGAGAGTGATTGAATTGCATAATTCAATCCACGTTCTGCAATGGTCATGGCCTCACCATGCATGTTCCGCGCATCCTCATAAGCCGATTCCAGACTCGTTCCAGCGAGGATATCATGGAATTGATTGAAGAGGACATTTTTCCAAGCGCGGTGATAGTCTGCTGGA
The DNA here is from genome assembly GCF_059692215.1 of Paenibacillus sp. J22P51. Lineage (NCBI taxonomy): Bacteria > Bacillati > Bacillota > Bacilli > Caryophanales > Paenibacillaceae > Paenibacillus > Paenibacillus sp. J22P51. Next base: position 300,481 of record NZ_JCAUAZ010000002.1, on the reverse strand, counting down.
TAGGGTTGCCCCGTGATGATGTCAGCTAATGATGACCATTTCTCCGCTGCAAGGAGTGTATTCTCTGCTTGGCGGTTCCAATGCTTAATGCCCGAATGTACCGCATAACAACCGCTAGCATGATGCTGAAGATCATCGTGAACGACCGGGATGGGTAGATCCAATGTTTCCATGTCAGCGAAAAATTCATTCGGAGCCGCCATTTCCATCGTCGGAAATTCTGGCAGTTCGTTCATCCGCTTGATGCTGTTGATATTTTCCTTGGTCGGACCTCCACCATGATTACCAACCCCATAGAAGACCATCAAGTTGCCAAACGGATCTTTCAACTCTTCCATACAGCGGCGTACGTGCTTTTCCAAGTCTTTTCCCCATGTGCAGTATTCGAATGGAATCCGATACGTCATGACGCGGCTGCCATCATCGGATTCCCAATGGAACAATCGTCCTGGCAAGCCTTTTTCATTCGGCATGGGACGCATAAAAATATAATAAGGCATTCCGCTTTTGAGCAAAATTTGCGGCAGCATGCCGTGATGTCCGAAGCTGTCGACGTTATAACCAACCTTCGCGGTTACGCCCAATTTCTCTTTGAAATACCGCTGACCATATAAGCCTTGACGGACAAACGATTCCCCGCCAGGAATGTTACAGTCGGGTTGGATCCACCAACCTCCGACGATTTGCCATCTGCCTTCGCGGACGCGTTCCTTGATCTCTTCAAACATTTTGCGATCATTATTTTCAACCCACTCATAGTTCGCAGCAGAACTGGAAGTGAAAATAAAATCGTCATATTCCTTCATGCGATCCAGTGCAGAACGAAAAGTTGCTTTCGTTTCTTGAAAGCCTTCCTGCCACTGCCAAAGCCATACCGGGTCCAGATGGGCATTACCAATCATGTAAAGTTTCTTATGTTTCATAGGTTCTCCCTACCTTTTATATACGTAGTTAATTCATTCGAACAAGCGAGTTAATACTGGAAGGATTCACACATCGGCTTAAACCAAGGGTTAAAATATACCCCTAACTGTTTGCGTGCTTCAGCTACTTTCTTCTTTGCATCATAGACCAGTGTCGGCGGCAAATGACCGAAGGTCATTAAGTCAAAATCATAGGTCAACAACTTATCCATGGAGTGCTCCCACGCGGCCATATCGGAACCTACCCTTGGATGATAGCCGCCCCACATCGTATCTCCGGCTATGAGTACTCTGTGTTTGCCATCTGTTAACAGCAGGGATACACTCCCTGGAGAATGACCAGGGGTATGAATCACTTCCAATGTGAACCTGCCTACTTGCAAGATTTCCCCATCGTTCAACGTTCTGTGGACCTGTACAGCGGGAAAGGGCTTTCCATATAGAAAGGCAGCCGTGCGATCGTAATCGCCTTGCTCCACTTGCTCGCGATCGTTTTCGTGAATCCACAGCTCCGCATGGCTTTCCTCGGCTAGCTGCGCAAATCCAGCCACATGATCCCAATGACCATGCGTGGCTATCACTTTCGTAATATCTTGCGGTTGCACTCCCAGCTCTATTAGGTTTCGCTTCAGTGCGGGGTAGCCTTCAGAACTACCACAATCAATCAGGATTGGCTCGCTTCCTGTAAGTAAATACGCGCTTGCATCCCACGGATGAGTCAGTTTATCGCCGGCAATGACGTAGAAATCTTCAGCAAGTTTGACTGCTTTTGACAATTTGGACTCCTCCTTTATGCCATTTCCATCCGTACCGTAGCTAACCCCCAGGGTTGAACGGGGATTCGAATGGAACCGTCTACCTCTAGCATTAATTCTCTTTGTTCATTTTCAAGCAGATCCGTGAGCCACGCTCTCGCAATCCGTTTGCCTGGAATGGATAGATTCGGCGCTTGCTCACAGCCTGCAATTTCCTGTAGCCTAACGATATATCCATCAGCTCGCCTTGCCTGCTTCCAAGCCGTAATGACCGCTTGATTGGTATCTAGCCGTGCCAGGGTCCCACCTGTCTCACAAGTGTAAGGTTCAGCCGTCTGACGGAAATCTTGAAAGCTCATCCGCTGTGCATACATCCCTTGCCTTGCTTGCCAACCAGCTCGGAAAGCTTGATCAGCGTGTTGCTGCCTAGCACTGGATAGGACATAGCGGAAACGAATTGTTCCGCCTTGCGACCCTTTATAGTTGGTATGCCAATAATTATTCAACACATAAGAGAATACCGTTCCCCCGCTCAGCTTCATCTCTTTGGGCCATTTCCCTTGCACGATATGACCTACGCAGAATAAGGGAATATCGGGAGAAGCGATGTGTACGGCGGCATGCTCCTTCTGCACGATGATGCCTGTTTGCAGTGGCAGCCATTCTTTACAGCCGCCTGGAAGCTGGTCCTTGTCCCAATCGATCCAGCCGAGCTGCGAATCCGAAAGGACCTGTGCATCTGGCAGCTTGCAAGGAAATGCGATATAGACCGCTTCCTTATTCAGTCGCTCTTCTTTGGTATAGCTGTAGCTGACTTCAATTTGCTTCGTTGCATGGTATAGGGTCCATGCCAACTCCAATTCGCCATAGGGCACAATGCCCCTCAGCTTGACGGACTGTCCAAAAGGGAACGATTCCGATTTCACATCGACCAGCTTGAAATCGGTTCGTACTTGCGGGTTACCATCTGGTAAATCAGCTTGGTTACTCATCAATCGAGTACCTTCCCCGCCTTCCGCATACAGCAGTTGTCCAAAGCCCCATGGACTGGCATCATCTGCAAGCTCTAGATCTAGTTCCTTATCCAACCAACTCGCGACACATCCACGATCCAAATCGATCATGATCCGGTATGTGTCATTTTCCATGCAATAAAGTCCCGCCAACGCAGCTGAACTGTCAGGTCTACCATGAAAAGCTGAATTTCCAGCATGATTAGAAGTCTCTTTCACTTGCAAAAGAAACCGCTGATAGCTGAGTCCTGGAAGCTCATCCACCCATAACTCAACAACTGCTTGCGAGGCAAGAACTTGAATAGCTCGCATAGGAATTTCCTTCAACGTAACGGGATGCAGGACGATCTCATCCGCTGCAATTTCTACTTGAATCTTCCCGCTGAAAGACCAGCTGTGTGGATTGTACACGACAACCTCACGACCATTATTATTCCAACTCAAACTGTGTCTAGTTGCTGAAGTATGAAGTAAATGGCTGGCCCATTGATACGCATTATCAGCCATGTGCTTTTTAACGGACCATTGATCCTGCTGAAGCAGTGCTTCTGGCTCCGGCCCGCTTAAGAAGGCGCCCCAGGTATGCTCATCATAAAGCAATATCTCCCGCCATGCTTCATCATACTGCTTTAACGGATATGCCCACCCTTCCGTGTGAATAACTGCGAGTGACTCCAGTCTTTCGGCGGCAGGAAGCATCGCTTGTGATTTCCTAGTCTGGATGGTAGGTACAATTGAAGATCCAGCACCATCCTCCCAATAAGCGCCACCGTCACCTTTTACCGTGTGCAGACTGTCGGCGAAGCCATTTTCCACATAGTCGAAAAATTCCGTAATGTCACTCGCGATCAATTTCGGATAAGCATATTCACGATTCCATTGTTTGACAAAGTCAACGGGTTGCGGATCCAGATCTGTATTGTCTGCTTCCTGTCCATATAGTAGAACGGCATCAGGCGCGTAATCTTCACGTTCATATTCTTGCAGCCACATATCAAGGCCGCGTTCAGCGGAGGTTACCAATGGCGGACTTCCACATACTTTACGCAATTCACAATACATTTTGGCCAACCAACAGAGCACTCGGCCACCTTGCGGTCCTTCCCAATAAAAAGGGGACAGCTTATGCAGCCCGCCATTCAATCGAAATGGCCCACGATCCTGATTGTTCGCATGAATCAGATAAGGAATGCCGCTGCCTGCCATAATCGCAGGTAATGAGCTCGTTAAGGACGCTACATCCACAACGGCGTTCACCTTCGGTCTCATCCCTGCTGGATGAAGCAAATCATGAACAAATTCATGATTGCGAATCAAATCTTCCAGCCCCGCCAATTGCGTTAACAAGTCGACATAGTTGCCAGCCAGGCTGATTTTCCCTTCTTGCAATGCTTGGAAGAACTGTATCTTTCTTCGATCATCTCGGGTCGCGAAGTACGTCTCCAACGCCCAGCCAGAATCGATATGATAAGTGAAGGCTGGTTCAGATGATCCAGCTTCCTGCTCAATAATATCCAACGCGGTGTCCACATTGCGGCATAACCGCTCAGCGACCTCCCACTGGCGGTGCGTATAGCCAATATCTGTATGCGCGTGAGGGGAAATATACACGTTCCACTTTCTTTTACGGGAAAAGCTGCCCTCTTGACTTACAAACTGCCCATCGATGGTACCCTCCAACATGTAAGCGACGGGACCTTCCCCATCAAAGCAATCAAACGTGAAATGAAGGTGCCCTAGCGCAGTTGCTGGAAGTGTAAAATGATGTTCTTCCTCCCGATTCGATCCGCTGATTCGCAACCGAAGACTACCTTCCGTAACGCTTGCGGCCAGTTCCACATAGAAGTGGCATGCATTGACGAGCTCACCCGAGGGCAAAGACCGATACATCACAGAGGATTGAATAACCATCTGATTCAATACCGATTCAATACGGCTGCTGCATGGAGAAAAAGCAAGCTTCTGATAGAGTAATCCCGCCCCATTCGCCATTCGGTCTAATCGCTTCATGGCTTCAACCCGTTCGATGACCAGAATTTCACCACCGTCATGGCAGATAAGTTCGATTTTATTCTTTCCCTGCCTCAACAGGTTGCCAGGAACGATGATGTCGATGCGGCCATCGGAATAGATCGTCGTATGAAGTCCCGACTGCAGCGCAATTTCTCCAGATTGGGACGGTGTAGGACGAACAAAGGCAAGACCTGAGACGCCATTGACGATGATTTCCAGATGGGAAGCTCTTGGTGCGATGACTAAATAGTCAATGGTTAATACATAATTCAGTGCGAGCTCATCTTCTAAGCTAAACTGGATCGTATAGGGATGCAGCCTATAGCCCCCATCGGGGTCTGCCTCACTGGGATGGAACATCGGCCATTTCGTACCCTGCGTTGAACTGCATTTGGCCTCGGCATCCCATACGATGTCGCCAAGACGATTGGGATCTTTAAAATTATCAAAAAGATCACCTGCACCGCTTTGTGTCGAACCGATGCTCCATATCACTTTCTTTGTCATTAAAGCTCCCGCTCCTTAGTTGTATAAAACTTTTCTGCCTTAAACAAAATGCTCATCTTGATCCTTACTTCCCAAGAAATGACTCATTTTATCAATGACTGTGTCTTCTACAGCTGCTCGCCCTTTTTCCAAAAGTGAAGATTCCAACGCTTTGCATTCTGCATTAGTCAACCTTTCTTCACGTCCCAAAGCGCCCAAGAAAGCAAGCTCAAGATCAGTTGCGATATTCACTTTACTTACACCGCCGCCTGGAAGGCGAATCGCTCCAGCCATCATGTCAGCCGGCACACCGGATCCACCATGCAAGACGAGATGTACAGGTGTAAGTGAACGAATCGCTTGCAATCGTTCGACATCGATCTTAGGCTGTCTCACCATGTAGACGCCATGAGCGGTTCCACAGGAAACGGCCAGGGCATCAATTTGGGTTTCATTAACGAAGCGATGCGCTTCCTGTGGGTCCGTATACAACTCTTCATCTTTATCCGTTTCTACAAAATCCGTTGTACCAATCATGCCAAGCTCCGCTTCAACCGATACACCTTTCGCGCGTGCATAGTCCGCAACTTCCTTGGAGATGGCAATATTTTCTTCCAAATTTTTCTCAGAAGCATCAATCATGACCGAAGTGAAACCAGCATCGATCGCTTCAGCAATCGTCGCCAATTCCTTCGTATGATCGAGATGCAAGACCAACGGCACGGTGATATTTTCCGCAATCACTTTTTCATAAAACTCATCCGCGAATTCCTTCGGTGTAATGCCGTATCGAACCAATTCTTTATGAGAGATTTGTACAATAGCTGGTGATTTCATCTTCTCTGCAGCCCGTAACACGGCTGTTATCATCGGTGTATATCTGGGTGAAAACGAGCCAATAGCGAAGCCAAATTTCTCAGCTACCTCCAAGGCTTGTTTGAGCGTTAGGACGTTCTTTGGTCTAATTCCTGCTGTCATATCAATCTCTCCTTCATCGTGAAATAAATTTCAAGTGTAATAATTTCTGCACCTTTGGCTTGCACGGTGAACGTACCGTCGGCATCTATGATTAGGTTTCCTCGATCCATCGGCTGTTCATTTAATTTTACGTAACGAACCTGCTGAGGCTTGATCTTCAGATGCACGCTGGCAGTGGTAGCTGCCTTCGACGTATTCCAGAAGCGCACAATGAGCGCATCGTTTTTTTCGGATTTTTTACAAGCGCTAAGCATGAGTGTATGATCGCCTTTGAGCTCCAGCCAACCGCCAGTTTGCTCTAAAACGCCATCATGCTTATCTGTGACAGAGCCGTAGCTTGCAGTTAAATATTCATGTACCTTGGTACTGATCTTAGCTTCCAGCCAATCTTCCCGATGGACAAAAATGGCATACTCCGCTTCATTCATCCCCAAACTTTGAGCGTCAGGTACAGGTGTTTCGGGTCCTGCTCCGCCGTGTCTAATCAGGGTATCCTCGCGAGATAACCAGCCCACAGCCCTCAGAAGGGTAATCGCCAATGTCCCTTGCTCATCGTCCAGCATTTCATACTCAGTCAGCCCTTTATTGGCGACTGTCAGTCCTTTATCGCTACCTTTTACACTGACAAAGCCTTGCTGTGGCTTCTGCGGCACGTACGTTTCTGGCCATCCATTACCCGCGTCCAATACAGCTGCTTCTCTTTCCACCACATCGAAATGGCTTTCCGCATGCGAGAACTTGAACTTCTCTCCTAGCGAGAATAGTACCCTCAAGCGATGGTCTTCCGCCTGATTGTTCCAAACCGTTCGTACATCCACTCTTTCGGAACCCGCAGTTAAGGACACATAATTCGTTATGAGGTAATCTGTGTACGATGCTGTTCTGCTTAACCGATCATCGCTAAGCCTTCTAGGTAAGGACCAACTGATGTCCACTTGAAGGGTGACTTTTGCGTATCCGGTTTCCGATGCCGAAACATGCACCTTAACGTGATGTTCCGTCGTACGCAACACTTGATCGATTAATGGAGCCCCGTAGTTGTACGTGTCCCCCGCGTCTCCACCACTTTCAAATGCGCCTAAACCATCATAAATGCGGTCGTTTCGTTTGTCCGTGATTCGCAATGTACCGTTCTGTGCATGAACCTCCACACGCAGAAATTCGTTCTCTATCGTGTTGTTACTAATTTGCAAGTCAGATTTGGCTTCACTGCCCTTGATCTTGGCAGCTGGCTGCAGCGTATTGACATATACCTGTTTAGGATCGCAAGCTGTCTCTCTTTTTCGTAGTGCATACGTCTTATATCCAAGGCCTGGAATGTCTTTTGCAGCAAAACAGATTTCCGTATAGAAATGTTTATCTGTCATCGGCTTCATGCCGCTGACAGCCTTCACTTGAAACGGAACCTCAAGTCCATCGGAGTCCACAAGCACATGCGTTTTAGGGTGAACGGCAAACTTGCGTTCGATCCAAACTGTAGCGGCATCACTCCGCGCCCAACAGAGTGAGTTATGAATAACAATCGCGAAGGCATCCTCCGGCAACTCACTTGTATCAATAAGTTTGTTGATGTGCTGAACGCTCTTCTCCGTCAAAATGTCAGCGATCTGCTTGGATTGAGCGAAGCGAGGGAGCATCTCCCGATGGACCTCATCGATACTGCACCCGCAGATGCTATCATGGGGGTGATTCTGAACAAGAAGCTCCCAAGCTGTCCATAGGAGTGCCGCTTCATACTTACGCCCATGCAACCAGGCTAACGCTGAGAATGGCTCTGCGTAGCGTTCCATGGCCAGCTGTCCAATGAAATTATGCCGTTTTAGGTACATCCGGGCAGACAGAACACCAGGTAATACATGAGGCAGCTCTGCGCCAAAATGCCGAAGCTCCCCTTTGATGACGTCCAAAGAAGGATTTTGTGCACGGACAGCCTCCATGAAGTCCTTGGTTGTTCCCCAGTGCAGCTCCGCCACTTCCTGCAAATCCTTTTGAACCTGCTTCATTAATCGGGGCAATCGTGCATCGATAAGTCTATGATCACCGCCATATGGCATTAACAAGCAATCTGTAGTAGCCCTTGTTGTCCAGCGTTCAATCGATTTTCGGACTCTGCCATACGTTTCTTCATATGTCTTCTTCGGATTATCGAAGTGGAGAAAATCCACCATATAATAGCCATCTGGGAACCAATATGTGAACACTTGCGTGCCATCTGGCGCTTCCCAAAGAAACTCTTGTTTAAAATCGGGAGATGGTCCACCCAGCCCTCGCCAAACCATCGCATTATCGATGCCAAAGCCTTGCAGGATCTGCGGCATTTGCGAGATATGACCAAAGGTATCCGGGATATAGCCAACATCCAAATTCGTAAAACCAAGCTTTTCGGACATCCGATTCCCCAACATCAGATTGCGTACATGTGCCTCAGCGCTGACAAGAAACTCATCGGGCAAAATGTACCACGGACCGCATTGGATACGGTTTTCATGAATGAATTGCAGCAAACGCGCTTGATTTTCTGGCCGAATCTCCAAATAGTCCTTCAATACAATCGTTTGACCATCCAGTAAGAAGCAGCAAAACTCGGGATCTTTATCAAGTATATCCAGCAGTTCATCGATAAGCTCCACTAAACGGATGCGGAAATCCTGCATCGTCGCCCACCATTCCCGATCCCAATGGGTGTGATGGTACACAAAAACGCGATATTTACGATCCAAGCTATTTCCTCCTACCCTTTCGTACCAGCACTGATGTTCATACCTTCAATAAAATATCGTTGGAAAATAAAGAAGATTGCGATAACCGGAATCATCACCATAACGGAACCTGCCATCAATAAATGCCATTGGCTTGTGCCTGAGCTGACCTTGAAGGCTTGTAAACCAATCTGTAAGGTGTACTTCGCTTCATCGTTTACATATAAAAGCGGTCCAAGGAAATCATTCCACGCCCCAGTGAATGTCCCAATTGCAACTGTCGCAAGTGCAGGCTTGGCCAGAGGAAGCATAATTGAACGCCAAATGTATAGATGGCTTGCGCCGTCGATTTTGGCAGCTTCAACGAGATCATTTGGAATCCCCAAATAAAATTGACGGATTAGGAAAATATGAAATGCACTTCCAAAGAAACCTGGGATAACGAGTGGTAAATATGTACCTACCCAGTGTAATTTGGAAAACAAAATGTATTGAGGAATCAGTGTTACGAATCCAGGAATGATCATCGTTCCCAGAATAATGGAAAAGAGAAACCCTTTCCCTGGAAACCGAATTTTAGCAAACCCGTAAGCGATGAAAGAGTTTGAAATGACGTGAGCAAATACGGCCACGGTTGCAATGATCAACGAATTCGCAGAATATCTGGCAAAATGACCCGCGTTCCACGCCTCTTTGTAATTGGACCAAACGAATTTCTGAGGAAACCAGGTTGGCGGATACGAAACAACTTCCGAAAGTGATTTCAACGAGGTTTGAATCATCCACCAAAATGGCATAAGAAAAGACAAGCTGCCTGCAATTAGAATCAGGGTGACGACCCACTTAGAGATTCTTTCCTTCGTACGGCGGCTTTGATGATACGATTTCTTAGTAACTGTTGCAGCAACCGTCATCGCGAATCTCCTCCTTCATAGTGAACCCAATATTTGGACAGCACCATATTAATCACGGTAACAATAATGGCGATTACGAAGAGGAACCAGGCCATAGCCATGGCGTACCCCATATCGAATATTTTGAAAGCTTTCAGGAACATATGCAGATTGTAAAATAAAAGCGAGTTCGATGGAGAACCAGGCGCACCAGGATCATCGGCCATCACGTAGCCTTCCTGGAAAATTTGAAAGCCGCCAATTAGACTAGTTATAACATCAAAGAAAATTACGGGTGTAATCATCGGCACGGTAATATGCCATAGCTTGCGGATTTTAGAAGCACCATCAATCTCAGCGGCTTCATACAGATGATCGGAAACCCCTTGCAGCGCTGCTAGAAACAGCAGCATCCCACCGCCGACAGCCCACATTTTCATCATCACAATCGCATTTTTCGTCCATGCAGGATCCGACAGCCAAGCAGGTCCTTCGATGCCAATCCAGCCAAGAACCGTATTAATGAGACCTGATTCGGGATTAAGCAGCATCATCCATAACATATAAACAGCTACACCGGACAAAACGGTTGGCAGATAGTAAATCGTCCGAAACCATCGCATACCGGGAATTTTCACATTTAAAAAAACGGCAAGAATGACAGAGCCCATCGTGGTTAAAGGAACGGCAAGTGCAACATAATACAGAGTATTGCGGAGCGATTTCCAGAATAACGGATCTTCGGTAAACATGCGTTTATAGTTATCGAACCCGATATAATCCATGCGCGAAGTGATGTCATAGTTCGTAAAGCTGGCGTATAAAGAGAACAATAGCGGACCAGCAGTGAAAATGAGAAAGCCGATGAACCATGGAGCAACGAAGCTGTATCCTTGCAGTGCTTCTTTTTTATCTAATGACCACTTTTTTATTTTTTTCGGTTGGGTACTTTCCATCAATTGAGGATTCACTTGTTTCCCTCCTTATATTAAAAGGGTGGAGCAGTAATACACTACGCCTCCACCCTTATCTCTAACGCTTATTTTGTATTCGATTTAACCAAATCTTCGACCGCTTTCTGAGCTTTATCTAAAGCCTCTTTCGGTGTTTGTTTACCTAAAATCGCATCATCAATTTGTGGATTTACCAAGTTGAGGAAATCAGGAGCCGTAACTGGAACAGTTCCCAGCACCGTTGATTTCAAGTTATCTACCGTAAACTTATAGATCGGATCCTTGATCAACTCTGGATCATTGGATGCTTTAATATTGGATACATTATCGAAGTTGAATTGTGCCCAATATTTCTGTGCATCAACATCTGTCATGAATTTCAAGAACTCCCAGCTTTCATCTGGATGCTTAGCGCCAAACGGAATTTCAATCGTAAAGCCTCCGCCGTTACTCCAGTTGCCGCTGCCTGCTTTGTATTCAGGCATTGCTGCGACACCAAAGTCTTCTTTCTTCGGTGCAAAGTCACGAATTTGCGTCCAGAACGTTCCTGCATCAATTTTCATCGCTAACTTGCCAGCAATGAGTGGATCGTTCGTTTTACTGCCGAAGCCAGCTTTGAAGGCATCTACTTCTTTTTTGCCTAACCGGGTATCCCAGCTGTTAAACCATTCTAAGGCAGCAATTCGGTTAGGTGAATTGATATAAATCCCTTTGTCATCCAGCCAAGGTCTTCCGCCATCGGCGTTGTTCAAGAACATATCTTGCCCACCTGCAATGCGAGGATGGAAGCCTAAGCGCTCAATTTTACCATTGTTAATTTTATCGATTTTCTTGGAGTACTCTTCCAATTCCGCCCATGTTTTTGGCGGTTTTTCCGGATCGAGACCCGCTTCTTTAAAGATTGCTTTGTTATAGAACAATACGCGAGTATCTGTGACAAATGGAAGCGCGTACACTTCATTTTTGTATTGCATCGCATTTAATAAGTGCGGGAAGAATCGATCCTTAATGTTATCTTTCGCCAGATATGGCGTAAGGTTCATTACTTGCTTTTTGCTTGCGCGTTGAGCAACTTGGCTAATATCGTGAATGATGACATCTGGCGGATTCCCTGCAGCAATGGCTGCTAGTTCTTTCGTCCAACCATCTCCATAAGGTAAGAAAGTATGTTTCACGACAATGCGGTCCTGAGAGGCATTAAAATCACTAATAATTTTTTCAATAATAGGACGGCGTGTTGTGGAACCCCAATGAGTCCAAAAATCCAGCGTTACTTTACCTTTCGGTTTCTCTACTGCAGTACTTGCAGCCGGGCTGGTAGCCGTTCCAGCAGATGCACTCGGACTTGCCGTATTGTTACTGCTGCAAGCAGTCAATACTAAGCCTGTAGTGAGCGCCGTGCTGAGTACAACCATCATGGATTTATTCGCTCTCTTCATACGGTTTCATTCCCCCTAATAAAATGGTTAGACAAGCAATGCCACATCGCGGAATAACAATCCCACATTTTAAAGCGTTTACAATGTGGTTTCTTGAAGCCTATATCTATATAATACTCGCAAAATCCACATTGTCAACCATTTTTCAAGCGCTTACAAATGTTTCATGTGGTGTTTTGCAAAACAAACCTCATAAACCCACATTTTCGTATGTGAAATGCCACCAATAAAAAAATCTTCCGCATCAAATGATGGGAAGATTTCTCGTTTTTTCTCTATTTGCTAGTCTCGCCAAAAATCTTGCCGCCGATCATCGTCCATTCAACTTGGAAATGTTCGTCCAACAAGACCAAGTCAGCATCCGCATCAACTGCGATTCTCCCTTTCTGTGGAAGGCCAAGCAAATCTGCTGGTGTTTTCGTTGCCATTGTAACAGCATCATGCAAGGAGATGCCAAGCTCTACGGTATTTTTCAAAGCTTGATTCATCGTTACTGTGCTCGAAGCTAGAGTTCCGTCCTGTAGTTGGGCTACGCCGCTCACAACCTTCACTGGATGTCCTCCAAACTGATAATCTCCATCGCCGAGCCCCATTGCATGAAGAGCATCTGTGATGAGTACCATCCCATCCGCACCTTTGATCTTGTGCATCAGCCGAATTATCGCAGGATGCAGATGTACGTGATCCACAATCGCTTGCAAGCTAACATGCGGCTGTTCAAAGGCAGCAACTACAAGACCAGGGTCTCTATGGTGAATCGGACGCATGCCATTGAAGCAATGCGTGATATGGCTTGCACCAAGCCTAAAGGCCTCTGTCGCTTCTTCATAGGTAGCATCTGAATGTGCAATCGCCACGATAATTCCACACTCTCGTAAATAAGAGACAAGCTCCATTCCTCCGGGGAGCTCGGGGGCGACTGTCACCATTTTCAATAATGAGCCTGCTTGCTCCACAACACGCTCCATTTCCAATAAATCTGGATGACGAAGAAAGGCTTCATTCTGCATCCCTTTTCGTTTTGCATTTAAATACGGTCCTTCCGTGTGAATACCTACGATCGACGCACCGTGAACGTTCCCTGCTGCTTGCTTCACATTGTCGATCATGTTCAGCAAATCCTCCAAATTCGAGCTTACCGAGGTAGCTAAGAACGAGGTACAGCCCGTCGCAGCACACGTTTCCGATACGACTTCGATACTTCGAAGACTGCCGTCCATCATGTCATACCCTTTTGCTCCATGAATGTGTACGTCAATCATACCAGGGATAAGCAGCTTTCCTTCACCGTCGAGAATCTCGTGTCCCTCCTCATAAGCAGGTACCCCCTCTACAATAGCAGTAATTCTATCATTCTCTATGCGTACAGAACCAGATTCGATGATCCCTGTTTCAACAACGATACGAACATTAGTAATCCATTTTGATGGTTGCAAGGCAAGTTCCTCCGTCTACTAAAATGTAGGTTCAGTATACAAGAGTCTACTATCCTCCTGTCAAGGATTGCTCTATGCATATGCTCATATTGTCTTTACAACCATAGCCCGCTGCATGTGGTTTCGATATTCACGAGGAGAAGTGCCAACTTGCCGCTTGAATTGTTTATTGAATGTGCTTAATGACTGAAACCCGCTGGATTCCGATACTTCAATCATGGAAAGCTCTGACGTGCGCAGCAAATCAATCGCACTCTGAACACGAAGCAGGTTCACGAATTCATTCGGCGTTTGGCCCGTCAGCGTACCAAATTGCTCAAAAAAAGAGGTTTTACCCATACCAGAATTGCGGATTAACACATCCGTATCCAACGCTTCTTTATAGTTATCTAGCAAGAAACCAATTGATTCCGCGATGGAAGCGCGTGGATTGCTTATTTGCTCACCTTTGCGGAAGTCCACAGCATATTGTTCGATCTCTAACAAAATTTCAGTCAAATGCATAAATTGCCTGGTCATCCAAGAATCGCTTTGTTTTTCTTGTGCTTCCGTTGCCCGTTCGGCGGCTCGTCGAATATTCTGTGCATACGTGGTGTGCGCCGGGATCAAAGGAGGCATATTTTGTTGTGCATAAAAAGGGATTAATAAGCGGTTTCCATCAGGAAGTTGTCTTAGTACAGAAGGGACGAACAACACAAGAATTGATTCAAATTGTTTCCCAGGGAGTGCAAAGCTCCAATGCGGTTCGAATGGTCTGCACAAGAACACATCCCCAGGCTTGCCTCGATACGTACGATCACCGAACTTATACTCCATTTCCTCCTCCAGCATCACACCGACCTCCAAGCAGTCGTGGACATGCAGTTCATGAGGTTCAGAAGACCCCTTTACGCGGCAAAACGCAAATGATCGGCTAAGACTTAGCTTTTCGACGTACATCATAGACCTCCGTTTCCTAATCTGCGAATTAACGGACAAAATGACAAGTTTATCTTCATCTCGGATGAGAATCCTAACAGACTGATATGCTAGATTTAAATCAATCTTATTTACGAGGTGACTATGTATGAGAATTTATTTGATTGGTGCAGGCGTCATCAGCCGTACGCACGCAGAAGCAGCAGCTAAACTTCCAGAACCAGTAGAAATACGGGTTGCTGATCCGAACCCAAAAGCATTAAAAGCTTTTTTGGAGAAATTTCCTGACGTATTAACCTATCCTGATGCCAAAGTCATGTTGGAAGCGGAGCCCCCACGCAATGACGATGTTGTTATCGTAGGGACACCGCCTTTTGCACATGTTCATCTGGCAATTGCAGCCTTGAACTCGGGGCGCCACGTACTTTGCGAGAAGCCGCTTGCTATGAACATGGAGGAAGCTGAACTAATGCTTGCCACAGCGGAAAGTCAGTCGAGACTATTCGGCTGCTGCAGTGTTCGGTTCAAGGGTATGCATCACATGGAAGCTACCAAGCAAATCGTACGCTCAGGCCAACTTGGCGATATTTACCACATGACCTTTGTGAACAAGTGGGAACGCAGCCGTTCGGGCCTCGAGTACCAGCCAGAGAGTTCATGGTTTCTCGATGCAAGCAAGAGTGGTGGAGGCGTCTTGATGGATTGGGGGCCTTACGATATGTCCACGTTAGTGGATGTGTTAGATCCATCAGCAATCGATATTGTCTCGGCTTGGGTCGCAAAGCCAGAAACAGCAGTTGATCCCGTGGAAAGTCCGTTCGATGTTGAAACCCATGTTGGCGCGACCATGATCTTCCATCGCGATGGACTTCCATCCGTCCATATCCAGTATGAACGCGCATCATGCACACATGGAAAGGAATATGTGAAAGCCGAAATCGAAGGCACACGCGGATCCGTCAGCTGGACACCGTTCGATTCCCGCCAAGGCGTTTATCAGAGATTCGATCAGGAAGGCAAGCTGGTAGAAGAACAGGCGGAAACGCCTCCACGTCTGCCTACAACCATTTTCGATCATCCGCTGCTTCATTTTTACCAATCTGTCAAAGGACTACCTTCATTCTCCAATGTGAATCGCAGAGCCGTCAATCATTTTCGTATCATTAGAGCGATTTATGATTGTGCTGCCGCTGGCGAGAAACAAGACACGATCGTTATACACCGGGATCAGGAGGCTTATTGATCATGAATATACTTGGTTATTCCTCGAATATGTACGGCTGGACCGAACGCTGGAAATTGGACGGAAGACAGCAGCCGCATAGTTGGGACGTGCTGCTTCGCGAGTGTGCGGAGGCCGGACTTGATGCCGTCGAAATCGATGCGTCGCCCGAAAAACTGGCGTTGGCTCGTAAGTATGGCTTAGCTGTTTCGGCGTCATATCTCGGTTTGCAGATTCATGAGCCTTTCGAAACCTTGAATTATGAGAAAGAAATTCTCCCCTTTGCGGAGAGACTCGCTGCAGCGGGAGGTAAACATTTGCTGCTGAACGCCGATCCTTGGGGGAGTTGGACGAATCCGATTCCTAAGAAGAAAGAGCACTTTATTCGGCAAGGTGAAAATTTATCCAAAATTGCGCAATTGGTCGCACCGATGGGATTAGCAGTCAGTCTACACAATCATGCCGCCGATCGCTATCATGCTGAGGGAGATCTACACTCCGTTGTTCGTTACTCCGACCCAGCGGTAGGGCTCTGCGTGGATACAGCTTGGGCATCTGCAGCTGGCTGTGACCCTATTGCTTGGGTTCGCAACTATCCGGAGCGCATTCATTATTTTCATTTACGTAATCAAAATGGCCGTTGGCCGACGGAAGATCTTCTTGAGGGCAGCATCAACTTCCAAGATTTGATCGCCGCCGTGAAAGAAATCAATTACGAAGGTTGGCTTTCCCTCGAGCTGTGGCATCCTCAAGAAATCAAGCCAGTACGCTCCATGATCGAGGACGTTTCCCGCTCCACACAGTATTTGCGTGAGCTGCTTCAAAAAGCTTAAATTTGATTTAAACGTCGGTGTTAAAGTGAAAAAGCTTCCAACCCTAGGACATCGTGGGGTTAGAAGCTTTTTTCCCTATCTTCACTGATCATGTATAGACCATTTTTACGATGAAGAAACGACGTTGCCAGTTTCCAATGCTTGAACGGCCGACAAGGCAAAAGCTAGCGAAGAGATACTATCCTCATAGGACGAGCGAATAAGCGCCTGATTATTCTCTTTAATCGCCTGAATAAAGATCTCCAATTCCGAGCGATATAGCGTATCCTCACCCATAAAGTTTATCTCTACACCGCCGATGGACCCCTGCAGGGTGCCTTTTCCAATGTCAATCAGCAGATCCATTTCGTCTGAAATGAGCTGGATTTGAGCTTTAAAGCCGGTATATGCCCAAGAATGACTATGATTTTGAATAGCGCCGTGCTTGTATTGGAAGACCAGCGCAGCACTGTCCTCAACGGAAAAGCTTTCACTCTTTGGAACAGTCAGATTGGCCTGGAATCCAGTAACCGCTTGGATTTCGCCTAGCAAGTATCTGGACACATCGAAGATATGAATCGCTTGATCGAATATCGGTCCTCCAGAGCGACTTTTATCAAAAAACCAGAGAGGCGTGCCGTCTCTTACAGCCAGTCCATCGAGCATACAGCTGCGAACTAATGCCACACTGCGCCCCGCAATCAGTTCACGAGCCTTAGACACCGCTTGGGAATATCGGAACATAAATCCTACGCTGTTGAGAATTCCATGTTTCATGATTACATCCAGAATTTGTCTGGCCGACTCCAAGTCCTTTGCCGGAGGCTTTTCGATAAAGCAGTGAATGCCCCGCTGAGCTGCCTCGGTTACGAACTGTAAACGCACACTCGGATGGGTGCAGATTAATACCGCTTGGGGTTTTGTTTCTTCCAGCATACGAACGAAGTCCTCGAAACCCGGAACCGTGAACTTCGCGCTCACCTTAGCCAGCACTTCAGGACTCAAGTCACAAGCGCCAACAATCTCCGCATCAGGAATGTTTCTAAGGTTGCTTAAAAGTCCCTGTCCCTGCCAACCTGCTCCAACTATTGCTATACGTACCACGCGTATTCAACCTCCATTGATGTAGGATTCTCCTTTTATTAAAGTGCTTGTGGAAATTCTTTTTTTAACCAACGAAGCCCGTCGGCGCAATCCTCTGTTGGATCGTGATCACCGCATTCATGCTCAACCGAGATTGTTCCGTCATAACCGATTTCTTTAATCGCTTGTATACATCCGGCAATATCCGCTACGCCCGCACCCAGCCGTGTTGTATTATGCTTTCCAGCTTCCCCAACGTCCTTGAGATGAATATGCAGCAAATGATCTTTAAGCTGTCTGATCGCAGCTGGAGCTGAATAGCTTTGCGTTGCAAACCAGCCAGTATCCACACAGGCTCCAAGCCTATCTCCGTAATCACCAATGATGTCAAGAATCTCATTAGGATGCTTCTCTGGATGGTTCTCCACCGCAAACTTAATCCCGTACTCTCGGCAATATTCGTAAATAGCCGGTGCCGCTTCCTTGGACAATCCACTGACAATGGTATCAATGCCTAGCACTTTGCACGTTTCGAAGCAAAGTTTTGTCCAACGTGGCCAGCGTATTGGATCACCTACTGAACAGGAATAACCGATCACCGTCAAACCATGCCCCTCCCATATCGCTTTCATCTCATCAGCAAGAAAAGGAGTCATAAATTTGGGAAAAGCGTGCGCCATCCACAATTCCAGATAGGTAAAGCCAGCGCCAGCGATGTCCGAGCAGATCGCATCAAATTCAAGCAGACTCGCCTTTTCAATAACGCGACGCTCCGCAGCGCCCCAATCTTCCATACTTGTGTTGTAACCGGATGCCCGGCCGAAATAATTTGCTGAAATCATGGATACTCTCATTAGAATCCACCACCTGACAATTTTATGTACACCTAGCATTTCTAGCATTATATTGATATATCTACTATAATTATATCTCATTAAACCCCATATTTCTTACCCTTCCTTGATCTAACATTCCACTATATTGATCCGTGAAGGAGACAAAACTTGTGATTATTCTATCCGAGGAGCAGTGTGTCGACGCCTACACCGGGGTACACTTCAATTGGCATGATTCCATGATCAATATCTCTGGTGTACCGCACTCACATGAATTTTATGAAATCTTCATGCTGACAGAGGGGGCGATTACCCATATCGTGAATGGCAAGCTCATACCTCTGCAGGAAGGAGATCTTGTATTGATCCGTCCTCATGATGCCCATACCTATAAGGTGGACAATAGCCAGCACTGGCGTTTGGCTAATCTCACTTTCTCCTGCGACATGTTGAACAATTTACTGTATTACTTAGGAATCGATCGACATACGTGTTCCCTACTAACGGCCGAGTTGCCACCGCATATTCAACTTTCAAAGGAGGAACGTTTAGTTAAAATCCAGTCGTGGGATCAGCTCGCGGCTATTCCTAGCAATCAAAAACAGCGCTTTCGCCTATATGCCCGTACCCTCATCGCCGATATGATTATGCACCTGTTCTTGCCATCAATCCCGGCCGACTCCGCGGGGGAAGCCTGGATTGATCGACTCCTTTCGGAGATGAGCCTCCGGGAAAATTATATACCCGGAATTCCAAGGTTGAAAAAACTGGCACCGTGCTCCTATGAACACGTATGCCGAACATTTCGCAGAAGGTTTGGACGGTCACCCTCTGAGTGGATTAATGAGCAGCGGCTCTACTATGCAGCGAATCAGTTGGAATATACCCTTAAGCCGATCTTGGAAATTATTGCAGAGGCGGGCTTTGATAACCCGGGCTACTTCTACTCGCTGTTTAAGAAACAATATGCTGCTTCGCCTAAACAATATCGTGAACGCATGCAGCGGACAGTGATTCCTTAATCCATTAGTTACAACTCAAATTTGGGACCGAATGTACCTTGTGTTATCCGTCAACATACCAGATCACGATTTTATTCGAGAAGGACTCGATAGCTTTGATCAGACCGATCGTCCCTATCGAAATCAAATCTTCCAAATCGTCTCCTGTATTGTCGAATTTTTTGAGGATATGGACACGAAGCAACGTAAATTGTTAGCAAATTAAAGGCCCTACGATTGAATCATAGGGCCTTGCTGTTATCATAATTTAATCACCTGAACAGGCCCAAGGAGACCGCTCGGTTCTTGCTGCGCAAATGCCGATAAGAAATCAGGTTGTTCTTTCACTAACGTATTCGTAACTTCAATAATTAGCTTGTTTTTGCCCTTTTTAATTAAGCTATGGATCTCAACGTGATAAGGCGGACAAATGCGCACGCCTGCTTCCTCACCGTTGATCCACACTTCCGCCGTCTCATAGACCTCACCCAAGTCTAAAATTGCTTGGTCCGCAGACTCGTTCCACTCAAATTCCGTCTCATAACGGAAAGTACCTGTAAATCGAGGTAAATAGCTAGGCCCGCTCATATTCGTTAAAGCCCCCAGTTTCCCCCATTCCTTAAAACGAGGATAATGCTCAGACTCTGCAGTGGATACGCTCCATTCGCCCTTTAGCTCAACTCCAGAGCCACATGTATTCTGCGGGAAAGCCCCATAACCTTCAAGGGCAGTACCATGAAGTAGCACGATCGATTCATACGCATGAAGAACAACCTCCACCGCATTCACACCATTCTCCCGATTTACATGTAAACTAGTCAACTGATTACTAAATGCATCATAGGCATATAGATCACCTTGAACTGGCAAAGTTACTTTTCTAAAAATGGTTTGATGCGGATGTTCGTTAAAAAACATAAAAACATCCAACCCATCATGACTATAGTGATAGTTCCGAAGATATGGCTCGTGCTCGTCGACACAAATTTCATAATGTCCATCAGCAATAAGCACTTGAGCCAGATCCTCTAGAGCAACAACCTTTACGTTCTTGTGATTGGCAAGGGAAGCTAGATCGGATGAAACATCAATTCCCTCGCTAGATCGTTCCGGAAGTCCGTCTACAAAACGAACAGCTAACCCTTGCTCAGCAAACTCCGTTAGCCGCCTAATCATCGCTGCAGGAACCGCCTCTGCATAAGGGAAGATTAGGCATTGGAAATCCTCATTATTGACATGCAGCTTGTTGTTTATCACACCTGCATCACGAAGAAGAATATCAATGGGAAGCACATCGCAGTCGATCTGATGCTGCATCAATTGCTTCACGGGCTTTTGGAAATACATCGCTTTCCCAGACCATTCAGCTTCAGCATGATAAACGACAGCCGCAGAAGCTATATGCCTTCCTCCTGAAATCAGGTGACTGATCCGATTCATATATTGATTTAAATGCTTGTAATAGCGGTACTGCGGATTTTTCCCACCTGCATACATTTGCGGTGGACAATCCGGATCGGGTGCTTTCTGAGAAAAAGCATGCGGGACAAAATAATTGACACCGCGGACTAGCATATGATCTGTGAGCCATTTCATTAGCTTCAGACCTTCTGCCCAGCCGTATGCCCCATACACTTCACACATGGTTCGGCCTTGTTTTTTGGGATCGATGTGTGCTAGCGAGACACCAAGCTTAGCGAGGCCATAGTGGAAAAATTCGCTATCTGTATCCCCACCCGGCTTGCTATAAGACAGTTCATCGAAGCCGGGAACAATTTGCCACAGCACTACATCGAGGCCAGACATATCTTGTCCCCACATTGAGCGGAAGAAGTGACCTGGGCCGGGGCCAAGCCTTGCATGCACATTGTTGTCTTCAAGTACATGCCCAATGTATTCTACCCCTCGAGTTCTGCACCACTCGCCGATTTGGCTGCAAAAGTTGTCCGCGTAGAGCTTACTGACGATATTCATATAAGCGTAACGTACGATATTAGATTTTTCTCCACCATCATGCCAGAGTAAATATAGCTGCTCACGGTAGTTCTCACCCAACGCCTGCTCGAGCAAGGCCGGCATTTCACTGCTCCAAGGAAGCGGCACTCCTTGTTTTCCTGGTTTTGAATTGAAGTCAAAGGTTGTCTTATCGTTGTAAAATCCCGGTTCGTCTGAGAAGAATCCGGCAAATGTCTTTCCGAAATCTGCTTTGTATCGTTCATACACAGCCTCATACACCGTGTCGAGCAGAATACGAACGGAATCTCGGTCTAGCGGGTTCAAATAATCTTCTTGCTGCAAGCTGCCGCCATCCTTATTTTCGGACATGATAAAAACGCGCCAATACCCTTCAGGGATATCCCAATAGAGGATACCGTCTTGCACAAGATCCGTGATGTCCATACGTTCATCAAGTATTTCTCCATTCGAAGGATGTCGGCGGACCGCGACAACGGAGATTAATTTATTTTTGCCAGTTGCTCGATGAGTGTCAGAAATCGTCGGCCTAAGCCCACGCAGTAACAAAGTATCTAGCAGCAGAGAGGTTCCTTGTGCAGGACCGAGGGTATCAATGTAGCGTTCAGCTAAAAACTTACGATGGAGCTCCTCCGGAGCCTCCTTCACTTTCCCCGCCGCATGTCCAGTTGGAAAATGATCGTCATCAAGCAGCCATACCTTCATACCGCGATTTCGAGCTTCGTCCATAATAATGTCCATATCCGTCCACCATTTCGGTCCTAGAAAATCCGGATGAGGACGAGCTTCGATACAAACGGCTCCGATTCCAGCTTCATGAACAAGAGCCATCTCTTCACGTATCACCAGTTCTTCCTCACCATGCTGCCAGAGAAATGGAAGGATATAATTATGTTCTTGACCCTCAAGTACTTCCTTAAGACGATTATTCATGATTTTGAAGCCCCCTAATATCAGCCATGATTGTTCAATCCCGAGCTTGGATGGAAATATCCGCCCGACTCCAATGAGAAGCCGCGCGGATATTTAGCACTCACAACTTATTTTTTCACTTTTGCATACCAATCTCTTGCGCGCTTCGTAACCTCTTCGCCGCCCGATTTGTTCCACTTTTCTACAAATTCATCGAACTTGCTGATCGGGAACTGCCCTGTAATGATCTTGCTCGCGTACTCAATATAAAGTGTTCTATTATTGATATCTGGGAACCCTTCATAGACGCTAGCCGGCATTCCATCTCCAGAAATGACTTTCGCATACTTTTGGGCATCCTTCATGATTTGTACGGTTTGATCAATTTCCCACATTCTGTCTTCCGATGCAGTGCTTTTCATAAGATTACTTGTAAAATCAAGGGTCGAAATTTTGGAATAAGGATCAAGGATAAGATTCTCTTGAGTGCTTTTATCATCCGGAAGTTTAACGGCTTTACCATCCTTCATCGTATAGTGCATGCCTTCAACACCAAGGTACAAAGCGTTCCAATTCTTCTTGTCATACATGTTGTTCAGTAATTTTAAAGTTGCCATTAACTTTTTTTGATCCTTGTTGTTCTTCACAACCCATGCTGGAGGTGTAAACCGCTTCCACGTATAGAAACCCTTATAACCTTGAACTTCTGGTAACGGAAGAGAAGCAAAAGTCCCCTTCACTCCGCTGTTCTTTTGTAAATTATCCAAATAAAGATTAGTTTGTTCGGCCCAGTGGAAGTAATTTCCTACCTTGTTAGCAGCAACCTTGCCGTCCCACTTCGCTTTATCGTTCAGCAAGGATTCTTTATCGATTAATCCGTCCTTGTACAACTTGGCGATAAACTCCAACGCAGACTTCATATTCGGTGATACTGCGGAATACGTTAATTTGCCATCGTATAGATCCCAATCCGGATAGCCTTCAAACATAGCTACACCATACATCGCAAACAGTTGATCCATCCAGCGCGCTTCTTGACGGCCGCCAGCCGGAAGCTCGTCTTTCTGTCCATTGCCGTTAGGATCCTTATCCCGGAATGCTTCCAAAACCTTAACATAATCGTCTTGCGTCTTCGGCATCTGTAAGCCCAGTTTGTCTAACCAATCTTGGCGGATCATACCTGAATATCTTCCGTAATCGACCATGCCAGGAATATAATAAATTTTGCCTTGACCTGTGGGATCATTCGCTTTCACAATGTCCCACATATCCTTCGGAATAGCTGCCCATAAATTAGGCGCATATTTCGGCAGCAAATCGGTCAGATCGGCGATAGCTCCGTTTTTTGCTAAACTATTTTCGAGACCCTGCTGAGGTAAAAACAAATCGGGCAGTTCACCTGATGCGATTTTTAGATTTAATTGATTTAAATAAGCAGTTCCACCATTCCATTCCACATACGGGCTAATCACGCCTACGCCTAATTTTTCTTTATAAAATTCATACAATTTGCTGCCTTTTTCGGTTGGTTTATAGCCGATGTTTGTTCCCCAAACTTCAATATCTACAATATCTTCGGCTTTCGCAGTTGCCTCCTGGTTCGGCTTAGCCGACGAAGTAGCTGCACTTTCAGATGAATTCGTTTTGTCGCTACAGCCTGTCACGACTGTAAACGCAAGAGCACTGACGGTCGCGAGTACCCCAAGCTTTTTAATGACCATTCCAAGTTTCCCCCTAATTGTTGAAATCGTATATGTTCCAAGACTCTATGAGCCGTAAAACCAATGTAAGCTTACCCTTTCACAGAACCCAGCATAGCTCCTTTAACGAAGTACTTTTGCAAGAACGGATATACCGCGACAACAGGAATCATGGCAAAAATAACCGTTACCGCCCGAAGTGTGCGCTCATTATAAGCTAAACCAGCTGTAGAGACGGCTCCCGTAACCAAAACGTTATCGTCCGTGATGAATTGACGAATCTTGATTTGCAGCGGAAATAAATTCGTATCTTGCAAAAACATCAGTGGATGCTGGAACTGGTTCCACAAGACAACACCGTAGAATAAAGCCAACGTGGCTAACACGGCCTTAGAAAGCGGAAGTACAAATTGGAACAGCATGCGGAAATATCCGCATCCTTCTATGAACGCAGCTTCCTCCAACTCCTTGGAAAACTGCTTGAAGAATGTGCGCATAATGATTAAATTAAATGGATTTAAGATATGGGGTATGATTAACACCAATGGGTTATTGTAAAGCCCGATACCTTTAACTGTCAGAAAATAAGGAACAAGCGGCGCTTTGAAGATCATCGCAATCACGACACCGATCATAATGACGGGGCCCCAACGGAACTCCGATTTCGACAGTGGGTACGCAAGAAGGGCCGTGACAAGCAGCGCCAAAATCGTTCCAATTACTGTTGTGCCCAGCGTCAAGAAGAACGACTTCCATAGGTCGGGACGATACATCATAAAATCCCAGGAAGCGAGCGTAAATTCCTTCGGCCAAATGGTGACCAGATTCATATCCACCATCCGTTTAGAACTGAACGATGTCGAGAGCACAGAAAGCAGTGGTATCATTGCGATAACGGATACAAGCAGGAGGATAATAGTAACGACTGAACCGAATAGTTTTTCCCCTCTAGATTCCAGCATGCTTACCACAACCCCCCGTCTGACACTTTTTTTGATAACTTGTTGAACGTAAATACCAGAATGAATCCGATTAACGATTGAAATAGTCCGACGGCAGTCGCGAAGCTATATTGCCCTTGCTGTATGCCTGTCCGGAACACGTAAGTATCTAAGATATCCCCTACGCTATAAGTCATTGGCGTTTGTAAATTAAATACTTGGTCAAAACCTAAATCCAAAAAATTGCCAATTTCAAGTAATAGCAACACCAACACGGTCGGCAGCAGCAGCGGAAATGTAACGTGCCGGATTTGCTTGAAGCTAGATGCTCCGTCGATCATCGCTGATTCGTATAACTGTGGGTCTATCGAACTGATGGCTGCCATGTAGACAACCGTTCCCCATCCCGCGTCTTTCCAAATGGAAGTCAACACATATACAACACGAAAGTAGGAGCTTTCCTGCATAACCAATGTGGGTTCATGGTGAAACCATCCCATCACAATGTTAAACAATCCGCTTACTGAGAATAAATCAAACACAATACCAGAAACGATGACCCATGATAGAAAATGTGGCACATACAGAGCCGTTTGGACTCCCTTCTTCAGGGCCGATTTTCGAATTTCATTGATCATGAGCGCCAAAAGAATGGGGATTGGAAATACGATTACAATTCGTAGAAATCCAAGTACCAATGTATTACTGAACACCCTCATAAAATCCGGATAATGGAATAGCGTTTCAAAATTTTTAAAGCCTACCCAAGGGCTATCAAGAAACCCTTTGAACACGGAATAGTTCTGAAAAGCGATCACGGAACCCGCAAGCGGAATGTACTTAAAAATGATGAGAAAAACTATACCTGGTATGGCCATGACATATAGCGGCCAAAACACCTTCATTCGATGAGATGCAACTACTTTCAATTTATTTCCCCCCTGATGTTAGAAGTGTGATTAGCTTCAGCTCCACCTGACTCCTCTACTTCTATTTGATCCAACAATACGGTCATCTGTATCTGGACTCAACATCGAAGTTCTCCATTCCATCACTGAATCCAATGAATTACCGGAGTAATGGTGGATTTAGATATGATTTGTTGAATATGATGGTAAAAAAATAGAAGCGGAGAGCTTTTTCAGCTACTCCGCTTCAGTTATTAATCTTTTTATTCTTTAAATTTACCAGGGGTAATCCCTTTAATTTTTTTAAAGTTACGAATAAAACTGTTTTCGCTAGCGTATCCAACTTTCTCAGAAATCTCAATGACCTTCAAATTCGTATTCTTAAGTAGATCTTCCGCTTTCTCAATTCGTACTTGTGTAATATAATCGTAAATCGAAGTTCCGGTTTCTTGTTTAAAAAGGACATTTGCCTGAGACTGACTGACGCTTCCTGCCTCCGCTACGTGCGACACGCCAATATTTTCTGGATAATGCTCTTGGATGTACTCGACCATCTTCCTAAAATAATTCTCATGTTTTGTTGGTTTTCTCTTCTTCACTTCTTCTGCTAGATAGGTAGCTTCATCTAATGTCATTTGATGCAAATCTGAAAACGTTAACGTTTGAAGGGAATCCAACGAATCCATGATTTCCTGGAACTGTTCATCTTCTGGGTCTCTGAATTTCGTAATAATTTCCTTAATTACATTGGCATACCAGCGGTATACGTGCAGAGGTTTTGAATTTGACGTTTCCCAATCCATCCGTATTTTCTCTAAAATGCTGTTTGTATATTCTGTCTTTCCTTCTTTAATCCCCTGAGCAATTTCATGAATAGTTTCATTTTTAGAGCCAGGGCCTTGCGCTTCTGAATATGGTAATGTTTGCTCCGGCAAATGAAGTTTTTTATACCCCATATACAAGCGATCCAGCAGTAACACTTCAGCTTGTTTGTAGCGACTGCTGAGATCACCGCTAATCGGATATAGCGATTCGGCGACACTTACTGATAATGAAATTTTCAACAGTTTATCAGTCACTTCAATCCCATTCAAAAGTTTATCATAGAGCATTTGCTCATCCATATCAGTAGACAAGGGTTGTACAATGAGGGCACTGCGATCCTGGGTTAAATCTTCAAACTGCACCCTAAAACTCTCTCCCAGAATCTCCTCGAAAATATTACCTACTGCAAACTTCAGTAATAACTGATCATCTTGCTTGTACCCATTCAACCAATTGTAATAGGCATCCACCGAAACAATAACCGCATAAATAGGCAAGTCAGAACGCCATTCTGAGTAAAGCAACCGCCATTTCCGATCAAATTCCTTACGGCGCAGTCTTCCGTAAACCATATCTTGAATAAATTTGGCTTTTAGTTCTTTGTTGCTGCCATGCAAGAAAGTAAGTTGTGTGAGCAGTCTGCCGACATAGGACTCCAACTGAGTGAAGTCAACCTCTAACGCCTCATTTCGATGGCTCCGAACTGTTTTAATCAATCGTTCAATAGGTCTAAACGTAATGCGGTTAACTTGGAAGATAATCAGCATTCCGATCAACATGGTAACCACGGACACTACGAAAGTCATGGTCCGAATCCAATACAATTTGCCAAAAATCTGTTTTTGAGGAACCGCATAAACGTAATTCCATTGCGTTGAAGCTGAAGTCAGGCGAGTAATAAAATATTTATTGGCGTTCACCTGCTCTTTATTATTTTCGCCAATGGAGAATAAAGTTTCTCCTTTTGAGTCTTGAATGATTCGAACTGCCTCATTGTTAGCAGAACCTTCAGGAATGATTTGAGAAAATAGTTTGGAGGATTTCAAGTTTATGATCAGGTATCCGGATATTTTGTTATCTTCGTATATTCGTTTAATGAAACTTATCATTTCGCCTTGATCCTTCATCCTTTTAGCGAAAGTCACATTGTTTGCGTCCTGTTCAGCTAAAGATAATTGAGACAACCAGCCCTTGTCACCAAAGGTATCAATACTGGAATTAAACCCGAAGGGAGAACTGCCAACAATATGGCGATTTTTTTCATCATATAGATAGATACTATCAATGAGCGAATTATTTTGAGTTAGTGTATCCAACATTGTTACAACCCCAAGTATGGTATCCATACTTTTATGATTGTCATAACGCAAGAAATCGATCGTCAGCGGGTCGAGAACTGCATAAATAGACGTTGTCATAATATCGTTCATTTTCCTGTCAACATCGTCCCTGACAAAGGTCAACATCTGCTGGTGCGGAACTTTAATCTCCTCTAATAGTAAATGTCTGGCGAGGCTGTACATGACAGTACCAACCAAAGCAATAGCGAGGCAAATGACCAGTGTAAGTATGAGAATTAATCTAGTTTTGATATTCGAGAAAATCAGTTTCGCTTTGTACTTGTATACATTCATGCTTTCCCCTGCCGTTTTCCCTCATTATTTCTTCTTAGCATACCATTCACGCGCCCGTTTCGTGACTTCGTCTCCACCACTGCTTTTCCATCTTTGTATAAATTCATCAAATTTTTCAATCGGCCAATCACCGACAATAATTTTGGTCATGTATTCTTGATAGAGCTTATTCGATTTAATGTCCGGAAAGCCATCATAGATCGATATAGGAATGCCATCGCCGGCAATCCGTTTACCATCACTTCCAGCTACCATCATCGCATCTATCATCATCTGGGCAACCTTCGGTTCATACTGATCCTGAAGTGTCATTGCCATCTGCTCCGTTGTTATAACAGGAAATAAGTCGATCAGATACGTTTGATCCGAACTGATAGGCAGCCTCTTCTTTTTGCCATCCTTCATTTCAAAATGTTCGCCTTCAATTCCAAAAGAAGCAAAATTACGATTCTCGGGCTTCGCATAAAATTCAAGCAGCTTCATAGCTTCCACTGCGCTTTTGGACGATTTGGGAATCGCCCACTCCATATTATTAATAAGCGGTCTCGGAGTAAAACCATCGAACCCTTCTACCTTGGGGACCGGCATTCCGACAATATAAGCATTCGGATTTAATTTAGGTAAATTCTCGAAAAAGTTTTGCTTAATTCCATAGGGAACATGGTACCAGACGCCAACCTTATCTTGTTGAATCTTTGCTTTCCAGGTTAATTCTTTATTCAAAAATGTTTCATTATCCAGCAATTTGTCTTTGTAAAGTTCTCTGGCAAAAGTAAGAGCTGCTTTCATATTAGAAGTAACAGCTGAGTACGCAAGTTCATCGTTATACAGATCCCAAACCGGGTACCCTTCTACCATAGCAACGCCGTACATTAAAAATATGTCAT
Organism: Paenibacillus sp. J22P51; assembly: GCF_059692215.1. Lineage (NCBI taxonomy): Bacteria > Bacillati > Bacillota > Bacilli > Caryophanales > Paenibacillaceae > Paenibacillus > Paenibacillus sp. J22P51. The sequence goes on along the minus strand of NZ_JCAUAZ010000002.1, from coordinate 271,240 downwards.
CCATCCATCGCCCCGCTTCTCGACCGCTGGTAGGAATCTCATCCTTTATACCGTTACCGTTGGGATCTTGATCACGAAATGCCTTAAGGACAGCAACATATTCATCCTTTGTTGTCGGTATCTTCATGTATACCTTGTCTAGCCAATCTTTGCGAATCAATGAACTATATCTAGGATACAAATTAACTCTCGGGATAAAATAAATTTTTCCATCTGGAGAATTAGCTCGCACACTTTCCCACACATCTTGAGGAATAGCCTTCCAAAGGGTAGGCGCATACTGTGGCAGCAAATCATCCAGGGCAAGTAAAGCACCTTGCTTGAGCAGCGTATCTTCAACCCCGTGAGGTAAGAACAGATCCGGTAGTTCATTAGCAGCAATCTTAACATTTAAACCCTTTGTAAAGTCAGTGCCACCATTCCAAGGAAGCGTTGATGTATTAACTACAATACCTGTTTGCTCTGTAACATATTTCATCTGTTTATCGTTTTGCCCAGGCATTCTTCCATAATCACTGAACATGAGAATGTTCACTGCCTTAACTTCCTTTTTCTGTTCACTCTCAGAAGTTTTTCTAGCTTCAGTATCTTTATTACCTGAACTTGCACTTGTACATCCTGCCGCTATTAGGGCAAGCAATGCGCTTGCGGCTAACAATGCAATCATCCGCATCATTCTTGATTGTATTGCCATCTTTCTTGCCCCTTTCAATTTTCAATTATTTTAATATTATATCATTGTGAGGCTCAAGCCCAACATTGTACTTGCTTTTGGTGAAAATACGAAAAAAGCCGCAATCATCGGCTTTTTTCGTTACTCTTTATGGATATTACATGTTCTTTTTAATCTTTGTAAGCTCTCTATTTAGTGCATATAATAACTTGTCAGTGAAGTGGTCGGGCGCCATTTCCGCCAACATATCGATCTTAAATCCTTGCGTCATGCTATATGTTGGTTGCGCTCTAAAGCCTTCTCCCAAATATTTATTTAACACCGCTGCCGCAACTTCATTCTCGAAAAGCTCTTTAAACGTACAACGCGTCGAGTAAACATCGTCCGTAATCTGTAATTCTTCCATCGGGCCATCCATATCGGGCATTTGGAACCAGTTCTGTACCTCTTCCCCTTTTTCCTCAACTGGGGCTTTGTAACTTGGATTCGGTTCGTCCACTTTGTTAAACTTCACAATATCTACGTATCGCGTGTTCTCTTCAGTGGCCACCGCTCGTATTTCAGTAATACCCTCAGCAAGGGATACTTGTTCGAAAATGAAAACTTTATCATCACTGATTTTAGTTTGACATTCAGTTCCATTAACGTAGAGTGTTACTTCCTTGCAGTTGGAATATACCTTAACTTGGATGCTGTTCTCTGCTCGATCAACATGGCGCTTGCTAGTGATATGAACAAATTTCTCTTCGGACCAATGAGCCTTATACATGTAAAAGGCATCTTTCTTAATCTTTCTGTCATAGGAAACAAGACCCTTGTTGTTCCTTCCCTGCACGCCGCCTTCGTCTCGGATATTCGCTCCGAAATCAAACATGTTCCAGACATACGTCGCCCAAAGATAAGGTCTTTCCGCGAAGGTTTTCCAAACCTTTTCATGAAACAGGGCGTGATATTCTTCCGTATAATCTTTAACTTTCGGATCGGAACTATGGTATTGGACAATACCTTCTGCCCCATATTCAGAAATACACAACGGCACATCGGGGTTAATACGGTGGAACTTATCCAGCCAAGGTGCAAAATCCTCAGTCTTCCCGTGGTACCAACCATAATATTTGTTGTAACCAATCACATCCGTCATTCGGTTATATTCATCTTCCTCATTAACAAATAGAACATTGGCCATCGTCGTTAGCCTAGTAGGGTCTTCCTTTTTCGTCAATGCATTCAGCTCTCTAACGAGCCTTCTAACCTCTGGACGTTCACCGCCGATTTGAATTTCGTTCTGAATTCCCCAGAAGATGATGGAAGGATGATTAAAGTTCTGTCTGATCAACTCAACCATTTGCTGCTTCGCATTCACTCCTTCCAATTCATTCTGCGACATAATTGAAATGAATGGGATTTCTGCCCATACTACCATGCCTTCTTGATCACACAAATCATAGAAAAATTGACTGTGCTGGTAGTGGGCTAACCGGATGGATGAGGCACCGATTTCTCGAATGTATCCCATGTCTTCAACTTGCTGTTGTTCCGAAATAGCCCAGCCCATATCTTTCCTGTCTTGGTGTCTCGATACGCCGTTCAAAGGCAGATGCTCGCCATTTAAGAAGAAACCTTTTTCAGGATCCACATGGAAGTATCTGAAGCCAACAGGGATCGACAACGCATCAATCGTGTCATTAAAGCTAATCAAGGATAGGCTGGCACTGTACATATATGGATTTTTTCTACCGTGCCAAAGTGTTGGAGTGTCGATGACGCAAGGTAGTTCTACGGTTTGTGTTTCTCCTGCAGCGAGTACAACTTCCTTCGTGGCGTAGTTGACAACTTGCTTGTCGGCATCCAGAATATCTACCCATAAATTAACCTTTTTCTCTTCCTTACCGTCATTCACAAGGATAGATTTAATGTTCAGTTTGGCTCTTTCTTGAGTTACTTCTTCCTGAACAATATAAACACCTTGTGAACCATGATCCATCAAGTCAAAATGAACAGGCGCTGTAACCACCATATTCACATCGCGGTATATCCCTCCGTAGAACGTAAAGTCTGCTTTCTGCGGATAAACATCATCCACAACGGAATTATCCACTTTTACCGCAAGTACATTGGCAGTACCATATTTAACGACATCTGTTACGTCGAATCTGAAGATAGAATACCCACCTTTATGCTGGCCCAAATGTTGGCCGTTGACATAGACATCCGTGATGCTGTTCGAGCCCTGGAACTCAATAAACAGTTTATTTCCTTCATAAGAAAGCTCAACCGTAAAAGTCTTTCGATACCAACAGGCACCTTGATAATATTCATAACCATTTGCGCCATCTATCGAGTTCCATGTATGAGGAATAGTTACACTTTGCCAATTCTCATCATTGAACCCTACACTTTCAGCTTGCTCTATGTTCTGCCGAATAAATTTCCAAGTATTATTGAACCCAATCGTTTTTCTCATTGTGTTGCCACACTCCCTACCTGAATTGTGAACTGATATTCGCCGCTTCCCACCGTAACTACAATACGTCCATTTTCGTAGTGAGCATCTGGGTAATCACCCGATACACCATTGAGATCGTCTTCATTGCCTGCAAGCATGATCGTCGCTGTCGTATTCGCTGGCACCTCAAAACGATATGTTATGCCACGATCCGTTGTTTCCCAACTTGATGTAATCGTGCCATATGGGGACTCATAGGTAGCGGATGCATGGGTCAGCGTTCCGCCAACCAAAGGCTTCAATATAACATGTTTGTAACCAGGTATCTCCCAAACAGGACGAATGCCCGCTATACCCGCAAAGAGGAAGTTGCACACGGCTCCATACGAATAGTGATTCAGGGACCCAGACAATTCGCCATCAGGCTTAATCCCTTTCCAACTCTCCCAGATGGTCGTCGCACCGTTACTGACCGCATACAGCCATGAAGGGCACTTATCCTGCTCCAACAACCGGAAAGCAACATCTGCGTGACCGTAATCCGCTAGCACTTGAAGAATGAAAGGTGTCGAAAGGAATCCCGTGTTTAAGTGATAATCCTGCTCAATAACCAGTTGTGCCAGCTTGTCTGCGACCGCCTGTTTCTTATCATCAGATGCCAAGTCAAATGCAAGCGTACGGACATTCGGTGCCTGTCTACCTTCCAAGATGGAGCCATCATCCTTAATAAAATACTGGTTGTATACGCGTTTAATTTTCTCATACAGCGCTTGGTACTTGGCTTCTTCCTCAGTCTTCTCGAGCACAGCTGCCATTTCAACCAACAAACGAGTCGAATAGGCGAAGTACGCGGTAGATACATCCGGATGGTTTCCTTTGGTTTTAGTCAGTACGGCCATGAGATCTCTCATTTCCGTGTCCGTTTCAAGCCACTCTCCCCAATGGAACTTCGTATCCCAAATGTAATCAGCGTCACGTTCCCCATCCGTAAAATGGTGATAAGCAGGCGAATCTTGGAATAGTTCATTCGTATTCTTCGCACAGACAGCCATGTAATCGACCCATGCTTTGGCTGAATCGAACTGCTTCTCTAAGATCGTCTTGTCTCCGTAACATAGATACATCGTCCAAGGAATGATAACCGCTGCATCACCCCAGCCGGCAGAACCATCAAGAATACTGGCTGTACCCGGTTTGGGCCTGCGCATGGCTACCATCGGATTTTTGTTATCAGCCATGAATCGTTCCCATTCCTCCATGCTGTGATGCCCGATAACAGTTGGCACGGTGCTGCCGACAGAACCATCAGCAAATTGCTCGGCTGCTACGTCAGCCATCCACTTTTCAAAGAAAGGATACACATGCATGAAATCTGACGCCGTTCTAGAGAATACTTGCGCATCCCCTGTCCATCCCGCTCTTTCCCGAGTTGGACAATCGGTTGGTACCTCCATGAAGTTGCCCTTCTGGCTCCATTTGGAGTTAGATACTAACTGGGTGATTAACGGATTCGAACAAGTGAAATCTCCCGTTTCATCTAAGTCGGAATACACCGCCACAGCTGTAAAATTCTCAGGTGTGATTTCTCCCGGATAATTCTTAACGAGAACATAACGGAATCCGAAGATCGCAAAACGTGGACTATAGCTCTCAACACCATCGCCAGCTGTGATGTAACGAACCTCTTGGAAATCTTCCAATGTTCCATGCTCTGCTAGATTTTGTAAGGTGAAGTTCCCGTGCTGATCTAAGGCTTCTCCATGGATAAGTACAATCTCAGTCCCTGCATCGCCTTGAACGTTCATTTCTACCCAGCCAGCGATATTTTGACCAAAATCGAGAATCGTCTCTCCATTTGGCGTGCGCATCACTTGGGGAGTAAATCTTTCCTTCGCTCTTACCGGGACGCTTCGGGTAGCGATTAAATTATCGAATCCATCAGCTTTGAGCTGGACGTGCTCCCAAGTGGAGTCGTCGTACGACGGCTGATTCCATCCCTCGATGTTGATTCTAGCGTCATACACATCACCCGCTTTCATATCCGATTTCAGCAACGGTCCGCTAGAAGTTCTAAAAGAATCGTCACTGCCGAAGATTTCACGGCTGCCATCCTCGTAATCCAACACAAATTGCCCTAAGAAAGCTACTTTATAACCAAAATTGTTCTTGAGATTTGCTCCGCCTGTAGATCCCCTCCACCAACCATCTCCGAGGATGACGCCTAGTGCATTTGGGCCTTCTTGCAGGAAAGCAGTTATGTCGTAAACTTGATATTGCAAGCGTTTATGATATGAAGTGAACCCTGGCGTGAACAGATGATCCGTCCCCTCAATTCCGTTCAGATAAAAACGGTATAACCCCTTCGCAGTAAGGCAAGCTCTAGCTGATACGAGTCCCTTTTTTACAGTGAATTCTTTACGAATATAGGGAGACGGTTTATACGCGGATATGTCCACTTCTGACTCCGGTTCAATCCAATGAGCTACCCAATCTGAAGCATTCAACATCCCCGTTTCAAAAAAAGCAGGACTACTTAAGGATGACTCTCCTCCCTGATTACTCCAAACCTTAACTCGCCAATACACGCGCTCAAGTGATCTTAATTCCGGGCCTTCATACAAATTACCCTGCGATTGGCTCGTCTCCACCTTGCCACTGTCCCACATCAGATCCGTGAAGCTCTCGGTTGCCGAAGCTTGAATTTGATAGGCGGTTTGTAAAACATTCCTACCGTCACTACGGAGCTTCCAGCCGAGACGAGGCTTTTTGGCATCCAGTCCCAATGGATTTTCCAAATATTCCATTCGCAATGCTATGACTTCCAACATGTCGGAGACCTCCCTTAGCTATGAATTATGTTTATACTGAAACCAATCGAATGACGCTGGTGATTCGCAACGTTTGCCATTACCTGTCGCATACAAGCCGAAATACACACCTGTAAAACCACCGGCCACTTCGGTCGAAATCAATGAGCACTCCCCCGAGCCGAAAGGCTTACGTTCTCCATTTGGTGCTGCGAAGTAGAAGGAATACTGAGCAGGTTCCGCTTCCAAACCGAGAATGATTTCTGTGCCATCGTAAGCTTCTTCAAGCTCCACCTTCCATAATGATCCAATTCGCCTGCGCAGAATGACTTTGCGTTGACCATCCACGCCACGAGCCAGCGCGATTTCATAATGAAAGCGATCGTTCATAAACACGGTAAGTCCCGCTTCTTCGCCTTCATGAACAGGATCAAATGACATGAACGTAGACACGCTGCACTTGAAATGCTGCTGTCTCCGCCCGACGAATGCAGGAGAACTCGCATCATTCAGGGTCACTTCTGAACCATGAAGCGTCAACCAGCCCGACCGCGTTTCAAGAGACCAATCCTCGGCACGCGGATTTCTTAAGAAATTCCACTCCAGCCCCAGCTTATTGGCATTAAAATCATCAACGTCCGGTGTAGGCATATCATCTAGTACGATAGGCAGCGTTTCAGCGTCCATCTTCTCCGCAATCTTGCCGTTATCTCCGATCACAGGCCAGCCCTCCGCTGACCAAGTAACTGGAGCAAGGAACGTTTCTCGTCCCAGATGGTGATGCCTTCCGCTAAATGGAACGGATACAGGACGAATGCCCAGGAAAACCGCCCACCAGCTTCCATCTTCCAGTTGGACAAGATCCGCATGACCTGTCGCTTGAATGGGACTTCCCGTACTCCGGTGGCTTAGGATCGGATTGGCAGGATTGCTTTCAAACGGTCCGTATGGTGAAGCGCTCCTTGCGATCGTCACCATATGCCCGTATTCGGTTCCACCCTCTGCAATCATCAAGTAATACTGCCCATTCACCCGATACAGGTGGGGACCTTCCGCTGATTTACCGCCCGTGCCTTGCCAGACTAGTCGACGTTCAGATAACAGCTTACCTGACTCGATGTCGATTTCGGCTTGATAAATCCCCTTGGGTTCATCTCCGAAGAATCCACCAGTTCCAGTTATATAAGCCCGCCCATCATCATCAAAAAACAGAGACGGATCTACACTCGGCCACTCTGGCCAAATAGGATCAGACCACGGACCTTCCGGAGTTTCCGCCCATACGTAGAAGTTGCGAAACATTTTCACATTCGTAGTAATCATGTAGTAACGGCCGTTATGATAGCGAAGCGTTGGCGCATAAATGCCCATCGAGCTTCTGCAGCCTTCCAGATCCAACTGGCTCTGGCGGGTAAGGCAATGTCCAATCTGTTTCCAATGAACGAGATCACGGCTATGGAAGATCGGAACGCCTGGGAAATATTCAAAAGAACTTGTAACTAGATAAAAGTCGGAACCTACCCGACACACGCTCGGGTCTGGATGGAACCCTGGGATAACCGGATTAGCATATTGAATGGATTTCGATGAATCAGTCATTGATATCTCCCTTTCTTCTTGCAATTCTTATTCCAACATACTGCCTACTGCAGAGCTTTCTATTATCATAAGATTTTATAATATTGCTCACTAACACTCTCACGACGTATCCATAACGTTTTGCCGACCTCTTGTTCAGGGGTATAAAAAAGACCTGCTAGAGATACCATCTAGCAGGCCTTAGATTTCAAACTATTATTTTACTTCAATAAGTTTCTTCATACTTTTCGCAATTAGCCCTGCTGCTCGTTTTGGACTTAAACGATATAGTGTATCCATGATCTTAGAATCTTTACCTGCTAACACTCTGTATTGATCTGTTTCCATTCCTTGAACAATAATTCCGGCCGCTGCCCTAGGTGTTAACAACTTGGAAATATCTTGTTCGCTTGTATTCTTATTTGTAAAACCTTCTACCCCCGAATTTTTCATAATATCTGTACCAACACCACCTGGAAAAACGACAGTTACTTTCACATTCGTATCTTTAAGTTCAGCGTACAATCCTTCAGTCAGCAGTTTAACAGCTGCCTTGGATGCACCATAGATGGATTGGCCGGGAACCGGCAGAAATCCGCCCATACTAGAAATGTTTGTGATATGTCCTACAGGTCTTTTCAACAGATATGGCAGAAAAATCTTCGTCATATAAAGCGTGCCGTAAAAATTGATATCCATGACTTGTTTGATTTTATCAAAGTCAAGCTCATTGACATGTACAAACGGTTGAATAATCCCAGCATTATTAATGATTCCGTCTACTGCCCCATGACGAGCAATGACTTGCTCTGGAAGTGCCTCAACTGCCACTCTATCTGTTAGATTTACGACGTGCGTGGATAGTTTCCCACTTTTTTCACCAGCTCGATGAATCGTTTCTTCCAACGCATTTCTGTTAATATCAACAGCGGCAACACTCGCCCCTTTTGAAAGGAGATGTAGGACCAATTCGCGTCCTATACCGCCTCCTGCTCCTGTGACCACAATCACTTTGCCGAAAACTTTCATTTTTTATCCTCCCTTTATCCTCTTAAAACAAGAATTTCCATCGATCGCCAGCGCGGGCTAAGCGCTCCACCGATCAATGGAAATCCAGTTTGATGTTTTATTTTTTGTTAGCTGCTGCCCAAGCATCAAGCTGCTTCTGCTTTTCTACAATTACTTTATCAATACCCGCGGCTTTCAGTTTAGCTCTAAAGTCTGCTAACTTATCGACCGGGTCGAGTGTGCCTGTCTCCAAACCTTTGGCATACTGATCGGTTACATTTTTAAGCGCAATAACCTCATTCTTAACTGGCTCCGAATTAAATGTGAAGCCAAGCGCTTTCGATTTAATTGCTTTTTGGTTGGCTTCAGCCGTCAGTTTCCACATTTCAGGCAAGTCTGACTTCATCTGATATGCGATGGATGGGTTAGCGTATATCCAACTTTGAATCGAATATCCAACTGTCTTCGAATCGATGCCTGTCGGATAATCGATCGCATTCTCAGAAGCCTTCACATAGTGCTTCCCTTCAAGGCCGTAGATAAACAAATTGGCAAGGTCTTTATCCGTGTACATCAGATTCATGAGCATCATGGTGCGTTCAGGATTCGTAGAGTTCGTAGATATCGTCCACAATCCACCCTGTGCATTGGATGTAGTCGAATATATATTAGACATCAAGGGTGCAAAAACGAGATCTTTGCCATTCGCTCGGATTTCTGATTCCAAGTTCCCTGGTCTAAGTCCGATGAAATAAGAAAATGCCTTATCAGCTTTCAACAAATCGGAGGCGTTAGCTTGCGTTGTAGCAGCATCCTTGTTGATATATCCAGCCTTATTCCAACTATGAACCTTGTTCAAATAGTTTTCGTACTCCTTGCTTTCAAACAAATTCACAACTTTCGAACCGTTGTCATACCCAGGTAATACACCTAATCGATCCCCTAGCTTATCATACCAAACATAAACATCTGCAGGCGTGGATAACCCGGCTCCGAGTGGCGCGATACTAGGCTCATTATCCTTAATCGTTTTATATACTTGATCTAGGTCGTCCATCGTCTTAATAGCCGATACATTAATTTTGTACTTATCTACTAAATCTTTCCGCATCAGAACCCCAGGAACTCCCGTTGTGTAATCCTTATAGACAGGCACGCCATAGGTCTTTCCTTCAATCTTAACGCTATTCAGATAGACGGAATCGATCTGTTTTTTGATTCCTTCACCATACTTATCGAGCAAACTATCGATCGCAATAATTTTTCCAGTCGCCACATCAGCGCTGTATCCCGCACCAAACTCAAAGAATAGATCCAGTTTCTCACGGCCGGAAGTCATCAAATTCATTTGTTGTGACCAAGACCCGATACTAATCGGCATGATTTTGACAGTAGCGTTGATTTTAGCCTTTGTAATCTTGCTAATTTCATCTTGAACCGCTTGGATGTCCTTCGGTACTGCTCCAAATGCCGGCATAGCAATTGCGATCTCATACGCATCTTTTGTAGCATTACTCGCAGTTGCGCTGGAAGCTGGAGTTGCCGTTGCAGCGGAACCATTACTTTCTTCCGTTTTCGAAGATGAACACCCAGCAATCACACCTGATAACATCACAGTAACAAGAGACAATGTCGCCAACTTCAAATTCCTTTTCATCGTATTCCCCCCAGAAGTATCATTCCTTACTCCTTCATCATATCGTTCAATGAAGGGAGCGACTAACACTCCACCGACATCATAATAGCGTTTTCACGACTTATTTATCTTTGTAGTTTTGACTTCTATATTCCATTGGGCCTAGTCCGACGTGCTTCTTGAATAGTTTCGTAAAATAAGAGAAATTCGTATATCCCAAAGTCGAGGCAATTGAGCTAACTGAGCGCTCTGTTCGGGACAATAACTCTTTGGCGACTTTAACTTTTTCGAGCACAATATAATCGGAGAGCGCATAACCAGTCTCTTTTTTGAAAATTCTCGTTAAATAATCAGGATGGAGAAACACTTGATCCGCAATCATTTCGCGCGTCATATCCTGATCCAGGTTAAGCGAGATAAAGGCTTTCACAGTCTGAACGATTTTTTCCGTCTCTTTCACCGCTTCTGCGTGGATCATCGCTTTACTCACAGCATGACGAACCCAGGCTAACATATCTGTAATAGAGCGCACTGCCATTTCCGATACACGCCGAGACTCTTCATCGCCAAGTAGCTGATGGGCCTCTATCCCTCTCAAATTCAAATAGGAATAGATAACTTGTGTGAAATTTTGATTGAATTGATGCAGAATCTCAGCATCTACAGCTTGATTGTTGACCAGACTGCCAAGCATCGCTTCCACTTCCTGAACGACGGCCTCCTTCGTGCCTTGCTTCATAAGAGAGGCAACCACACCTAATCCGGGCAACTTAGCAACCGGCATGGAGATGCCATTATCCGTTTGAGGAAAAACTTGATTCACGAAAGCCACATTATTTCGATCATATCTTCGCAGATCAGCTACCATCTCAGCCATTTCATGCGCTGCCACTTCGCGCCCAAAATAACAAGAGAGATCACAGTAAAAATAGTCATTACAAGACTTTATATACTGTTCACATGCTTCGTAAAGTTGATCGTACGCCCAATTCGTCCCGCGATTGGCTGCCATAATAATTAACAACATACCTCGATCTAGATGAAAACAAATTCCATTAACGCCATCACCGATCATGAGCTCTTCGGCTGAATTTTTAAGCGCATACTCCAGGATCTTCTCATCCCTGCGATTTAAGCCTTTTTTCCACCGCTGTACCGAAATGAGAATAGGTAGAAAGACCGATTCTTCCGTAATGGGAATATGATGCAATTCTACTTGATCACGTATCGCGGCAGGCTGACTCGGTATCGAATGGTTGATTAAGTCCACCCAGAACCTTTCTATAATAAAAGCGTGATGTTTAAGCCATAATTGATGGGATTGACGATTTCGATTGATTTCGCTGTTCCGATTACTAATAGCTTGAGCTTTGACGATAGCCGCTTCCAAGTCAGCGGCACGAACAGGCTTTAATAAATAGTCAACACTTCCTAGTTGCAGCGCCTCTTTGGCGTATCGGAAATCAGCATGACTTGTAAAAAAGATCGTTGCAGTATTCGGATGTTGCTCTCTCACCCAAGTCAGCAAATCAAACCCGCTGCCTTGAGGCATTTCAATATCGCACAGTAAAATATCGATTCGTTCTCTCCCAAAGAGTTCCTTGGCTTGTCTGATATTAATGGCCGTGAACAATTGGCTGATGCCCAATTTAGTAAGATCAAGATCAGATTTCACCCCTTCAATAGCGAGAACTTCGTCGTCTACGATGAGCAAATGAACGTTCATCTGGTTTCCTCCATTCCTGGATTCGTAGGAATAATCAACTCTATTTTAGCTCCGTGCGACGCTTGGTCGTTATCATATAGGATGGATGCGGATTCCCCGTATAATAGGCGTATTCGCCTTTCTACATTCCAAATCCCCGTATGCTCTCCGCGATCATTTTCCACACTCAGACCTGCCTGCAGTTTGTCCAGTATATCCGCTCTAAATCCAGGTCCTGTATCACTGATGCTTATTTTCATTCTAGAGCTGTGTTCTTCAATTAAAAATTCAATCCGTATGTCAATCGTAAGCAGTTCATCTAGCGAAACGGCATGTTTAATCGCATTCTCAACAAACGATTGGATAACCAGCGGTGGGATGGGGACATCGGCTAAATAATCCGGAGCGTTAATCGCCCACTTCAGCTTCTCTGGAAAGCGCAAACTCTGGATTTTCAAATAATTCCGAGTATGATTCAGTTCATCTTTGAGCGCCACAAACGAGGTATTGCTGCGAAACATAAATCGGAAATACTCGATGAGAGACATCGTCATTTCCAAAATCAGTTCATAGTTCTTGATTTTACCCAAATTATAAATGATATTCAGCGTATTTAAGAAAAAGTGGGGATTCACTTGCAGCTGGAGCCGCTGTAATTCCTCCTTTTGCTTATTTAACTGTTCCTCATACACGTTAATGCGAAGCCGCTCAACCTCCGACATCATGGCATTAAATGCCCCACCCATCACTTGAAATTCCCCCGAGGTATTATGAAGCGCTACCCTGCTGCTCCAATCGCCTTCTCGAACCTTCTTCATAGTGAGCAGTAATCGATATAAAGGCACTAGAATAGATTGCCGCATTGCATACAACCCCATCGGAATAAAGAGAAAAGCGCCGATCGTAATAAACCACACGATGGACTGGAGATACGGCAAATTGGCTAATATATGTTGATCCGGAATCAGTGCAACTAAACTGAAATCACCACGATGGGATGGAGCTCCAACGACAAGAAATCTCTTTTGAATTCCCGAAATATAGTATTCGTTTACTTTTTGTTGCAATTCAATCTTATATTGACTTACAAGCTTGGAATTTGAGATCGGTTCCCCTTGCGTATTGGCTAATAACACCTCTCCCTCCTCTCCAATTTGAAGAGAACGAAGAGGCTTTACTAATTCCTCTGTACTAACCAAAGCTCCAAGATAGGTATCTCCTGAATGAACAATATCAACGAGGTAGTTTTGTTCGTTAATTTGAACATAGTTCCAAGCTTTAGCGGAACTCTCCGACGGAAATCGCTCAGAATGAATATAATCAATCATATATGTTTGGATAATTTCATTTTCCTTAATGGCAGAAGGGTTATTCTTTGAAATGTTAAAATAGTCTTGCCTATGATCCGTATATACGAAAAAAGTACTTATAGGATCGTATAAACTAATATCTTTACTTAATTTATTAAATAAATAAATTTTTGCACTGTAGTACTCGCCATCCCTTACTTCTTGGCTTAGAGATAGCAAATCGTAACCAGAACCTGCCACTGTTCTCATATACGAGTCGATATCGTCTAGCTGGGAGTCGTTTTGATTCGTATACAGCTTCAACATGTTGTTATAGGAATCCGCAACCTGGCCGCGAACGACATGAATGGCATAATAGTTGTTATAGAAGAGCATCCCCACTAGCGGTATCGTCATGATCAGTACGCTTACGATTAGCTTTGCTCGCAGTGAAGCACGTCTCCAGTACCCTGTTGGCGCAAACATGATCGTTCAACTCCTTTTGCTTTATCCATTAAAATGTAAACCTATCATACTTTTATCAGAACTGACAACGCCACAACCCGAATACATCAGTTGTGGCGTTGCGCATATGAGGAGATTCTGTCGGCAAGTTATCCTTTTACAGCTCCGATCATAATTCCTTTAATAAAATATTTTTGGAAGAAAGGGTACGCCACTAAAATGGGTAGCACGCCAATGACGGCAATCGCCATTTTCACAGCATCTGTCGGCATTTGTTGCATCGCATCATTCGTATTGTTGGTCATATTAGTCGTGAGGAATTGAATATCCTGCATAATCCGATTTAACAAGTTTTGAATACTGAACAGTTTAGGGTCCGTTATATAAATCATCCCCAACTGCCAATCATTCCAGTACATAATACATTCAAAAAGCCCAATCGTTGCAAGAATAGGTGTTGATAGCGGAAGCACAATGGACCATAAGGTCCTATATTCGCCAGCTCCGTCGATTTGTGCGGATTCAATCAATGCACTAGGAATCGTCGTCTGAAAGAACGTTCTCATCAACATCACGTAAAACCCGTTCATCAGGAGACCCGGCACGATTAAGGCCCAGATTGTATTTTTGATATGGAATAACTGGGTGTAAACCAAGTAGGAAGGAACCAAACCTCCATGGAATAGCATGGTGAAGAAAACAATAAACATAATTAAATTGCGATATGGCGTACCACTTCGGGAAAGCGGATAAGCCAGAAGCGCCGTTATAGCTACTCCTATTGCCGTTCCGACTACCGTTACGAAGATGGTCACTCCGTAAGCACGAGCGATCTCTCCCCCTCTATCATATAAATATTCGTAGGCAGCCGTACTAAACGTATGGGGGATGAATGAATAGCCATTTGCTATAATATCATTCTGGTCGGTTAGCGACGCGGAAATGAGCAGAATGAAAGGGAGAATAGAAACGACTGCAAATACAAACATCATAATGTGGCTGAACAACGTCAAGCCTCTGCTCTCTTTGTGCATGGGTGTTTACCTCCTCCTACTTAGAATAATGCGTTATCTTTGCTGTACCGTCGCACCGTATAGTTCGCTAGCATGACAAGTAAGAATCCAACGATCGATTGATAGACACCAGCAGCAGTGGACATCCCAATATCGCCATTGCCCGTTAAGCCCCTGAATACATACGTATCAATCGTAGCTGTTGTGTTAAATAATGATCCTGAATTCATTGGAACCTGATAAAATAATCCGAAATCCGAGTAGAATATTCTTCCGATACTAAGCAGCGTCAGCATGATGATGACCGGTGTTAGAATAGGCAACGTAATATGACGAATCTGCTGCAATCGACTTGCACCATCGAGCTTCGCTGCTTCATAATACTCCTCGTCAATGCCAAGTAATGCGGCAAAGAACACAATGCTCGAATAACCAACACTTTTCCAGAAGTGAACGATCGTTATAATCCAAGGCCAATACTTATCTTCGGTGTACCAAGAAATCCCGTCTTTTATTCCAAACCAAGGCAGGACTGTGTGATTCAAGAATCCCGTATCCGCACTTAAGAGGGCATATACCAAATAGCTGACGATAACCATCGAGATGAGATGAGGCAGTGTGATGATACTCTGATAAAACTTAAGTAAAATTTTGTTTTTAATCTCATTCAACAGAATCGCACAGGCGAGTGACAAAATGGTGCCTAACACAATAAACACGAGGTTGTATAGAATCGTATTTCGCGTAATGATAAAAGCGTCCGATGTCTTAAAGAGATATTCAAAGTTCTTGAACCCAACCCAGTCGCTGTCTAAAATACCTTTAGCAAAATTGATCTTTTTGAACGCAATGACGATCCCGAGCATGGGGAGATAGTTATTAAATAACAGGTATAGCAGACCAGGAGCCATCATCGTCAGAAGTGGCCAATATTTACGGAACTTGTTTTCTTTTTTCTTGATCTGAATACCCGCTTGCAGTACAGTTGCCGATCCGGCTTTTTCCATCTTACAATCCCTTCCCTTTCCGTTTATTACTCGAATGACTTACCTTGATCATAATGGATATGCCTTCCCCCCTCTAACAATCTAACGACTTCCTAGTGACGTTTTAACGACTTTATCTTCTGCGAGAAAAAGAAAGACTGACGCGGGGATATGCCCGGTCAGTCCTTATTTGAATTAACGCGTTAGATCGCGTTTTCTCTTGCAATGCTACCGAGATGATAACCGCTAGGTTTAACGGTTCGCTCTTGCGTGGTACGGTCCACTTCAATTAATCCAAAAGTCTTGGAGAATCCCAGCTGCCATTCAAAATTATCCATCAGGGACCAATGCATATAGCCCAATATCTGATATCCATCGGTGATACAATCATGGACCCCTTTCAAGGCACGATCGATAAAAGCAACACGACGGGTATCATCATCCGTTGCTACGCCATTTTCAGTAATCATAATCGGCATCTTCAGATGCTCACTAACATAACGGACAACCGCACTAAGCGCTTCTGGATAATATTCGTTCCCCATCTGTGTCGTCTCTGCCCCTTCTGGAATAGGGAGAAGGCCATCAGGCCCATACACAGCGCGTGTATAGTTTTGCAAACCGAAAAAGTCATCCTCTTGCAAGTAGGGAACAAATTGGAGAAACTCCTCTTGCCATGCTTCCTTCGCGTTCTCTTCTCCGCCAGGTGCGCTTTGAATGTCATAGAGTGACAAAGTAACTCCGACTTTGGTTTGCGGACTGATCTGCCGAATGGCTGTTCTCGCTTCCACATGCGCTTGGAAGATGACAGCAAGACCCTGCTCCGAGCGAGGAGCCAAAAAGGAATGAACCTCTGTTGGCGGAACTCCAAACGCTTTGCTTAGTTCCATAAAATATTTTTGCATTTGGGCCATTTTCTCCATATTCATGCCAACCTGCGCACCCGGAGAGCCTGATTTGAGCTCATATCGCTTCATAATTTTCTTAATTCCGATGGAAATATTCGCTTCATTAATCGTACATACATAAGGAATCAATTCGCCTAATTCACGCATGACATGTGTACAATAGCGAGCAAATCTTGCTGGCGTCTCTGCTGACTCCCAACCCCCAAGACGAATTAGCCATTGTGGCGAACTGAAGTGATGAAGAGTCACGATCGGAGTGATTTGATATTCTTTGCATGTTAAAAGAACGTCCCGATAATGGGAGATTTCTGCGGCATCATATTGCCCTTCCACCGGCTCGATTCGTGCCCATTCCAACGAGAACCGATACGAATTTAAACCCATTTTAGCCATCTCAGCAATATCTTCCTTGAAACGGTTATAATGATCTACCGCAATGCCCGACGGCTCTGCAAATACCGATCCCTCCAAATTTTCCATTAGCCAAAAATCAGAATTTGTATTATTTCCCTCTACCTGATGCGCTGCCGTCGATGCGCCCCATAAAAAACCTTTTGGAAATTGAAGTGCCATCCCTACTCCTCCTTAAACTTCTGTTGATTGCTGCAACCTTATTTTAGTAAAAACCTTCCACGGCAACTAACATTCTAACGACGCTTCTCTGACGTTTTGACGACTTTCTTACAATCTCTAGGAATTTTATAAATTTGTCGTTTAATTACCACTATGAAGTCGGTAAAACGTTAGTGAAGAACCCGAAATTGACTTAAGGTATAGGAACAAAACCCAAATATTATAAGGAGGATTCCATGCATGACAGACTTTTCGAGTGTAAAAAACAAAGTGGCCATTGTAACAGGCGCTTCTGATGGCCTTGGTAAAGCAATTGCGATGTGCTATGCAGAAAATGGGATGAAAGTCATCGTATCCGATATTCATGTCAAAAAGGGTACTAAGCTTGTTGAAGAAATCCAATCTTTGGGTGGCGTTGCTTCTTTCTATTCAGCTGACGTAAGCAAAGAAGAAGAGGTTAGGGGCATGATTGACTTTGCGGTCGAAACATATGGCCGTTTGGACGGCATTGTCAACAATGCCGGTATAAGTGCCGACAATAGACCAACTCATGAGTACTCAACATCTGAATTTGATAAATTAACGTCGATTGACCTGAAGGGCGTATTTATGGGCATGAAATATGGCATAGAAGCCATCCTGAAATCTAAATCATCGGCAGGATTCGTTATCAACGTTGCCTCCGTAGCTGGCTTGTTAGGCAATAGTTCCATGGCTATTTATACGTCCGCCAAGCATGGCGTTGTAGGTCTTACAAAGAGTGCGGCACTTGATTATGCACCTTATAACATTTCTATAAATGCGATATGTCCTGGAACCATTAAAACTTCAATCTGGAAGGATGCACCTGAGGAAGTTATTCAACAGTATGCAAAGTTGCTATCACCAAACGGAAAGCTAGGAAATCCAAAGGAAGTTGCACATTTAGCCTTATTTTTAGCCTCTGATTTGGCTCGTTATATTAGTGGTTCAGCAATCACAGTTGACGCTGGATCTAGCGCTGGTAAGCTTACGCCTACTCAGTGGGCTCATCCGGAAATATTGGAATAACTCATATTTGCTTTAAGAGATTCACCATATTTATTTCTGATCTTACGTTCATTGGATGCGATTCCTCAAAAATATACGAACAAAATAAACCCGCGCAATTTGCACGGGTTTTATTACTTCATTTCGAAACTCAATGAACCAACCTTCCATCTCTAAACCGCACAATCCGCTTCGCCTGCTCCGCAACCTGCCGATCATGCGTAATCACAATAATCGTCCGCCCTTGCTCGTTCAACCGCCTGAAAATATCCATGATCTCCACGCCCGTTTTCGAGTCCAAAGCCCCAGTAGGCTCATCCGCTAATATGATCGGTGGATCCCCGGCCAACGTCCGAGCAATCGCAACACGCTGCTGCTGCCCACCAGACAGCTCCGAAGGAAAATGCTTCCTCCGATCGAGCAAATCCACCGCTTCCAACGCTTTTAGAACCATCGGCTCCCGCTGCTTTATCGTCATTCCACGATAAATCAGCGGCAATTCCACATTCTCATAAGCACTTAATCTCGGCAACAGGTTGAAGCTCTGGAAAACAAACCCGATCTTCCGATTCCGAATCTCGGCCAACTGCGGGTCCTTCAGCGAGTGAATCTGCTTTCCATCAAGGGTATAGACCCCTTCGTCCGACACATCCAAACACCCGATGATGTTCATCAGGGTTGATTTGCCGGATCCCGACGGCCCCATAATCGCAACATATTCGCCCTGCGCGATATCTAACGAAATGTCGTCCAACGCCTTTATGGTTTCGCCACCCATGAAATAAAATTTACTCACATGCTCAATCTGAATTAAGGCTGTGATTGTCTTCGCCTCCATTATTTGATGCCAAATAAATGAAGAATACGATTCACCGACGTGTCGACCTCAACTTGTTTTCCTTACCGCTTCGCCTTATAAAACTCGTGATACAGCTTCATGAGCGCCCTTTTTTCGATCCTTGAAACATAACTCCTCGAAATACCCAGTTCCTTCGCAATCTCCCGTTGCGTCCGCTCTTCACCGCCCAGCTAAGGCTGTCATTGTCTTCGCTCCATTCATAAATATCCGCGCTGGTAACCAGCACCCTCATGCAATCTTGGACGCTGTCCTTTGCAGTTAGTATGATAATAGGGGTTGAAATTTTACGATTCTATAAATGCTTTACGGTGTCCAGACCGTTCATTCCCGGTAACATCACGTCAAGAGGTCGTAATTTCTTGCTCCGCTAACAAGTCCCATTCCAGTTGAGGTTCCTTTCGTGTCGAACGACACATTTTCGAAAATTTCCTTAATTGTTTCAAGCAGCGAAGGTCGTTCTTCAAAGATCAGTATTTTTAATTCAATCCACATCTGGAATAATTTTAAATAAAAAATTGCCTCCAACTTCTTCTTTAAAAAAAACCGCTTCCTCTACTTCAAAAAGCAGAGGAAACGGGGTTAGTGTTAGTCCAGATGAAGTACTTTTACAATTATAAAATACGTGCCGTAAACATCGATCTTGCTACTCTAGTACCGTTCGTCACGATTTCCATATCAATCTTGCAAAATCTGCGGCTCATTTCCACAATGGAGGGCACGATTTCAATAACATCATCGATTTGCAAAGGGATCAGAAAATAACTGGAAGAACTATCCAAAATAAGATCGCCTTTCTTATGCTCCTGAACCGTTCTGTAAGCTGCACGAATCATAATCGTTGTGAGCACACCTTCTGAGACCAAACCTTCAAAATTGGTCATTTGAGGTGTAACCGTGCCTTTAAAAAACAACTTGCCTTCCGCATCTCGAAGTTCATCGATCCCTGAGTAGATCTGCACTTCGAACGTTTCAGCGTTCTGAGGTTGTCTTTGCATATGCTGCATCGCTTTCATGACATCCTTGCGGCTTATGACGCTGATCATCTTGCGATCGTTATCTATAACCGGCAGAAGTTCAATACCTTCCCACACCATAGTATGTCCGGCTGAAGCTACCGATGTTTTCAAGTTAATCATTAGTGGATTTGGTGTCATTAAGCTGCCAATAAGTTGATTCGGTTTAGCACCCATGATGTCCTTGGTTGTAATCATACCGATCGGGACCTGATTCTCATCGATGACAGGGTATCGCGTATGCGTCGTTTCTTCAACCAGCTTTTGCATGTCTTTGACCGTATCAGTAGCTATTAGAGAGTAAATTGGGCTATCTTTACGCACGATGTCATCAACGATCATAATCTTTTTCTTAATGAGGCGGTCTTCCATCGCTCGGTTAATCATTGTAGCTACTGTGAATGTATCAAAAGAACTGCCGATAATCGGCAACTGCAGCTCATCTGCCAGCTCCTTCACTTCAGGCGTGGTATCAAATCCACCGGTAATCAACACACCAGCGCCCTGACTAAGTGCGCACATATGGGCTTGCACGCGATTGCCGACAATGAGCAAATTGCCTGCTTCAATATACTTCAACATGGCTTCAAGCTGCATCGCGCCGATAACGAATTTGTTCAGTGACTTATGTATACCCGAAGAGCCGCCCAGTACAACACCTTCCACCACATTCACAATTTCCGCGAACGTCAATTTATCAATGACGGGTTCTTCTTTCTTTTCCATTCGAATCGTGCCGATCCGCCGTTTTGTGCTCACCAAACCGATATTTTCCGCTTCCTTAATAGCACGGTAGGCTGTTCCCTCACTCACATCTAGATCTTGAGCGATTTGCCGTACGGACAGCTTCGTGCCCACAGCCAACGATTCAATATATTTCGTAATTTGTTCATGCTTCGTATGAAGCTCCGAATGGCCCGTGCTCATGGTTCACACCTCACTGAACTGTTCTATAACATTTAAAATAATTATAGTATATTCAAATAAAAAAAGACAGAAGCCTCCTATAGGCCCTGTCTCAAATTACTTCAATTACAAATACCTATACCCTTGTTCGGTTAAAAAAGATTCAAAGTCAGGTGAAACCGTCATTTTGGTAAAAAGCACATTCGCTAGATCAAATTTTCTTTGCTGTAGTTCTTCTTCTCCGAGCTTCGCTCTGATCTTATCCAACTCTTCACTTTGAATCTGTAGAAAAAGTTCTGGCGTTACTTTGCGCCCGTCATCCAAAATCCCTAGAGGATGGTGGATCCACTGCCATAGTTGTGCACGTGATATTTCCGCAGTTGCCACGTCTTCCATCAAGTTGTTGATCGGCACAGCGCCGAAACCACGCAACCACGCTTCCAAATATTGAATGCCGACGCTAACGTTTGTCCGGATACCATTTTCGGTAATCGTCCCTTGCGGCACTTCCAGTAATTGTTCTGCGGTAACCTCGATGTCAGATAATTGCTTGCTAATTTGATTGGCTGACGGCATATGTTCATCGAATATCGCTTTCGCCACAGGTACTAATCCGGGATGAGCCACCCATGTGCCATCATGACCATTCCTCACCTCGCGCAGCTTATCTACACTCACTTTCGCCATCGCTTCTTCATTCGCCCCTGGATCATTCCTCACCGGAATTTGTGCGGCCATGCCCCCGATGCAAGGAGCATTTCGCTTATGACAAGTCTGGATGGTGAGCAGTGAGTATGCTTTCATGAAAGGCGATTCCATCGTTACGAGCGCACGGTCGGGAACGATGACGTGAGGCTGCTTCTGCAGCTTTTTAATGTAACTGAATATATAATCCCATCGTCCGCAGTTCAGCCCCGCGCTGTGCTCTCGAAGTTCATATAAAATTTCGTCCATTTCGAAAGCCGCGACGATCGTCTCGATGAGCACCGTAGCTTTAATCGTGCCCTGCGGAATGCCTAGCTCCTGCTGAGCAAACTTGAACACTTCGTTCCAAAGACGTGCCTCCTGATGACTTTCCAACTTGGGTAAGTAAAAATAAGGCCCGCTTCCTCGCTGGATCAACGCCTTAGCATTATGGAAAAAGAATAGGCCAAAATCAAATAACGAACCTGAAACCGGGTGCCCATCTACCTTCATATGTTTCTCTTCCAAATGCCATCCGCGAGGACGAATTTTGAGCACTGCTGTCTGATCCTGAAGGTTGTAACTCTTCCCTTCTGGACTGGTGAAGGCGATTGTTCGACGAATGGCATCGTAGAGATTCACTTGGCCATCAATCGTGTTGTTCCATGTCGGGGAGTTGGCGTCCTCAAAGTCAGCCATGTAGATGAAAGCACCAGAGTTGAACGCATTAATGACCATTTTACGATCACCAGCTGGACCTGTTATTTCCACACGACGGTCTTGCAAATCCGCAGGGATCGGTGCTATTGTCCAGTCGCTGCTACGTATCCGCGTAGTCTCGGGCAGAAAGTCAGGCAGCTCTCCTTCATCAATAAGATTCTGCCTCAGGTTACGTTGCTGCAAAAGCTCAAGCCGTTTTGTTCCAAATGCTCGCTCAAGCAGCGCCACGAATGCCAAGGCTTCTGGTGTGAGCAGCTTTTGCCCTTCCGTAGAAGTCGGTTCAATTTCAATTCCCTTTCGCATCGTTTGATCGATCAATATCCTCATCTCCTTCTGGCATTGCTATTAACTAGCAAAATTGTTCCTCTTCCGTCGATCCGGAAAGCGCAGTAGTGGAAGAAGTACCACTCGTAATTACTTGGGAAATTTCGTCGAAATAGCCTGTTCCTACTTCACGCTGATGGCGTGTCGCTTCATAACCACGAGATTCACTTGCGAATTCCGTTTGCTGGAACTGAGAGTAAGCAGCCATACCGCGATCTCTGTAATCGTGAGCGAGCTCGAACATGCTGTGATTCAGCGCATGGAAGCCTGCTAAGGTCACGAATTGGAACTTGTAGCCCAGCTTACCAAGCTCTTTTTGAAATTTTGCAATCGTAGCATCATCTAATTTCTTCTTCCAGTTGAAAGAAGGAGAGCAGTTGTAAGCAAGCAATTTACCAGGAAATTTCTCATGGATGGCTTCTGCAAAACGTTTGGCTTCCTCAAGGTTCGGCTCTGATGTTTCGCACCAAATCATATCTGCATATGGCGCATAGGCCAAACCACGTGATATCGCTTGATCTAAACCATCATTCACATAGAAGAATCCTTCGGGCGAGCGTTCGCCTGTTAGAAACGGTCGATCGTTCTCGTCAATATCGCTCGTAAGGAGACTTGCTGCATTCGCATCAGTTCGGGCGATTAACACCGTATCCACGCCCATCACATCAGCAGCCAGCCTTGCAGCGATTAGGTTTTTTACGGCCTGCTGTGTTGGCAGCAGCACTTTTCCGCCCAAATGGCCGCATTTCTTTTCCGAGGAGAGCTGATCTTCAAAATGAACAGCAGCGGCTCCCGCTTCAATCATTCCCTTCATCAGCTCGAATACGTTTAGCGGCCCACCGAAACCGGCTTCAGCATCTGCTACGATGGGAAGAAAGAAGTCAATACTTCCTTTACCTTCCGCATGCTGGATCTGATCGGCGCGCTGCAGCGCCTGATTAATTCTTTTTACTACGCTAGGAACACTGTTAGCTGGGTAAAGACTTTGATCGGGATACATATGACCGGATAAGTTCGCATCGGCGGCAACTTGCCAACCGCTTAAATAAATCGCTTTAAGTCCTGCTTTTGCTTGCTGCACTGCTTGATTTCCTGTTAGAGCCCCAAGTGCAGGTACGAAGTCTTCTACGTTTACCCGCTCCCAGAATTTACGAGCCCCCTGCTCAGCCAATGTCTGTTTAATCATTACTGAGCCACGAAGACGAAGCACATCCTCCACTGAATAAGGTCTAGTTACCCCTGAAAATCGCTTGGAATTCCAGCTTGCTTGCAGTTGTTCGCGTTGATTTTGTTTACTCATGATAATGTGCACTCCTTTATGGTGGGTTTAGTTTTTTAAAAGGATACGTCTAGATATCCGCTACCGCCGCAAACAGGGCAAGTGTTTGGCCAAAGCACACGGTCCTGGCCACAATTGATGCTTATCCCCTCTTTGTGATAGTGCTCATCAGTGCTTCTCATTTCTTCTAAATCTCCATTACCTTGACATGTTGGACAATCCATTGTTGTCTCCTCCTCTAATGTATTAATACAGTTTGTTTTGTTAATATAATTTATAACACAATAAGCGATTATGTTCAATACTGTTTTATAAAATAAATAATTAAATTAAATATATTATAACAATAAAAAACCTGCCGACATTCGGCAGGGTTTCGTTTCATATTATTAGCTCGCAAACTCCCCAATTTATCCCACTTCATCTTGTGGATCAAACGCATAATACAATGCTAAAGACACGGGGGATAAGGGGTAGAAAGCAGATTCACCACATTCATCGTGTTCCTCACGTTCTTCTCTCTTCGCAATAGTTCTCTGAAAGTCATAAGCATGAAAGTTTGTGAATTTCCTTCGTTCGAACTCCTTCGACGATGCCAAACTACTCATAACCGTCTCTCCCTTCAACTTACGAACAATTGTATTGATATAATTAAATTTTATACTTATATTGTATAACAATTTAGAAGGATTATGCAATAACAATCATAAAATTAATTTAATGTTATATAACAAAAAAACATCAGGTTTACCCTGACAGTCCTTTGGTCTCGCCCTATAGCTATGAGAGAGTTTATTCGCTTCATATAAAGTGTTTTGTCGGTAGAAGCAACGACCTTCTGTGTAATCATCTTCTCTGCCATCAAATACGATATCCAGTTCATGGAAAGCAGCGTGATCAGAATGACCAGCACGAAAGGGAACAATATTTTTTTTGAATTCCCACATACTGAGGCGAAAATTTTGTAAGCGCTTTAAATTTAATCCTCATTCGATGTTCCCCGATTCCGTTACTGATACTGCGGACGGAATTTTTCTGTGTAATAATTCGGATTACTGTTGTTGTTAATAGACATACTAGGGTTCTTCACTCCTTTGTGTTGCTGTTTCGTTAACATGAACGCCAATCCGACTCCAACGAGTACCACTGCTGCCGTTCCCGCAGAAAATAATAGAAATTTCTTGCTCATATGTCCTCCTTTAACTTTCTTGTATTTGGTACGGTTATTGTAAGCGATCTCATTAATAGAAAGATTTCAAAATGCTCGTATACTGACTTTCGATTTCATTACAATTTTTTCAAATAAAACAACCTAAAAGGCTTAATTCCCTAGTAATTGAGATGAATGGTGGAACCCGTTAAGTTAAAGTCGCATTCGAAACCTTCCCCGTCTTTCGTCCCGTCATTGCAAAGATCATTAGAGTGATACGTTTTCTATACAGAGTCGATACCGCACCTGTTAGTAAAAGGAAAGGAGATGAGCATATAACTGCTTATCTCCTTTTTCAGTGCGCCCAGCTAGGCGCTTCTATAGGGCTCAACTCCCAAATAGCGAAGGCAGTAGTAGCCATTGAGAGACTGGTGCATATGTCTCTACAAATACAAGAATTTTATCTTATTTATGTATCCCAGGAAAAAGCACAAAAAAGCCCGCGAGTTTTTACGCTGACTTTATTCTCTAAATTATCCCTCATTTCTGTTGCGAATCAAGCACATTGATAGTGACAACGATACTTAAATGTATAAAGAATTACTTTGTTGCAACTTATATAGGTGACCTTCATATTGCTCGATTACTCTTACTGTATCGTCTTTTAACTTCTGATATAAAGCGATGTATCTGTCCAATTCGCGGCTAATTGCAATCACATTTTCATGTGTAAGACCGCTCTGTACTAATGCTTCTTGAACCATTTGAAGACGCAGTGTTTCGATTTTCTCTAAGAGGAATTGCTCCATTACGTATCTCCGTTCCAGTTCAATACGTCGACGATGATATAAAAGCAAGCCCAACAAAATGAGGGGCCAGCAGCTCCGAAACTTGAACATTATAACTGTATGACAAGCATTTTTCTAAGTAAACACTCTCATTTCTTTTATCACTGAAACTTCATATGCATGTTTTTCTCCAAGAATGATTTCTTCGACATTTACTGGTTGGCCTATCATTGCCGATTCCAAGGCAGCATATACAACACTCAATGCTTCGAGACCTCTCTCAGCGCTAGAGATGGGCTGCTTTCGATCCACAATTGCATCCCATAATTCCACATAAGAATGAGCAAAGGGATCATCTACAACATCAAAGGCATAATCCTTGATGAGTTCTGATAAGGGAACGACACGGCTATCTTCAAGTACCGCATACTGACCGGGTCGCTTGCAACCTTTGCTTCCATAGACCCAGACCCCTCCTGTTTTCTCACCATGAGCAGCTGTACTGCACATCCAATGACCCAGACCTCCATTCTTAAAGCGAAAAACAGTAACAGATGTATCTTCTCCAGTTGGATAAATAGTGCTCTCACCATTACTTAATTCCTTCTCGAAAATTTGTGTGTAGGCGAATACTTCATGGATTGGGCCATTAATTTCTGTAAAAAAATGAGTTCGATGGACGCCATGGTCATTAATCCATCCAGCGCCTGCACGGCCCTTCATATGACGCCAGGGGGTACCCGCAAAAAAAGTTCGTCCAAGTGTAACTGTTGCGTAGTCCATGATCATATATACGTCCCCAATCAAACCGTGTTTGACAGCCCGAGCCATAGCGACGTTACCTGCTCCCAATACACTTGGTTCTGATAGGGTTAACACTTTGTTATATTTTTTTGCATCAGCCAGCATTTTTCTACCGAACAATGGCGAAATTGCAAGCGGCTTTTGCATTTGGACGTTGACTCCTGAAGCGAAACAATCCTCTGTCACCTTATGATGCAGATCATGGTCAAGCAATACGGAGACTGCATCCAAATGTTCTTCTTTCTCAAGCATGTGGCGATAATCCGTATACACATTGGGTCGCTTCCCCAATTGATTCTCCACTGCAATTGCGAAAGCCTCCGCTCTATTAAGGTTCAGATCGCAAACAGCAGTCAATTCAAACGTCTTCCTGTTATCATCCTTTAATTTCTTTAGACCATCCAAGTGAGCCGTGGAAATGACCCCGCAACCAATAAAACCTATTTTCATAATAAACGCCCCGATTCTCTTGAAAATGTCATACACAACCTTATCTTATCTTAACAAAAGTCACTCGGTGATTATTTAGATTTCCTCTGATTCTCGCATGTGATATTTTCCGAAAAGTAAAGAAAGCGAAGTGTTTCAGACTCGGATCCACCTTGATGTAGTAGCCATTCCAGTTCAAAGAAGGAGAGGATGCCTGTGGGCTCCTCTCCGATTATTAACGCAATGTGACCAATTCAAAAAGGTCTATAACGCCGTCAATATTCAAAGCAGCGTTATGAATGCAATGAATGCCCAGCATTGTTGCCGCTTTGGCAACGGTTGCTGGCAAGCTAGGAACGGTTAAACAAACGACAAAGAGCATCATGACCAGACGCATCAAGTGTTTTTGCAGGATACTCTTATTTATCATCATTGCGATAACACTCCTTTCTTCTTATTTGAACATCATTGCAAACAGCCTCTTCACTATAAACCTCCTCTCGCAAAATTATCTATGTCTATTCTCTTGATGCAGCGATTAGTGTGTGAACCTCTTCCAGTGAAGGCATAGCGGGAATGGCGCCTTTTTTCGTTGTGGCTAGCGCTCCTGTGGCATTACCGAACGTCACGATTGCCTCCAGTTCGGCTTGCGACAAGCGATCCAAAGGTTGGGATTGCTCCAGCAACTGGAACATAACGCCACCTACAAAGGCATCGCCGGCTCCCGTGGTATCAATGGTTGGTACGTGGAAACCCGCTACCTGCCCCGTCTTTTCTCCACAGCGATAGAAGCATCCTCCCGCTCCCAAAGTAACGAGAATGAGCGTGTGCCCGTATTGCTTCCACATGAGCTCCGTCCCTTCGAGTAAATCGGTCGTACGGAACAGAGAGGCTAGCTCTTCCTCGGATACTTTCACCATATCGGCCAGTGGCATCGCCGCAAGAATCTGCTCCTTCGCCACGGCTTCACTAGGCCATAAACTGATCCGTATATTCGGATCATACGAAATAAGTGCACCTGACTCCTTGGCTGTACCGACAGCAAATAGCGTTGCAGCACGAGCCGGTTCATGCGTCAGTGAAATGGAACCAAAATGGAAAATTCGGCATTCACGCAAGAGTTCCGTTGGGATTTCCACTGTCTTCAACATCCGATCCGCTCCAGGTTTTCTATAGAATGTAAATGATCGTTCCCCCGAAGAATCCAATTCAACAAAAGCTAACGTTGTATTCTCCGTCTCGGAGAACACTAAACCAGTGACATCAATCCCGTTAGTAATCAGCACATCTTTGAGGTAATGTCCGAAGGAATCCTCGCCTACTTTTCCAATGAATGCCGTTTTCTTATCAAGTTTTGCCAGAGCGGCAAGTACATTCGCTGGTGCTCCACCCGGACTACGTTGAAATTGTCCCACCTCCCCAGTAGGGGTACTGACCATTGTACAATCGATTAACAGCTCTCCAAGGGCGATGACATCTACCATATTCTCTTGCTCCTATCTATCTTTATTTGTAACAACCATTCTTAGACGGCATCCCTGCTTCGAAGTGCCGCCCAAGAATGAATAACCTACCTAAGCAAATTCATTCGCTCCAGCGGGGATACCGAATACATCGACTGCAACGTATGCGCAGTCAAAGATACTAAAATAACATTCCCATCAAGTGCATACGGAATGACAGACATGGACGTTGTTTCCGAGAAAATTTGATTAGTCATGACAACACGCCCCTCATTCGCGAATACCTCAATTGACGACCAATCCAAGAAGATATGCAGTTTAACTCTGCCATCCATCGGTTGAAGTGGAGCTACAATCGGTTCACTTGCAAATTGGGGATGAAAGTCGCTTTTCCCAAAATGGGCACGATCCATTGACAGCTCTTGCTTGTGACAATGGTATCTCAGGAGGAGACATTCCTCTTGGGAGCTACCAAGCTTAATGCCAAATTCAGCCGCACTGCCCAGTTCAAACTCCACCTCGATCTCCAGTAAATCGCCTTGCATCAAGGCAGTCGGGATAGCTTCGGATGAAAGCTCCATAGCTGGCCATGTTTGCGCTTGTCTTCGCAACCTAGTCAGTTCTTCAATAGGCTGCTGCAGCACACGAATGCCTTCGCTTTCAGCACTTAAAGAGAGCATGCGGGGAAGCGTCATTGCCCCCCGCCACTCTAAGGTAGGCGTCACCAAAGCATACTTCCAGTTGGTCATCCACCCCATAAGGACATGTCTTCCATCTCCCTCTGGCATATCGGACCACGTGACGCCAGCGTAGTTGTCTCGACCATAATCCAGCCATAGAATCGTTTCAGGCGAATTGTCGTTTTTAAAGCTTAATCCATCAAATTCACCAATAAAATACTGGGTACGAGAGCCTTCCACGAAATCCTCATGGTCGCCGATTGAGACAATTAACAACCACTTCTTGCACTTATCATCCCCGTTGACCGGCAGCTCAATGAAGTCCGGACATTCCCATACGCCAGCATGTGAGCCTTCTTCCAAGCCGAAATTACTAGCATACACCCATTCCTTCAGATTAGCTGAGGTATAGAATCGAATATGATTGCCAACAGCCAATACCATGATCCATGTCTGATTGGGCTTATACCAGAAGATTTTGGGATCACGGAAATCGTCGACTGCCTCATCTGCAAGAACAGGATTCCCTTCATACTTCACCCATGTTCGGCCCTTATCCAAGCTATAAGCAAGACTTTGTCTCTGCCTAGCGCGCTCGCTTGAAGGATACACATCCGCATGCGTAAATATGGCAACAAGTCCATACCCGCCTTCGAAAAATCCAGAGGTATCTTGCCAATCCACAACTGCGCTGCCTGAGAAAATCATCCCATTCTCATCTGGTTCTAGAGCAATTGAAAGGTGATCCCATATGACGAGATCACGGCTCACCGCATGCCCCCAATGCATAGGCCCCCATACTGTACTATCCGGATGATGCTGATAAAAGAGGTGATATTCCCCTTCGTAATACACCATGCCGTTAGGATCATTTAACCACTGTGCGGGAGGCGTAAAATGGAATTGCGGGCGAAAAACTTCCTGATAGTTATTTTCACTCATCTGTTTGTCACCTTCCTATCGCTCCTTCTGTAATCTAAGTCAAAAGCAGGGTTCATTTCCCATACGCTCATCGATGTGATACGAATTTCACCATTCGCCCAAAGTTGAAGTCCATCTGCCGTCAACGATGTGGGATAAGCCCGCGTCGTAAGGCTTTTAAGACTGTTGGCATACACTTCAATGAGCGATCTGTCGATCAGGATGTGCAATCGTAGCCGCTCACCATCCAGTTCCAAGCTTCCTTCTTGAATACCATTTGGACGCTCCATCGGGTCCATATTAGACTTTTCCCTATTGACCCCGAGCATTCCCGAATGTTGATCATAATATAGGGCGGTCTCCTCTTCACCGTTCGGTGATCGCTTCACGGATAGGCCGTATCGCGTTGCTGTTATCGCTTCAAACTCCACCATAATCTCGAGCATGTCGCCATGAATGGTGGTTAGCATCTCATTCACTGCATCCAGACTTTGCTCTTCGATCTTCAGTAAACTTTTACTCCGCAGCCCACGAATCTCTTCGATCGGCTCAAAACCCAAGCGACCATCTTCACGTAGAAATAGAGACACTGGCATGCCTGCGCAATGTGACCAACCACAATCATAATCAATCTCCGGCGTGCGTTCGCCCTGAGCGATCGTAAACAACAGCGTACGCCCTGTCTGTGGATCCACCATGCCGCTTGGACCTGTAAAATGGAAGTCGCCAACATCCATCAATCTTGGTTCCTTATGATCAGGAATAAAGGTAAACTGGTCCCGATCCCATGTACCGATCCAGTAGTTAACCTCCACAGTGGACTGTTTCCCCCATGGGCTGATGAGGAAGATATGTTTGCCGCTTGGTTGACCGCCACAATTTAGCGGAAGCAAGACCGGCAGTTCCCAAACAACCCCTAAATAGGGATAATGCTCATAGTCGCTGATAAAAAGCGGCCCCTTGTACGACCAATTCATCATATCGGTCGAGGTGTAGAGAAGAGCTGTTCCTCCCTTTTCCTCCGAATCGGGAGAGACTTGCGTAACCGCACTCACCGTCGCCTTCGGACCTACTCCCGTCCCTGTTCCCGTCCCACTGCCGACTAACATATACCAAGTGTTCTCTTCCTTCCAAACGAAGGGATCCCGGAATTCACCGAATAGCCCCATTCCCTTCTCTTGGACAACAATAGGTTCGGGATGCTTCATCCATCGAGTTAAGTCAAGATCTCCATCTTGCGGAAAGGTCGATCTCGCCAATCCAACAGATTGATTAGGCGTACGCATATCATTCCCTGCTGTATAGAACAAAGCGGGATAGCCATGCTCATCCAAGCAAGCACTCCCTGACCAGATACCATCTGGATCTAACCCTGCTTCAGGGGATAATGCTGGCGGCAAATCACGCCAATGGATTAAATCCTCGCTGACCCAATGTCCCCAATGGATTTGGTGCCAGAATGGACCTCTCGGATTCGATTGGTAAAACAAGTGATATTGACCGTTGTAATAAATGGGTGCATGCGGTTCATTCATCCAATGTCCAGGCGGATTCATATGGAACTGCGGACGATGCCGATCGCCATTAAATAACTCGCGCGGGATCGTGAAATCCTTCACTTCAATAGGAGGTACCGTTGAACCATTTATTTTAAGAAAAGCCTCATATTGCTCTTTCACAGCAGATGGACTGATAACGTAATCCAGTACTTCCAGTTCATCCAACAAGCCATTAAACATATTCATATAGAATGACTCCGCAATGACATGGGCATGATTGTTTCGACCTACTAACAAATCTTCCTTAGTCGGTGTAATCTCTGCTGGCTTGGTATGGAGATGAACAGCTACCTCCTCACCATTTAAAAACAATCTGAGCGCACCGCTTGAAGCTTCATACGTCGCCGTTACATGGGACCATACCTGTAAGGCAATCGGGTGATCATAGCACCACACTTCCACCCATTCATTGTCCAAGCCAAGCTGAAAGGACCACGCCCCATGCCGGAATAAGCCAAGTATATATCCTTGCCCCGCATCACGATTATGCTGATTAATGATGGGAGCAAGCTTATTTTCATCCCCGTATTCATGGATGCTAGGTGCAATCCACGCACGAATCGTCAAGCCTTTTACCGGCTGCTTCACGAGCGAGTTCGGCCTTCTGATATACGTTGAATAACCGTCAAAGAGCAGTGCAGACCCTTTCACTCCCGTCCGCCAAACTGGATCTTGCGGAGGTTGAAAACGACCTTTCAATAATGCAAATTCAATTGGATCTGGCCTTCCTGTCACTTGATCTGTTGTCACATGGCCTGTACCTTCACCAAATGACCAATGGGCAATAGGTTCCATTCTGTTTCCTCCTGTAAAGTGCCTCCCGATTTGCTAGCTGAATAATCGGAGCGGTCTGCGACCGCCCCGGCTTCAACATTCCTCTATCTGTCCATCAATTACTTCGCTGATTTATTGTAACGATCGAGTGCATCTTGATATATTTTCATTAAATCATCAAGACCCATTTTCTTAAGGGTTGCTAGATAAGCATCCCACTCTTTATCCACGCCGCCGTCCATCAACCATTTGGAACGTTTTTCATTCGTTAATTTAGCGATATCCGGTTTAATCTTACTGATTTTACCCAGCTCTTCTGGTGTGAAGAAAATTGCCGGATAGTTCTGTTTTTCCATTTGTGGCACGAACGTATCCTTAATTCTATTCATTCTTTCAAGCGCTCTTGGCTCTGGAGCAACGAGGTTTTGGAAATCCTCTGCTAGGATAACTCCTGTCATATTTGGCGCAACCTTTTGACGGAACTCACCCGCAGAGACGCCATCAGCCAATGGCTTTTGGACAAGCTTGCCGTCTTTTTCATCAAACACAACACCAATAGGACCCCAGTGCAGCTGTGCAGCCATTTTCGGTTCATATTGAAGATCCAACCATCTAGCTGTAATCTCCGGGCTTTTGTTTTTGCTTGTGATAACAGGGCCGCCTCTGCTCCAAGGGGAACCGTTATTATATTTCACAACCATATCTTTGAACGGTGGCACGAGCACATAATCCTTGGCACGGTCAGGACCGACAATTTCCGTTTCTTCCCACCAGAGGTAGGAGCCGAGCGTGACATCCTTGGTTTTCCCTTTTGCAAAATAAGGAGCTGGATTGTTGTTATATGTAAAGGACTCTTTATCAATCAGACCTTCTTCGACCCATTGGTGGAAGTAAGCGACAGCTTCTTTATACTTCGGATCAACAGCTGCATACTGCACCTTGCCGTCCTTCACATTCAAATGCTCACTGAAGGAATTGTCACCAGGTTGGTAAGTCTTATCTGGCACACCGAAAGCACCGAATAAGTAACCGATATCTCCCGTCCAGAACGTATTCATAAATGACATCGGAACTTCATCCGCTTTGCCATTGCCATTAGGATCCTTCGTTTTGAAAGCGGCAAGAACATCATGCAGCTCGTTAATTGTTGTAGGAACTTTCAGGCTCAGCTTATCCAGCCAGGCTTTGTTTAGGAACATGAAGTCGGGATTGGATCCAATCCCTTCTTGCCCTTTTCCTAGCTCTTCCGCTACGGGAAGGGAATAAATTTTGCCATCCGGCGCCGTCATGAAGGCTTTCAATTCAGGTCTTTTTTCAAAAAGCTTCTTCACATTCGGCATATACTTATCAATCAGATCATTCAAAGGAATGATGGTGCCATCCTTGCTGTATTTCACGAGATCATTATCAGTAAAACGTGCGCCGTAAAAAGCATCCGGCAGATTGCCGCTGGCCAGTAGGATATTCTTCTTGTCGTTGTAATTCGCTTCCGGAACGTTATCCCACTCAATGTGTACGTTCGTTGTTTGCTCCAGCTTTTTGAAAATGTCCATTTCGGCATAATCGGGGGATAATGGCGCTTTTGGGGATACCATTTTGAGCGTAACCTTATCCTTTACGATCGGGTAACCGGTTTCATTTAAGTTCGAATTGGCTGGCTTCGCACTTTCTTTCGATGCAGGTGTTGCGGTTGCACCCTCTGATGATTTGGATGAGGTGCAACCTGCCAGCGTTAAACTCACACACACCGATGCCGTTAAAACTAAGGATAATTGTTTTTTCATTTCTATAGAACCTCCTTTTTATATTCCTTACGATGAACAAGAAGAAGCAACAAACCGAAAACGAACCTCGAAAAGAAGAACCACCACCCTTCAGTGTTTGTGTTATTATCAACAATTACCCTTTCACAGAGCCGATCAGCACACCCTTAACAAAATAACGCTGTAAGAACGGATACAGGATTAAGAGCGGTCCCGCAGCAATTATAATGACGCCATACTTAATTAACTCGGACACGCGCTGTTTCGCCAACAGAGAATCGATATCGGAAACCAAATCACCAACGGGCTGACTTTGAATTAATATATTTCGGAGCACGAGCTGCAAAGGATATAATTTCTCATCATCTAGATAAATCAAGGCATCGAAGAATCCATTCCATTGCCGCACGACAGCAAATAAAATCAGGACAGCGATAATGGGCTTCGATAACGGAATAACTACACTCCATAAGAATCTTGTATTTCTACAACCATCTATGAACGCTGCCTCGCGAAGTTCATCAGGAATGGTTGATTGGAAAAACGTACGAGCAATGATGATGCCGAAAGCGTCAACCGCAGATGGCAGGATAACCGACCAAATCGTATTGATCATGCCAAGTTTTTTTACTAAGAGATAAGATGGAATGAGTCCTCCGGAGAAGAATAACGTGAAAACGAAAAACAACATCAGCACATTTCGGCCGTAAAAATCCTTTCGAGATAGGGGATAAGCTGCGCCAATCGTCAGAGTAACGCCAATTATGGCACTAAACCCGGCATAAAAGATGGAATTGCGATAGCCATACCAAATCTGCGGATCAGATAGAATTCGTCTATATCCCTCGAATGTAATACCCTCCGGCCATAGCCAAACATCACCCGAATAAATTCGATCCGGTTCACTGATAGAAGCAATAACGACGAAGTATAGAGGATAAAGGATTAGAATAGCAAAAGTCGTTAACAGCGTGATATTCAAGATATCGAAGCTGCGGTCACTCATGGTCCTTCTGATTTTATAGGTCTGCATGGATGAAGCTCCTTTCTATTAGAACAACCCGCTGCCGTTGAGCTTTTTGACGATACGATTGACGGTGATCAGTAAAACAAAGTTGATGAAGGAATTAAACAAACCAATGGCAGCAGAAAAACTGTATTCTGCTCGTTGAATCCCGATTTTGTAAACATACGTCGCGATAATTTCTGATGAATCGGTGTTGAGATCATTTTGCATCAAAAATGCTTTCTCAAAGCCTACATTCATGAGGTTACCAACGGCGAGGATGAAAAGAATTAAGATCGTAGGCTGAATGCCTGGAATATCGATGTGCCACACCCTCTGCCATTTGTTCGCACCATCCACGACGCCCGCTTCATGCAAATGAGGATCAACACCTGCAAGCGCTGCCAAATAAATGACGGAGGCAAAGCCTGTTTCCTGCCAGACACCGGAGAATACATACAAGCTTTTGAACCATTCTGCTTTGGCAAGGAAATAGACGGGTTCTCCACCGAAAAGCTGGATCACTTTATTCACCAGCCCGCTGCCAGGCGCTAAAAACACGTACAGCATTCCTACCAAAACGACGGTTGAGATAAAATAAGGCGCATATATGACCGTCTGGATAAACCGTTTATATCGCTCTCTCGCCAGTTGATTTAACATGAGTGCCACGATAATCGGTATTGGAAAAGAAAGAAGAAGCGAGAAGAGGCTAAGTCCTAGCGTATTCTTGATGACAGTCCAAAAGTTAAACGAGTCAAAGAAGCGCTGAAAATGCTCCAAGCCCACCCAGGGGCTTCCCCAGAACCCTTTGGATGCAACGAAATCCTTGAAAGCGATTTGAACACCATACATCGGCCAATATTTAAACACTAGAAAATAAATAATTGTTGGCAGAATGAGGATATACAGCTCGTAATTGGCTAGGATGGATTTACTTGATATCGATCTGGTTTTCATTAATTTATGTACCTCCTACTTCCAATATAATCGTTTACGTAAACGTTTACCTAATATTCAAAAAAAGCACCTACTTACTATTATCCTGCTAGCAAGAATCTCTCATAACAAGGGAAGTAGGTAATCTATACTCCTGTTTAGCTTCTGTAGGTGTTTCAATCCGTTCTATCATAATCTCTGCTGCTTTCTCGCCTAACTCGTAGCAAGGTTGGCGAATGACAGTGAGTGGCGGTGTCGTAATGCGCGTCCAATCATAATCATCGAATCCTATGACGGCCAGCTCTTCAGGAACGCGAATCTTCTTCTCTTGGATGCATTTCATCGCTCCCATTGTAAGTACGTTATTAGCGATGAAGATGGCGGATATCTCATTATTCTCGAGAAGCTTTTTCGTGGCCTCGTATCCGTTTTCAAAATCAGAATGAGCGATACTAACGATCTCTGGATTGTAGGCAATGCCGTTATCCTGTAAAGCTTGTTTGTACCCTTCAAAACGTTCGTTGCTGGTCGTAATGCCAAGCTCACCTGTCAGCAGCCCAATGTTGCGATGTCCTTTATCAAATAAAGCCTGAATCGCCTGATACGTTCCGCCATACCCATCTGCGAGCACATAATCACCCTGATAGCCTCTTGGTTGACGATCTATGAATACGACTGGATATTGCTTGCCAACAATTTCATTAAGATAGCTTACTTCGTTCGTAATGGAAGCAATAATCAATCCATCAATTTGCTTTGTGTTAAAAAGCTTAATTTGCTCAATCTCATCGTGAATTTCTTCGGTTGTATTGTTGCTAAGCAGCAGATGGTAGCCATGCTTCTTGAGCGTATGCTGAATACCCTGAGCAACCGTCATAAAAAAGAAGTTTGACGTATCTGATGGCAATATAGGAACAATCAACCCGATCGTATTGGACTTAGAACTCCGCAAGCTTCTGGCCGCGGAATTAGGTCGATAATCCAGCTCCTGCATGACCTTAAAAACCTTATTCTTCGTTTCCTCAGAAACAAACCGTGTACCATTGATAACATGTGATACGGTTGCAATCGAAACACCTGCGATTTCGGCAACCTGCTTAATTCCAGTCATGGATGAATCAACCCCTCGAAGAAAAACGTTTACGCAATCGTTTTCTTTTTATTATATAGGCAGAAATCATCACCTGTCAATCCATAAATTGGAGTCTAAACTGAGATAAACATATGACCGATAACTCCTCTACTGAATATTGTCACAGATGGCGGCAAGTACAAAGCAATATTGGCAAATGACTTTGAGATAGGCCTTTGTTGATTTCTGGTATTAAAGTTGTCAACTGAAACTGTTGATTTTTCTAAATTTATTAAACCAGTTCGCAAATCATTTCTTATAGTTGTGTACTGGTCAGCATCACTAACGAACTCTTTTTTTTTCGCAACGAACTTTACTTTCCTTGATAACTCAATCATTCCACCACTAACTACTGTGGAAAGTTTCACAATCTACTTTACCAACCGCCCATCCCGAAACCTTATAATCCGCTTTGCCTGCTCCGCAACCTGCCGGTCATGCGTAATCACAATAATCGTCCTTCCCTGCTCATTCAAGCGCCTGAAAATATCCATGATCTCCACGCCACTTTTCGAGTCCAACGCTCCCGTTGGCTCATCAGCCAAAACGATCGGCGGATCGCCAGCTATTGTGCGCGCAATCGCAACTCGTTACTGCTGTCCACCAGAGAGCTCCGAAGGAAAATGCTTCCTGCGATCCAGCAAATCCACGGCTTCCAACGCTTGCAGAACCAGCGGCTCCCGCTGTTTCCTCGACAAGCCACGATAAATCAGCGGCAATTCCACATTCTCATAAGCACTTAATCTCGGCAGCAAGTTGAATCTCTGAAAAACAAAGCCAATCTTCCGATTCCGAATCTCGGCCAGCTGGGAATCCTTGAGTGAGTGAATCTGTTTCCCATCAAGCACATATAACCCTTCGTCCGATACGTCCAAGCTTCCGATGATATTCATCAGTGTGGACTTTCCTGAGCCAGATGGCCCCATAATAGCATCGTTTATTACATATCGCAAACTGCTCTCCTTACTGCACGAAAAATACACGACACCATGTGGTTCTGACTTTATTGAAGAACAGCTTGAACGTAAATATGAATATATATGTCAAATATTCAGCAAATACGCCGGCCTAACTATCCGGAATTACATCCAGCAGCTGCGAATACAACGCGCAAAGCATCTGTTGCTGGAGAGCCCATCGGATATCCGTCATATTTCGGAGCAGGTTGGATACGACGATCCTCTGTATTTCAGCAAAATATTTAAAAAGCTTGAGGGTATATCTCCTACCGAGTATCGGATGCGATAGGATGCAATTACATGAGAAACGGCCAGCTCAACCGAGGTACAATGAGCAGATCGGTACTGAAGTTCACTTTATTCTGGGCTACAATATGCACCAACGGCCAACCGATACGAGCTTCTCCATTCCTCATCTGTAAAAGGTTAAATCACAGTTAGGAAAGTTGCCAGGCAACATTAGCACAGATGCAGGTTATGGCTGCGAAGGCATTTTTCTCACCACCAAAATAAAACGTATGTTCGTATTTTTTATTATATACCAAACACGTATTCGCTATGAAAGTACTAAAAACAAAAAAACACCACAGGCCATTTACTGCCAATGAGGGTTCGCTATCTATAGTTCCTCAAAGTCCAGAATACATCATTCTTCATTTTTTAAAGATCAAAAGCCCTACGGTTTTATCGTAGGGCCGATCTTTGTTACTAATATTGTAATTTTCAATTAACTAACCTTCCATCTCTAAACCTGACAATCCGCTTGGCCTGCTCCGCAACCTGCCGATCATGCGTAATTACAATAATTGTCCTCCCCTGCTCATTTAACCTCCTGAAAATATCCATAATTTCCACGCCCGTCTTCGAATCCAGCGCCCCCGTT
The DNA here is from genome assembly GCF_059692215.1 of Paenibacillus sp. J22P51. Lineage (NCBI taxonomy): Bacteria > Bacillati > Bacillota > Bacilli > Caryophanales > Paenibacillaceae > Paenibacillus > Paenibacillus sp. J22P51. The sequence goes on along the minus strand of NZ_JCAUAZ010000002.1, from coordinate 232,089 downwards.
GGCTCATCCGCCAAAATGATCGGCGGATCGCCTGCCAAAGTCCGCGCAATCGCAACGCGCTGCTGCTGTCCGCCGGATAACTCCGAAGGAAAATGTTTCCTCCGATCGAGCAAATCCACCGCATCCAACGCTTTTAGAACCATCGGTTCACGCTGCTTTTTCGTCATTCCCCGATAAATCAACGGCAATTCCACATTCTCATAAGCACTTAATCTCGGCAACAGGTTGAAGCTCTGGAAAACAAACCCGATCTTCCGATTCCGAATCTCGGCCAGCTGTGAGTCCTTCAAAGAATGAATCTGCTTCCCATCGAGGACGTACAGGCCTTCATCAGAAACGTCCAAGCAGCCAATTATGTTCATCAACGTAGACTTCCCTGAACCCGACGGCCCCATAATAGCGACAAATTCGCCTTGCTTGATGTCTAGCGAGATGTCATCCAAAGCACGAATCGTCTCTCCGCCCATATAGTAAAACTTACTTACATGCTCAATTTGGATTAAGGCTGTCATTGTCTTCGCCTCCATTATTTGAAGCCAAATGAATGAAGTCTGCGATTCAATTCTTTTACCGCTTCGCCTTATAAAACTCATGATACAACTTCATGAGCGCCCTTTTTTCGATCCTTGAAACGTAACTCCTTGAAATACCCAACTCCTTCGCAATCTCCCGCTGCGTCCGCTCTTCACCGCCAAGCTCCAACCCAAACCTTCCGACTACGACTTCCTTCTCACGGTCGTCCAATATTTCCAGATTTCTGTAAATTTTAGACTTTTCGATTTTTAACTGCACCGCATCCACCACATCGTCTGCTTCACTACCGAGGATGTCAATTAAAGTAATCTCATTCCCCTCTTTGTCCGTTCCAATGGGATCATGCAAGGACACATCTTTGCGTGTTTTCTTCAAGGAGCGCAGATGCATTAAGATCTCATTCTCAATACAACGCGCAGCAAAAGTCGCCAGCTTTGTCCCTTTGTTTGGGGAGAAGGACTCGATAGCTTTGATCAGACCGATCGTCCCTATCGAAATCAAATCTTCCAAATCTTCCCCTGTGTTGTCGAATTTCTTTACTATATGCGCGACAAGTCTCAAATTGTGTTCTATCAGCTTGTTTCTGGAATGCTCGTTTCCTTCAGCCATTTGCCGCAAGTGCCGTTCTTCTTCTTCCTCTGTAAGTGGCTGTGGAAACGCGTTGTTCTTAACGTAGGACACTAGTAATGTGAGCTGCTTTATCAACATGGCAATAGTACCAAACAATCCTGGCATTCCAGCTACCCCCTTGAGCGTATTGCGGAGCATGTTGGCTACGGTAGCCTCCGCTGTTTAGATTAGTATTAGTCTATGTGGGTTAGAGCCTAGAAGTGCCTGTACGTAATAACTTACTTGATTAGAAAAAGGTTACCCCGGAAACGTCTCAACTGAGCGTTAACTAGATAACCTTTTTGATGTAATGCGATATTAACTCATTTCAGACTTTTGGAAAACACGCATTTAATAACTCGTGCCGGCTCATGATCTAGGAGAGCTCAATTTGCCTATTCCTTGAAAACTCCGAGAGCTCCAGTTCCTTTTTCTTGTTAATAGGGAAAAACAAAAGCGGGATGATGCCCAGAAGCACGAATGCGAACGGCAGTACGCCCGCGCCGATTCTGATTCCAAGCAAAACATTGGCGCTCTGCGAATCGGAGCCTGCCTGGAAACCGAAATAGCTGATGATGCCCATGAAGAGCGAAGCCTGAATGCCGGACATAGGGATCGTCAAAAGCGCGTTCAACCCGGTGTACATGCCCGCTTTTCGCAGACCGGTGCGCTGTTCGTCCTCGTCAATAATAGCACCGAGCATGGGACTATTCGCAATGCTAACGGCTTGGGTAAACACATACATGATAATATAGGCCGCAATGGCCTGGTAGTAATTATGAACAAAAACCAAAAGCAAAAAACCGCACGCGCTTGGAACCAACGCCAAGAGCATGGCATTTTTCATACCCCGTTTTTTAATAAACTTGCCCAAAAACGGTGCCGCCGCAAACAAGGAAAGTCCCATAAGCACATCCATAAGGGTCGCCTGTATGCCCTGCAGCTTTAAAACGTAATCCGACATATACAGAAAGGGCGTAAAGTAGAAGGCGCTTGGACCGCCGACCAGGATCTGTACTAAAACGAAGGTCACGAATGCTCTTGATTTAGCAGCCTCTCTTACATTGTCAAAAACGTCTCCGAAGATGCCCTTTCTTTCCGAAATCTGGACGTTTTCCTTTAAATACATTTCCTCCGTGTCTTTCAAAGGCTTGAGCGCAACAAAATATAGGATGGAATTCAGTGTCAGAACGGCGCAGAACAGAATGGTCGTTAAGGTTTTATCGCTATCGCCTACCAAAAGCAATGTCGGTATCACCGTACCCAAAAAGCCTCCGATGTTTGCGATATAGCTGGTGAATACGGACACATCCACTCGCTCCTCGCTGGTCTTGGCAGCAAGCAGCTTGTAGTTCGCGTGCGCGATATTGAAGGTGGTCATTGTCGTATCGTAAAAGAAAAGCAAGATAAGCATAAAGGCAAAGATAATCCATTGGCTCCAGGAGGGCTGAGCGAAGATCATCGAAAAGGACGCAACTAGCGTAACAGGCGCGCTTAGCCGCATCACATAAACGTATTTGCCCCTTTTTTTATTGTACTTAAATCTGTCTAGCCACACTCCAATGGCCGGGTCATTGATTGCGTTCCAGATCCCGAAAATCGCATACAGGATACCGATATACTTCGGGTTCAGACCGACAATGTCCGTATAGTACTTCAAAAACGCGTTGTGAATCAGTACCGTGCTCAAATTGCCGGGCATCGTAGGGAAGGAAATCAGAAATTTCTGCCATCCCGTCAATCCGTGTGAGATCTTGTTTTCGATTGCACCCATAGAATGCCTCCTATACTTGCTTTCCATCTCGCACAAGCTTTGATAGACATTATTATATATTTTACGATATGTCATTGAAAGCGTTTTCTTATGGGTGTTATAATAAACTACCAATCCTGTTTAGAAAAGCGGTGCGCGTATGTTTACTCAATTTAAAAAGGACTTTATATTCGGAACATCCACGGCTGCTTATCAGATTGAAGGAGGCTGGAACGAGGACGGCAAAGGACTGTCTATATGGGATGTATTTTCCCATGCCAAAGGGAAGATTCGCGACGGCAGCAATGGAGATGTGACCTGCGATACGTATCACGATTTTCAGACCGATATCGACTTGATGAGCAGCCTGAAGATGGATGCGTACAGGTTTTCCGTCAGCTGGTCGCGAGTTCTGCCGGAAGGAAAGGGATCGGTCAACCAAAAGGGATTGGATTATTACGATCGCTTAGTGGACGCCCTGCTTGAAAAGGGCATCCGGCCCTTTGTCACGCTCTTCCATTGGGACACGCCCTATGCGCTATTTCAACAATACAAAGGGTTCGCCAGCAGGGAGACCGCGAAGTATTTTGCGGAATATTCAAGGCTTGTCGTCGAAAATCTCGGAGACCGCGTTAAAGACTGGATCACGCTGAACGAGCCCTGGGAGCACGCGATGTTCGGGCACTTCCTAGGCGAGCACGCACCGGGCATCAAAAATCCGTGGACTTACTTCAAGGTGGCGCATCACCAACTTCTGGGTCATGGCCTAGCGGTGCAGGCGATGCGGAGCGAACGAAGCGATTTGAATATCGGCATCACGCTAAGTCAATTTCCAGTCTACCCGGCGAGCTTTAATCCGAATGAAAAGGAAATGGATTCGGTCGAAATGGCGGATATGTTCGTGAATCGGTTCTATCTGCACGGCGTGTACAAAGGAAACTACCCCGAGAAACTGTTTTCGCGACTGTGGCCGATCGTACCGAAGATTGAGCCGGGAGATATGCAAACCATCCGTCAGCCCATTGATTTTCTCGGCGTCAATTATTATAGTCGATTGTTCGCGACAAGAAAGTGGTATATCCCCTTCTTAAAAACCTGGGTCGACCGGAATCCATCCGACGAGCGGTATATTCATCCCGTACTCGGTGCGCAGGGGTATCCTGACGGGTTTAAAGAGCTGGCAAGGCGTTACCGGGAAGAATACGGAAACCCCGTGATCTACATCACCGAGAACGGCACGACCGAACCAGGCAATAGCTTGGAGGAAACGAGTCGAACCGACGACGAATACCGCATCAAATATATGTCCTATTATTTAAAAGCACTGAAAGAAGCGATTGACGAGGGTTCAGATATCCGGGGCTATTTCCATTGGGCCACGATAGACAACTTTGAGTGGAGTTCCGGCTTATCCTGCCCCATGGGAATCATAAAGGTCGACCACAGGACACAGCAACGGACGGTCCGCGATAGCGGTTATTGGTATCGGGATCTGATCGCGCATCAGGAGAGCAGGAGTTAATGTATAGGTAAATAAACTAAAAACCTCCTCTTACGAGGAGGTTAATTTCCAGGGGATCCCCTTTACTTTTGTTCTAGTTCTTTTCCCATTACGATCGAGAAGTAAGGTGGGCGTATATCTTTAAGTCTATGTCCCCTGCTCATTTTAATGTTGATTTCCCCCAATTTCCTTATAATCTCATCGCGATGATTGTCTTCTTTTATCTTAGAACACTCCTTATTTCATTGTGTTCTCAGCATTAACATATAAGCTTTGCCGTATTCAAATATGAGAAAACCTCTATGGAGGCCTTTCGAAATAGTAAAAGAGGGGCCACATGGCCCCCCTCCCATAAATACAAATTATACGATAACTTCGTCTCGTCTGTTACCAACAACAGAAAAGTACTCCGTTTCAGCATTTGGCGCTTTACGACCGATTTCAGCTTTAATCCCCAGCTTACTGAGGCGCTCAATGATATTTTTTTGCTGCTGTTGGAATTGTATTTGCTGGTTCTGCGTATTGATCTTAGGCATCACCACTACCTCCTTAAAATCTGTCGGTCTCACCATTATATAGTAATCCACGTAATCTTTCCATAAACAATTCGTCTATTCTTCGAATATCTGGGTAATAGTCACCATCGACTAAAATGTCTGGGTGTAGGGTAATCAGATACACGATATTTCCTCCCCATAGATTTAGGTGCCTGGCCGAATAAACTCGCCCTTGTTTAAATCCAATAGCAAGATGTTTGAAAATGAAAAAATCGTCCTTTAATAGAATAGTTCTTAAAACCCCAGTCCGTTTATGCTCTTCTAGAGCAACTGTTTGATCCTCGGTTAAGTAATTTTCATGAAGCCTTAAATCGTACCGAGTTTCAATGAGTCCAAGGGCAAGCTCTACAAAAGCAAAAGTAAGGACATCATCATCCGTAGGATTTGTTACTGAACGTAAACGCTCACCATGCTCTTGAACAAAATCCACAATTGGATTAAAATCCCCTTCATTCAATTGGTCATACGCGCTCTGAAAGCGTGTAAACATCCTTTTATCCAGTAAATAATAGGCCTGATCCATGGCATTCAAGTCTATGCCTTCTTCGATGAATCCATTCTGATACTTAATTTTCACCCTGGTTTTACTACCAATATGATTAATCTCGTAATTATAAACCTGAATGGCTTGAATGTATGGTTGATCATTAACAAATGATTTAATGGTATGTAAAAGCAATTCACTTCTTCTGTAGGCAGAGTACTTTTTATTAAGCTTGATAGCAATACTCAATTCATCTTTCATTTCTTCGTCTTTGTGAGCTAACTCCGCATCCTTCCTGTTCGCTATGCCCTTGCTATAGTCATAAAATGCAACACAAAGATAGTACAAAATCAGAAAAGAGAAGATAACTGGTACTTTAAAATCCAATAATGGTGCGATGAACTTTTCCCCAGCAGTCTTTGCCTGTTCGGAGTAATTACTCCAAAGCCCTATAGAAAAAAGCAACAATGCCAAGGATGCAGGTGGAACAATATATTTGAGAAGTATCCACCAAAATTTCAATTCAATTTACCTCCTAAATTGCAAAAAATAACACTGGATAAAAAGGAAAATAATAACTATAACTATGTTATTATATTTTGAAATCATGAACCAGTCAAAGAAATCTTTGAAAACGAAACACCATCAATTTTCACGAACATTACCTCATTGACAACGCCAAACGTTCGTATTATGATAGTCAAGGCAATAACAATCAGCCATATGACAATGAATCGTTCGTATATCCTTGAGGATTGGCTTGAGGGTCTCTAGAGGAAGCCATAACTTCCTAGCTACGACGGGTGCTCTTTTTCGCATACCCGTGTGGCTAGGTTTTTTTGCGTCCAAATATAACTGTTCCAGAGGAGATTGCTGTTATGAAGGCTTATGATTTTATCGTTGTTGGTGCAGGACCTGCCGGTATTTTTGCTTGCTATGAGATGACATTGCTTCACCCTAACGCGAACATTTTACTCGTTGACAAAGGCCACGATATCTATAAACGCAGTTGTCCGATTCTTGAAAATAAAATCAAACTCTGCCCACCTCCAGCTGGTAAAAAGGACTTCTCCGGTTGTCTTCCTGCTTGTTCCATTACTTCCGGTTTTGGCGGAGCAGGCGCTTATAGCGATGGTAAATTCAATATCACAACCGAATTTGGCGGCTGGATGACGGATTATTTAGCGCCTAGCAAAGTCATGGAGCTCATCCGCTATGTGGATAGCATTAATCTGCAGCATGGGGCTACAGAAAACATAACGGATCCTACTACCGAAGCCGTAAAAGGCATTGAGCAACGCTCCTACGCAGCGGGCTTAAAGCTGCTTCGCGCTCAAGTTCGTCATTTGGGCACGGAGCAAAATCTAATGATCCTCAAATCGATCTATGAATATTTGAAAACACGCATCGATATGCAGTTCAAAACTGAAGTTGATGATATCATCACAACCAAAAAAGAAGATAAAAACGTCGTTCAAGGAATCCGGTTGAAGGATGGCACAGAGCTTCTAAGCAACTATGTCATGCTTGCTCCAGGAAGAGACGGTTCCGCTTGGTTAACACAGGTTCTCAAGAAACGCCGCCTCAAAATGTCCAATAATCAAGTTGATGTAGGCGTCCGCGTCGAAACCTCCGATGTCGTGATGCGTGAAATCAACGAACATTTGTATGAAGGTAAATTCGTCTATAACACCTCTGTCGGTACGCGCGTAAGAACTTTTTGCAGTAACCCATCTGGGCATGTTGTGGTGGAGAATCACAGCGGCATCATGGCAGCCAATGGACATTCCTACAAAGATCCTGCGCTGGGTTCAAACAACACGAATTTCGCCCTCCTTGTCTCTCATAAATTTACCGAACCGTTTGATAAACCGAATGAATATGCGAGAGAAATTTGTAAGCACGCGAACGACTTATCGAGCGGTGGCGTCATTGTTCAGAAGTTCGGAGATATTATGCGTGGGCGGAGATCAACGGCTGAACGGATTCGAGAAGGCTTCTTGGAACCCACCTTATCTGAAGCTGTTCCGGGTGACCTAGGACTTGTTCTCCCATATAATACGATGAAAAGCTTGATCGAAATGATCCATGCACTCGAAAAAGTAACACCAGGTATTGCTTCCGAACATACCCTCTTCTATGGCGTTGAAGCGAAGTTTTATTCCGCTCGACCTAAGCTGAGTGAGAGCTTTGAAACGGAAATTAAAGGCCTATTTTGTGGTGGCGACGGGGCTGGTATTACTCGAGGTTTAGCTCAAGCAGGTGCCGCTGGCGTTTGGGTTGCGCGCAACATCCCTCTATAAATTATTTCCGAGGAAATAAGTGCTCGTTCGTCAAAAAGGGCAGAAAACCAACGTGTTCTTCCATTTCGGAAGAATTATGTTGGTTTTTTTCAATGAGAAAAGCCTTCCCATGCCTCACATATTATGGTAAGATAAAACCGTCTAAATAAATGTAAGCGTTATCATTTTAAAAAGGGGGCAGATAAAATGAATGTAGCGCTCGAAGTAAAGAACACGTATGAGGATTTTATTTTAGAAAAGGATATCATGTATTTCCGCGTCGGTGAACATGGCCTAGTCTCCTTTCATGGGAAGAACTACCATATCAAGAAACGCCTAAATACAGAACAAATCCAGAATATGACCTCAGACAGCTGCTTTTTCAAAGTGAACACAGATTGCTATGTGAATACTCGTAAAATCCAACATATTCAGGATGGCAAAGTATTTTTCGAAGTCAGAGGCTCCGAATCCAAATACACGTCGATCACGAAGCTTCGCCAACATCGATTGAAAGAGCTTGTACAGCAACAAAAAGCTGGAGATTAGGCATTGTCCATATTGAGATCAAAGAAAAGGAGCCAGCGAATCAATCGCCAGCTCCTTTTCTTGCATAACCATTATGAAATTTTCGCGAGTGATTCTTGTTGATGCTCACGGATCAGAAAGCGTATGTAATCGACGGTTGTATCTTTTACCTTTTTGGCTTCTTCCAACGTAGCGAAGCTGTATTCAGCACAGTCTGTGCTTTCATACTTGTTCAACTCTTCATTGTTCATGCCAAGTGTGGAGAAGTTATGAACGAGCTCATAGGATGTTTTCGAATCCACATTTTTCACAAAAATATCTTTCGAAAAGAAAGATCCCTGTTTCTCCACTTTAAAAATGACGCGAAACGGCTTCTCCTTCTCCGAAACAAAACATTTAATGACAACGTCGATTTCCATCGTTTTATAATCCACAGTGTGCTTCGGCTCCTGCATTGGTTTCTGCATTGATTTCTGCATCCATTTCTTCAATATCCCCAGCACAAGATTCCTCCTCACACTTGAACTTACCCTCATATTGTAGCGAATCCCTAGTTAATTGACAACCCGAATAAAGGAATCTTTATAATCTAAAGATGTCTTTTATCTCATTCAAGCCATTTCCTGCTCTTTAAGAGATTTCGCAGTGAGGGAAGACTTATATTTCCACGTAATGAACAAACAGAGAAGTCCAGTTAAAACCCCGCAGGTAACGAATGCGCCATTCGCCCCAAATCGATCCGCAATGAATCCAGAGAACAAGCTTCCAATTGGTGTAGAGCCAGCAAACACAAGGGCATACACGCTCATAACACGTGCTCGATACTCATCCTTGGCAAACATTTGGAGGGCAGAGTTACTATTCGTAGCGAACATAATATTGAAGAAACCCGTGCACGCCAGCAGCGTCCCACACACCCAAACCGAGCCGCTCAGCCCATTCAGAATCAAGCAAATAGCGACCATACAGCTCGCCACCATACTCACTTTCAGCTTCGGTCCCTTCTTACTGCGAAATGACATCGTAAGTGCCCCCGCTAGTGAACCCACACCTAAACAAGACATCAATGTCCCATAGGTCGTTTCTCCCATATGCAGGACATTTTTGGTGAATACAGGTATCAGAATATTAAAGTTAAAAGCAAGCGTTCCAATAACCGTTACAAGAAGCACAGTCGGCGACAGGATCGGATCCTTCGCAATGTAGACAATACCATCCTTAATTTCTTTGAAAATGCCTTCCTTCGACCTTATCTTGCGTACATAAGGTGCTGCTTCAATATGAATCAAGCCATATAGAACAGCCAGAAAGCTGAAGCCATTTAGCAAAAAGCACCAGCCAGCCCCTAACCACGCCATCATCACAGCACCAATCGAAGGACCAACAATTCTTGCCATATTAAACGTTGTCGAATTGAGCGCGATCGCATTCATTAAATCCTCTTTACCGACGATTTCCACATTAAACGACTGCCTAGTAGGCATATCCAGCGTATTATTCAATCCTAAAAGCAGCGCTAGAACTAGGATATATTCGTATCTAACCGTATCTGTAAGCACCAATGCCGCCAAGGCAAAGGCGAGAATCATCGAAACCGTTTGCGTCACAATAAGGATTTTTTTCTTAGGAAATTTATCTACAACAATACCGGCAAACAACGAAAACAAGAGAATCGGAAGGAATTGACACGCTGCCACGATCCCAAGTTTAAGAGACGATCCTGTAAGTGTCAGGACAAGCCAGGACTGCCCGATATTTTGCATCCACGTACCAATAAGCGACACACATTGCCCAAACCACATATAGCGATAATTCTTGTGGGTCAGGGCATGGAAATGACGATCAATGAACACTGATCCCGCAGCCCTCATATTCATAGGTCTACCTCTTCCTCTGCAAAGTGAGCCGCATTATGACCCATTTTTTCTAAAATAATAAGGGCCATCTGCTTCTCCTCATCCGACAAGCCGAACGTCAACCGCTCACGCCAATCGGTGAGTACTTTGCGCACATCTTCCTTAATACCACGCGCTTTGTCCGTTAGAAAAACCTCGTTGCACCTCTTATCCTTTTCACTGACGGTGCGTGTTATGTAGCCTTGATTTTCTAGCTTTTTCAAAGCTTTCGCTGTCGTTCCTTTATCAATTTTCAAATAGTCAGACAGCTCTTCCTGCGTCAAGCCATCCTCCTTATACAGCGCATTAAGGAAAATATGCTGACCTCTGCCGATATCAAATTGTTTCAAGTGGTCACCGATGTACATCTGTCCGTACCGGTAAATCAACGAGACCCACCTTGGTATCGAATTTCGCGTTTCAATCATCGCAACCCCTCCTCGTACCAAATAAATGGAAAATGAAATGAATTAATTCGTGTAGAAGCCCAGTTTTCATACTTATGAAATAAAACAAAATCCGAATCGTTGCACTTGCCACTAATTTAGTTTACGCCGAATACGTTGCATCTGCAACTAATTTTCAGCGGAAATTTGTGCATGCTAGAAGCGTCGCTGTAAGCGTGTTTTTCACCGTTACAGCACAGGATGGCAGGCGATTCTGGCCTCTTTCGCTGCTGTAAGCGTGTTTTTCACCGTTACAGCGTGAAACATACCTAAAAAAAAGAAGGAGCAAGTAGATACTTGCCCCTTCCTTTCCAGAAAATGCGCCTGACCGTTACACGTTCAGCGCCTATTTAAAGAAATCTCACGCAAACCGGTCGCGATACTGCTGCTGTTTGCCCTGTTTCTTGCAGCATCCCTGTCTCCGCATCCCTGCGGAAGACAACGACGCTGTTCGAATCCTGATTCGCCGCGAGCAGGAACTCGCCCTGCGGCGAAAGCGCGAAGTTCCGCGGCGTCCGCCCCCGCGTCGACTGCCAACCCACGACCGACAGCGTGCCGCTGTCTCGGTCAACCCCATAAACCGCGATACTATCGTGTCCGCGGTTTGAGCCGTACAAGAAGCGGTCATCCTCGGAGAGGTGGATGTCCGCGCAATAACTGACGCCGCTGAAGTCCTCCGGCAGCGTCGACAAGGTCTGCACCGCGGTCATGCTTCCCGCGGCCGCCTCATAAGACAGCACAGTCACGGTGCTGTCCAGCTCATTGATCGCGTACACATACGTGCTGTCCGCGTTAAACACCAAATGCCGCGGGCCCGCGCCCGGCTTCAAAGCCGCTGTGCCGTGAAGCAGCAGGTCGGCGCTCTCTGCGTCAATTCGGCTAATGATCAGCCGATCAAGGCCAAGATCGGCCGATACAGCAAAGCGATTGTCCGGAGACGGAACAATCGAGTGCGCGTGCGGCGCTTCTTGGCGATCCGCTTGCGGTCCAAGCTCGCCCTCGTGCTTAACCAGCTGCGTATGTACGCCCAGTCCGCCACTCGGCTCGACAGGATAAACAGTCACGTCGCCGCTTAAATAATTCGCCACATACACCTTGCGGTTTGTGGCATCCAAGCTAATGTAGCAAGGTGCAGATCCGTCTGCTGGCCGTTGGTTGATTTTACTTAATCTGCCTGTGCCCGCTTCTATCGCATAAGCCGCAGCGGAGCCGCCGAAACCTCCCTCGTACGTTACCGTTTCGCTCACTGCATACAAAACAGTTTTATCGTTATTTAACGCTAGAAACGAGGCATTCGGCAAATCGCTGTAGGTCTCAACCAGGGTCATTTCACCATTTTGCCCATTGAAACTATATAAAGAAATGCCCACCGGATGCTGTTCATCCGTATATGAACCGATATACACATAAGAAACACCGTTTTTCACATTTGCATCTGCTCTTGCATTCACACGCTCATTCGCCATTTACACCATTGCCTCCCCATCCATCCTATGATTTGTTACCCACTTTCCATCGTCTCCCCAATGCCGTCACACACATCGCAATAATAGCCCCATATAGTGCAAGCTCCATATCATGCTGTGCATCCCAAGGATCTCCCTGCGCACCGACAAATAAAGTACCAATCTCAGGGGCTACGATCTTCGCTACCCACATTTCGATGAGCTCATAGAAAGCACCCATAGCCAAAACGATAACACACGTCATCACATAAATCCATCTTCTCCCAAGTGTTGTCCAAGCCCGTAAACCTTCATATATAGGATAGGCGCACAGTAATCCGAAACTCAGATGAACAAGCCGATCGAAATGATCGCGTTCAGCCCCAAATAAGCGATGCAGCCAAGGATCGAACCATGTTCCATTGTAAGAAAAGTGAGCTCCTACACAATGCAGCAACAGAAAGCTCGCAAGTAAGCCATAGGACATATTTGAAAAAGTAAAGACACGAAAGGTCGCAATGAGCCCAATTAATGCTGCCCAAATCAATAAATTTTCTAGCACCCAATCCCCTCGGCTATGCGGCCCAATCGCTAACCATCCCCAGATACCAAGCCATATCACCATCATCACATGCAAAATCCAATTTGTTCTGAAAGGTTTTTTATTCGCTTTACTTTGCATCTGCTCAGCCCCCTAATCGTCTCTACAGACTAAGAGTACCGTGGCATCATGCCTTCCAAAAGTACTAACTTTTTCTAGTACCGCGCCTGGGGCTTGCTCATTAGTTAAATAAGCCTTTCATATACAAGCTGCGGAACTCACTCGGTGTCATGCCTTCATGCTCATGAAATCGCTGATTGAAATAGCTCGCAGAGGTATAGCCCGCTTCACCTGCGATGTCCTTGATCGGCCAATTTTCTTTCTCAATTAAGCGCTGCTTAGCGAATTGAATACGGCAAAGTGTAATGAACGACAGCGGCGTCATCGATGTGGCTTTACGGAATATTTTGCAAAAATAGTACGTACTCACGCCCGTGAGCTCCGCCCATTCCTCGAGATTAAAGGGCTCGCATGCTCTGCTCTGCATCTCTGGAAGCAAGGCAAGAATACGATCCACCGATTCCGTCCCTCGATTGACCGTTAATGGGGTAGCATAACTCATGAATTCGCACAAAATCATATAATTCAACGTGCTCAACTGCGTCGGACGTAGAATTTGATAGGCTTCCGCTTCTAACAGCAATTCATTGAATGCTTTCTCAAGCTCTGCGCTTCTTTTTAACGTCCACAGATTGCGTAGAAATCCTTTTTCCAATAGAAATTCCTTGATTTGATCCCCATAAAAATGAACCCAACGGATATCCCATGGATCATCTTTGGAACTGTAATAACGCTGCTCTTGATACGGCGGAAATAAGAAGGCATCTCCCTTTTGTAACGTATACAGCTGTCCTTCGATCTCCACATAACCCTTACCCGAGATGACAAAATGCAGACTATACGTCGACCACAATCCTTCTGGCCGCTCTACTTCATGCGTAGACTCCTCTTGATACCAGCCTACGGATTCAGGGAATATGAAATAAGGATATTGCTGTAAGGTAGGTAACATAACTTGCCGGCGCATAAAATAAGACCTCATCTCTAATGACAATATTACGATAGTCGATTCAATATATTGTTATATTCATTTTAAATAACTCATTTTATAATAGCAATATAACGTTAAACATTCCGCTTGAAAAAGGAGAAATGCTGTCATGACCAAACTTCGTTGGGGAATTCTAGGCTGCGCAAATATTGCAATCCGGGCCTGTATCCCAGGGATCCAGCAATCCCAAACAGGTGTTGTAAGCGCAATCGCAAGCCGTAGCTTGGAAAAGTCACAAGAGGTTGCCGCTCGTCTTGATATCCCAAAGGCCTATGGAAGCTATGAAGAATTAATTGCGGATCCCGCTATTGATGCAATCTACATTCCACTTCCAAACCATCTACATAAAGAATGGACGATTCGAGCCGCTCAAGCTGGTAAACATGTGCTATGTGAAAAGCCTGCTGCTCTGACGACTGCTGAAGTTCAAGAAATGGTTACAGCTACTGAAGAAGCAGGCGTGCTGTTTGCAGAGGCTTTCATGTACCGCCATCACCCTCGCTACGAGCGTGTGAAGGCAATTATGCAATCCGGCGAAATTGGAGATATTCGCGGAATTCACGGTACATTTACGTTCAGTAACCCGAATGATCACAAAAATGTTCGTTACGTCCGCGAGTGGGGCGGCGGCTCGGTCTATGATGTAGGCTGCTATCCGCTGAGCGCAGCTAGATTTCTACTAGAACGTGAGCCTGAAGCTGTCACCACGCATGCATTCTTTTCACCCGAACATGATAACGTCGATATGATGATGTCAGGACTTGTTGAATTCAGCGGCAATGTAGCCCTCACTTTCGATTGCGGTATGTGGGCTTCATTCCGAAACACGCTTGAGATTCTTGGCTCCAAGGGGCGCATTGTGATTCCTTCCGCTTTTATTACACCAACAGAAGAATCCGGGCATTTCCAGGTCTATGTTGGCAACGAGCAGCGCGAAGAAAAAGTTCCTTTCCTGAACCAATACGCCTTGCAAGTCGACGATTTGGCGTATGCAGCATGGGGTGAGAGAACTCAACGCTTCGCTGCACAAGATGCCATTCTCAATATGCAAGTGATTGATGCCTGCTTACTATCGGCAACAGAGCGTTCACGCGTTCAGCTCTAACACTTCTAAACGAGAGGCTGGGGAACACATATGAAGCATATTCAGATTAAAGGATTAGATAAACCGGTATCTAAGCTGGTCATGGGATCTGATTTTTTTAGATTGGACAACAGTCAAGAGGTTAGTGAAATCCTTCATCATTATCTGGCTATTGGCGGGAATACGATTGATTCAGCTCACATCTATTGTGGGGGGCAAAGCGAGCAAGCCATAGGCATTTGGTTGGAAGAAACGGGTAAAAGAGAAGAAATGGTGCTATTCACCAAAGGCGCACATCATGATAAAAACGGCCCTCGCGTGAATCCCGAAGCGATCCGACATGATTTGATGACAAGTCTGGAGCGATTGCGTACAGACTACATCGATTTGTATGGTCTGCATCGTGACGACCCAGCAACACCTGTAGGTGTCATTGTCGAGGCACTCAATGAGCATCTGGAAGCAGGACGCATTCGCGCTATTGGAGGGTCTAACTGGACCCATCAGCGCCTGCAAGAAGCGAATGATTACGCCGCTAAGCATGGCCTTGTCGGCTTTAGCTTCAGCTCGCCTAACCTCAGTCTCGCTAAGCCTAACGAGCCTTTCTGGGCTGGCTGCGTGTCAGCTGACGAAGAGTCCTTGCGCTGGTACGAAGAGCAGCAGTTTCCACTGCTGTCTTGGTCTTCGCAGGCGCGCGGTTTCTTCACGGGCCGGTTCTCGCCGGAGATCCGCGATAACGATGATCTCGTTCGCGTATTCTACAGCGACGAGAACTGGACGCGGCTGCAGCGAGCGCAGCAGCTCGCACAGGAGAAAGGCGTCAGCGCGATCCAGATTGCGCTCGCTTACGTGCTGAGCCAGCCGTTCCCGGCATGCGCGCTCATCGGTCCACGCACCGAGGCCGAGATGGTCTCCTGCCGCGATGGCGCAGAGCTTGTGCTGTCGGCGCAGGAGCTGGCCTGGCTTGATTTGACCGGAGCTGCGGTGTAGCTCTGGCAGGTTCCTCCAGTGCGGTTCACGCACGCACATCGTTTTACAGCCCAGCAAAGCCCTATGTAGTTAGGGCTTTGCTGGGCTTTTGTGGTGTAGTTTCCTCGACGATCCAGAAACTAGTTACTAACCCATTAGCTACTCTAACTTCCCTCTACCAAGCTACTTTCCAGCACCCCCAAACTAGATTCTTCCTATCAAACACTCATCGCTCCCTCAAACTAGATTCTTCCTATCAAACACTCGTCGCTCCCCCAAACTAGATTCCCCCTATCCAACACTCGTCGCTCCCTCAAACTAGATTCCCCCTATCCAACACTCGTTGCTCTCTCCAACAACTTCCCCCTCCCCACACTCCACACTTCACACTCTACACTCCCCCCCCAACATTCGCGCAACTAACTGTATAACCTACAGCTAATTCCTCCCTTTTCCCGCTTCAAACCAATCTAAATGGAAAACCTACAGCTAATTTCCTGCCCAACAGGCTAAATGTCCTAAATCAAGAAATTTAACTACAGGAAATCCATCTAATCACGATTTTCAGTCCAAAACTCGCTAATTAACTGTAGGTAATCCATTTACTCAGCCTTACCGGTCCTTCCCCCTATTTTGGGACACATTCAGCAAAGAGAAAACCTAATTCTCTTTTCCTCCGTTACCTTAAGTAGAATATACAATAAGGAGTTGGATTGCTTTGAACAAATGGATACATATAAGCATTTGTGGAATGATCCTACTCGCTGCCACGGGGTGCAGCGAGAAAGCAGCCGTACCAGCGGCCAGCTCGCCAGCCGCTGTAACCACCGCGCCGACACCCGTCACGACGACGGCGGTCGCATCCGCAACGCCGACTCCACAGGTGTCGGCCCCAGCAGTGGCTGCGGCGACGCCAACCCCGGCGCCTGCAGCCAGCACTTCGCCGCTACCGCAAGCTGCGGCGACACCTTCACCTTCGCCTACGCCTGCGACGGCGAAGCCAACCCCAACGCCGGCGCCTGCAAGCGCGACGCCATCGCCTTCCCCATCACCTACCGTCAAGCCGGAGGCGACGGTAAGCACTACGCCTAGCACCAGCGCGAAGGCCGAGCTGCTGTACAAGGACAACTGCCTAGTCTGCCATGGCGCTGGCCTAACGGGTGATTACGGTCCGAACCTGACGAAAGTCGGTTCGCGCAAAACGAAAGATCAAATTGCTGCGCAAATCATGAACGGCAAGGTCGAAATGCCGCCTTTCAAAGACACGTTGAAAGCAGAAGATATCGAAGCATTAGCGAATTGGCTCGCAGCCAAAAAATGAGCAAAAGCACTTAGAACCCAAGCAGGCATACCTTCTCAATAAGGATGCCTGTTTTTCTATTTTCTTCACCCTGTTCAGCTCATTTATCTATGCTCCCATGACCAGCTTTTCAAGAAATGCACACTTCAAGCAAAAATGAAGCTATTAACGGCTGATACAAGCATGATCTGATGGACGACCTCATCTCGCCATGATAAGATATAAAGAAGCGTTATTTTTAGCAAAATAAGCATGTTTTATATAGAATCGTTACTTAGCTTCCCAGACGGAAGCTGATAGGGGGTACACCATGGGAAAGACCGATGTTCGCCGAGATGCCATCATGCATGCGATCAAAGATAAAGGCTCCATTGCTTTGACGGATATTGTGAAGCAGTTCAATGTCTCTGAAGCAACAGCACGACGAGATCTGGAAATTCTCGAGCAAGAGAAACGCTGCATCCGCACCTTTGGCGGGGCTGTACTTGAAAGCTTGAAAGTCGAAGTCCCCTTCTTTAATAAAATGGACCTCTATACCGAGGAAAAGAAAGAAATCGCTGACAAAGCCCTTCGTTACATCGAAGATGGCGATATTATCGGGCTAACCGGCGGAACAACCACGACCTTTATTGCGAAAAAGCTGAACCAATTCAAAAATTTGACCGTCATTACGAATGCCGTGAACATTGCCTATGAGCTTATTGGCACACCTGGGCTGCAGCTGATCTTGACCGGTGGTGTGATTCGCACACAAACCTTTGAGCTGTCAGGTCCGCTTGCGAATGCCACACTCGAGAATCTCAGCATCCGCAAAACGTTCATGGGCTGCGATGGCATTTCCCTCTCACGCGGAATGATGATCTACAATGAGCTTGAAGCTGAGACGAATCGCCGCATGATGAAGCAATCCATGGAAACGTATCTCGTGGCTGATCATTCCAAATTCAGCCGAAGCTCTCTCTTCGTCATCGGTGAAGTGCAAGAAGCCGTCGGCATCATTAGCGATTCAAGCATTACCCCAGAGATGAAGCTTGCTTTCAAAGAATCTGGCACACCGTTCCTGTAGTTTGTTTGGGATCCCAGCCTTGCGTTGCGGAACGTAGTTCCCTTATTTACTCGAAAACTGCCTTTTCTCAAACGTTACGGAACGTCAGGGCGCTATTTCGTCCATACCTAGGTCAATTTGCATGTTTTTCATAGAAATAGCGGAACCTCGTTCCTCAACTTCTCCAAGATGCCGATTTCTCCACAAATAACGTCCTCTCGTTCCGTATCTCCTTCGGATGTCGGTTGCATTTAGGAGATGCCTAGATAGGTAAAAATGAAGATTACAAAAAACGCGATATCATTAGCCATCAAGGCCTAGCGATATCGCGTTTTGCATTTCTACTATTTCAGTTCACTGCTCGGCTGAGGGATTTGTTCTGACTTCAATTTCAAAGACGGTACCATAATACCTACGCCGATAACAAACAATAATGCCGATGTTAGGTAGATCGTTTCAAGTGAGAACGACGCTTTGATCGTCCCAGCCAAACTCATCATGATTACCATGGCCCCCATAAAGAGCGGCGTTAAAATCCCATTTACACGGCCGACGAAAGATTCTTCCGTATTCCCTAGGATCAACGTATTAATCCCAATTTGAATAGCCGGCATAACAAGACCTGAAATGAACTGCATGGCAAGCGCAAACCAGAATAAGTGTGTCATCCCTATCAAAGCAAAGGTAACGGCACTAACAGCCATACCAATGGTAAGCATCGCCTGCGGAGATATTTTTTTGGAGAACGCCATTGTTACGCCTCCGCCTACAATCATCGCGACCCCATTGGCCACCATAAACCACTGCAGATTCTCCTTAGCCAAGCCCAGTTGCTCCGTAACAAGAAAAATACCAAGCGGGCTAATTAAACCAATGGCCAGACCCGCAACAGCAAAACATCCGCCAAGGATAACTAGCATTTTGTTTCTTATCACATAACGAAAGCCTTGACCCATTTCGGCAAATATATGCGTCGTACGCGGCTCTGAAGACTTCTCTTCTTTGCGATCTGCAGGCAGAAGTGTGAGAACCAAAGCTGATAATAAGAAGCATGCTCCCATAATCGCAACGGCCGTTTCAATTCCAAAATGGTAGTAAACGAAGGTTCCTAGAATCGGTCCCAAGATCATAAAAATCGCCATCATGGACTGAAACATCGACATCCCCATTTGCATTTGGGATTCATGAACGTGCACTTTGAACAGCTTCATCCCGGAAGGTTGCGAGAATTGGGATAGGATGGATGACACCAAGGTGGCAAAAAAGATCGCTTTCCAAGATCCCATATACAACGTTATCAAAATAATGAACACGGAGGCTGCGCTCAAAATGTCGCACCAAACCATCGTCAACTTCGGCCTCCAGCGATCCGCGAAGGCTCCGCCGATGAAGGAGAAAAGGAAAATCGGTGCAAACTCTGCAACGGAAATTAAGGATACCGAGTATGGATCGTTATTCGTCATATCCGTCACATAAAGAAGTATCGCAAAGTTACGAATCCATATCCCGACTTGGAGCAAAAGGCCAGAAAGCATAATCGTTTGCACGAATCGACTGGCAAAAAATGATTTCATCGTTGGCTCAGCTTGAGCATTTGATTGACTCATAAGTAAAGAAAACACCCCTTTATAAATAGATCGCTTATGAAATGCGTGAAATATGTGCATTGTTCCTACGTAATAGGAAACAAAAAGTTTCACAAGCCTATCTGATTTTACATAGAGATGCTCCAAGATGCTAGTGAAAATTTCGATATACCAATTCTTTCCTAATCCTGTCTCCAGCCAACTGGATATTGCTCCGATAATGTCACAGGTAACCGCCCTACTGCTGCTTCACGACCCAGCAACACATTAGCTAAGGAAACCATCGCCAGCGGTCGATTCTCGTAGCAGGCATAGTACGTCTTCACTTCAGGGAATTCAAGCAAGTCATATGGGTTACGTCCTGCAGCTACGATAAGGTGCAAGTCTTCCTTCTGTGCCAACGCTTTAACCAGCTCCGTTTGTCCTGGGGAGAAGGTTGCATTGTAGGTAACGATCACTACTTGTTCAAATGCTTCACAGCGCTTCACCGTTTCCGCAATTTCCTCATCCGTTGGAAATAATCCCAAGTACCTCTCTTGCACGTGCTCACCCGTTAACTCGGACAACACGCTGCCAAGGGTTCCCTCACGATCGACAACCTCGTCGATCTCGGTTCCCGATTGAACTTCTGTCCAAATCACGCACGTTTTATCGTTGATTTGAAGCACCTTGCCAACTTCATCTTTGACCTTGGTGATGCTTTTGCGACTCAATTCTTTAGCTAGAAGCTGGTGCTCAGACGTCGAGATCGGCCCCTCTGGAATCGGAGTAAGCGTATCAAAGCGAATATCTCGCTTATATTTGTAAGTCATTACTCGCAGAACGGATTCATCAATGCGTGATTCTGGAATGCGACCACTTTCTACAGCTGTAATAACAGCTTCAATGGCTGCAATCTGACGTTCCAATTCATGGCTAACCAGCAAAATATCCGCTCCCGCTTCTAATGCACGAACAGCACCTTCAGCTACGCCGACACCTTCGGAAATTGCTTTCATCTCTAAGCAATCCGTCACGATCAGCCCTTTGAAGCCAAGCTTGCCGCGAAGTAATTCTGTCAGTATCTTATACGATAACGTCGAAGGCACGCTGCTGTCTTCCAAGGCTTGGAACACCACATGAGCAGACATAATAGCATCTACACCACCCTCAATCGCCTTGATGAACGGCGCCAGCTCCAGTTCCATCAATCGCTCCATGCTATGTGGAACAACGGGCAGATCATGATGGGAATCCGCTGTCGTATCCCCGTGACCAGGGAAATGCTTCACTGTTGCGATAACGCCCATGTCCTGCAAGCCCTTTACCGCATGCGTGCCCATATCACTTACAATCGCCGCCGTTTCACCATAGGAACGAACACCAATGACAGGGTTCAATCGATTATTATTGATATCTAAACAAGGAGCTAAATTCATATTCACGCCCATTTGGCGAAGCTCCTTGCCCATCACCTTGCTACTAGCATAGACGCCAGCTGGCGCAAAAGCAGCACCCAATGCCATATTCCCCGGCAGCAAGGTTGCTCCTTTTTCAATCCGGGACACCATTCCGCCTTCTTGATCGACTGTGATAAATAGCGGCTGACCTCCGCTCTTCAGGCTTATCGCCTGCAAGTCAGCGGACAACTGAGCAAGCTGATGTGCGTCCTTCACATTGCGACGGAAATAGATGACGCCACCAATGCCATATTTTTCAATTAAATGCGTAATATGCGGATTAGGCTCCATAGCATCAAAACCGCAAGCAAAAAGTTGACCTACCTTTTGACGTAGAGTTAGTGGCTTATTGTTCGTAATTCCTACTGATGACACATGGAACACGCTCCTTAATCAAGTGGTTATGCTTTTATATTATCCATGATGCCTTTTTGCAGGATAAGATACATCACTACAACGGGAATCATACTGATCATGATCGCCGCGCATAGGGAACCATAGTTCATATTCAACTGGTCGTAGAAGGCTACCATGCTCACAGGGAGCGTTCGCAGCTTCTCTTTGGTTAAAAATAAATTCGCCATAATAAATTCATTCCAGCTCGTCAGAAAGTTCAGCATAAATACGGTGAACAGAGACGGAATGGAAATCGGGACGATCACACGCCACAACAGCCCATAAATGGAGAGCCCATCCATGATTCCCGCTTCTTCCAGCTCATTCGGAATCGACGTAAAGAAGCTGCTAACCATGAATACCGTCCACGGCAACCCCAAGGTTACATAGGGAAGGATTAACGCTAGGGATGTGTTGTACAGATGCAAGCTCCTAAGAAGCATATACAAGGGGACTAGTAAGGACGCGGCAGGTACTAGCAGAGCAAGGAGTAGTATCCTTTTCAGAACCAAGCTTAGCTTTGGATAAGACATTCTAGTTAACGCATAAGCGGTTGCCGTACCTAAAGCCAGAGAGACGCTAGCTGAAACCGTCGAATTGACCACACTATTCATAAAATAGTGACCTACATGCGCACCAGTCCACGCATTCCAGTAATTCGATAATGAAAGCTCTGAAGGAAACGACCATGGCGCAGTAATGATTTCTTTATTTGTTTTGAAAGACGAATTTAGCGTCCAGCCTAGCGGGAATAAAATCAATCCAATGTAGATGAATAGTACCGCATGTGGGAAAACACGACGTAAGAGGCTCCATCTCATAATCGCACCTCATCCGCTTTTCTTGTAACCCAGCCAAACAAGGATGTTAGCATGGCGGTAAAGAGTAGGATTAACACAGCAATGCCGTTCGCGTAGCCATACTCACCAATACGATAAGCTTTTTTTATCATATAGGATGCCATAACTTCCGTAATTCCATAAGGATTTCCACCAGTCATGACAACAACGATGTCCATGGCTTTCATGCCGCCAGTAATGGATAAGAGGATCATCACGAAAATGACGGGCCTCAATAGCGGAAGGATAATGGACCAGGCCTGTCTGATGCTGCCTGCACCATCAATTTGAGCGGCTTCCACCAGATGTTTTGGAATTTGATAGATCGCAGATACGACAAGTACCACATAGAACCCCATCCATTGCCAAGCATTTGTGATCAAAATGGCGAGCATCGCCGTCGCGCCATCAGCCAGCCAAGCATGCTGCCAACTGGATAAGCCGACAGCTTCTAAAACTTGGTTAAGCAGCCCCGCCTGCGGATGGTAAATAAACTCCCAAAGCACACCAACGACCGCAGTGGAGAGAATCGTGGGAAGGAAAATCAGGGTTTTATAAAACCCGATCCAACGCTTTATTTTACTCACCAGCAGCGCTATCGCCAGAATAATAGGGATCTGGATACCGATTGAGAAACCGATGAAATACATATTATTTCGCACAGCTATCCAAAAATAAGGATCTTGAAAGGCTGTTATGAAATTGTCCAGCCCATTGAATCTTGCTGGGTTGATGCCGTCCCACTCCGTGAATCCATAGCGAAGCGACATCAACATCGGGTAGATAAAAAATACCGCGAATATAAGCAGCGTCGGCAAGGTAAATAGCGTATACGCCCATGCATGTCTTCCCATTTTGTTCATATGTCATCCTACTACTATTTGGTATGGGTTTCTTCTTTATTCGAAGCCTCCTGCTGCTTCTGTAAATCAGTCATAAGTGAGGCTGGGTCTGTCCTTCCGCCAAGAAGCTCCTGCATACCTCGCTCAAGCTTCTCCCGAACTTTCGTTTGAATACGTGAATCGAACGCAGGGAAGGTTCCTTTGCTACCCGCAAACACATTCAATATTTCCGTGATCAAGGGATTTACTTGACTTGTATCATGAAGCTTCATCGCCGGAGGCATGCCTTCTTCAACAAGCTGCCTTTTTTGCATCGATTCATTGTACATTTGTTTAATAAATTCCTTGATCGCTAACAACTGCTCTGGCGTGACTTTTTGAGAAAAGCCATAGGCATTTGACCAGCCGCCATTGATATAGCCATCTCCAGGTCCACCCATGGACGGGAAGTTCATGAAACCGACATCACGGGCAATCATGGATTTCTCCGGATCGAGAAGCGGTGTATTGGCCCAGCTGCCATCAAACATGAAGGCTGCGACTCCGCTGCTGAATGTATTTTGCTGCTCCGCATAAGCAAGCGCTAGACTGCCATCTTGGAAATAGTCCTTCTGAATGAGCGATTGATACTGTTCAAAAGCTTTCAATACCTCTGGGTCTGTCCAATGCTTGCTCCCATTCAAAAATCCTTCGATCGAATCAGCACCTGCTGTGCGTACCCACATCGTATTTATCATCATATTAATAACCCAGGAATCCTTGGCCGCCATCGCAAAAGGAGTAATTTTGGCAGCTTTCAGTTTCTCCGCAGCGGCTACAAGCTCTTCCCAGGTTTGGGGCAGCTTGATCCCCTGCTCAGCCAAAATCTTTTTATTATAGTACAGGCCTTCCACGTAGCCAGCCATGGGAATCCCATAGATTTTGCCATTAACAGTGAACTCTTCAAAACTATAAAACTTATCCGTTAATCCAAGCTCTTGCAGAATGGGTGTGAGGTCCAGCAGCCTGTTCGCCTTCACATAATCTTTCGTATCCGTGCCTCCGAACAGATCAAATATTTCTGGCGGGTTTCCCGCTGCCATTTCTGCACGCAGCTTTTCGAAACGATTTACCTTATCCTCAACACCATCTAACGTAATCGTCAAACCAGGCACCTTTGCTTCGGTTGCTTTTACAACGTCTTGCAGCATCGCTAACCGTTTCTTCTGTGTATCCTTAACCTGTGTATGACGAATTGTCAGCAGGATGGGACCATTCTGTGCCCCTTTTCCGCTGGCCGCATCACTCTGTGCATCGGATTTGTCCGACAATATACTACATCCCGATAGCATGACGGTGACAGCTAAGCTACACGCCCCACTCATCAGTGTTCGTTTTCTCATCCAATTGGTTCTCCTTTAAGCTTACCATTTAAGTATAATTAAACCCTTGTACCTACTAAAGACAGATAAATTCCTTATCTAGGGGCAAATTCCTCTAGTTCCCTTCCTTTCGCTTATCACGATACTCGGAAGGTATTTCGCCGGTAAACTTCTGAAATACTTTTGTAAAATAGCGTCGTTCCATGTAGCCCACGCATCTTCCAATGTCGGTAATGCTTTTGTCACTGTGAAGCAACAGGGATTTCGCCTGCTCCATCCGATGCTTCGTCACGTGTTCCACAAAGGTTTCCCCAAAATGCTGTTTAAACAACAAACTGAAGTAACTAGCGCTAATCCCTAGGCTGCTTGCAATATCCTCAATGCCAAAATCAGTCGAATAATTCAAACGGATATACTCCTTGGCTGCGGCCATAAGTAACTCACTATTCTTCTTCTTATTCGTAGCCTCCAGCCCAATCGATACAAGTTGTACCATGACCTGCAGCAAATGCGGGATGCTCTCGCTTTTATCCAGCTCACGCCATATCTGTTCCTCTTCCTGACTATCGAGGGCATTCATCTCACGAAGCTCACGGAGTACATGAAGGATCAAATAATGCATCATCTGATAGGCTCTGGCAAAGGAGCTCTCCGACAGACCCTCCAGCAATAATTTCAGACGATCAAGCGCATCCTCGGTTTTGAGACGGTTCAGCTGCTTAAGACCCGTTACAATTTCTTCCACCAAGAACCACAGCGAGCTATTCGCGTCTGCAGACTCTTTGCTTTCTTTATAGGGAAACACGGATTGCTGCTTGTCTAGATTCAACTGCATGAATCGCTGAAGCTTCCTGTAGGTATCCGCCAGCCGTTGCAAGCCTATCGCCTCAGGGAAGTAGCCTATACTGATACCAAGCTTCACAGACTGCAGCACATTCTGTTGCAGCTTTGCAGCTAAGTCACTCCATGTCGATTCTACAGAATCGTGTACTGACTCCTCCCACGTGATGAGCAGAGCCCATTCCCCTTCACGCATCTGAAGAACGGTGAACTGCGACTTCTCTTCCGCCAAAGAATCTTGCAAGACATTACGCACAGCGAAGTTCCATAGCTTACGTTCCTGCTCCGACCACGGCAGTGATTTCTGGGAGTAATTATCCACGTCAATAATGGCAAATACATAACGCAGCGTCTCCAAATCCCCTTGATCAATGGGAAGCTGCGTATTCGCAGTGATATCTGTATAGTCCATCATAATATCCTGCAAAATCTTCTCGTAAGCCAAGCTTCTGATTTTACCCCACTTCAGAAGCTCCTCCTGCTGCATCTGTTTTTTGGCTCGAATTTCAACGGCTAGTTTACGGATCGAGTTTTCAAGCTCTTCGTAATTGATCGGTTTTAGGATATAATCGCTAACTCCCACTCTCAGAAGTGAACGCACATATTCAAAATCCTGATACCCCGTCACCATCAGCACAGTGCAATCCTCATTCATTTCCCGAAGCTTATGGATAAACGTAATTCCGTCCATTTGCGGCATCCGAATATCACTCATCACGATGTCTGGGATATGCTGAACACAGAGCTCCAAGGCTTCAAGTCCATTTTTAGCTGTGCCTACAATATCGATTTCAAGTTCTCCCCACGGAATGACCGCCTGCAGATTGCGTAAAATATTAGGCTCATCATCCGCCAATATGGCCTTCAATCTCATTGGTTAACCTTCTTCCTCTTCGGGATTACAACCTTCATCGTCGTTCCTTGGCCTTCTTGCGAACAAATGAACATGCCATAATGCTCCCCATATTGAATCCGGACACGATCGGCAACATTACTTACGCCAAGCCCTCTCCGCTCTTCATTTGATTCCAAAATTTCATGAAAAGGCGTCTCTAACTCTGTTTTATAATGAAACTTCGCTAGCTTCTCATTACTAATCCCAACACCGTTATCTGTCACATACAGCCCAATGCGGTCACCTTCATCCACAACCCTAACTGAAATCAAGCCCATATAATCAATCGGTTCAAAGCCATGCTGCAAGCTGTTCTCGACTAGAGGCTGAAGCGTCAACTTCAAAATCTCCTCATGCAGCAGCTCCTGCGGCGCTTCGATCGTGTATTGGAACTGATCCTCAAAACGAAACTCCTGGATTTCCAAATAGCTGCGAAGATGCTCAAGCTCTTGCTTCAGTGTAATCTCTTCCCGATTCTCCATCCCGATCCGCAGCAAATTCCCTAGACGAATAACCATCTGACTGACTTTCTTACCTTGGTTTTGGATGGCTAGCACATTGATCGACTCGAGTGTATTAAAAAGAAAATGAGGCTTAATCTGCGCTTGCAGCAGCATGAGTTCTGCTTTGTTTTTGCGGTCTTGCTGAAGCTTCACCTCTTCGAGAAGATCCTCGACCCGCACAATTAAGCTGTTGAAACCTCTCGCTAATGCTGTGGTTTCATCCTTCCCGCTCTCTTCCATGCGTGTAGTCAGATCGCCCCGCTCCACTTTTTTCATAGAATTCAGCATGCGAAGAATCAATTGAATAATACGTCTTACGAAGACGAGGTTATACACGAGTGCAAAGAACAAACAAATAAACGTAATTCCCGCTACGAGCTTCATAATGGTCTCAATTTCCCCCGCGACATACTTCCAAGAGGTTACGGATACGACACTCCAATCCTGAACTCCCATCTGATTAATGTTTAAATGGTACAGGGAAATGAGGCTTTTTTCGTTTTGAAAATTGGCCTGGAAGCTGTAATTATTGAGCCCTAAATCCAACTTCCCCTGTATCAGCTGCAGGACGTTCGCACCTTCAAAATTGTGCTTATTATCGTAGAAA
Source organism: Paenibacillus sp. J22P51 (assembly GCF_059692215.1). Taxonomy (NCBI): domain Bacteria; kingdom Bacillati; phylum Bacillota; class Bacilli; order Caryophanales; family Paenibacillaceae; genus Paenibacillus; species Paenibacillus sp. J22P51. The sequence goes on along the minus strand of NZ_JCAUAZ010000002.1, from coordinate 204,697 downwards.
ATGAGACCATTTTTGTTCACAAGCAAATAGCGTTTAGAGCTTTGCTCGTTCGTGTTGAAGGATTTGAAAATCTGATCCAGCTCATTAAACTTAAATTTCAACAGCATGTAGCCGAGATTATCCATCGTCCAGAAATCCTTGACCATGCGCGCTTGATAAAACTCCCCGCTTCGGCCAGATCCGAACTCATTGAACTCGGAGGGTCCAATCCAAAGTGGGCTGCCGTTCAGCTCCTGAATATGTTTGAAGGCCATGCTTTGTTGAATCGTCGACCATGGAATCGCACTTCCGCTCGTTCGCCCTGCGCTGAAGGATTTGCCTCCATTGTTGTAAATGACAACTGACTGTACAGGTGAGTACGTGAGGATTGAGCCGCGAAGCAGCGTATCGAACGTATTCAAATCATACGAGGAGAGCGTGTCCGTGTTCGGCTTCACCGTTTCCATCGTACGATAGATGCCTTGAATGCTATCTTTCACCATCCAGAAATCGGAGAAATAGTTCGCTTCCTTGAACATGTAATAAATATTACGTGAGATCGCTTGCAGCGTTACTTCTGTTAAATCACCATATTTTTTCTCAATAAGCTGTTGGGAGACCGTGTATACCGCTGACCCTAGAACGAATAAAGGAATGATAATGAATAGTAAAAAACCGATAAACACTTTTTTGTTCAGATTCATCGCTGCGCTGCTCTCCTTCAAGATAGACTCAGACATTCACATTACATTCCGACTAGCCAACGACTACGCTTCCATGATGCGAATCTCTGGCTCAACGCTAATCGTTACATTGCCTCGCAATGCTTTGCTTATCATACAGGTTTGTTCGGCGCGGAATGCGGCTTTGCTTATTTTATCAATTTGCGCTTCCGTCGTTTGAGGCGGCACAGCAATAAGCGGACGGTGAATAATCGCATTTACTTTCATCGTTGGTCGATTCTGTACGTAGATGTGGGAGTTGAGCTCAAGGGATACGATACCTGTTCGCTGGAGCAACGTGCCTAACGTGATGATATAGCAGGTTGCCGCGGCACCTAGCAGCATTTCTTCTGGATTCGATCCAACGCCTGGCCCGTCAAATTCACTAGGCACGGAAATTGGCGTTGAGAGTCTCCCCGCCTGAATATGTCCAGTTCCATCCAGACCGCCTGTCCATGTTGCCTTGAGCACAAAGCTCTGTTCTGCCATCGGTTCTACGCCTCTTTCTTTATGTAGTAGCTCGGTCATTACCCCTGGTATCGTGAAAAAAAATACAAGCTATCATTTTAACAAAGACCCAAGCTATCATTAACAAACCTTTGGTTGATTTGATTTTATTGTAAAGGAACAGAGCAAGATTCACCAGCAATTTGACGCTTTCTCTCAGAAAACTGCAATCCAAAAGAATATCCACATGTAAATGATCATCCATGAACAACATAAAAAATCGTTCCCGCACCTCATCAGCACGAAAACGATTTATCTAACATCAATTGATCTCTATGAAATTGCGTAATTCATGTGTTGGAATCAAAACAATGAAAGCCCTACCTCTCTTTCATCCTTGCGGCTCCAATGACCGCGCCAGTGCGAATTGCGTTACAAACACTTACTGCCGAAACACTTACGTTGCCTCGGGTTTACCATAAATGAGCTGATGGATTGCGCATTGGGAGAAAAACAAACAAGGAGAGGGGGTTACTTTCTTCTCGCTAATCGTTCGTGTGGGGTAAATGAGGCTAAATATGAAGTGTTTATATGTTTTCATTTCAATCAACTTTAATATTATATAATAATTGTACATGCGTGTCAATACGGTGGTGATATACGGCGGGTGTGCGAGGAATGATACGGAAAGAACAATCATTGGTATTATGTCGTGAATTCACTTTATCTTCCAAATATTCAATTTTTCCGCTATAATCTTGAGAGTATATGTTTCACCTAAATTTGGTCGTGAAGCACACGCCGCTTTTCAAGTTCAGCCTTGGCTGATCGTGAAAAGCGGCTTATTTATTTCATGGAGGCGGTTATATGGAACGATCTTTTGAACTAGCGCATCTTGGATTTATCAATTATCACTCATCTAATCGGAAAGGAGAGCCACTTCGAAGGCTTTTAGATGGCCATGGTCATGCTGAAAAATTATTTCTCGAGCAGGTTTGGTGGCCTGCCTTTAAAAGTTTTGTCGATCTTCATCCAGAATATGAAATTAAAGACTTTCGGGATGGCAAGCGATTCATTGACTTCGCTTTTCTTAAACACACCCTCAAACTTGCCATCGAAATTGATGGTTTCGTGACTCACGCCTCGCAAATTAGCCGCTCCCAATTCTCGGATCAGTTGATTCGCCAGAACCACCTCATCATCGATGGCTGGAGAATACTTCGTTTCTCCTACGACGATGTCAAAGAGCGCCCCCGCATGTGTCAACAAGTCCTACAACAATTCATGGGGCGCTATCTTGGCATGACAAACCTTTCACCCATCCCCATTAATTATTTGGAGAAGGAAATTTTACGTTGTGCTCTAAACATAGAGACATCCCTAACCATTCAAGATGTGTGTCAGGTATTGTCCATTAAAGAGCAGAAAGCTCGACAGCTACTCAAGGTCATGCATGAGAAAAAGATCCTTGAAAGCGTCGGGAAAGGAACTCAACGGATAAAATACTACCGTCCTCAACTGAAGTGTTACAACAGTTGATGGGATAACCTGTTGAGTGACAGCTAAAGCTATCTAGACGGCGGATTTCCTGACGTTCTCACGCTTTTCAGCGTGTTTTTCACCGCTACAGCTATCTTGACGGCGGATTTCTCGACGTCCTCACGCTTTAAGCGTGTTTTTCACCGCTACAGCTATCTTGACGGCGGATTTCTCGACGTCCTCACGCTTTAAGCGTGTTTTTCACCGTTACAGCTATCTCGACAGCGGACTTCTCGACGTTCTCACGCTGTAAGCGTGTTTTTCACCGTTACAGCTATCTTGACGGCGGACTTCCTGACGTTCTCACGCTGTAAGCGTGTTTTTCACGCTACAGCTATTTTGACGGCGGATTTCTCGACGTCCTCACGCTGTAAGCGTGTTTTTCACCGCTACAGCTATCTCGACGGCGAACTTCTGACGTTCTCACGCTGTAAGCATGTTTTTCACCGCTACAGCAACTATTCAAAAAAAAACCGCAGGCACAATGCCCGCGGGTTCTCTCTACACCTTAAATTTCTGCAACGAAATTTGCAACTCCTCCGCCAGTCCAGCCAAGGACTTCGCGGAATTCTCGATTTCCTCCGTGGTGGACATTTGCTGCTGACTCGCAGCGGATGTCTCCTGGCTGACGGAAATACCCGTCTCCGAAACGGAGCTCACAATGCGCATCACCTGCTCGATGCGCAAGTTCGCATCCACGAGTTGGTGAATGTTCCGATTCACATCTTCCACTTTCGTATTTACCTTCTCGACAGAAGTCTCGATATGTACGAACGATTCCTGCGCTTCCTCGGAAATTATCAATCCCTCTTTTACTTTTCCTGCACCTGTATGCATGGAACTTACCGCTTGATTGATCTGTCTTTGGATCGTCGATACTAGATCCGTAATGTTTCGTGCCGATGTAGATGACTGCTCCGCAAGCTTACGTACTTCCCCAGCAACAACTGCGAAGCCACGTCCAGCTTCCCCAGCGCGCGCTGCCTCAATCGCAGCGTTCAACGAAAGCAGGTTCGTTTGTGTTGAAATCTCGTTAATAACATTAACGATTTCACCGATTTTGTGTGCATTTTTCCCCAAAGCTTCAATGACCACGTTAACGTCACGAACCGCTTCAGATATCTCAGACATTTGACCAGCGATAGAAACTACGGATTGTTTCCCATTCTGAGCTGCTCGCGTCGCTTGATTCACGAGAGTGGCCACCACTTGCGCAGACTCATCAATTTGCTTCGTACTTGTCAGCATAAGACCAACTGCCTCGTTGGCTTGCGTCACACCAGCAAATTGCTTATCGAAATCCTCCGACAGCTGTTGGCTTGAAGTAGCAACCTGTTTCGCTGCCAAAGAGCTTTGCTCCGAGCTTGCAAGAAGCTCTTCTGAACTTGCCGAAAGGGTTAGCGCGTTATCGGAGATTTGCATAACTAAGCTGCGCAAGCTCTCCGTCATGACATTGAAGGAATTGGTTAATTTACCAACCTCATCGTCATAAGGGTAATCCCCTTTAACAGCTAGATTACCACCGGCTGCTTTTTCCATGTTTTCTTGGAGTCTGCGAATCGGCGTGGAGATGATCATGTTTAGAGCCAATGCGCCCAAAGTCATCACAACAATTGCGATAATGATCGTTAAAATAATGACCCAATGTGAAATCGCGGAATCAGTCGTACTCGATTTCTGGAATTGCTCCGCCGCGGATTCCTTGAGCCCAACTAGCTTATCTAATGCTTCTACCGTTTTATCACCTTGAGGAGATACTTCATTGTTGTAGACCTGATAAGCAACTTGATTATTCTGCGTCGCTTGATCGATGGTTTTTACAACGACCTCACGATATTTCAGATTCAGTTCCTCGAAGCTTTTGAAGGCTCCAGCTTCTTCCTCATTCAGTGCAATCCCTGCTATTTTTGTAACTAAATCTTTATTGGTACCCGAGTTCTCATCTAACTTAGCTTTGAGCTTGGCCTTATATTTCACATCGGTGGACAACATCATTTCTAGCAAATTTGATTCGGTTTCATTGAAATTTGTTTTTAATTGATTAATCCATTTGACAGATAGCAGACTTTCCTCGTACATTCTAGTAGAGTTACTAGACATCTTGTCCATATAATGATAACCAGTAATACCTACAATTAATAAGAATAAGATCGCTATCGCATTCATCAACAGCAATTTAAAACGTAGTTTAAGATTACGAAGGATAGACAGGTTGACGTTCGGCTTTGCCGTACTACTCATGCTGCTCAATATCGTTTTGGATTTCAAAGTTACCCATTCTCCCCCCGAGTGTAAATCACAAAGCTGATAGTCTTATGTAACAAAACCTAACACAAAATTATTTAATTTACCTATGGTTTATTTTACAAAACAGTACCCCTTATGTAAAGACAAAATTCGTCAACAACCTTTATACAGCAATCATTTCATTTCATTTACAAAATACTTCTTCCACTTCATCAAAACGATTAGGGGCAAATATCCATGGAATCAATCGGAATCATCGTGAACCCGCTTTCAGGAAATGGCAGAGGTGCTAAAATTTGGGCAGGAATTCGAGATCACCTCCAAGCGCATCAAATCTCTTATCTAGCAAAACTAACGACCCAAGCAGGTGAAGCGACGCAGCACGCCATATCCCTAATTCAAGAGCATCACGTTCAGCGTATTATCATTATTGGTGGCGATGGTACCATTCATGAGGTGGCAGGTGGTGTTTGGCAGCTTCAAAAGAAAGGCGTAACTTGCCCCATCGCGGTTATTCCAGCGGGTACAGGCAATGATTTTGCCAAAGCCTATGGCATACCAAATCATCCGCTGGAAGCCCTTCAAATCGCCTTAACTGCCCCGAGTATAGTACAAATTGATCTGCTGCATGCCAAACACAACCGAGTGGCTGTAAATAGCATTGGCGCAGGATTTGACGGGATGGTCGCTAAAATTACGAACGAAGCCAGCTACAAAAAGCTCTTAAACCGCCTAGGACTAGGTAAACTATCCTATTTCATTTCAATACTCCGGGTGTTCGCAACCTATCAACCTTCCACAGCTTGGTTAGAAGTAGACGGCAGAGTTAACCAGCTGCCTGATATGTGGTTGACAGCCGTTGCGAATATCCCTTTTTACGGAGGTTCGATTCAAATTTGTCCGACAGCAAGTCCAACAGACGGCGTGGCAGATGTGGTTGTCATTCAAAGTAAAGGCCGGTTCCGTCTCCTGCCTGTTCTTTTCACGGTGTATCAAGGTAAGCATACGGAACATCCTGCTGTATCTTTTTATAAAGGGAAATCGATATCCATTCGCACTGAGAAATCCTTGCTTGTCCAAGCGGACGGGGAGTTCGCTGGCTCCACTCCGCTACAAATCGAACTTATTCCTGCGGCTATTTCCGTCATTCGATCAACACCCACAGCTTAAGCTGTGGGTGTTTCTCCATCTCCATCTCCATTTCCAACCCCATAACCTTTCAGCAGCGCCCACTGTTTCAGTGTCACATAGTCAATCTTCCCACTCCCGAGTAACGGCAGCTTCTCGATATACCGAAACTCAGATGGCATGTAAATTGCGGGTTGCCCCTCAAGTCTCATCGAATCGCGAAGCACTTCGAGAGGGCTCACTTTACTCGTATGATACACAATAATTCGCTCGCCCTTTCGTCGATCCGGCACATGTACCGCAGCGCATACCGCAGGTGCCGCCAAGCTCCTTGATACGAGCTCTTCGACCATGAGAAGCGATACCTTTTCCCCGCCTATTTTGGCAAAAGACTGCAAACGTGCTTGAATGAACAAGTACCCTTGATCATCCAAAGTAACAATATCTCCAGTGCTATACCACTCGGCGGCTGGTACAAAGCCCTTACTATGAATCAAGTACCCCTTCATAACATTCGGACCTCTGACACGTAAATGTCCCCCCGTCGCAATCCCTTCCACCTCTTCAACAATGGCTTCAATTCCAGGGAGCAATTTGCCGACTGAGCCTTTCTTCCCATGCATCGGCGTGTTCAGAGAAATAACAGGCGTCGTCTCCGTCGTACCATAGCCCTCCAAAATTCGAATCCCGAATTTATCTTGCCAAGCTTGGCGAACTTCTTCCTTCAACCGCTCAGCACCCGCAACAACATATCGCAACGAATGGGCAAAATCATAAGGATGAGCGGTCCTTGCATATGCCCCTAGAAACGTTGATGTACCGAATAGAATCGTAATATTCCGATCATACACGAGCTCTGGAATGACCTTGTAATGCAAGGGATTGGGATATAACACCAACTTCACTCCCGTAAGAATCGGGAGCATCGTCCCCGCCGTCAAACCAAACGAATGAAACATAGGCATACTACCCAGGACAATATCCGAACTATTAAAAGCGATTACAAGCCTCGCCTGCTGAATATTCGCGTATATATTACGGTGCGTCAGAACGACACCCTTGGGTTTACTTTCACTACCTGAGGTGTAGAGAACAACCTCATTCCGACCAGGAGCCACTGGCCCTTTCTTCCGCAGCAAAAAGTGAAACACACCAGCCAACTTCTCTTGCAAGTTTAGCTCTTCCTTTACGTCCTCGAGATAAATAATGGAGAAGGAACCGCTAGCTCCGAGGATAAACTCGGAAAGACCTGCCTTCTCGATAAACACCCTAGACGTCAGAACAGTTTTTACTTCTGCAGTTTCACAAGCGTCCAGCATAGCCTGCCGTCCGGCTGAGTAATTCAGTATCGCTGGCGTGATGCCTAATCGGTACAGCGCAAATAATGTCACTACATGCCCCGCGGCATTTGGTAATAGAAGGGCTACTCGCTTTTGCCCTGCCAGCAGCTTTCCCAACCTGACTGCCAGTGTATAGCTAGACAATTGCAGCTTCCGATACGTCAAAGCGGAATTACTCACGACATCTTCAACGATGACCGTGGCTTGACCGTGCCTTCGAGCTGCCGACAGCAACTCGTTGAATAAGTTGATCTCAGGCTGGAGCCGGCTTTCGAGCAAGTGAATCAACAGTTTATTGCGAATAGCTTCCGTCGCCTGCTCCTTTTGAACTTTTTTCGTAAAGCGCTCATCTCCTGCTGGTACATGAAAAGCTTCGCCAAACGCAATGTGCACGGGAGGAAACCACCGTTGCTTAATTTTCCCTCGCAAATAGGATAACTTCGAATACTCTAGACCTTGGATGGCGATCGGCACGATTCGAGCCTGAGCTCGTAGCGCAATGTATCCGATGCCTCCGTATATTTTCATCATTCCGCCTGTCGTCGTGATACGCCCTTCAGGGAAAATGACAAGCGGTGTTCCACTTTGTATCGTTTTCAACATTTTGCGAACGGCATATGGATTCGCTGTATCAACCGTGATATGCGCCCTGAATAGGAGCACCCATGCAAATCGCTTTGCTATATTCGTATTCACAACAAATGCCGCATCTTTTGGCAAAATCAAAGCAAGCAGCACCGCATCCAACAACGATACGTGATTCGGGATTAGTACCGTTTTTCCCGTCAATACGAGATTCTCCATGCCTGTCACTTTCACCTTAAAAGCGAACAACACAAACAGACGCAAGCACGGAAGTAACAGCTTTACTAGCGTAACGAACATCCATTTGAACATGGGAACTCCCCCTATTGGTATCTCTTTCGCGTCTATCAATAGTTCATTGTATGCAGGAAAAAGAAATAAGACCTCAGCACATATAGGCCAAGGTCTATTAATTATGAACTAAGTATTCAAATAGGCTTTCAGCCTGCCAGGGTAATTCGTAATAATGCCGGATACGCCAGCTTCAACCATCATTTTGTAATCGGATAACGCATTAACGGTATAGGGGTAAACAGCAAGGCCAGCGGCCTTTGCCAAAGCAACATCCTCTTTTGCAATGTGGCGAAAATACGGATGCAAGGAGTAGACATCTACGCCCACTTGCTTCGCATACGCTGCATGATTGGATAAGTTCGCTTCATACAGCAAGCCTACTTTCAGTTTAGGTTCTGCCCTTTTTAACCGCTGAATGACTTTATGGTCAAAAGAAGAAACAACCACATCCTCGTATCGCTTGGCAGCACGCATAAACGCAAGTAACTCTTTCTCTATCCGTCCCTCATAGGCATCCTTCACTTCCACATTAATGAGCGTTCCACGCGGCATGATATCGAATACCTCACTAAGCAGCGGAATGCGTTCCCCTTTGAACTTCTCCGAAAACCAAGCTCCGGCGTCTAGCATTTTAATATCTTTCCAATTGTGCTGGCAAATGCGTCCTGAACCATTCGATGTCCGATCTAACGTTCCGTCGTGGCATACGACGATTATATCATCCTTCGTGATATGAATATCCAGCTCAATCGCCTGTGCGCCTTGTTTTAAAGCTAATGCAAAAGAAGCCAACGTATTCTCTGGCGCTTCACCCATTGCGCCGCGATGGCCGATGATGATCGGTTTCGAGGTATTCATGTTCAACGCTCCCAACGTTATGGCGTGCATGACTTGCTCTCCAAATTATATAAGCAGCCGATTAGGAGCGTCAATTAAAAGAGTCCCGTAGAGTGGCTTTGCAGCCGAACTCTCGGGACTTTTATCTAAAGGCATGGAATACCGTTAATAACTAATAATTATTTGCCAAGCTGGTGAATCGGGTGTCCAAGCGCACCTTCAGCAGCGTCCATGATCATTTCAGTCAATGTTGGATGTGCATGAATCGTAAGTGCGATGTCCTCCAGATTAGCGCCCATCTCAACCGCAAGCGCAAGCTCACCGATCAAGTTTGAAGCTTCTGGACCTACGATTTGACCACCGAGCAATTGGCCCGTTTCTTTGTCGCCGACAAGCTTCACAAAGCCTTGATTGGCGTTCAAAGAGTTCGCGCGTCCGTTAGCCGCGTAAGGGAATTTACCAATCGTAACATTGATACCTTGCGCTTTGGCTTCGGTTTCGCTTAGACCTACGCCTGCGATTTCCGGATCGGAGAATACAACAGCAGGCATCGCTTTGTAATCAACGATACTTGCATGACCAGCAATCGCTTCAGCCGCCACTTTTGCCTCATAGGAAGCTTTGTGAGCCAAGGAAAGACCTGGAACAACATCACCAATTGCGAAAATGTGAGGAATACTTGTTCTACCTTGGTTATCGACTTCAATTAGACCGCGATCTGTCATTTTCAAGTTAATTAGGTCTAGACCAAGCTCGCCGTCTGTGTTCGGACGACGACCTACAGTTACAAGAACGTAATCTGCAGTGACTTGCTTTTCTTCACCTTTAACTGTGAAAGTAACCGTAACATCGTTGTCTGTTTTTGTGCAGGATTGTGCTAACGCTTCGGTATGAACTTCTACGCCAACTTTCTCTAGGTTCTTAGCAACAAGCTTCGTCAATTCTTTCTCGAAGCCTGGAAGCACATGATCAGAGCCTTCCAACACGGTAACTTTTGTACCGAATTTCGCATACGTTTGACCAAGCTCGATCCCGATATAGCCACCGCCGATAACGATCATGCTTTTCGGAATCTCAGGCAAGTTCAAAGCTTCTGTTGAAGAGATGATTCTTCCACCGTAAGGGAAAGCTTTCAACTCGATCGGACGGGAGCCCGTTGCGATAATACAGTTTTTGAAGCGGTAACGCGGTGCTTCTGCATCATTGAACACACGTGCTTCGTGCTCGTTGATAAACATCGCTTCACCTTGGAACGTTTGAATCTTGTTGCCTTTCAGCAATGCGCTTACGCCGCCTGTTTGTTTGGCAACAATGCTGTTTTTCCAAGCTTGTACCTTCGTAAAGTCCACTTTCACGTTCTCTACGGAGATCCCTATGCTGTCCGCATGCTGAGCGTGCTCATACGTATGCGCTGCAGAAATCAGAGCTTTGGAAGGGATACAGCCGCGGTTCAAACACACGCCGCCCCATGCGTCTTTATCAACAATAAGTACGCTTTGGCCAAGTTGAGCAGCCCGAATGGCGGCTACGTAACCGCCAGGGCCTGCACCGATGACCAATAAATCTATATCTAAAGAAGCATCTCCTACTACCATGCTGTTACACCTCCAAGACGAGAAGCTCTGGATCAGCCAGAAGCTGTTTGATGTAGTTCAAGAAGCTTTGTGCTGTCGCTCCGTCTACGATACGGTGATCGAAACTTAAGGAAAGCGCCATAACGTGTGCGGCAACGATTTGTCCATTTTTCACAACTGGTTTCTCGGTGATACGGCCTGCACCTAGGATCGCAACTTCAGGGAAGTTGATAACCGGTGTGAAGAACATACCGCCAACTGAGCCAATGTTCGTGATGGAGATTGTGCTGCCTTTCAACTCATTCGCCGCCAATTTGCCATCGCGTCCGCGAGTAGCCAAATCTTTGATCGAAGAAGCGATTGACCATACGTTTTTACGGTCAGCATCATGGATAACAGGAACCAGCAAGCCGTTTTCTGTATCTGTTGCGATTCCGATATTGTAGTACTTTTTGTAGACGATTTCTTGCTTCTCTTCGTCGATCATAGCGTTCATGATCGGGAATTGACGGCAAGCTGCAACCAACGCCTTCACGATGAACGGAAGGTATGTCAATTTCACGCCTTTTTTCTCTGCGAGCGGCTTCGTACGCTCGCGTAAAGCGACGAGTGCCGATACGTCGATCTCATCCATCAATGTCACGTGCGGAGCCGTGTACACGGATTTAACCATCGCGTTCGCGATGAGTTTACGGATGCCTTTGAACGGAATCCGTTCTTCGACGCGATCGCCAGTTCCAACTACCTGCGTGCTTGCGGCAGGTGCGTCATCAGTGCCAGCTGCTACTGGAGCAGCTGCTTCAACCGCTGCTGGAGCGGCTGTGCCAGCTCCACCAAAGCCTAGCACGTCCTCGCGTGTTACGCGGCCGTGCTTCCCTGTAGGCGTCACCTCTGCGAGTGTGATGCCTTTCTCTCTTGCCAGCTTGCGCACGCTAGGCGTCGCAAGCACTTCGCGGCCCGCGCCAGTGCTTGGCGCGGCCGGTGCTGGTACAGCTGCTGCTGGAGCAGCTGGTGTTGCAACTGCTACCGCTGCTGCTGGAGCTGCAGGCGGTGTTGCTACAGCCACGGCTGGTGCCGCGTGGCTGGATCCGTGATGCATGGAAGCAGCAGGCATCTCGCCTGTGACTTCAATCGTCATCACGAGTTCACCGATCGTGCAGACTTGTCCATCTTTGACGGCAACGCTGACGATCTTGCCTTCAACAGGACAAGGAACCTCAACGACAGCTTTATCATTTTGTACTTCCATAAGAATCGTTTCGTCAGTTACGGTATCACCCGCTTTAACTAACATTTTCACGATCTCGCCTTCATGTATGCCTTCACCAAGCTCTGGGAACTTGTATTCAAACAATGCCACGTGTACGACCTCCTGTTACCTTCGACTGGGTGAATTAAAATTCAAGTACTTTCTTAATTCCAGCAATAACGCTTGCTGGACTTGGCAACCAAGCATCTTCGATTTGTGCGAATGGATAAACGGTATCTGGTGGTGCAATACGCAGAACCGGAGCTTCCAGATGTAGAATCGCTTTTTCGTTAATTTGAGCAATAACCTCTGCAGCTACACCAGATGTTTTTTGCGCTTCTTGAACGATAATCGCGCGATTCGTTTTCTTAATGGAAGTTACAATTGTATCGATATCAAGTGGAAGAAGTGTACGAAGGTCGATAACTTCGACTTTCACGCCTTCTGTTTTTTCGATTTCTTCAGCGGCTTTCATGGATGTGTGAACCATTGCGCCGTAAGTAATGATCGTTACGTCTGATCCTTCTTTAACAACATTTGCTTTGCCCAGTTCTACGGTGTATTCGCCTTCTGGTACTTCACCGCGGAATGCACGGTATAAGTTCAAATGCTCCATGAAGAATACAGGGTCATTATCGCGAATAGCAGCAATTAGAAGCCCTTTCGCATCGTAAGGGTTGGAAGGAACAACAACTTTAATTCCTGGTGTTTGAACTAACAAGCCTTCAAGTGCATCTGTGTGAAGCTCAGCTGCTTTAACGCCGCCGCCAAATGGTGTACGGAACACGATTGGGGAGTTATAACGACCGCCGGAACGGTAACGCATACGAGCTGCTTGCACGCAAATTTGGTCAAGTGCTTCGTAAATGAAACCTACGAATTGGATTTCAGCAATTGGACGGAAGCCTTGTACACCAAGACCTACAGCAAGTCCACCGATTGCGGACTCAGCTAGAGGCGTATCGAATACACGCTCTTCGCCGAATTCTTTTTGCAAACCTTCTGTCGCACGGAACACGCCACCAACATTACCAACGTCTTCGCCGAACAAAATAACATTAGGATCTCTTTCTAATTCTACGCGCATCGCGTCTTTTATCGCTTGAATCATTGTCATTTGTGCCATGACTACTCTGTGCCTCCTAAAGTTAAAACTTGTATCGAACGTTCACTCTCTATTTATACGATTCTTTTTGTTCTTCCAAATGTGAAGGTGTTACTTCGAACATGGAGTCGATCAAACCAGCGACTGTCATTTTCTCTGTTTCTTCTGCTTTTTTGATGTGCTCAGCAACAGTAGCTTTCGCTTCTTCCTTCACTTGAGCTTCTTCTTCTTCGCTCCAAAGGCCTTTTTTGGTCAAGAACAAACGCATACGTGTAAGCGGATCTCTTGGCTCCCAATCAGACTCTTCGTCTTTCGTACGGTATTTCGTTGTATCATCCGCCAAGGAATGCGGACGGAAACGGTATGTCAATGCTTCGATCAACGTAGCGCCTTCGCCTCTGCGTCCTCTTTCAGCCGCTTCAGTAACCGCTTGAACAACAGCTAGAACGTCCATGCCGTCTACTTGCACGCCTTTGATACCAGCAGCAACAGATTTATGTGCAACAGAAAGTGCTCCTGTTTGCTTCGAGTAAGGAGTTGTAATTGCATAACCATTGTTTTGAACAAAATAAATGACAGGCAGCTTAAATGCTCCTGCAAAGTTCATGCCTTCGTAGAAATCGCCCTCGGAGCTTCCACCGTCACCTGTGTACGTAATCGCTACACGCGGTTGGTTGCGCTTTTTGAAAGCCATTGCTACGCCTGTTGCGTGAAGAATTTGTGCGCCGATAATAATTTGCGGCATAAGTACGTGAACATCTTGCGGAATTTGTCCGCCATGTTGATGACCACGGGAATACAAGAAAGCTTGATATAGCGGAAGGCCGTGCCATACCAATTGCGGCATATCGCGGTAACCTGGGCAAATGAAATCGTCTTTATTCAGAGCGAATTCGCTGCCAATCATGGATGCTTCTTGACCAGAAACTGGTGCATAGAAACCAAGACGGCCTTGACGACCTAGATTAACTGCTCTTTCATCCCATACGCGTGTGAATACCATTCTTCTCATTAATTCTTTTAATTGCGCATCGCTAAGCTTAGGCATTTTATCGGGATTTACGACTGTGCCGTCTGGAGCAAGAACCTGCAATGGCTCAACCTTTTCTGTGGTCACTTCATAATTTGCTTGGCTGACAAGTGGCTTACTCATACCATTTCACCTCTTATATGATTTTGGTGCCTACTATCTGGACTTCTGTTATAGTATTATTATAATCCTGTTTTGGTGAATTGTACACCAGCAACGACGGGGTATCTCACCTTTTTTACTGTCTGTGAATAGTACAGTTTAACAAAATATATAATACAGTTTAAAGGGAAACAATAACTGCTATAATACACCTACCCCATTTGTGAAGGAGATCCACAATGTCAGATGACTCCCGTTTATACAAGCGTACTATTGTAAAAGATGAAATAACCTCGAGCCTGCTCGGAGAAATTCGTCCCCTGCGGATCTATCTCCCCCCTGGCTATAACGAACTGCTATCCTATCCAGTAATTTACTGTCAAGATGGTGAACAGTTCTTTAATTTCGGTCGAATTGCTACAACCCTTACAAGGTTAATCCTAGATGAGGATCTGGAGCCTGCCATCGTTGTAGGCGTCGACGTGAATATCACGAATCGAACCTCCGAATATGCGCCTGAAGGGGAGCGTCACGATACCTACTGTCAATTCTTCGCAGATGAGCTGCTCCCTTATGTAGAAAGCCGTTATCCAGTCCGCACGGAGCGAACTGAACGCATTCTTGCAGGTGATTCGCTTGGAGGCACAGTTTCCTTGCATCTCGCCTTAGATTATCCTAGCCTTTTTTGCCGAGTTATATCCTTGTCAGGCGCATTTTTCGACATCACTCGCGAAAGAATTAAGCAAGAAGACGACTTATCGTGGCTAGAGCTTTATATGTTGATTGGAACAGATGAAACAGACGTGACAACGGAGCGCGGCACCTTCGACTTCGTCCGAGAAAACAGACTAACACACACTTTTTTACAAGACAAAAATGCCACGCTTCACTATATAGAGAAACCTGGCAAGCATATATGGGGTTTTTGGCAAGTTGAACTGCCAGCCGCGCTTCATTATTTTTTAGGATGAGATGGCATAGCGTTCCTTCATCAAAGCGATCATGTCATGCACCTGGGATTCAGTGGGATATCCAGCGATTTCTGAAGCTTGGCTGAACTGAATCCCTGATTTGCCCAATACCTGTCGCAACTGCTCCACAAATTGCCCCGCTGTTATCGGTACGTGCAAGCATTCTGCTAAGCTCGACATACTTTCTTGCGAGACAATTGGATAGTCATGCTTGGTTGCTGACAATGCGGCTCTCTCGTAAAATCCTCTGGCTAAAGCACCCTTCTCCTCGCCGCGACCTTCTACGATCAAGAAAGCTTGTACTGAAATGGCCAGCTGTTGTCTGCGCTGTGCGATTCCGCAAAATTTACGGCCGCCAATACTCAGATCGAATTCTCCTGGGCAAAAGGAGCCGATGATCTCACCTTGATCAATACGATCCGTGATAGAAGCCATCACATGTCTGATCAAGTCCACCATGAGATCGAAATCCTTGCGATGCTCCATGTCTCCGGCTTCCTTCGGAAGGAGCAAGGACATATTCACGACTCCCGCATCTAAAGGCACAGCTGCTCCTCCAGAATTACGCACAGCTGTATCATAGCCTTGACTTCGCAGCCATTCATCTGCTTGCGCTGCGTTAGGGAGCCTGCTATCTCTTAACCCCATAACGAACGCACGCGGGTGCCGCCAAATATGTAGGATTGCAGGAGCTGTCTTCCCGATCGCTCGGCATAAGAGCTCCTCTAAGGCAAATGCATATAAAATAGGTTTAGGTTCTGTTTCATTTGAACGATCTAGAATTCGTAAGGATGAAGGCAGTTGGGTCGCCATATGTTAAGTCTCCTGAGTTTAGTATGTGTCAACAGTACGGGCAGCCAATTAGGCTTATCCTCCATGATACCTTTTATTTGCTGTTTGACAACCCTTGGCTCGCCAAAATATCCATGATCCCTTTAAATAAAGGTATCGCTTTATTACTTTCCGTAGGATCCGTATTTTTAATGACAACGGAAACAGCATACTGTGGTGTTTCCACCGGGCCATAGCCAATGAACCATTGATTCACTTTCTCTTGATTCCCATTTTGAATTTGTGCTGTTCCTGATTTACCTGCCAGCTTCCACTTAGCGCTTTGCAAACCTTGGCCAGTCCCTACAGTGACAACCTCCCTCATCCAATTTAGGAGTGTCCGACTTGTGGCAGCCGATATTTTGCCATCCTTAGAAGCTAAGGCTTTAACGGGAAATGACTCCATCTCACGACCGGTTTGATAACGGATTTCTTGAACAACTCGAGGCGTGAAGCCCTTCCCATCATGCAGCAAGGTCACAATCATGTTCGACGCCTGCAAAGGGGTCATTCTGACATCCCTTTGTCCAATGGCCGTTTGCATCAGAACACCCTCATCATTCTCAGGTGTATGCGCAGCAAATAATTGGCCTGTCTCCTCAGAATCAAATTGTTCAAACACATCCCTCGTATCGGTTTTCCCTGTCCAGCCTACTTCGTTTAGCACACCTAGCTTATTCGCATATTTCTCTAATTGAGCGGCCGTTAGACGCTGCATGACGTTCGCAAACACAATATTACACGATTGCGCAAAGCCCTCTTCTAACGTTAATGGCCCGTGCCCATCTTTCCTCCAGCATGTAAAACCATATTTGCCAAGCGCCCCTTCACAATCAAAGGTTTCCGTGAGATTGACGACCTTCTCATCCAACGCAGCTGCTGCCACAATCGTTTTGAAAATCGAACCCGGCGCCGTTGCTTTGAGTGCATAATTACTCCAATTATTACTAGCCAGATCCACTTGCAACGGATTATAGTTTGGTCTGCTGGCCATCGCAATCACATCGCCATTTGCTGCTTCCTGCACAACGGCTGCTCCCTCGCGAATACTCAGCTTATCCATTAAGGCTTCTATTTGCTGCTGCACGCGGCTATCCAAGGTCGTGATTAACTTCACAGGATAGTATGAGTTATCCGGTGCAATCATTCGAGCATCTAAACCCGCTAGCGGTCTCTTCCCTGCATCTGTAAAGTAGGAAATCGAGGTTTCACCTACACCGCGAAGCCAAGTGTCGAATGACTTCTCCAAGCCGGCTCCCCCAATTTTCGACGTTAGCGCAACTCTACCTTTTTCCAAGTCCGAGCTGTATATTTGCATCACACGATCCGGATTCTGTCCGATAAAACCGACCAGCTGCCGCGCCGTCATCCCAGTTGGGTAGCGGTCCTCCATTTCCACAACCTTCACATTCGGTAAGCTTAAGCCATCAATTCCATGCACTTGTTGCTCGCTCAGAGAGATTGCCTTCCCCCCATCTTGTGTCCCCCATACTTGAGGCTCTTTCAAATTACGTAGGAAAGAAACCCAGCTCTCTTTATTTGTCTGCAAAATACGTGCTAATTGACTCACTTCCTGCTGATTCATCACAAATTCACTGTTGATCGGAAAGGCGACTAACGCTTTCACAATCTTGCCAGTCAATGGCTGGAGATTGCGATCTAGAATCTCGCCTCTACCGCTTTCTAATACAAGTGCGCGTTGACGCTGTATCACGGAATTTTTCACCAGATTGATGCCTCGAGAGGAGTAGCTTTCCGTTGCGGCGATTTGGATCCAGAATAACTTGCCAAAAATACCTAGAAATAAGAGCAGTATCAAAAAAAGCATCAGAAAAATACGCCTTTTTTCATTCGAGGATAATTGATTATCATTCATAATACGAACCCCTTTTTAAATTCCAACATAACCCTCTTTGCTTTCAGTATCGGCATTCTTGCATCACGTCAAACCGCTGCAGCTACGCGAAAACACAAAAAAATCCACCCTCCTAATGGAGAGTGGATGCATCTTGGAAATTATACTTCGAATTTGGATAATGTATCGGTTAGAGATTTGGACAGTAGATCCAGCTTGTCCGACAATTTCACCAAACCATCACTAATACTCAACTGCTCGGAGCTCAAGGAAGCAACTTCCTCGGAAGTGGCCAGTGATTCCTCAGCAACTGCGCTAACATTCGTCATGGCATCAGACAGCACCACTTGTGATTGTTCAAGCGTAGAAATGGAATCACTAACGGTGCTCAACTGAACAATAAAGCCACCCATATGATTCGTTACTTGCTTGAAAATCGTATCTGCTTCTTTAACAGCCAAAATTTGCTCTTGGAAGATTGGGGTTGCCGTCGAAAGCACCTTAACCGTTTCATCGATTTCTCGTTGAATCGTTTCCGTAATTTGACCAACTACGTCAATGGATTGCTTCGATTGATCAGCCAGCTTACGAATCTCATCCGCTACAACCATGAAGCCTTTGCCGGCTGCGCCTGCACGTGCTGCTTCAATCGTCGCATTCAAGGAGAGAATGTTCGTTTGCTTCGTCATGTTATTCAACACGTCCAAAATTTTACGGATCGAACGTGTACTCTCTTTCAATCTATCTACCTTATCAACCATGGAACGGATCATTTCTTCCGTCAGGTTCGTTTTGGAAATAAGCTCTGACATATACTTCGTTCCAAGCTCACTGGAGGTTTGTACATCCGCTGCCGCAGTCCCCATCTCCAGATTGGCTTCAATAACTTGCTTCATTTGAATGCCGATATGGTGAGTTAGCTCGTTGCCCTTCTCGGACTCTGTCGCCAAACCGCCTGCACCATTGGAAATTTCGTCCGTTGCAACAGCGATTTCTCTTGCTGCAGTTGCTGTCACTTTGGAGGAATTCGTCAATTCTTGCGCAGTTTCAAATACCGCTTGGGCAGACGTGCTCGTTTGCTGCACCAGTGTCGTAATCTGTTGCATCATCACGTCGAAGCTGGCTCCCAGCTGCCCAATCTCATCTTGAGACTTGTAATTGGCACGAACGGTTAGCTTCCCTTTGGCGCCTTGCTGCATCAGGTTGCGCAGATTAATGAGCGGACTTCCGATCATTCTAGCTACAACAATACCAATTATGATGGCTGCAATAGCTGCAAACAATGCGATTAGCAGTGTGTAATTGAAAATCTTCTTCGCGTCTTTAACAAGCGCACTGACTGGAATATCACCAACTAGATTCCATCCAGATACATTTGACTTATAAAAAGCAACCAAGTGATCGTCCTTCGTGATAAAGGAACCATGTTCTTCTTCAAGCTGTTCCTTTGTAAGTTGAACGGATGATTCCTTTCCAATCTGGTTCATATCTTTTACCGCAATGTTCTTATTACCGGCATTCGTAATGACGACATCGCTGCCATCCCCTAATGACATACCGCTTAACTCTTTACCCAAAATGTCCGTACTAAGTTCTAGTACTAGAACGGCTGATGACGTGTTCGTTAACGTATTACGCATCAGACGGCTAATCGCAAACGTATTCGTGGAGTTGGTTGAGTAGCCTTTGGCCTGACTATCTAACCAAGTCACTTTCCCTGCATTATCAACAGTACGTTTAAACCATTCATTCGAATTTATGTTCTCAGATAATGAAGAACCACCAGAACCTGTAATGACGATCAGCTTGCCATCAGGTCGATACAAATGAAGCGTTTTAATTGCTTTGTTCGAGAAAGTAACCACGTTCAATTTCTCCGTCAATTGACGCGTATTATCTAGTGCTTCATAAGAAGAAGCATCTAATTTCGGAACCTTATCAAGCAGATCTTGTAACTCTTTATTCAGCATAATTTGTAGCGAGACATCATCAAAGGTTTGATAAAGGAAATCCAATTTCTGACCTGCTTGTGTCACCGTTTGTAAACTGGATTCGGATACCTTGTTCTTAATAACACTTTTGGAAACCGAATACGAAATCATCCCTACCGTAAGTACGAAAAACAGAATGCTGATAAAAAACATTAAAAATAACTTCATTCCAACCGATTTCACTGGATTTTCGAGCTTAATGTTGCTCGGACCTTTGAATGCATATGTACCGTTTGGTGAGGCTGACCCACCTGCTGTGTCAACATTTCGACCCCTTCGAACTTGACCAGCTGTTTGAACTACTTTGTTTAAAATGGAACGGATACCTTGAGGTCTTTTTGTCATTTCGTTCACCACCATTAGTTTCTAATTAACCCTTACTAACTTTCGAGCAAAATGAAAAGGTTTACATGCTTTGTCATTGATGAATTTCGACATTCATTTCCAATATCCTCTATAATACGATCAAAAGAACAAAAAAAATGAAGCTTTATCCAATATAACCCACACTGGAGAAAGCTTCCATGGTACTATTTGCCTGTTTTCTTGCGCATCATATCCCATTTTTTTACAGGATACTCTGTTTTTAGTTGAATCAGTTGCAACGGATGTCTAGCCGCGGTTAATTCTTGGCCCGCTTCATCTTGAATTACGCCAACCGTTTGCTTAAAATGCGTACCCTCCGGACCAAAAAATTCAATCTCCTGACCAGGTTTGAAATGATTCCTTTGCTGAATTAGAGCAACTCCTGTTTCTTCGTTGTATCCCATAACCAAGCCAACAAAGTCGAAGCCTACAACTTTATCCTCTGGCTCGAATATGTGATCCTCATGACCTGGCGCTTCATAAAAGAATCCATCGTTCAAAGGTCGATTCGCCGCTTTATGAATCTCATCCTGCCAAACAGGATTGAGCTCAAAATGCTCAGGATCCTCGAAATAAGCATCTATCGCCTGACGATAGGCATTCACGACCGTTGCCACATAATGAATGCTCTTCATTCTACCTTCGATTTTGAAGCTATCTACACCCGATTCAATCATATCTGCTATGTGATCAATCATGCTTAAATCCTTGGACCCCATGGTAAAGGCATCGTCATCCTCTGCGAACATAGGGAAATCCGTCGCCAATGGCGCATCAAGCGGCTGATCCTTGGTGAAGAGGTCATATTTCCATCGACACGATTGTGAGCAACCGCCGCGGTTCGAATCGCGATCCGTGAAATGATTAGACAAGACGCATCGTCCGGAATAAGAACTACACATTGCACCATGAATGAAAGCTTCAATTTCGACATCCACATGCGCCTTGATTTCATCAATTTCCTGCATACTCACCTCACGTGCCAATACAACACGCTCGATCCCCTGGTCTTTCCAGAACTGAACGGTTTGCCAGTTCATCACCGACTGCTGTGTACTTACATGGACTTCAAGCTCAGGAGCAACACGTCTGCACGTTTCCATGATAATTGGATCTGCAGCAATGATCGCTGAGATGCCAACCTCCTGAAGCCCTCGCAAATACTCATCTAAGCCTTCAATATCTTCGTTATGCGCGTAAATATTCGTTGCTACGAATACCTTGGCGCCATATTGCTTCGCAAATTCGACGCCTTCACGCATTTCTTCTTTGGAGAAATTGTCCGCATTCGAACGTAACCCATATTTCTGTCCACCAATATATACAGCATCTGCGCCATAATGGATCGCGAATTTCAGCTTTTCTAAATTACCCGCTGGAGCTAACAGCTCCGGCTTATCAAGTCTTACACGCTTACCCCTGGCTCGTGCTTCTACGGCTGTAGTCATCTAGGAGAGCACCTTCTTTCTTCAATCAATATACCTGTTCTTTATAGAAAAATCCGTAACTCAGCTCACGCTCAGGATCCTGCAGCGCGATTATTGCATCCAACCATGCCTGCTGGAACTCATAGCCTTCAGGATTAGCAACATAAGCATCAATTGCTGCACGATAGCTTCTTACGACCGTTTCATTATACGGAGTGGATTTGAGCAAGCCTTCAATTTTTAAGCTGTCAATATGCCCATCAATAAGCTCTGGCAAATTTTCCAGCATACAGAAGTCTTCCGAACTCATAATGTGCGTACCATTGCGATCCTCATAGACGGGATATCGTTGGTCGCGACGCTCGTGCTCAATAAGGAATAGTCCCCTCTCCTTCGAACGATCCTCTTCCACCTTATTCCCCTGATGCGCCATATAATTTTTGACCAGCTCACGTTTGGAATGATAAATATTCGTAATCCCATGAACTTGTACTTCTACAGCAATCTCTGACTTCGCTTTAAAATCAAGCACCTGCTCCATGTTCAGCTCTCTCGCTAGTACTACTCGTACTGCACCTTGCCTCCCCCAATAATTCGCAGTTGCATAATTCGTCGAGGTCATCTCAGCATTCCAATGCATCGGCAATAGATCAGGCAACTGACGCACCGTCATGACGACAGCAGGATCTCCAAAAATAATCGCATCTACCCCGTAAGACTGTAAGGCAGCTAAGTACTCTTTTAAACCTTCAAGTGTTTGATTATCCAATATATTGTTGACCGCTACGTATACTTTCGCATTTCGTTCGTGGGCCCAAGTGACCGCTTCCCCGATCTCGCTTAGCTTCACTTCACCAGGCAAACGAAGCCCATAGCGATCTTCCCCTATAATAACTGCGTCCGCACCTGCAAGTATCATTTGTTTCAACTCAGCAATCGAACCACAGCTGATGACTAATTCTGGTTTATTCACGACATGCTTACCTACCTTCTGTCAGCTTAACGTACGCCCGCTTAATTCGTAGCCTTCTTACTATTGGCAATATTCTTCTTGTGCTCTTCAAAGGTCTCCGCAAACAGATGACCCATGGTTCCATCCTTCTTCGTGACATAGAAGACATATTTCGTTTCTTCTGGATAGATCGCCGCTTTAATGGAGGCCAGACTTGGACTTGCAATCGGACCTGGAGGCAATCCTGTATTCAAATACGTATTATACGGACTTTGAATTTGAAGATCCTTTTCCAATAACCGTTCCTTCGACTTATCAAATAAATACTGTACCGTCGCATCGATCTGAAGAGGCATGTTCATTTTCAAACGATTCACAATCACACCTGAAACGAGTGCTCTTTCGCTATCAACAACTACCTCCCGTTCGATCAACGAGGCAATCGTCAGCATTTGATGAATGCTTAGATTACGTGCTTTTAACTTGTCCTTCCAATCCGACGGAAGCGTTGCAAGCTTTTTGTCTAGCTGCTCTAAAGAACGCTCAACGAATTCCTTCTCCGTAGAACCTTTTTTAAATTCATAGGTTTCAGGGAAGATATACCCTTCTAATCGGTGTCTTAAATTCTTGCTGTCCGGAATCGACGCGGTCGTATCAACTTTAAATCCGGATGGGTCATCGACAAGTTGCAGAAATGCCTCTTTCTTCCAAGTGCTCATCTCGCTCATCTTGGCAGCGATTTGGTCGATTGTATAGCCTTCAGGAATCGTGATACGAACCATTTCTTCCTTCAGGACATCTCCCTTGTTGAGCTTATCAATCATTTCTACAAATGTCATGCCTGGCTTCATCGCATATTCGCCAGCTTGAAATTTAGAGCCCTGCTTTTTCCATTTTAAATAATACGTGAAAATAGATGAATTCTTAATGAGTCCCTTGGTTTTCAGTTCCTCTGCGATCTGTATCGAGCTCGAGCCTTGCGGAATGGATACGCGGACCTCCTGATCAGAAGCTTCCACGGGTTGCAGTGCACTTGCAATAAACAAGCCTACTCCGCCTGCCGTACCCAAAACTAGCAGCACAAGGATACTTAAGATAAGCAATACCCATTTCAGTTTACTACGCTTAGGCTTCTGTGATTCTTCATGTTCATAGTCCATATTCACAACGCGTCATTTCCCCCTAAGAATGTCAATCGTCAAGCCTTTGGCACTAGCTTACCTTACTAGCATTAACCATATGCACAACAAAACCGAGCGGATTATCTCCGCTCGGTTATCTTCTTCTTACAAGTCGTCCTGCTCAGGAAAAACCATCTCGTCGTATAGCTCCGAAACCGTTTCCCACTCATCGTCATCGTCAATGGTAACTAGTTCGTATTCACCGTCATCATTCGAGACGACACGAAAAAGGGCAACTTCCTCTTCCTTCTTCAGTGCATCGGATTGCATAACTGCATACGTTTGGTTCTCATAGACGAATTCTTTCAGAAGATGATACACCGTCGACTCACTTTGGTCGTCAGACAACAGGATATCATCCCCGTAAGTATTGCGCAATACATCAGAAGGTGTTGTCAAACTCATGCTTCTTCTTCCTCATCGAACTCCGCCATTAAGGTGTTGAACGTTTCTTCAACAATGTTCCATTCTTCTTCGTCATCGATAGTAAAGAGCTTCAAATCTTCGCCATCGTCATCTTCTTCGTAACGGAAGGCATAGACTTCATCGGACTCTTCGTCTCCGCCATCTGTCGGCACAACCATCATATATTTCTTATCTGAACCGTCCACTTCGAATTTCATGATAACCTCGAACTCTTCTTCGTTGCCTTCATCGTCCGGGATGTAAATGATTTCTGGTTCTTCTTCACGCAATTCTTCTTTGGACATGTTCATTCACCTCTTCATATTGGCATCCATGTACCCTTGTAGGATTAATTGAGCTGCCATCTTATCAATGACTAGCTTCCGTTTCTTCCGGCTTACATCTGCTTCAAGAAGCGTCCGTGTGGCGGCTACGGTAGTTAAGCGCTCATCCCATAGGTGTACTGGTACACTGATCTTTTGTTTTAATTCTTCTGAAAAAGCAATCGCAATCTCGCCGCGGGGGCCAATCGTATTGTTCATATTCTTGGGCAACCCGACAACAACTTGCGATACGCCATATTCATTAACAATCTGTATAAGCCGTTCAATGTCTTCTCCCGGCTTATTACGGCGAATCACTTCAAGCCCTTGAGCTGTCCATCCAAGCTCATCGCTTAATGCGACACCGATGGTTTTATCCCCATAATCCAAGCCCATCCATCTCATGCTGGTTCTCTTTTCTACTATTTGTGTTGACCCAGATAAGCACGAACTAATTCTTCAATCAGTTCATCCCGTTCCCGTTTACGAATGAGGCTTCTCGCATTATTGTGTCGCGGAATGTAGGCAGGATCTCCCGAAAGTAAGTAACCAACAATCTGGTTAATCGGATTATACCCTTTTTCCTGAAGAGCATCATACACCGCCAGCAACACATCCTTCGGCGAAGTTTCGATCTCTTCCGCCTTCACATTGAACTTCATCGTTTTGTCCATGGAACTCATCAGGAGCACCCCACTTCCTTGTGACCTTTGTAAAATAATTGAAAAAACTTACGTTATACATGTGATATATTCTCTATGGTTTTAAAAATTCCTGTCCATTAGAAAAATAATTATACAAATTGGGAAAGTAGCCCCTCGACACTTGCAAGTGCTGTTTGCAGTTTAGATGCATCCTTACCGCCAGCTTGTGCCATATCTGGACGACCGCCGCCGCTTCCGCCAACTGCCTGTGCGACTTCTTTAATAATTTTACCCGCATGGAAGCCTTTAGCAACTAGATCAGGAGTTACCGCAGCAACCAGATTGACTTTATCTTCCGTGGCAGCGCCAAGGACGATAACAGCCGAACCCAACTTCCCTTTCATCTCATCAACGATGTTACGAAGAGAATCCATATCCGCAGCATTGACTTGTGCAGCTAGTACGGAAACACCCGCAGCTTGCTTCACTTGATCTGTCAGCGAACCTGCCTCAATACGACCAAGCTTACCACGAAGTGACTCATTCTCGCGCGCCAGTTCTTTCAATTGCTGCAAGGTAGCATCAACACGTTTAGGAACATCCGTGATGTTCGACTTCAGCAAGCCAGCAGCTTCCTTCAGCAGTTGCAATTGCCCATCTAAATATTCGTAAGCACTGCGTCCTGAAACAGCTTCAATTCGACGCACACCGGAGCCAATCCCCGATTCACTTACAATTTTGAACAAACCAATTTGTCCTGTATTTTGAACGTGACAGCCGCCACAAAGCTCTAGGGAATAGTCGCCTACTTGTACAACGCGTACGATATCGCCGTACTTCTCGCCGAACAACGCCATAGCGCCCATTGCTTTCGCATCTGCGATCGCTTTGAGGGAAATATCAACGTTCGTGCTATTCCAAATTTGTTGATTCACACGCTGTTCTACATCTTGCAGCTCTTCACTCGTGATGCTGCCGAAATGGGAGAAGTCAAACCGCAGTCGATCCGGCTCTACAAGGGAACCCGCTTGATTAACATGCGAGCCTAATACTTCTTTAAGCGCTTTGTGCAGCAAGTGAGTTGCCGTATGGTTCTTAATGATATCTGTCCGAGGAGCAGAAGCAACAACAGCTTCTACAGCGTCACCTTTACGAAGGACGCCAGACTCCACAATCACCTTGTGTACGTGCTGGCCATGCGGTGCTTTCATCACATCAACAACCTGCAGCGTCACTTGATCATTACGGATCGTGCCGTGATCGCTAACTTGACCACCGCTCTCTGCGTAGAAAGGCGTACGATCTAGAACGACTTGACACGTCTCACCAACACCTACAAGCTCCACGAGCTCATTCTCATGAACAATCGCTTCGATATTAGCAGTAACTACCAATTCATTATATCCAACAAATTCGCTTTTAATCGTCAATTCGGACAACGGCCCGCCTTGAACCTTCATCCCGCCTTCTTTGTTGCTAGCCGCACGAGCGCGATCACGCTGCTCCTGCATGGAAGCATCAAAACCTGCACGATCAACGGTTAGCCCCTTCTCCGATGCAAAATCCTCCGTCAAATCAAATGGGAAGCCATACGTGTCATAAAGTTTGAATGCATCCGGTCCGCTAATTTGGTTCGTTCCCGCTTGCTGCGTTTTCTGAACCATCTCGGCAAGAATGATCAAACCATCGCTCAACGTCTCATGGAAACGCTCTTCTTCGGTACGGATTACCTTCTCGATGAACTCACGCTTATCAACAACCTCCGGATAATAAACACCCATGATGTCGCCAACCGTAGGCACTAACTTGAATAAGAACGGTTTATCCAAGCCAAGCACTTTCCCATAGCGAACTGCCCGACGCAGTAAACGGCGAATGATATAGCCGCGACCTTCATTGGAAGGAAGTACACCATCACCTACAGAGAAAGCTACTGTACGGATATGGTCAGCAATGACTTTCAGAGCCACATCATGATCATCGTTAACGTGGTAAGCGACGCCAGTCAGTTCACACGTTTTCTCAATAATAGGTTTGAACAGATCTGTATCGAAGTTGGAGTCCACATCTTGAAGAATTGAAGCAAAGCGCTCCAAGCCTGCGCCTGTATCAATGTTCTTATTCGGAAGCGGTGTGTAACTGCCATCGGAATTGTGGTTGAACTGCGTGAATACCAAGTTCCACACTTCTAGGAAGCGCTCATTCTCGCCGCCAGGCCAGCACTCTGGATCCGACAAGTCACCATATTTATCGCCGCGATCATAGAAAATTTCTGTACACGGTCCGCATGGGCCTTCACCAATATCCCAGAAGTTATCTTCTTTCAGCTTATAGATACGTTCTTCAGGAATGCCGATTTGTTTATTCCAAATCTCAAAAGCTTCTTCATCATCTTCGTGAACCGTAACCGAGATCCGATTCGGATCAAAGCCGATCCATTGCGGATCCGTTAGGAACTCCCATGCCCAAGGGATAACTTCTTTCTTGAAATAATCACCGATGGAGAAGTTGCCTAGCATTTCAAAGAATGTATGGTGACGACGCGTTTTACCTACGTTTTCAATATCATTGGTACGGATACATTTCTGAGCATTCGTAATACGAGGATTCTCAGGAATTTCACGACCATCTAGATAAGGCTTCAACGGTGCAATCCCTGCATTAATCCACAATAAAGATGGATCGTTGTGAGGTACTAATGAAGAGCTCGGCTCTACCTTATGCCCTTTACTGGCGAAAAATTGCAACCATTTCGAACGAATTTCACTTGCTTTCATCTCTGTGAGCCTCCATATTTAGAATAAGTTTACAAACAAACAAAAAACGCCCCTGCAGCTAACAGGGACGAATCATCGCGGTACCACCCTGGTTATTGTATTCGTGCTCTCTTAGCCTGCGGCGTAGAGCGAATCCAATCTCCTTGTGCGGATTTGTAACGGGTCCAACCGGTGGAGTTCATCCACGCTCCGAAACGAGCTTTGGGCCATCCTAGCACCGAAAGGTTCTTCCAGCCGATCTTCGCAGCAATCACTGCCAAGCGGAACCTTCTCTCTGACGATGGGTTATGGCTTACTAAGTTTCATCAACGCTTTAATTCACATATAGATAAGGCAAATTATAACTTTATGGGGGTTGCCTGTCAATATGAGGGCAATATACAGTAGAATATAGCATATGGAGGTGCTTCAAATGGACATATCAACACTTACCTTGCTCGGTCTCATCTTCCCCATCTTCGTTTTAATCATTTATATTATGGCGAAAACACTTATTAAAAAAGAAATACCCGATAGCCGCTACAATCCCTTTGACTACATAACAGGCCAATCCCACGTGGAATTTCAAGAACAAAAAGAACAAAAAGAAGAGGATAATAGCCAAGGGGACGATAAAAATAAACATCTAAAAAAATTGAAAACTCACCGTTGACAATGATTCTCAATAGAAGTATACTATGTTTATTGATAATGATTTTCATTATCGGATTTACAACTTACAGCTTGTTATTTACTCACTTATTCCGTAGTCCATTTTATGGTTTACGTATGGGCCACAACCTTTCAACAACTCCTCAACCCTCGTGCAAAACCCCTTGAACCATGATCCCGCAAGTCATGGCTCAAGGGGTTTTGTGCGTCTTCTTCATGTTTACAACACCATCCACCTAGGTTGTTGGCTTATGAACGAAATGAATGAATACATGCTGAACGATGACTTTCATCACAGCAAAGAACGGAACTGCCAAGATTAATCCTACAACCCCTGCCACTTCTCCCCCCACAAGCAAGGCAAAGATGATAAACAATGGATGCATGTGCAGGGTTTTACCAACCACTTGGGGTGAAATCACATTTCCCTCCAGAATTTGCACGGTCAAATTAACGAGCGCGACGAACAGTACCATTTTTAACGAGACGGTTGAAGCCATAATAATGGCAGGCGCCGCACCAAAAAAAGGTCCCATATAC
Source organism: Paenibacillus sp. J22P51 (assembly GCF_059692215.1). NCBI lineage: Bacteria > Bacillati > Bacillota > Bacilli > Caryophanales > Paenibacillaceae > Paenibacillus > Paenibacillus sp. J22P51. The sequence goes on along the minus strand of NZ_JCAUAZ010000002.1, from coordinate 175,605 downwards.
GGGATGATATTAAAAATCGCGACCACGCTGGCAAGCAGCAACGGGTACGGCATGCCAATCAGCCAATAGCCTAAATAAGCAAGCACCCCAATAATGAAGCACACGAGTAGCTGTCCACGAATATAGTTGCCAAGCGCCGTATCAATGTCCATTAGCAGGGAGATCGTTTTTTTGCGATGCTTCATCGGTACAATGGCAAGCGCTGTTTTCTCAATAATTTGGAAATCCTTTAAGATGTAGAAGGCGAGGAATGGCACGATAAAGGCAACAAACAACATATTGATCGTCGTACCAATCTGATTCATATAATTAGCTACCGCCATGGAAATCTTTGACTCCAGCTTGCCAATGGAATGATTAAAGCCATTTCGAACACTGTCTGGCAATAATTGATTTTGATTAAAGCCGTCAACCAGGGATTGTGCGCGCATAGCCATTTGCGGCATATGCTCATTTAATTCAGCAGCTTGCTCTATAAACATCGGCGTCATGTTCATGATAATGACCGTCACTGATGTGATAAACACACTATATATCAACAGTACGGCAATGGTTCTCGGCACTTTGCGTTTATTCAATATCGTGACAACTGGATTTAAGATATACGAAATGATGACCGCAATGAAGAACGGCATGACGATGGCTTTAACGAATGTAAAAATGTGAAATAAAATTGGCTTTATGAGCAAAAGCAAATATAAACCGACTAAGATTAATAAGGCATAAATCAGTCCTTTAAACCATTTATTACTCGAAAAGCTTTCCATGCTGCCTCCACCTCTGTCATTTGAATTCAACCTTGCGCTCATACAGTATGTGTACAACCTGCCCAAATTAACCCTTAATTGTCACCGAAAGACAAAAAAACGCTATTCTCCAAGCGAATCATCGCTCGAAAAATAACGTTTAATAAAGTTAACTTTAATTCACGTGCTCGTGGATATGAGAAACTTCTTCCTCAAAAAACAAATCATCCAGAGAACTTAACGTACCATCTTCCTCTACTTGATAAACGGACATTTTATCTCCGTTTACGCTGAGTTCAATAAAACAACCCCAGCAGTAAAATTGATGAGAACCGATCTTTCCAATATCTTTGGAATTACAGTTTGGACAACGCATCATGCTCACCCTATTCTTCTTTGGATACGAAGAGTTCTTCTACTTCCTGAGCGCAATGTCCAGGCACGATGATCGCATCTTCCCCTATGGTTGCCTTATCTGGCATGGGAAGCCACTTTCGCCCTTCTTTTAAATCAGAAATAAACCCTTCGGACAATTCATAACCTACTATTTGTTTTCCCCAATTCTGGTTTAAATAAACATCTTCTACCACGCCTAATTCGTGCCCTCCCACTGTGATCACCGGGAGTCCCTTTATCTTGTCGCTTCCCTCAAGAAAAGCATGGCACTCATTCTTCTGCCCAAATTCGCAAATGACACTGTCGTTCGGTATGGTTATAGCATCCTCTCCGGCTGCGACGATTCCCTCCCATGATATGTATCGTAAGGACGAGAACCACGTCTTCGCTTCGAGCACGATGCCGCTTATGTTCCACGTTGGGTCAATCAGTAAATCCTTTACTTCTCCAACTTGCTTACCCGACTCAACGGTTAACACGGGAAGTCCTATTAATTCATGCGCTCTGCGCAAGCGTAACGCCTCCTAGAACCACCCAGTACTACTTATTACGCAACCGCTGGATAATGGTTGCAACTTTATGGGCAGCCGTTTCGATTTGTTCTTTAGAGTTCCCCATTCCAAAGCTAAATCGCACCGCGGAGAGTGTCACATTTTCTGGAAGTTTCATGGCCTGTAAGACATGAGAAACTTCAAGCGAGCCAGAAGTGCATGCGGAGCCGCTTGCTGCAGCTACCTGATCTAAATCAAGGTTCATCAAAAGCGTTTCTGTTGAAATACCAGGAAAGGAGATGTTCAAAATGTGGGGAACACACCGTTCCTTATGCCCGTTAATGATAATTCGATCACAGCCCAATTGCTGCTCTAAGATGGAAATCATGTGTTCGCGAAGCTCACTGGCCTGTGCGTAATTGCGTTCTCGAAGCGGAAGAATGGTTTCAACTGCTTTGGCAAAGCCTGCGATAGCTGCTACATTCTCCGTTCCTGCTCGGCGCTTGCGTTCCTGAGAACCACCGTAAACGTGGGGAAGCAATTTCGTATGTCTCGAAACATATAAAGCGCCAATACCTTTGGGTCCATAAATCTTGTGGGCTGACAGACTCATTAGATCGACAGGTAGCTCAGCTAGATTCAAAGGTAACTTTCCTAGAGCTTGCACCGCATCGACATGAAAAGGAATGCCGTGATGTCTAGCGAGCCGGCCAACTTGCTCAATCGGTTGAATCGTGCCCACTTCATTATTCACATACATCATAGAGATAAGAGCTGTATCGGGACGAATAGCCGCTTCCACATCTTCTATTTGAATAAGTCCATCCGGACCTACAGGCAGGTATGTGACTTCAAAACCAAGGCTCTCTAATCTTTCACAGGGATGCAGTACAGCATGATGCTCTATCGCTGTCGTCACGATATGCTTCTTGCCTGCTTGAACCCCATCCATGATCCCAAAGATCGCCATGTTATTGCTTTCCGTTCCACCGCTAGTGAAGATGAGCTCACCAGGCAAACAGCCTAGGGATTTCGCCATGCCGTCGCGGAAGCGATTCAGCGCGGTTCTCGCGGCACGACCAAAGCTATGCGTGCTAGAAGGATTACCATAATTTGCTGTATAGAAAGGCAACATAGCCTCCCATACATCAGCATGTACGGGCGTTGTTGCAGCATGATCAAGATAAATGGGTTCCATGTGTCACCTTAAATGTAAAACATGTAGTTATCGTTTTTGCCTTTATCCTCAAAAGAAATCAGGTTCGCCAATGTTGTGGAGTCCAGCACTTCCGCAATGCTATCGCGAATGCGAATCCACAAGTCCCGTTTGGCAGGATCATCCTCTTCCGTAAAATCTACGGGGCTGATCGGTCCTTCAAGTACACGAATAACCTCACCTGCAGTTACCTGCTCAGCAGATTTAGAAAGAATATAGCCACCGTAAGCTCCGCGAATACTTTTGACTAAACCCGCATTGCGCAATGGAGCTACAAGTTGTTCAAGATAATGTTCTGAAAGCTGATGTCTCTCAGCAATACTCTTCAGTGAAGTCGGTCCTTCACCCACTCGGTTAGCCAATTCCATCATGATCGTTAGACCATAACGACCTTTTGTGGAAATTTTCAAAATTAACACCTCATTCAACAAGATATGCCATCAAGGAGTCTGTATATATCGCTAAAACTTGAGATGCTTACCAACCTTGCTACCCACGCTTTAACACCAGGGTCGTCCCTATCTAGGTAAACAGCGTTTCCATTTTTCGCAAAAACATTCCAAAACATCCGTATATCGTATCTATGTTATCACAAAACCCTTGTATTGTGGGGGAAAAACAATGACATTCTCATGAAATATTTTAATTTTGAGCAAAAGGCATGTATAATAGTAGTGTTCAAAATAAACAGTTCCCCCAAAGTCATGCAAGATGGAAAAGAGGTTTACGCTATGCAAACGAAAAAACGTGTCATCCTAGGTATGTCTGGAGGTGTCGATTCATCCGTTGCCGCGCTGCTGCTTAAGGAGCAAGGGTATGAGGTTATTGGCATTTTCATGAAAAATTGGGACGATACCGACGAATTCGGTCATTGTACCGCAGAAGAAGACGCAGAGGATGTTAGACGGGTCTGTGACCAGCTCGACATTCCTTTCTATACAGTAAATTTCGAGAAGCAGTATTACGACAAAGTTTTTGCCTACTTCTTGGACGAGTATACCAAGGGACGCACACCGAACCCTGATGTCATGTGCAATCGAGAAATCAAATTCGGGGAATTGCTACAGAAAGTCCTCGATTTAGGTGGCGACTATATTGCAACTGGACATTATGCGCAAGTAAAGGAACAAGACGGTGAGTTCGTGTTGATGCGTGGAAATGATTCGAATAAGGATCAAACTTATTTCCTTAACGTCCTTAATCAGGGGCAGCTTGCCAAAGCGATGTTCCCGATCGGTCACCTGCCCAAGTCCAAGGTACGTGAAATCGCTGAAGCAGCAGGTCTAGCAACAGCGAAGAAGAAAGACAGCACAGGAATTTGTTTCATTGGCGAGCGTGACTTCAAAACGTTCCTCAGCCAATACCTCCCTGCACGACCAGGCAATATGGTCGATATTCGCAACGGTGAGATCAAGGGGCGCCATGACGGGTTGATGTATTATACATTAGGCCAAAGACAAGGCCTGGGCATCGGTGGGTCTGGTTCAGGAGAGCCGTGGTTCGTTGTGGATAAAAACTTGGAGACGAATGAATTGCTCGTCGTTCAAGGTGAACAGCATCCTGGGTTGTACTCCAAAGGACTGACAGCGACTGATGTGAATTGGATTTCTTCCAAGAAACCAGAAGGTCCATACACATGTACAGCCAAATTCCGCTATCGCCAAGCCGATCAAGGTGTTGTGATTACCCTGCAGCCAGACGGCAGCTGTGAAGTTGTTTTCGATAAGCCGCAAAAAGCGGTAACACCAGGCCAATCCGTTGTCTTTTATGATGGGGAGAGCTGTCTAGGTGGCGGTGTGATTGATAAGGTGCATAAGTAAGGGTAAGAGCAACGATAAGGGCTTAGAGATAAGGCATAGAGATAAGGCATAGAGATAAGGGCGAAGACAAGGGACAAGAGACAAGGGACAGTTGAAAAGTAAAGATTATAGCGAAGGAGTTTGGCTATGGCAATGAACGAAGTTAAGATGAAGGCTGATACGTATGAAGATGTGAAAAGACTCGTTAAGGAGATAGGTATCCTCCCTCTCTCTTCGTTCATTCCCGAGCATCCTTCTCTTGAATCCTTGACTACGCACGAGCAATGGCATACTGGGTTAGAGACAGATCCTTGGTTATGGCGTGATCGGCTTCCTGGGGACGGGCTCGCTGCTTATGGACGTTTTTTTGCTAAAAAGCCGTTGTTGATAGCTTCTGAAATCTTTCCTCTGATCAAAAACTTGCTAGAAGATCCTTACACAGTGGACGAGCGGTATTCCGATGGTGAGCTGTCCAAGGCAGCTGTGGATGTGTATCACGCCATTGCTGGAAATGAAGGCATTGATGTGAAAGCTTTGCGGTCTGCCACCGATCTAAAATCCAAGGAGTCGAAGGCAGAGTTCGATCGTGCCTTGATCGACTTGCAGAGTAAAGCGGATATCGTGATCGCCGGGATTAGTGAGCGGTTGAACGCTAATGGCACGAAAAACGGATGGAACAGTACCTGTTACATGACTGCTTCGCATTGGATGGAGCTGCACGGTATAGAGAAGAATTCACTTCCAACACCTGAAGCTAAGGCTCAACTACGCACGTTGCTGCAGGACAAGTATAGCGAAGGTGCTGGTAAGTATTTGGGGAAGATTTTTAAGTTGTAAAAAGGGGGGAGCACTGGGTGCTCCTTTTTTGTTTTGCTAATGGATAGATTGGTTAATTATCATGTTGAGCATTTCATGTTTGGTGCTTGTTAGTGCGGTTGGTGGCCGGGACGTGTGGTGAGAGTTGCTGTGTGGTGGGAGTGAATGGAGTGGCGGAGTGGCTGGTCTGGTTGGTGTGGGAGAAAAATGAAATAACTGGAAAACGTACAGCTATTCCGGAGAATTTCGCCCAAAAACGCAGTTTAGATGGAAAATATGTAGTTAATTCTGCTCCATTTGTTCATTTCGGTACAAAGCTCAAAAAATAACTGGAGGAAACCCAGTTATTCGAAATTTAAAGAGAAATCCAAACAAATTAGCTGTACAAAATACATCTGTTCGCACCAAGAATCGGGCTAAAGAATTAAATTACCTATATGTCCTGACCAACCATACACAGGATTTGCAATCTCCGCAACCTGTAGGTCACTACTAGTTCTACTTTTGCCTTTACTTCGACCTTTACTTCTTCCTTCACTTCAGCTCCAACTCCAACTCCAACTTCATCCACTGCCTTTCCTTTCGTTTTTGCTGTTATTTACCGCTCGCAATTACGCATGTAAGCTCCCCCCCTCGCACAGGCTACAAACGAAAGGTGTGAGCGACACTGAGCAAAATCATAGCTGTCTTACTCATGTTCGGGCTGAGCTGTGTCGGAGCTTCCTCTGCACTTGCAGAGACGATCCAAGTTGGCAACAGCGGCCATGTGGAAAGGGTTCCAGTACATGACCCCTCTTATGCCAAATGGAGTCGCCTTGCTTTTCACGAAGCCGGTAAGGTGTATACATTGTTGGATTACAAATATATCGGAAAGTCCAACGTCGCACCAGGTGTCGTTCAGCAGCAGTTCCGATTCTGGGCCAAAAAGAATGGTGTTGAATTTCCACTCATCGTCTCGATTCGTTATGACCCTGTCACAGAAAAGGTCTTCACAATCCTCATGGAGCAAGAAAATAGAGGGACTCTACGGATTCTATGAATCTGTAGGCGTCCCTCTTCTTTTGATTTGATTAAGCTTCATCTTCTCTTCTGTTCCTTGATTGGTTGCTGTAAAGATAACTTCGTGTTGGATCTCATCCGGTAAGTATTGCTGACGCACATAATGCCCAGGGTAATTGTGCGGATACATATAACCTTTGTGACCGAGCTTTTCTGCGCCTTTGTAATGTGTATCGCGCAAATGCAAGGGAACTTCGGCTGATTTCACACGTTCCATCAGCTCTTGCGCCCGCATAATTGCAAGCGGAATCGAGTTGGACTTCGGACTCTCCACCGCGAATAAAATTGCCTGGGAAATGATGTACTTCGATTCCGGCCAGCCGATCTTATGGTAGGCGTCCATCGCAGTGACAGATTGGACCATCGCCTGCGGATTGGCGAGTCCGATGTCTTCACTGCAAGCGACGATGAGACGCCGCAGGAAGGTCATAGGATCCATGCCGAGCTTCTCGACGGCATAGAGGAACCAGAACAACGCGGCGTCGCTAGAGCCGCGCACGCTCTTGTGAAAGGCGGACAAGACGTCATACTGCGTCGACTCGTCCGCTTTCACGATGGGGCGGCGGATCGACTCTTCCGCCACCTCACGCGTGATATGAACCGTGCCGTCCGGTTCAGGGGAAGTCGTTAGCGCTGCCAGTTCCAGCGCGTTCAGGGATCGGCGGATGTCGCCATTGGCCATCTGTCCGATGTGCTCTAACGCCTCCTCGTCCACGTGGAGGCGCATGAAGCCGAGCCCCTTCACGGGATCGAATATCGCTCTTCGCATGGCGATGAGCGCATGCTCCGCCGTGAGAGGCTCGAGCTGAAACAGCGTCGAGCGCGACAGCAGAGCCCCGTTCACATGGTGAAACGGGTTCTCTGTAGTCGCCCCGATGAAGATCAGGATGCCCTGCTCGACAGCAGGAAGAAGTGCATCCTGCCGCGAGGTATTAAAGCGATGGACTTCGTCCAAGAATAAGGTCGTTTTGCGACCGTACATCGCTTTCGTGCTTTTGGCCAGCTCGATGATCTCGCGGACGTCCTTCACCGAAGCATCAACGGCGTTCAGCTTCATGAATTCGCCTTGCGTTCGGTTCGCGATAATATTAGCAAGCGTGGTCTTCCCTGTACCCGGTGGTCCGTATAGGAGAATCGATGTTACTTGATCGGCCTCAATCGCCCGACGAAGGAGCTTGCCTTTGCCGACGATTTGCTCTTGTCCAATATATTCGTCCAATGTAGTTGGCCGCATCCGATCGGCAAGCAGCTTGCCTCCTGGATCTTGTGAAGCCGCATATGTAAACAAATCCATAATTAGTTTTCCTTTGCTTGATGATGTAGAAAGTGATAATGTCCATTATACTCCGCCACGGTGGGCATGTCATGTATCACAATCAAATAAGCTCGCCCCCTTCCTGCTAATGCAAAAAAACGGACACCCCTTCATCGGGGCATCCGTTTCTCCTTACTTCGATTTCTTCTTCGCACCAATCTCCAGCAATTCCTTCACAGCTGCACTCACCATGATGAGACCTGCAACAGGTGGTACAAAAGAGTTGCTCGCTGGCGGCTGCTGCGCCTTACGTATTTCAGGTGCATTCGCAGGCACGATTTGTTCCGTAACGTCTTCCCGTGGCTTCATCGGTTCTTCCATCGAGAATACGACCTTCACGCCCTTCTTAATGCCTTCCTTACGTAATCTTTGACGAATGACACGTGCGATGGGGTCCATGCTTGTTTTGGAAATATCCGCAATTCTAAATTGCGTTGGATCCATTTTATTCGCAGCACCCATACAGGAGATCATCGGAATTTTACGTTCGAGACACTGTTTTATCAGATGGATCTTGTACGAAATCGTATCACTTGCATCCAGTACGTAATCGATCGGATACGCGAATACTTGCTCATACGTTTCCTCTGTGTAAAACATCCGAAGAGAAATGACATCGCACTCTGGATTGATGAGTTTGATTCGATCACGCATCAGATCAGCCTTCGGCTGACCAACCGTTGTCGTAAGCGCATGGATCTGACGGTTAATATTCGTGATATCGACAACATCCTTGTCGATCAGAATTAGACGCCCGACTCCGGAGCGCGCCAGCGCCTCGGCAGCGATAGAGCCAACGCCACCGATTCCAAGCACAACAACTGTACTATTTTTCATAATTTCTAGACCCTCAGGTCCGATCGCTAGCTCTGTTCGCGAAAATTGGTGAAGCATAAGGAACACTTCCTCTTCAAGGTTCTTAGGCTTTGGCAGCAGGCTGCTTAAGCGCTAAGCGAATCGATAGTTGTTCTAGTTGTTTGTCGTCCACAGTTCCCGGTGCGTCCGTCAATAAGTCTGTTGCACTTGCTGTTTTCGGGAATGCGATGGTTTCTCTCAGGTTCGTACGGCCCGTGATTAACATCACCAAACGGTCAAACCCGAATGCAAATCCACCGTGTGGAGGTGTGCCATATTCAAAAGCTTCCAGCAAGAAGCCGAATTTCTCAACTGCTTCTTCTTTGGAGAAACCAAGTGCTGCGAACATTTTCTCTTGCACTTCACGTTGGTAAATCCGCATGGATCCGCCGCCTACTTCATAGCCATTCAAGACAAGATCGTAAGCTTGCGCACGAATTTGGCCTGGATCTGTGTCGAAGAAATGAATGTCATCTTCGTTCGGACGTGTGAACGGATGATGTTCAGCTACATAGCGTTTTGCCTCTTCGTCATACCCAAGAAGTGGGAAGTCTACAACCCACGCATATTTGAAGACGGAGTCATCGATAAGACCAAGTTGACGACCGATTTTTAGACGAAGGTTACCTAGTACATCCGCAACAACTTTCTTCTTGTCAGCAGAGAATAATAGAAGATCTCCCTCTTCTGCTCCCAAACGCTCGGTCAATGCTGCGATTTCAGTCTCGTTGAAGAATTTCACGATAGGCCCTTTGAACTCGCCGTCTTTCACTTGAATCCAAGCAAGACCTTTCGCTCCGTAACGTGCTGCGAATGGCAATAGATCGTCGATTTCTTTACGGCTCCATGTGCCACAGCCTTTGGCATTAAGTGCTTTCACTTGGCCCCCGCCGTTTACTACATTAGCAAAAACTTGAACGCCAGAAGTTGAAACGATGTCGGACACATCTTTCAACTCTAGGTCAAAACGAAGATCTGGCTTATCTGAGCCATATTTCGCCATCGCATCTGCATGTGTAATACGTTGGAATGGACGTGGAATCTCAACATTTGCTGTTTCTTGCATCAGTTTCACAACAAGCTCTTCAAGAATATCTAGAAGCTGATCTTGTGATAGGAAAGAAGTCTCGATGTCTACTTGTGTAAATTCAGGCTGGCGATCTGCGCGAAGATCTTCGTCGCGGAAACAGCGTGCGATTTGGTAGTAACGCTCAAGACCACTAACCATTAGCAATTGCTTAAAGATTTGTGGCGATTGTGGAAGTGCGAAAAACTCGCCTGGATGCACGCGGCTTGGTACCAAGTAATCACGTGCGCCTTCAGGTGTACTTTTCGTCAAAATTGGTGTTTCTACATCGATGAAACCTTTTGCATCTAAGAAATTACGGAATACGTTGGATGCTTTGGAACGCAGCATCAAGGTACGTTGCATTTCTGGGCGACGCAAGTCTAGGTAACGATATTTCAAACGAACGGCTTCATCCACTTCAACGCCATCTTCAATGAAGAACGGAGGCGTTTTCGCTGCGTTCATGATTTCGATTTCGGTTACTTGAATTTCGATTTCACCTGTTGGGATATTCTTGTTGACGGTCTCATCATCACGTACAACCACTTTCCCTTTTACGGCAAGTACGTACTCATTACGGGCACGATCCGCAATTGCCAAAGCATCCCCTGAGAAATCTGGGTTAAATACCGTTTGTACAAGTCCACTGCGATCGCGCAAATCAATGAAAAGAACGCCGCCTAAATCGCGTCTTCTTTGAACCCACCCGTTAAGTATAACTGTTTCGCCTACCTGGGCTTTCGTTAGCTGCCCGCAATGATGTGTTTTGAGCATCATAATTGATATTGCCTCCTTATTAATCTTCATATTGGTTTTGCTATCTATTCGAATAGTGTCTTTGCAGCTTGTGAGGCAAGATCCACTAAACTTACCGTGATTTGATTACCTGTTTCCATCTTCTTCAGCGTAATTTCGCCGCGTGCTAACTCGTCATCGCCAAGAATCGCAACATAAGTTGCTTGGAAACGATCGGCGGATTTCATTTGAGCCTTCATCTTGCGGCCCTGGTAGTCCTTCTCCGCCTTTAAGCCTTGAACTCTAAGTTGGTGCAGAAGCTTCGTAACTTCCTTCTCCGCCGCTTCCCCCAGACCAATCAAGTACACATCCAGCGGCTCAGGCTTCGGTATTTCAACCCCTTGCGCTTGCAGTACGAGCAGAATACGCTCAAGACCAAGACCCAAGCCTACACCAGGTTGATCTGTGCCATGTCCACCGATCTGTTCGACAAGACCATTATAACGTCCGCCTCCACCAATCGTGTCGATGGCACCGATACCAGCTGCCTTATATTCAAACGCAGTGTGCGTGTAGTAATCCAGACCACGTACCAAGCGAGGATTAATTCGGAATGGAATCTCCATCGCTGTTAAGTGCTCTTGTACCTGTGCAAAATGTGTACGGCATTCCTCATCCAAGAACTCTAGAATGTCAGGAGCGCCCACACCATGTTTTTGATCGATTTTGCAATCGAGAATACGCATTGGATTACGGTCATAACGAGACTGACAATCCTTACAAAGCTGATCCTTCACAGGGGCAAAGAACGCCTGAAGCTGTTCACGGTAAGCCGTTCTAACTGCTGGTGTACCCACGGAGTTAACTTCCACGGTAACTTCTTTCAGCCCAATTTCTTTATAGAAGGTGTATCCTAGAGCAATTACTTCCGCGTCAATGCTTGGATCCACCGATCCGAACGCTTCAATACCGAACTGGTGAAACTGGCGGTACCGCCCCGCTTGCGGCTGTTCATAGCGAAACATCGGTCCCACATAAAATAACTTCGTTAGATCCGGGATCCCATACAGCTTATTTTCAACGTAAGCTCGAACGACACCCGCCGTTCCTTCCGGACGCAGCGTCATGCTTCGATCGCCTTTATCCATAAATGTGTACATTTCTTTTTCGACGATATCTGTCGTTTCCCCAACACCGCGCGAAAAAAGTTCTGTACTCTCGAAAATTGGCGAACGAATTTCTTTGTAGTTAAACCGTTGACACAAGTCTCTCGCCTTCATCTCGAGATACTGCCATTTCTCTACCTCGCCTGGCAGAAGATCCTGTGTTCCTTTTGGCTTCTGAATACTCATTTAAGTAACCTCCCTTTATCTCTACTACGTGCTCTTGCAAAAAACAAAAAAATCCCCCATCCCCGACTTTCGTCAGGGACGAGAGATTTGAATAACTCAAATTCACCCGTGGTACCACCCACATTCAGCTTCCTTGTACTCTCGCTTACGCAAGCAAAGACAATTCAGCTCTTTGCGGTTAACGCCCGCTACTCGCGCAACTACTACTTAGCACATACTCACATGGGCTGTTCCCAGTCGGTCCTCGGGGAGGTCTGTTCATTCGCTCATCATGGGAAGCTTGCAGCCTAGGCTTCCTTCTCTGTACATGTGGGGGCGAATTACTGTGTCCCTTCAATGGATCACAATCATATCAAATTACATTATGGTTATTGTAAACATTGGAAAGGGCAAAGTCAAGAGATAGTCGTTCCTAATAGACTACTTCACTCATCAAATTAATTGAATCCGTCTGCCCATTTTTGAACTTCATCCATAACAGGCTGTAGTCCCTTCCCTTTAGGTGTTAATTCATATTCTATTCGAACGGGCGTTTCTGGATACACATGTCGAATAATAATCTCCGCCGCTTCTAATTCCTTGAATCTTTCAGAAAGCATCCGATCGCTCATACTCGGGATGAGTACCGAGATATCTTTAAACCGCTTTGGCCCAGATAACAACACATTAACGATAAGTCCTGTCCAACGTTTTCCCAGAAGTTCGAATGCATGCTCGAATTTGGGACATAGTTGATAGTTCTCCATCTTAATCATCTCCTTCGAGTTCTTGCTGAGTACATCTTCATACACTTCTGTAAAAACTATTTTAGCATAGTCGCTTGACAAAAGTAAGTGACTCGTAATAATATACTAACATAAAGTAAGTTGTTAAACAAAATATATTTAAAGAGGAGATGTTAGTATGGCATTAGGACTTTTAATTATTCGATTGGTGATTGGTTTAACAATGGCGGCACACGGTACACAGAAATTATTCGGTTGGTTTGGCGGGTATGGGCCTAAAGGAACAGGCGGATTCTTCGAATCGATCGGTATTAAACCAGGTGTCCTTATGGCCGTAGTAGCTGGACTAGGGGAATTAGCTGGTGGCTTGCTATTCGCCGCTGGTTTATGGACAGAAGTTGGTGCTGCACTCATTATTATTGTCATGATTATGGCGATTATTAAAGTCCACTTTAAAAATGGTTACTGGGTAACCTCTAATGGTTATGAATTCAATCTGACCTTGCTGGTCATTGCGCTTGGCGTTGCATTAATTGGTGCTGGTGACTATTCCATAGATGCACTTATGTAAACTGATTTCTCAAACCGTCCAGCTATGCTGAGGCGGTTTTTTTGTACAAAGAAAATAGCCTGCAGCACATGGCAGCAGGCTTTCAAAAGTTTATATTTTAAAGGGGGTCGAGTATCAGTATATCCTTCTTAGATTAAAGGAAGATGAAGCGCTTATTACAATTTCATTACACGCAAATCCCGCATATTTTCAAGCATTTTCATTTCGTTTCTCCCGTATATTCATCCTGTTTTCACATATACATGTACAACAAGGCGAATGGCCTTGAATATAACATCTGGAGGCTGTAACAATGACACTACAAAACGAGTTTCAAGAGGAACGACAAGATCTCGTGGTGCTTTTCTCTGAAGAATCCGAAACCGAAGCCGAAGTAGAAGATGAAACTGCTGACGAAGAAGCAGCCGAAGAAGAGGCCATTGAAGTGACGGAAGCTGATGCGGAGGAAGCGGAAGAAGAAGCGGCTGATGAGGAAGAAGCCGAAGCGGAAGAAGTCGAAGAAGCTGAGAGTGAAGAATCCGCGGACGAGGAGCCAGAAGCAGCGGCTGATGAAGAAGCTGAAGCTGAGGAATCCGCTGATGCTGAAGCGGACGAAGAAGCTGCCGACGAAGACTAAGAAATGTAACCGAAACATCCTTTCTCTCAAGGCCAAACTACAAACTAAGAGCCTTACAGCCACATCCGATGCGGCAATAAGGCTCTTTATTGATTTAATTGAAATTAAGGCTTACCCGTTAATCCAAGCTTAACATCTCGAATCATCATATATGTGTCGCCATTGGTTAATTTTTGCTTATCTGAAATTCTTTTTATCGTTTCTGCCGTTAGCAATTTACTCTCTATCAGCTTCGCTTGTGCTTCAGCGGCAGTCCCTTTTATTCCTAGGGCTTCTGTAAAGGTAAAGCTAGCTTGCTCAAGGGTCAACGGTATTTTGTCCGCATTATCCAACTTGGCAATGGCTTGATTCACGTCACCCTTAAACGCATCAGGTTTCATCTTCCGTGCACTACCAACCACATTGACCATACGCTTCGGATTGGCCGCGTCATCTAGGCGGAAGTTGTTGTCATAAGCACCTGATGCCAGTCCGAGCATCATGGCTGTTTTCAAACCTTCGTATGCCTTATGCTCCATGAAAGGCTGAGGCTTTATTGTCATCGGTTGAATCTCCATGCCTTGCTTATTCAACTGAGCCTGCAGCTTGGCTATGCTTTCCTTGGATGCTGAAAGCTGACGGAAGGTCTTGTTCTCTGATTTGGCCAAGCTAACAGCAGCCCCGGCTGCTTCCCCTTCTGCCATACCCGTTGGCATAACACGAGCGCTTCCGTGTGGAAGTGTATCATAGCTTGCCGCTCTACCTACGACCAGTAAGCCGTCAATCTTCTGTGGTACGATGCTACGGAAAGGAATCGCATATTGTTTTGGCTTACACACGACATTTCCAGAGTCCGTTGGTGCGATACGCTGAATATCGACGGGATAAGAGCCGAATCCAATGCGATCCCACTGATCCGCATTTGTACATACATCGATGATACTTAAGCGGTATTCACCCTGCATGTGACGTGTTTCCCTCACATAAAGCTCAGGTGCGGATCCATCCAGCTCAATCGTAGAGAACTCTGGGAACGTCTTCTGCATATAAGCGACAATGTTAGGCAGTTCCTTTTTGCCGATATCAAACGCCTCTTGAACCGACTTCGGATCAAATGTGTCTACACCAAAAATTTGCAAGGCATTGATAAGCACCGTATTATCATTTTGCCTACCCATGTTGAGCCCTCTCATTTTGGCTCTTTCTTTGTTCAGTGCAGGATAATTACTCATCTCGCTATATCCAAACACACTCACATCCGTTACACCTGTGCCCGAGTTGTCATCGCCATTCAATCGTTTGGCCATCAGATTCCATACTTCGGGAGTTACATTCTTCAAACGAAAGGCAAGCGTGACAGCCATTTTGGATTTCGGATCTCCAATATCTTCATGCCCCATTGTAAAAGGCACACCTGCTGCTGCTGCGAAATCGCCATCCTGTGTTGCATCAATAACAGAGAAGGCTTTGACGACTTGTGTACTGCCATTTTCAAGTGTGATCGTTGCACCCTGCACGGCATTTTTATTTTGCGAAAGAAGTGGTTCAATCTTCTTCGTTTTCATCAGCACATCGATATTTTTTTCATTCTTCACGGCATCATAGAAAGCATTCGCAGCTGTATTCACATCGAAGGAATCCCCTTCGGTCTTGGCGTACCATTCTGAGAAATACCCTTTGTTCCACACATCATCCTTGCCCAGCAAGGTTTTACTCGTGGAATAATTGTTATCAAGGGAATTGATCCAGCCAAGCGTCATCAATCCGCCTAGAATCTCACGATCTCGACCATCAACAAGCAGCGTGCTTAATCCATTCCGAGCTGACGAAACCGCTGCGGCTACGCCTTCCGGATCCGTACCAACCACAATTACATCATAGGCATCTTTCGCCTTTTTCACCGATTTCACTTCTTCAAGGGCTTGTTGCTGCCCACTATGTCCTTTGGAGTTGTTATGATGAGTATATTGGTAGTACATGGCGGCCGTTGCAGCCAGCAACGTAAGTACAATCAATAAGCCCATCAACCATAGCCATCCTTTGGATGTGGATTTGTTGCGATTTGAATTTGACATTACGACGTAAGCACCCACCTTATCTCCTGCATGTCTTACAATAATTCCATAGGCTAGTTTACCACAATTTACAGGCGTAGAGAAATTATGCCCGTTTCACAAATAAAACCACGCAGGCTGATTGAACAGCACACACGTGGTTTTATGAACTACCGGTACGATTTTTTAGGAATACTCTTCATTTTTTCATGATCAGAAGTGAATTCCGAACTAATTTCAACATCGGCAAAAGCAGAAGCTTGACTCATCCGCTCAGCCATGGAGGTATGGAACAATTGTTGTACCGGAGCTGTCATCATTTTTTCTTTTATGGATTGACGCATCTGTAGGCTCCTAACCGCTAGTATATACATGTTTAGTATAACCAGTGGCTAAGCTGCCTATCCCGATACCCTCCGTATAAAGCTTATTTACTATCGATAATTAAAGTAACAGGTCCCCAATTCGTAAGGGAAACGTCCATCATTTCTCCGAATGCGCCAGTTTCAACCTGTAAGCCTTGATCCCTTAGCAATGAGTTGAATTGATGGTACAACGGCTCCGCCTGCTCAGGGCGTGCCGCCGACATGAAATTTGGGCGCTTACCTTTGCGACAATCCCCATACAGCGTAAATTGAGACACAGATAATATGGCTCCCCCCGTCTCCATGACAGAAAGATTCATTTTTCCCGTTTCGTCCTCAAAAATGCGCAGTCCCGCGACTTTATCTGCAAGATACTTCGCATCCTGCTCCGTATCTTCGTGGGTAATTCCTACTAGCAGCATTAGCCCCTGCTCAATGCGACCTACAGTTTGATTATTGACGGTTACTTCCGCGCGTTTACAACGTTGTACAACTACCCTCATCTTCCTAAATCTCCTTAATTTCTTGCTAGCTCTGCATAATACGCTGAACGGAATAAATGTCTTTGACACGTTTTATTTTTTCTACAACGGACTGTAGATGATCAATATTTTTTATTAAAATGGTCATATGAATCGTCGCCATTTTGTTCTTATCGGAACGTCCTGAAACAGCTGAAATCATCGTCTTGCTCTCCGATACGGCTTGAAGAACTTCATTAAGGAAGCCACGGCGATCATGACCCGTAATCTCAATCTCCACATTGAAATTGGATTCAACTGCTTCTGCCCAATCAACTTCGATAACGCGATCTTCCTCACCCATCGTCGTTGGTATGTTCGTACAATCAGACCGATGGACTGAAACACCACGTCCGCGTGTGATATACCCAACAATGAAATCCCCTGGCACTGGATTACAGCAACGAGCAAAGCGTACAAGCAGGTTATCTACACCTTTGACACGTACACCGTTCGTTGGACGGCTTTTGCGCTCTGTAGCTGCAGGGGCTTTAACCTCTTTCACTTCACTGCTAAGTTTGATAATCTGCGCTTCTTCCGCTTCTCTGCGCAGCTTCTCTGTAAGCTTCGTACAGATCTGTGCAGCCGTAATCCCGCCAAAGCCAACAGCAGAGAGCATGTCTTCAATATCGCTAAAATTGAACTTCTTCGCCGCTTCCAGCATTTTATCGTCACTCATTAAGGTTGGAGGATCGATCGCTAAGCGTTTGAGCTCACGCTCAATCATATCCTTACCTTTTTCAACGTTCTCTTCACGCTTCTCTTTCTTAAACCATTGCTTAATTTTGCTGCGTGCGTGGGAAGACTGTGCGATTTTGATCCAATCTTGACTTGGACCATAGGAATGCTTGGATGTTAGAATTTCAATGATATCGCCGGTTTTGAGCTTATGATCGAGCGGAACAATGCGCGAATTGACTTTGGCGCCAATGGTACGATTCCCAATTTCAGTATGAATGCGATAGGCAAAATCCAACGGAACCGCCCCTGCCGGAAGCTCGATGACTTCCCCTTTTGGCGTAAAGACGAAAACAAGATCAGAGAAGAAATCCATCTTCATGGATTCCATGAATTCTGAGGCATCATTCGTTTCATGCTGAAGTTCGAGAATTTCGCGGAACCAGCTCATTTTATCCTCGAAGGTGCCTGATGGAACAACGGACCCGCCTTCTTTGTAAGCCCAATGCGCCGCAATCCCAAACTCAGAAGTACGGTGCATTTCCCATGTCCGAATCTGTACCTCAAGCGGTTCACCCTTCGGTCCAATAACCGTCGTATGCAAGGATTGATACATATTAGGCTTCGGCATCGCAATATAATCCTTGAAGCGTCCAGGCATTGGTTTCCATAACGTATGAATGATACCCAAAGATGCATAGCAATCCTTAATGCCGTCAACAATGACACGCAGGGCCATGAGATCGTAAATTTCGTTAAATTGCTTGCCGCGGGAGCTCATTTTTTTGTAAATGCTATAGAGATGCTTCGGTCTTCCCGAAATATCCCCTTGAATCCCCATCTCATCCAATTTCTCTTTGATGCTGTGAATCACATCTTCAATGTACTGCTCACGCTCAGTCCGTTTCTTCTGCATGAGATTTACGATCCGGTAGTATTGCTGCGGATTCAAATAACGGAGGGCAATGTCCTCCATCTCCCACTTGATCGTAGAAATACCAAGACGATGGGCAATCGGACAGAAAATCTCCAACGTTTCTTCCGCAATGCGGCGCTGGCTTTCTTCCGACTGATACTTCAAGGTCCGCATATTGTGCAGACGATCTGCCAGCTTAATCAAAATAACGCGAATGTCCTGCGCCATCGCGACGAACATTTTGCGATAATTCTCATTCTGCTGTTCTTCTTTGGATTTGAACTTAATGCGCTCCAGCTTCGTCAAACCATCAACGAGCATTGCACACGTTTTCCCGAATTTATCTAGAACAGTTTCCAAAGAAACTGTTGTATCTTCAACCACATCATGCAGAAGTGCAGCGATCACCGAAGTGACGTCCATCTGCATGTTCACCAATATATCTGCAACAGCGAGTGGATGCAGAATATAGGGCTCACCTGATTTGCGTACTTGGCCATGATGGGCTTCGTCCGCGAATTCATAGGCCTCCCGAATCCTCTGCAAATCATTCTCTTTCAGATAGGTGGCGGCCTTTTCCAGCAGCTGCTCTATACCCATGCATCTACCCATTCCCTTTAGTCGATTTTTATTCATTATGCCTGCAAGTCAGGCCCCTCGTCAACTATTCGCGTACATGCTTTCGACAAAAAGCATCATAGATGCCGCAAAAGCATCGCTTTCACTCCGTAGAATGCTATGAAAAAGAGAATCGAATAACGTACATTCGATTCCCCAGACCTATCTTAATATTGAACAAGAGATACAACATCAATACCATTAAATTTGCTGCGGCCATCTAAGTACGTAAGCTCGATTAAGAAAGCAGCCCCAACGATTTCACCGCCAAGTTGTTTGATCAAATCAACAGACGTTTGAATTGTACCACCTGTTGCAAGCAAGTCATCAGCGATAAGCACCTTTTGTCCAGGCTTAATCGCATCCTTGTGCATAGCAAGTTTATCTTTGCCGTATTCAAGCGCATAATCAGCTTCGATCGTTTCGCCAGGCAATTTGCCGCTTTTACGAATTGGAATAAAGCCCACACCTAAAGCTGTAGCAAGAGGAGCTCCAATCACAAATCCACGTGCTTCCGGACCTGCAATCACATCGATTTCTTTGTCTTGAATGAGCTGTTTCAATTGCTCGATGGCTTCTTTGTATACAGGGCCATTCTGAAGCAGTGTTGTAATATCTTTAAAACGGATGCCTGGTTGTGGAAAGTCCGGGATAACGCGAATGTAATCTTTGAAATTCATATGATTTCCTCCAATGTAAACTCTTTTTATTTTATGTTATCAGCGATCCATTGCTCCAGCTCTTTCGCTGAAGAATACATAACAATGGCTTCAACTTCTTGTCGATGCAATCGATGCTGGTACAATCGTGATGTGGTTAAATCTCTTTTGGCCGGAGTGGCACTCAATGTAACCATATTATCATGTTTCACTACAAATTCTAATTCCTCGAAGACAGATAAAATAAAATGTATCATACCTAGTGATAATCCCGATCTTTTACTAAAAGCAGTCATCATTCTGGTATCTTGCAGTTGAAGTGACTTCTCCTTCTGCAAGGTGCCATACAGCATCTTAAACATCTCCCGGGAAGGCAATGTATTTCCACTATCCTGCCCAAGTTCTGCGAATACAGGATAGCACCGCATCATGCCTGTTGCCTGCTGGAGTACCCCTTTCAGACTGGCAATACGACGAGGTAATGTGTACAAAATGACATCTTGCAGCTCACCGAACATCACCCCGCTTGCTGCCTCATTGCCTGGCCTCACTTGTTCGGTATCCTGTACAATCCAATAAGGCACATGATGACCGACCTGCGAAGCAGTTGACTCGAATAAGGCTACGTCCGCTTCATCAAAAAGTAGGATACCAGGTGACCGAGGCGGCACCGCCCCCCCCGCTGAGAGATTGCTCGCAAGCGCTGCAAGCTTCAGATGCAATTGTCCCGTACCTCGCCAATCGAATACCTGGGTGTGCTGGATGCGCAGATCCTGCATGATGATTTGCGGCTTCCTAACGCCATTCCACTCATTAATCGAGAGCTCACCCAGCACATCAACCTTGGCCGAGGGGGCAATTAACGCTGCTAAACTTCCCTTGCCGAAGCCTACTGCTTCAACCATGCAGCTGACTTCATCCTTCGCTTGAGAAAGTCCTAGTTTCAGATGCTGCTTTTCTTTGCCCATGGTTCGAATATCTTCAAGTCCTAAATCAGTAAACATAAATTTAGGCGATGGATTCCCCATACCGAAAGGTGCTAGCAGTTCTAACCCCTCAATGCTTGCTATAGGAACATCCGCTAGGCTGCACTGATTATCTACGCGTAAGACAGGTACGAAATCTTGCTCAGTCAACGTTGCTTCTGCAAGCTCATTTAATCGGAGTGCGAAAGCTTCCAGATGACTACTGTCCAAGCTCATTCCAGCCGCTGCTTGGTGACCTCCGTAGTGGTCGAGAAGATCCTTACAAGCTGTCAATGCCTTGTGCAAATCAAAGCCCACAATCGAACGCGCAGAGCCTTTGGCCATCCCCTTCACAGGATCAATGCTAAGTACCAGCGTTGGGCGATAGAATTTCTCCACAATCTTCGAGGCAACAATCCCAACGACTCCAACGTTCCAGTTCTCTTTGGCTACGACTATGACTTTATCCAAGCCCTTCGCTCTCTGCTCCTCAGCCATCGCAAAGGCTTCTTGAACCATATCCTCAACGATTTGTTGACGCTCCTTATTCAGCATATCCAATTCAAAGGCAATTTGCTCCGCTTCTTTTTCATCTGTCGTAGTAAGCAGCTTAACGGCAATGTCGGCTGCTTCTAACCGACCGCTAGCATTAATTTTGGGAGCAAGCGAGAATCCGATATGTCCTGCGGTAATCTCTTTCCGTTCTATGCCCGAAACACCAATAAGGGAACGAAATCCCACGTAACTGGAATCCTGCATGCGTGCCAAGCCCATCTTCACGATCAACCGATTCTCGCCTGTTAGCGGCATTAGGTCGGCAACCGTTCCAAGCGCCGCGAATTCAAGAAGCTCTTCTGGAAATCGCTCCAGCAGCGCATGTGCGAGCTTAAATGCAACACCTACACCTGCTAATAGCTTGTAAGGATAAGGACAGCCCGGCTTCTTAGGGTTAATCACAGCCAAAGCGTCTGGCAGTACTTCTGGCGGCTCATGATGGTCCGTTACAATCACATCTAAGCCTATTTCTTGGCAATACGCAATTTCGTGAACGGCGCTGATTCCCGTGTCCACGGTAATGAGCAGCCCGACACCTTGCTCCTTCGCTAACGCAATAGCAGCGCGATTAAGACCATAGCCCTCGCGAATCCGATGAGGGATATAGGTATCGAAATGAGCCCCTAATCCTTTTAACAAATGTGCCATTAAGGATGTACTGCTGACACCATCGGCATCATAATCGCCATAAATACGGATCATCTCGTTGTTCTGCAGCGCTTTGCGGATTCGCTCCACAGCTGGAAGCATCCCGTCCAGCAAATAGGGATCATGGTAATCGCTGATGCCACCCTGCATAAATTGTTTGGCCTCTGGCACGCTGCGGATATCTCGAAGCACTAGAATACGGGCAACCAAGGGTTCCAACTGCAGCTCACGTACAAATTCTTCCACAAGCGCTTCATCCGCATTTCCAATGTTCCATCTTGCCTTCGGTGCTAGCACTTGGTGAGTCCTCCTTGGCGTTTTCCTAAGAAAATTTCATGATAGCTTAGATTTAGAAAACTGTGAATTAGTGTAGAACAGATGGCAGCTCGCTTGCTTCCATATCTGCCTGTTGTTTATAGGGATAGCCTGCATCGTAGGGATTCACATGAATGAACACATTGGTCACATGATGGTACTGCTTCATCAGCTGTTGTTTTATTTTCTTCGATACCTCATGCCCCTCCCAGACGGAGAGCCTAGGATTCACACTGATCGTCATTTCGATTACAACATAATGTCCGTGTTCTCTAGCGCATAGATCATCAACAGTAATCACACCATGAATCTTTTGAACGGCTGTAACGAAATCAGCTGCCTCTTCCTGATGAAGAACGTTTTCTGCTGAGGTAGATATCGTTTTGTTGAATAAAGAGAATCCCATTTTACAAATTAGAAGTGCTATGAGAAGTCCAGCTAATGCGTCTGCATAATAAAGTGCGCCATATCCCATTACATGCGCTAGCATCGTCGATAGTATACCTATCCCGACTACAAAAGAAGAGTATATATCGGAACGCTGTCTCCGCGCATTGGCAATGAATTCCTCTGTTCCAACTTGTTTGGCGAGTCTACGCAAGTATTGGAACATGGATTCCTTTGTAAGAAGCGAAATCACTAAAACAATTAGGGTAATTCTACCAGGTTCAATCTCCGCATGATTTATCCATGATTTGACCGATATAATGCCCATTTCAGTGCCAATCACCATGATCAGGACAATAAGTAGAATCGAACCGACTGAAATTTCCCCATCCAACCTTCGATAAGAAGCACCCTCAAGCTGCATCCTCGTTGTTCTTACTCTCCCGATAGCAGCAGCTAGCACACAAATCCCTGCTGCCGATTGAGCCGCTGCTGCGAGCAGCGAAATACTATGCGCCTGAAAGCCTACTATACCATTCAGACAAGTCAGAACAGAAAGGATCAGCATGCCTACCCAAAGCGCGTATTCTGTCTTATGAAAACCCTCGTCTTTCACGTGGCCATTCCCCCTGAACGGATACAAAGGCCGCGCAACAATCACGCGGCCGGTTATTATGGTTATTACGCTGCAGCTTTCTTTTTAGAACGTGATAATGAATTTCTTTTGAACAAATACCATAAGGAACATGCAATGAAGATAGACGAGTAAGCCCCACTCGTTAAACCA
Source organism: Paenibacillus sp. J22P51 (assembly GCF_059692215.1). Taxonomy (NCBI): domain Bacteria; kingdom Bacillati; phylum Bacillota; class Bacilli; order Caryophanales; family Paenibacillaceae; genus Paenibacillus; species Paenibacillus sp. J22P51. Next base: position 152,397 of record NZ_JCAUAZ010000002.1, on the reverse strand, counting down.
ATTAACTTGGCCAATGCGAATAACTTAATGGACTCACTGCCGAACAGATATAAACATCCTGCAGCAATTAACACCACGAGTACCGTATTGATGTTACGCGCCATCGTTTGCCAGATACTGTCATTGACCAAAGCAACAAGATCAGCGTCTGTCTTAAGTTTAGCGAAACGTAGATTCTCACGAATCCGGTCAAAGATAACGATCTTATCATTGATGGAGTAACCGATCGTGGTCAAAACTGCCGCAAGGAACGGAAGGTTCACTTCGAAGCGGAAAATGGCAAACATCGCAATAACGATGAACGCATCGTGCAAAATAGCAATAATTGCTGCTAGGGCAAATCGCCATTCGAAACGGATACTCACATACAAGCAAATTAATACGCTTGAAATTGCGACTGCGTATACCGCTTTAAGCAATAATTCTTTAGCAAGCTGCGGATCAACGGTATTGATTTCCTTCGAAACCTCAGCGCTATAGGCTGTTGCAAATGCTTTTTGGATCTTGTTCACCGTCGCATCGTCAAGAACGTCATCGAAACGGATCGACACGCGATCACTATTATTACCACCAATTGTAGGATCCGCATATTTCGATTTCACATCACCACTTGTGTTCAATCCGTGCAAAATTTCCTCAACCTTAGCACTATCCAACTGCTTACCGACAACAAGGTCGATATTCGTTCCCGCTTTGAAATCGACACCGAAATTCATGCCCGAGGTTAAAATAATGACTAACCCAATGATCAGGATTGCGGCCGATATGATGAAAAATTTATTGCGATTTTTAACAAAATCATACTTTTGCTTAGAGTCCACGGATATCTGCCTCCTTTACACCGAAATAACTTGGCTTTTTCAGCAAATTACCTCGGATAATAAGATGCAGCAGCCATCTGGAGAACAATACGTTCGTTAAGATACTGATAATAATACTCATCATCGTAATAACTGCGAATCCGCGAATAGCACCGTTACCTACATAATAAAGCACGATACCTGCAATTAAGTTTGTTACGTTCGCATCCATAATCGTACGGAAGGAATGCTTTGTCCCTGCTTTCAAGGATGAAAGGATACTCTTGCCTGCACGGATTTCTTCACGAATTCGTTCGTATGTGATAATGTTCGCATCAACAGCCATCCCTGCTCCTAAGACTAAGGCAGCGATACCAGGCAATGTCAATGTGGCATTCATAAAGTCGAAGATCGCTAATAATACCCAAACATACGTGATCAAAGTGAAAGCCGCTACTAGACCTGGTACACGGTAGTAAAGCACCATGAACAAGAAGATCAAGATCGAAGCGATTAGCCCCGCTCTAGCTGTCTCATGAAGGGATGCTTTCCCTAATGTAGCATCAACACGTTGTATGTATTTTTCCGTTAATTTAAGCGGCATTGCGCCTAAGTTAATCATTTTCGCTACTTTGGTTGCTTCAGCAACATTCGTTTGTGTAATGATTGCGGAGTCGCTGTCAATTGGGAAATTAACCGATGCCGTCGACTGAACAACATCATCCAAGTAAATAGACAACGTACTGCCAACCAGCTTCGTTGTTACTTCCTTGAATTTCTCTCTGCTTTTCATTTTGATCTCAACGATCGGTTGCTTCGTATTCGGATCATAGCTTAATTTCGCTGCATTCTCGACGAAGTCAGTTCCATTCATGTAAACCGTTCCATCAGGACCTCTGAAAGTAAGTACAGAAGGTTTGGACATCAGGGTACGAACTTCTTCTTCGTTCTCTACACCCGCTAGACGAACACGGATACGATCTGATCCTTCTGGGTACACCTCAGGTTCAGCAACACCGAGGGAATCGGCACGTTTTGCAAGACTTTGTGCAGCTTCCGTAAGCGTTTCCTTCGTGAGGGGCTGTCCAGCCGTTAACGGCTCCGCGGTGTACAATATTTCAAAACCGCCTTTTAAATCCAATCCAAGCTTAATACGTTCTACTAGTCTAGGGCTCGTTGCTCCAACTGCGCCAAGAACAATGACAACCGTTAGAAAAAAGAACGAAATTCTTTTCCAATCCAGCATCTGTTGCTAGTCTCCCTTCAATACTCAATATGCCTATTATACTCAGGTCTGAAAAACGAGTCAATTTAAGTCGTTTCATGAAAAATAAGCCCATTCTTAGAATTGGGCTCCTCTATACATACTAATCGTCATCCAGTTCATAAACGCTGTAGATTTGAGGGACAAAATGTCATTTACGATTTGATGGAGAGAGGGCAACCCTGTTTTACGGTATTTATCACTTACACAATCCCATATATCCTTGCCGGTAACATGCTCGTACCCAAGCAGAACAAATTCCTCAACCTTGCTCAAACATAAGTTTTCGATGATTTCATTCAATTCATGATCCGAAAGACCCGGATTCTCTTCTTCGCTTCCATTATCCTGTTCGTCATTCATTGGGGGATCCTCCTAAGGCATGGTTTAACCTGTATGTACGGTAATTCGAGAGACACCTCGCAATTTCCTGCCAAATACGCCCTTGTCCCTAAAATCTTAGCATGAGCTTGGCCAGCTCGCGCATAGTCATAGGTATGACACTATCGGAAGAGGGTATGGCAGTGACCAAGCAGTCGTTTATTAGAGGTACAATGATCCTGCTCGCCGCAGGTATTTTGAATCGCATACTTGGCTTCATACCCAGAATGACTTTACCGCGCGTGATCGGGGCCGAAGGCATTGGTATATATCAAATGGGGTGGCCTTTCCTATCTGTTATTTTAACCATCATTACCGGAGGCATTCCTATCGCTATCGCCAAGTTGATTGCAGAAGCGGAGGCAGAGAAAAATGAGACCCGCATTCGCAGTATTTTGCGCATATCTTTAGCGATCACTATAACCCTAAGCATCATTTTTACTTTTATCTGCATCGTAGGAGCCTCATGGATCACATCGCATTTGTTAACAGATTCACGCGTTTACTACACTTTCCTATGTATGAGTCCCATGATTCCCATTATTGGTGTATCGGCAGTGTATCGCGGTTACTTTCAGGGCAGACAAAATATGATTCCTACCGCGACCTCACAAATTATGGAGACATTGATTCGTATCGTCATGGTCTTAGTCTGTTCGTATATGATGATTCCTTACGGGATTGAATACGCGGCAGCCGGGGCGATGATTGGCGTCTTAGCAGGCGAAATTGGCGGACTTGCTGTCTTGGCCATTCATTTTAGATGGGATAAAAAAGCTTCACCAAAGTCTCCTCTTGCCCACATCGGTACGAAGAAAACGACAGGGCGACTTACGAATTTACGTAGAATCTTACGCATTTCCATCCCGATCACTGGAAGCAAGCTCATCGGTGCCGGCTCCTATTTACTTGAATCCATCTTAATTGCACAAAGCTTAGCGATCGCTGGTATTACGACTTCCCTTGCAACCGCACAATATGGCGCATTACAAGGCATGATTATTCCCATCATTCTTCTACCAAGCGCACTTACGATGTCATTATCCGTCTCTTTAGTTCCTTCGCTAAGTGAAGCAGCCGCTCGCAAAGACCTCAAAACGATTCATATGCGTTTGCATCAATCCTTGAAGCTCGCTTTAGTTACAGGTGCCCCATTCGCAGTCCTGATGTTCGTTCTTGCTGAACCCATTTGTACGTATATGTACAATCAGCCCGATGTCAGTGTCATGCTCAAAATGATGGCACCCATTGCGATTTTTATTTATTTTCAAGCCCCGCTGCAATCTGCTTTGCAAGCATTAAACAAGCCAGGAGCTGCGCTAATCAATACCTTGATTGGTTCGACTGTTAAGCTGGCATTGATCTACTGGTTAGCCAGTAAACCTGAAATGGGCATTCACGGCGCCGTATTTGCGATTAATGTCAATATTGTCTTAGTTACCTTGCTGCATTGGAACAGTGTAGTCCGACTACTCAAATTCCGGATGGAAGGCAGCAGTTTCGTAAAAATTGGTGCGGCCATGCTGCTTTCTGGCCTTGTTAGCTACGTCATCATGTATGCACCTTGGGTCTCCGTGACTTGGATTCGCTTTGTCTCCGCCTTACTTCTAGGTCTCTTCTCTTATATCTTTTTCATCACCGTATTCCGACTCATTAGTCTTAAGGATATTGGACGTCTGATGAATATGGGCAAAAAAATAATACGCTGAATCGCGACTTATCGCTTACGATCGAGAAACATTCTGCCGCGATGATCTATCGAGCAATAGAATATTTCTTTAAAATCCCTAGCCCCATTTTCTTGGAGCTGATTTTTCAACCAAAACCTTGTTTGCCCGATTTTCTCTAAATTATCGTCTTGGACTTTACCATCCATAATCAGAGGCAGCGGTAAGCCTTCATAACGAATGGTTTCTTTTAACTTCGTGACGCCAGCACCTGTCTCTTTCCCATCCTTGTCTTTCTCAATTACGCTTAATTTCCCCGAAGGCTCCAGTATGGCAAATTCCACATCAGCCACGTTCATCACTTTATTTTGTCTTAATTGCAGCATCAAATCATCTAAATTATAACGATGCTTCTTCATTTCCTCGCGATTGATCATTCCTTTATTGATTAGAACACTCGGCTTACCATCGAAAAGCACACGAATGGCTCGGCTTTTTAACGTGATATAAGCAATGACAACTTGAATAAGCACCAATGTCGCCATCGGTAAAAGGCCAGCCATAAGAGGCTTCTTCGTATCCTCAAGCACGAAAACTGCAATTTCCGCAATCATAATGGAAATGACAAGATCGAAAAGCGACAGCTTACCAATCTCACGTTTTCCCATGATACGAAGCATGAGAAATACGACAAAATAGATAAGCACCGTACGCAAAAAAATGGTCAGAATATCCATTGCAACCTCCCTGATCTAAGCTCTTGCTTGTTCTCGGAGTTCACTGGTATTCTGACCGCCAACGCACTTCATCATGCAGATATTACGTATTCAATTGTTGGCAATTACAACAAGAATAATTTGAAATACAACGTAGAAATCAACAGCAGAACGAAACAAATCGGGGCAGCAACCACCACATACTCACTTTGTTTTAGCTTTACTCCATCATAATAAGTAAATGATGCCGCGTATAAGCTTGCGATTGAGCTGATTAGCGTTACACCGCTTCCAATCCCGCTTCCTACGATCAATGCCCACCAAATCGGCTGTGTGGATACCTCTATAAGCTGCTCCATATGGTCAACGATTGGAATCATAGCAGCTAGGAATGGGATGTTGTCCATCATTGCAGCACCAAAGGTATTCAACCATAGCAGCAAAATGGACAAAAAGGGAATACTGCCTTGACTTAGCTCAAGACCTCTGCTTGCAATGAACCCCGAAAACCCTGCATAAGTTAAGCCCCCAACCATAATGAATAAGCCTAAGAAAAACAGCCATTGCGTTTCTTTCAGATGATGCCAGACCAGACCATAATCTTTGTTTTTAAAAAGATCTAGTATGTCTTTGTAATTCATCGCGAGTAGAGCAAGAGCACCAGAGGCCGCAATGTAGGCTGGGCTCCAAGCTAGTACACCATGAAGACAAAGCGTAACAATGGTCAAGCCCGTTATCAGGCTGCTTCCCAGAACATACCCTCTATTTGCGGATAAATAGGAACTTGGCTTTATGCTGAGCAGCTCACGCATATAAGCTTCAGCTGCAACCAAACGCTTTCGATAGATCAACCACATAATGAGATAGACCACGGCTAATAGCAAGCAGATCAAAGGCAACAGCTTCATGAACATGTCCCCTGCCGAGATATGTCCAGAAGCCCCAAGCATACGGCTAGGAATATTTCCCATGATGGTGGCTGCTCCGCCAATATGTACGGATAATAGCATGGAGATTAGAAACGGAGCTGGTAACAGCCTCATCTTTTTCGAAGCAACAATAATAAAGGGTACTATGACAACGACAGCCATTAAGCTGTCCAACAGGGCAGAAATAAGCGCTGCTAGAAGCGATAGGCTAATGATCAGCGTTAATGCCCTCATACGGTATTTTCGAACGATTGAACTTACGATATAAGAAATTATGCCGGTTCTCTGAAAGAGGCTGGATAGGATGAAAAGGCTCACGAGATAGATTAGAATTGGCCAGTTCGCATAGGTGGTTAGTGCCTTTTGGAGTGGAACAATGCCTAATATCAGCATCAATAAGGCTCCACCAAGCGCGGTGTACATGCGATCCCATTTTTCAATTAATATACAAACATAAGCTGCCGCGAAAATAAGTAAAGCTGCTATTGCTTGCCACATAGCTGGACCCTGAGAGAATTCAGTCATAAATAATCACACTCCTTTGATCTATAGTTTGTACTAATTCTATGTGCTTGGCCATACAATGATGATAATGAAGCGTTCGAATATAGGAAAGGAATGATGCCTGTGAACCCTATGAAAACGGTCAGTCAGGTTCGAATAACATCGCCTTTATTTTCAGGACTCGTCTATTCATTTACTATGATGACCATTGGAACCATCGTGACCTCCTTGTTTTTACTTTTAACAAGCACACAAGAAAGCTCCTTACACACGCTAACAACCATCATCCACGCGGTCTCCTTATTTATTGGAGGATGGGTTTCAGGTAAACGAGGCGGAAGCCGCGGCTGGTATCACGGGGGCATGGTCGGCGTTTTCTACTTCATTCTTATTTTCTTAGTCGGTTTTCTGGCATTTGATGCAGGGTTGAATCTTCAATCCCTCCAATTACTTGGCATTTTATTCGCATCTGGGGCGCTCGGAGGCATACTTGGTGTAAATACTCAGAAATAAGTCTTTTCCGTGAAGATTGCACTTCCCCCCCGTTGAATGTGGTATAATGTCATAGTTATTGCCGCACAAAACTTCCAATATAAGGGGGGATACAACATGAGCCCTTTTCAATCTATGACGCATGCGACAGTCTATATTGTACTAACAATTTTCGCTTTTGTAATTATCGCAACGCGAAAGAGTCCATACACCATTGCGAGCAGCTTGGTTCAAGAAATATTTACTTCACGTAAGTTCCTTTTACATTTCATCGCGCTGCTTATGATCCTAATGGTCAATAAGATGGAGATGGCGATCGAAAAAGGAATGCAATACAAAGCCGATTTTACGAAGTCGATCTATGGCATCGAAGGTGACTTTGTTGCAACGATTCAACACTTTTTCCATAATGATATCCTTACGGTCATCAGTAGTTATTTCTATGTTATTATTTTCCCATCCATCATGATTACCTCCATTGCACTCTACACGTACCAGAAGAATCATAAACTTTTCTATGCGGTTTGTTATGCACTCATGTTCAATTATATGATTGCCATTCCATTTTATCTCTTTTTCCCAGTTAATGAAGTGTGGTTTTTCCATCCAAAAGTAGATCTGCTTATTTTAGATGTATTTCCCACGTTTGAGCAAGATTACAGACCGTTATCTGGACTGGATAACTGCTTCCCTAGCTTACACACATCGATTTCCATTTCAATGGCGGTTATCGCTGTCAAAAGCCGAAATAAGTTTTGGAAAATCTTCGTTCCCTGCTCAGCAGCCTTCATCATTTTCACAATCTTCTATCTAGGCATTCACTGGTTATCTGATATGTGCGCAGGTGTTGTACTCGGTGTTGTAGCTGCACGAATGGGTCTTCGCATTGCTGAAGGCCGGCTCATCCTTGGTGAGCGCGCACTACTCAAGCGTCGAGTAAAGAATAATGAATATTAAATTTCATATGTTTATGCAAACAAAAAGCGAGAGCCTATTATAGGTCCTCGCTTTTTAAATTGACTCATTCTTTAGAAGCAGGTGTTTGTGAAACCGCATTAACCGCAGAGCGATCAAATGTCATTTTCGTTGCATCGTTGACACGAAGTACACAAATGTCATCTGTGATTTCTACAATCGTGCCGTGAAGTCCGCCGATTGTTACTACCTTATCCCCTTTTTTTAATCCTCCAAGCATTTGACTACGTGTTTTTTGTCTTTTTTGCTGTGGACGAATAAGTAAGAAGTACAGAACTACGAACATGAGCACTAAAGGCCCGTATGTATACAAATATCCTACTGCACCAGTAGTACCTTCTTCAGCTGATAAAAACATAGGTATCCTCCTCTCTTAGAATCCTCTTTCATTATCATTCAGCCCGTAAGCGGCAAAGAAGGTATCGCGGAAATCAAGTAAACGATCTTCCTTAATAGCTTCTCTCACTTCACGCATAAGCTGTAATAGAAAGTGAAGGTTATGAATCGTCGTCAAGCGAATACCAAACGTTTCATCCGCTTTGATGAGATGTCGAATATAAGCGCGGCTATAATTCGTACACGTATAGCAGGAGCATTTGGAATCTAGCGGACCAAAGTCAGTTGCATATTTGGCGTTACGAATGACAAGACGACCAGAACTTGTCATGCAAGTCCCGTTTCTAGCAATCCGCGTAGGCAATACACAATCGAACATATCAATGCCGCGGATAGCGCCTTCAATTAAAGCGTCCGGCGAGCCAACACCCATCAGATAACGTGGTTTGTTTACAGGCATAAGCGGTGTTGTGTAATCTAGCACTTCATACATCAAGTGCTTAGGCTCACCCACACTCAGTCCACCAATAGCATACCCCGGGAAATCCATGGAAGTCAACTGCTCGGCACTCAGCTTACGGAGATCCTTATGCATGCCGCCTTGAATGATGGCAAACAAGCCTTGATCTTGGGGTCTAGCATGACTTTGCAGGCAGCGCTCTGCCCACCGCGTCGTACGCTCCAACGATTTTTTCACATATTCATATTCGGCTGGAAATGGCGGACATTCGTCGAAAGCCATCATGATGTCCGATCCTAGCGCATTCTGAATCTCCATCGCCTTCTCTGGAGATAGAAATAGTTTATCGCCATTCAAATGCGATTTGAATTGAACGCCTTCTTCGGTAATTTTACGCATATTGCTTAAGCTGAATACTTGAAACCCACCACTGTCCGTCAGAATGGGGCGATCCCAATTCATGAATTTGTGCAAGCCGCCTGCTTCTTTCACAATTTCGTGTCCAGGACGAATGAACAAGTGGTACGTATTACTTAAAATGATTTGGGCGTCCATCGTTTTCAATTCTTCCGGACTCATCGTCTTTACTGTTGCCTGTGTTCCCACTGGCATAAACGCAGGCGTTTCTATAACGCCATGCGGGGTGTGTACACGGCCTAAGCGAGCGCCGGATTGTTTACAGGTTTTAATCGGTTCATAGGTTACTGCTGCTGTCATGATATCCACTTCCTATTCTAAGCTTGCTCTTCTTGTTCGTGTATTGTCTTAATAAATTAGCATTGCATCGCCAAAGCTGAAGAATCGGTACTGCTCTTTCACAGCTTCTTCGTAGGCTCGCATCACATTCGACTTACCAGCTAATGCGCTAATGAGCATAAGTAACGTTGACTTGGGCAGATGAAAGTTCGTTAACAAAGCATCTACAACACCAAACGTGTATCCAGGGTAAATGAATATGGACGTCCAGCCCTGAGACGGTTGAATGAGTAATGGTTCACCTTCAATGTAACCAGGCTGCTCACGGCTCAATCCAGCGGCCGTCTCAAGTGTACGTGCAGATGTCGTGCCGACAGCAATTACGCGTTTCCCCGCTGATTTGGTCTCATTAATTAGAGATGCTGTTTCAGCTGATAAAATGTAAAATTCAGCATGCATTTGGTGATCTTCGATCTTGTCCACGGAAACAGGACGGAAAGTGCCTAGACCTACATGCAGTGTTACGAAGGCAAGTCGGACACCTTTGGCCTTGAGTCTCTCCAAGTAGTCCTCCGTAAAGTGTAAGCCAGCCGTTGGCGCGGCGGATGACCCTTCATGCTTCGCATAGACGGTTTGATACCTTTCCCGCTCTGATAGCTGCTCCTTGATATAAGGCGGAAGCGGCATCTCGCCTAATCGATCGAGGATCTCATTGAAAATTCCGGTGTAGCGGAATTGCAGTATACGAGCTCCCATGTCTCCCACATCTACGACTTCCGCAGTTAGAAGCGGTTCACTTCCCTCGTCAGTCGTCACGCCGAATACCGCAATAGCCCCTAATTGCATGCGTTTCCCAGGCTTGACCAAAGCCTCCCAACGATCCTCGCCGAGTGGCTTCAAAAGTAATAGTTCTACTTTAGCGCCCGTGTCTTTCTTCATACCAAAAAGCCGTGCTGGAATGACTCGTGTGTCATTCATCACGAGTAAATCCCCGGCTTCTACGTAGCTAATCAGGTCTTCGAACGTACGATGAGCTGTTTCGCCTGTTTCTTTATTCAGCGTAAGCAACCTAGACGCCGTGCGTTGCAGCAGCGGCGTCTGGGCAATCAATGATTCAGGTAATTCAAAATCGAAAGCTTGTACTTCCATGTGAGTTATTCATTCCTTCGTTATGTTGACCCCAGTATAGTACGTCTGAAGTATTTTTTTGTAATCGTAGCCCTTTTCGGCAAAGCCTTTTGCACCCCATTGCGACATACCTACACCATGACCAAACCCTTTTCCACGGAAAATGATTTGATTCCCTTGCAGTGTAGACGCCCCCTTTGTTGGGAGTCCAGGAGTCCCAGTTCCTGCCAACGCAGGCTTACTTATCCCCTTGCTGCTTAACGTCATGATATCCGTTGTCTTCACCGCTGTTGGCTGCGATTGTTTGCCAGATAACACATATACGGTATCAGGCGTCAAGCTGGTTGAAACAACCCCTGTACTACTCAGGATAGCTAAGCTTGGAGCATTAGAGCTAGTACCAGTATAACTGCCTGCACCTTCTATTTCAAACAGCGTGCTCGGCAAACCGCCAAGTGCGGCGCGAATGGCGTCCGGATTATCCAACTTCACGACAACACCGTTCGCTTTCAGCTCGATTGCTCGGCCAGACGGCCCTCTTTTGGAAACCTGCAGTGAGGTTAATTCCCCAGTAATAGTCGTTTTCGTAAATGCTTCAAGCTTACTCTTGATTTCACTTAATGTATAAGGACCTCTTATCCAGGAATACGCATTCGATTCCCTCTCTTGACCAAGGATGACGACTTTTTCCTTAGTGGCTAATTTTGCAATGGCAGGATTCGCAACGTTATCCACATATGGCGCGATGCGCACATTGACATCTGGCTCGGTAGCTTCGTATATGGCCTTACCTAACTTGTCCTTCTGCCCGCTGTCCTTGACATACATACTATGTACAAAGCCGATACGCCCGTCTGTCAGTTGAATCTGATACCAAATGGCTTTGCCCTGTTCAGCGCCTTCATCCGGGCTTGCTACGCTACGCAGGTACTCAACTGAATTCCCCCAGGCCTCGGTAGAATCTGCTGTAATCCCACCAGCATTCGACCCAAATACAGGTGAAATCAAGCCTTTCTTGTCTGAAATCACTTCATCCTTCGTGGCATCAACCGCTTGGTTGCCTGCCGTAAATTCTTTTTCCAAACCATAGTACGCCTGGTCAAGCGTTGTATCCGTAACCTGTGCAATCTCATACTTATTTCCTTGATAAATAGCGAATGTCCGCGCCGCAACTGCTTGAGCCTTCAATGCTTCGGTTGGCCATTGCGAGTTAAGTTCTGCACCAATAACGCCATATAAATATTGCTCCATTGGGACTTCATTCACCAAGGCTAGTCGGTCATGATACGTGCTGACCTCCATGTCTCCACGGAAGCTGCGGTCCATACGCTCTTTGACCGCGATGCCCATTTTCTTAGGATGAATCACCGTTTTCTGCTCACCGACGGCAGTCACATAATGAGGCACAGCAACCGTGGGACTGCTTGAGTTGGTTACATCCAACCTGCGGATCAGATAGGCAGCCTTCGTATTCGCAGCTTGGAGAGGTGTATTGGGTGCGGCTTTCAGCGCTGCTTGCTTCACTAGCTCCAGCTTGGCATCAGTTGCCTCATTCCCTAACCAAACACTATAGCCAACTTTGCCTGCCCCATCCGCCTGTAAAACGAGATCAGCTACAACACCAGCTTGTGTGTACAAAGCAATTTGCTGCTGTGCTGCAGCCTCTGACGCATACGTTCCCGCACTCAAATGGAGCGGACCGCTGATCGCAGGTGCAGCCGATTTCGTTAAGGCAGCAACTGTTGGATCCTTCAACGCTTGAGCTGCCGCATTTTCGGCTTCTGCCATCGTAGGCAGATTCCCGTAATACACTTGGTACACCATCTTACCTAATTTCACACGACTTAACACATAGCTTTCCTCTGCCATAACAGCCAGTTTGGCGTTCAAAGTCTTGGCCGCTGCGAAGTCTGACGATTCTAGCATCATCACACTATACTGATCCAATGACATCCGTATGGTTGAATCCGAAATGGAAGCATATGGATCCGCCACCGTATTCGCTGAACTTCGAACACCGATATCAAATCCTCCTGGTGATGAGAGTGAAACTAGCGGCTCTAGCTTTTTATATTTGGTAGCGTTAATGACAAGTGCAACGCGAATCTGGTCCAAATGCTTAATTCCCTCTGCATTGGCCTCAAGAACACCTAGGGAGGAAAATGTAGCGAAAGTTATTACAGCTGCCGTCAAAATGGCGATTCGTCTAGAATTCAGTTGCTTATGTCTTCCATACATGAAGGTATCGTTTCCTTTCTTTCTTAACTCTTATAGTAATGTAGACTCTAGCAAAAGGCAGAAGTTTTGTAAGATTTGCAGAAAAAATGACAAAAAAGACGAAAAAGCTCCTGCCTGCCTTACAGCAGAGGCAAAAGCTTCTCGTATGTCTCACATTGAAATGGCTGCTAACCATCAATTAGCGTTGCTCTGGTACAGGTAAACCGAGGTGGTGATACGCCTGTGGCGTCACGGTCCGCCCTCTAGGCGTACGCTGCATAAATCCGATTTGGAGCAAATACGGCTCATATACATCTTCTATGGTTTGACTTTCCTCACCGATGGTTGCTGCGATCGTTTCAAGCCCGACAGGGCCCCCTTGGAAGCTCTGAATTATGGCACGCAGCATCTTATGGTCAATTTCATCCAATCCCAAATCATCGACCTGCAGTAGGCGAAGCGATTCTTGGGCGAGCTCCATCGTGATGATGCCATCGCCTCTCACTTGCGCGAAGTCGCGTACCCGCTTCAGCAAGCGATTCGCGATTCGCGGAGTTCCGCGTGAACGCATGCCGATCTCGCGGGCTGCATCACCCACGATTCCGACCTGCAGAATGTCGGCTGTCCGGCTAACGATGTAGCTTAGCTCATCCACCGTGTAGAATTCCAGACGACTTACGACGCCGAAACGGTCGCGTAGAGGCGCAGAGAGCAGCCCGACACGCGTTGTGGCGCCGATCAAGGTAAATGGCGGCAGGTCTAGGCGCACAGAGCGCGCACTAGGCCCCTTGCCGATGATAATATCAAGGGCAAAGTCCTCCATCGCTGGATACAGCACCTCTTCCACCGTACGGTGGAGGCGGTGAATCTCATCGATGAATAGCACATCCCCCTCCTGCAGATTCGTCAGAATGGCAGCAAGATCTCCAGGCCGCTCGATGGCAGGCCCGGAGGTTGTACGAATATTCACGCCAAGCTCGTTGGCGATAATGTTGGATAGCGTCGTTTTCCCAAGTCCAGGCGGCCCATACAGAAGTACATGATCAAGGGCTTCTTTCCTCATCTTGGCAGCTTCAATATAGATCTTGAGGTTCTCCTTCGCCTGCTTCTGGCCGATATATTCAGCCAAATAACGAGGACGTAGACTATACTCGACCACATTGTCCTCCATCATAAAATTAGCCGATATGATCCGGTCATTGTCCATGGTGTCCCTCCTTCATTTGCACATTCAATTCACTTACATGGTAAATAGGGCTTGCAGGGCAAGCTTCACAAGTACATCAACGGAATCCGATGGCCCAGCTTTAGGCTTCACTTGCAGCCACGCACGATCGACTTCTGCCTCCGTGTAGCCAAGTGTCATTAAGGCTTCCTTCGCTTCGCTCCAAGGCAGTCCGCCCTCTGTTAATTGTGCTGATCCGACAACACTTAATGCGACAGCAGCTTCCGGACTCGAGAAGCTCACAGAGCCCAGTTTGTCTTTCAAGTCGAGAATAATACGTTGGGCTGTTTTCTTCCCAATACCAGGAAGCTTCGTTAGAAATGCCAAATTTTCTTGGCTAATCGCTAGAATAACAGCTTCGGGCCTTCCACCTGCTGCCAGAATACCCAGCGCTACCTTTGGACCGATGCCGCTCACATCTAGTAATAAGCGAAATAGGGACTGCTCATCACGCGTGATAAAGCCAAACAGTAGATGAGCGTCTTCCCGCACATGATAATGGATGAACATCGTGACATCCTCATTTTCCGTATGCGAAAGCGCATATGGATTCGGACAGAATACCCGATAGCCCACCCCATTCACATCGAGAACCGCATAATCACTTTCACGCAGGGCAACTTTACCTCGTAAGAAATCTATCATCTTTTCCTGACCTCATTTATCCTAGATTGAAGTGATGAAGAATGTGCATGACAAATAGCGATGGCAAGCGCATCAGCGACATCATCTGGTTTCGGCACCTGTGTCAGCTTCAGCAAAATTTTGACCATCTCCTGCACTTGCTTTTTCTCTGCATTTCCATATCCAACAACGGCTTGCTTCACTTGAAGCGGCGTATATTCAGCAATCGGCAAGCCAGCCTGTACGCCCGCAAGTATCATCACACCTCGCGCTTGGCTTACGGTGAATGCCGTTGTTACATTTCGATTAAAAAATAATTTCTCAATGGAGATCACATCTGGTTTATATTTCTCTATCAATTGCACTGTAGCGTCATAGACATCCTTCAATCGGATACCAGGATCCGTATGTGCTTCCGTTTGAATCGAACCATATTGTACCGGAACTAGCTTACTGCCGATTTTATCAATAAAGCCAAAGCCTACGATCGCGATCCCTGGATCAATCCCTAGAATACGCAAAGATATTTCTCTCCCATCTAATAAAAAGCGAACATATGTAGTCATTTTCCATTATAGCAGATAACAAAAAAAAGAGATAGACTCGGGATTTCCCGAAACTATCTCTGCGGCTGTATCTATGGTATTGTGTGAACTAGGGGCGCGACATTGCACCTTCCGTAACTTCAATGGCATAATCGCTGAAGGTAGATAATACGCTATTATACTCCTCTATATCGGAGACTCGGATTCCCTCGTGCAGCTGTGCAACCGTATCGCGTGGCAAACTGCTTTCTAACTGCTGTATATTGAGTTGGAAAAAGGTTCGAATGATGTGATTATTTGCTGGGGTACCGTTGAATAACGACAAATTGCTGCTTCCGTCGATTCCGAATACTGCTTTTTCTTTGCAGTCTGGAGATAGATCTTCAATGTTTTCCGTAAAAACAACCTCGCCAGTCTCTTGGATGGTTACCTGCCAACTAGGATGCTGTTTCTGCAGCGAGAGTAATTCTTGTGACGTATGCGAACCCAGCTGACTTCGTTCTTCACCACAAACATAGGACTTGAGCAAGTAGCTTTCTCTGCGATCCGAAATATTTTGCAACAGCTTTGCAGCTTCCTGAAGTCGTCGTGCATCATTTTCCGGCGTTAAACCAGCAATGGTCGCTTGAATTGTATCTTTCGGGTTGTGGAGGTCATTATTTCCAAAAACTAGCCAGGTAACGATAACAACCAGAACGAACATCCCTAGGGTCAACCAACTGCGCTTCCAGCGTAGCCTTTTCTTCAATTGCTTCAAGAACCGATGTACATTCACGTTATCCCCTTCTTCTTGTTTTTTCGTATTGTTTCCATTTGCAAGAAGCACTATACATCATTTACCATAGAAGAGAATGAAACCAATCAAGACGGATGGTGAATTTAACCATGAACGGAAGAAAGCCAATTAAGCGCACAACTCTCCTAATTATCGGCGTCATTTTATTCTGGGGAAGTGTGGCATTGTGGAACGAAATTCAAAAGGTTGGATCCGGTACTGCGAATACGAATACCACCTCTGTCTCCCACTCAAATCCGAGTCCTCATTCCTAGCAGAGAGACTTTGACTTCGTCAAAGATCCCTATAAAGCGTCACGAAACCTACATGATTTCGGTAACAAATGGTTATAACGAGACTCTTACTCGCATTTGAATTTGACTGTAGCCACAGAAATGATATAGTCAAAGATAGATGAAAAACTCTCATAAGCATGAATGAAAGACGATATATATGAAATAAGCAAATAAGATCGTTTCACATCTTTTCTAAACGACAACTCTAAGGAGGGAAACATCATGAATGTGGCAGAACTTCAATTAATTCAATTATCCAGACGGGGCGATCGCAACGCTTTCGTGGAGTTAGTCGAGCTCTATCGTAATAAAATACAAAAGCTAGCGTTTCGGATGCTGCATAACCGTCCTGATTCCGAGGATATTGTCCAAGAGACATTTATCCGCGTTTATTTGAATTTAAACCACTTTGATGAAAGCCAGAATTTCTCAACTTGGATTTATCGGATCGGAAAGAATGTTGCCATCGATTTGCTTCGTAAAAAAAGACCCGTTCAATCCCTTGATGCGGAGCTAAATGATCTGGATGACGATTACAGCTACTATAGTAAGCTGGCCAGTCAAGATCAATCACCTGAACATGCGCTGCTTCAAACGGAAGTTCAAGAGCACATGCACGCTTCCATCAATAAATTAGGCGTTAAATATAAGGGCATTATTACGTTGTACTATTTAGAGGAGCTTTCTCTACAAGAAATTAGTGAGCGTCTGAACCTGCCGATTACAACTGTGAAAACTCGCTTGCACCGAGGGCGTGAGCTCCTCCGCAAAAAGTGGGGAATGAATTTCGTTATTGGTTTAATGACATTTTTCACATTGGGCATGATTGCATAATGTCTCTATACCATACAAAGAAGCCTCTAACCACATCCTATCTGTGGGTAGAGGCTTCTTCTTTGATTCTTAGAAATTCATCCAAGGACTATTTGGTTTACTTGGTTCTCTTTTCTCAGTAGCTCGTTGTTGTTGCTGGAGGAATGCACTCAACGCTGACGTTCCTGAGAGCTTAACTTTACGAGTGGAGCGATTTCCATTGGACTTCGCTTTATCTGCTTTCTGCTTATCCCGAATGTCGATTTCAATCTCCTCTAACGTATCAGAAACCTTCTTGAGCTCGTGTGTATGAACTTGTGGTACCAGCGAAGATTCATCATATGGCGCGTGCTGCCCGGCACCAGCATAAGGAATGCCATACGGATCATGCTGATAGGCATAGTGCTGAGCCATTGGATGATCGTACGGCATAGGCGGTGGATAAAAGGCAGGCATAGCTGTCATGTCTTGCGGCATCATGTTGTCCCAAGGATTTCCCATTGGTACATTCGAATAATGTGCTGGGTAATTCATCCATGGGTGCTCACTCATAACAGGTCCACCGCACCCGCAACCTTCATCAACTACCGACACTGGGGCTGTCATCGCTGGAAGTGGCTCACAAGGCTCTTCTTGATAAGCCGGATACGTCATGGCCTCGTGCTGCTGCTCAGGGTAAGCGAATACCTCTGTAGCTGTAATATGAAATTGTTGAAATGGATGTACCGCCTGCCCATAAGGTTCATGGAGTCCAAGCCCATCCATAACCGGGGCTGGAATAACCGGCGAAGCCGCTTGTGGTGCGGCAGGCACTGTTTCACCTGTAGATAATGGAGGCGCTTCGAATACAGGTGCTTGTGGGCTCGGGATAATTGGCTGTTGATAGGCATCTGTTGGCGGCATTGGCTGTGTCATAGGCATGGGAGCAAATGGCTCCGTAGAGAGCTTCGACGTTGTGTGGTGTGTGTGGTGCTGATTTCCATGCATATGACCATGCTGCATTTTGGGGACAAAGACGACATCCCCCGTCATAAGTACATTCGGATTCTTGAGGTGCGCATTCGCCTTAATCATCGCCTGCAATGGCACATCCCATGCTTTCCCAAGCTTCCACAAGCTGTCACCTTGCTGCACGACGTGCTTATACACGAAGTCAGATGCAGGTGGATCTACCGGTTTATGCGTAGATGGAATCTTCACTTTCATCCCAATATCAATCTGATTCGGGTCAGCTATTTGCGGATTGAGCGCAATAATCTGGTCTAGGGTGGTGTGGTATTTTTTTGCGAGCTCGTACAGGGTATCGCCTTTTTTGACAATATGGATTTTCAAAACCCTACCTCCTTAAAGTTTTCTTCAGAAAACTCACTTCGTAAGCATCAACTCGGCGTTTTTCGGTAGAAAAACTAGTTTCGTAAGCAGCTCCTTCGCGTATCTCTTCCTTTTGCCAGAATCTTGGCCGCGATAGCATTCGCTTATTCACAATAATGATATTACAGTTTATGCGCGTTCCTAGGCTTTTGCCCCTGTAACACAAAAAAAATCCCTCGCGTCATAAACGCAAGGGATTTGCACTAAGAACCTTGATAGGAGTAGCTTGGATAACAGCCCAAAATTCGAACCTGACACCCAATAGCTTCAATTTCTTGAATGGCAGAAGGCAGAAGGACTGAGTCCATATTGCCAGCAATATCGATATAGAAATAATAATTGCCCAACTTCTTCTTCGTCGGCTTGGATTCAATCTTGGACAGGTTGATTCTCCGCCAAGCAAAAGCTGAAAGCACCTGATGCAGGGCACCCGGATAATCCTCTGGCAGTGTAACAAGAATCGTTGTCTTCATGTCTTCTGATGACATTAGCTCCGATGCTTCCTTGCCCACAAGCAAGAAGCGAGTCATATTATCCTTGTGATCCTGAATCTCCCGCTGCAGCATGGGAACGTTATAGTTCGTTGAGGCGATAGCCGTACCAATCGCAGCGACGGTTGGATCCTGAAGCGAAGCGACAATACGCACTCCTTCAGCTGTAGAACTTACTTGCTCAAACTCGGCCTCACGCAGATATTGCTTCATAAATTGGTTGCATTGCGCAGGCACAACTTGATGAGACAATACTTTGCGAATGTGCCGATAGGGATTCAAGCCATCCGCTTCAGCATCGGGATTTGGATATCCAATGAGGTTCATATCAATCGGGAAGACCCATTCTGCTCGAATCGGAAGATCAACTTCATGAACGAGCCAATCCACATGCAGATGTACAGAGCCCTCCAGCGTATTCTCAATCGGAATAACACTCAAGTCCGTTTCACCCGATGCCGTTGCATTGAAAACCTCAGAAATCAACTTATACGACACATATGTGAAATTCTCACCTAGAAAATGGCGCGTAGCTTCCTCCGAGAAAGTGCTTGGCCCAAGAATGGCAACTCGTTTCATGCCAGCACCTCTCTTTCTACTAAGGAAAGCAGACCCTCATCTCCGCTTCGAAGCTCTGTAGTCGTCACTCCAGCTTGGCTTGGCTTCAGCCATAGAAGCTTAGCTTCGATGCCCTCCTTCGCCAACGTGCCTTGAAGGAATGCCTCCAGCTCCGCTTTCTTCTCACTGCGCGTATCGACGAGCGCTAGCATCGTAGGTCCCGCTCCGCTTAATGCAACGCCAAGCGCACCATGGTGCTCACATTCATCCAGTAATGTTTTCATACCCGGAATAAGTGCTGCGCGGTAGGGCTGATGCAATCTATCCTTCATCGCATGACGGATCATACCGAGGTTTCCTGTACTAAGTGCAGCAACGAGCAAGGAAGAATGGCTGAGATTGAACACAGCATCCTTCATGGTTACATGCTGTGGCATTACGCCTCTCGCCTTTTCGGTCGCTAGCTGAAAGGCTGGTATCGCTACCAGCACCTCCAAATTACGATCAGGCTCAATTCGGATCGATTCCGCCTTGACATCGTCCCAGAACGCGACTATGATTCCACCGAATAAGCTTGCACCGACGTTGTCAGGGTGCTTCTCCAGTCGCGAAGCAATTTGAAATAGCTCATAGGTTGAGAACCGATTCCCAATTAGTGCGTTCGCTCCTGCAAGTGCACCTACAATAGCAGAGGCACTGCTTCCTAAGCCTCGCGTGAGTGGAATTTCACTATACATAGAAATCTCAAGCTCTGGATGCGAAACCCCAGCTTTATCAAAAACCATTTGAGCTACCTTATAGATTAAATTGGACTTATCCGAAGGAATTCCACTCATCTGATCGCCAATCAATTGAATGCGAGTCTGATCAGAGATCGCCATATCAATCCAAGCATATAAGTTCAAGGCCATCCCCAAAGAGTCAAAGCCGGGACCTAGATTTGCCGTACTTGCCGGTACTTTCACTCTTACCTTTTGTTCTGTCTTGTAGCTCATTTCGAAATTGCGCCTCTCTTCACTCAAAATAAACGGATACGCCGTCCTTTGAGGACGTGAGCGTTTATCCAGAAATTTAGCCAATTTATCATGCGAAAATATCAATTCCATAATTTGATTTTACCGCACTAAGCATTTCCTACACCGATTCTAGCCCTCTACACGATATACGCTTTTAATGGCATGAATAACGTCCATGGATTCAAATTGATTCAATACTTTTTTCATACTAGCTCGATTCGCATCGTGCGTAATAATGATAATTTCAGCTTTCGGATTCGCTTTATTCGGATGTTGGAAGACGGATTCCAAGCTAACTTCATGCTCCGCGAAAATTTGAGTAATTTGGGCGAGCACGCCTGCTTTATCTTCAACATGAAGTAAGATGAAGTTTTTGGAAGCGATTTGTTCGTCTGTTTTAAGCTTCTTCTCTTTGTAAGGAGCTTGTACAGTACGTCCATTGATGCCTAATTTCAAATTGCGAACGACTGCCACTAAGTCAGCTACAACGGATGTTGCTGTGGGCAGCTCGCCTGCACCTGCGCCGTAGAACATCGTTTCTCCAACTGCTTCACCGGTTACGTATACGGCATTGAATACGCCGTTAACGGATGCTAGCGGATGTGAATTTTTAACCATCGTCGGCTGAACGCTGACTGAGATATGACCATCATGATTTTCAGCGATGCCAAGCAGCTTCACTTCGTAACCCAATTTCTTACCGTATTGAATATCTTCCTTCGATACCTTGGAAATACCCTTCGCTTCAACATCATTTAAAGCTACATTGGCATGAAAACCAAGTGTCGATAAGATCGTCATTTTACGAGCAGCATCTAAACCTTCAACATCAGATGTCGGGTCTGCTTCCGCATATCCCAATTCCTGTGCTTCCTTCAGCACATCCGCATACGCCGCGCCTTCTTGACTCATTTTCGTCAAAATGTAGTTCGTTGTTCCGTTCACAATTCCCATAATCTTCGTAATGCGATCGGAGGAGAAACCTTCCACTAACGCACGAATGATTGGAATTCCACCAGCAACACTCGCCTCATAGAAAACATCACAATTATTCTCAGCTGCTTTGGCTAAAATTTCTGCACCATGCATGGCCATAAGATCCTTATTGGCCGTAATGATGTGCTTGCCATTTCCAAGCGCTGTTAGAATGTGGGCCTTCGTTGCCTCAACGCCACCCATGACTTCAACGACTATATCGATTTCACTATCGCCAATCACATCCCACACATTCTCCGTTAGCTTATCTGCATCCACAGAGATGTTACGATGCTTCGATTTATCTTGCACAAGAATTTTCGCAATTTCGATTGCTGAACCCGTTTGACGCTGCAAATCCTCTTGATGACCTTCAACAATACGGACTACACCTGTTCCAACTGTACCTAAACCTAGTAAACCAACCTTGATGGGCTTCATTTCATTACCTCCTGAATTTGTGCTATCTTAACTGCCTTGACCGATGACCATGGCACGCTTAACTCCGTCTTGCGCCCCGAGGCGATCCACGATTTCACGGATCTCTTCACCCATGGATGAAATTTCTAGTGATATGACGACGTTCGCCATACCTTGTAATGGAATCGTTTGATGAATGGTCAAAACATTGCCATCCAAATTTGCGATAAGTGCGAGTACGCGGGATAATATCCCGGACCTATGCTCTAAATCCATTGAAATCGTAATAATTCGCTCGCGTTCCAGCTTACTTAGTGGATGAATGCCATCTTTATACTTATAGAAGGCGCTTCGGCTCAGCCCAACTTGTTCGACAGCGTCGTGAATCGTCTTCACTTCACCCCGTGCAAGCAACTCTTTGGCCTGTGCTGTCTTTAGAACACCTTCTGGAAGAATGTCCTCACGGACTAAGTAGTACCTCTCAGGTCCGATGTGCTTCATGCTTGGAAGAAACTCTTTGCTCTCCGGCACCTAACTACCGTCCTCTCCAAAAAGACTAATGTTTCTCTATAGAGGACATTATATCGAATCATGCCTCGTGAAGCAATAGGCAAAATGCATCCAAGCATTCGCCTTTGCTGGCCATTCCCTTTCTATGATAAGCTAAAACATAACCCAGAAGGGAGGGGTCCTCTCCATGATTACCTTACGAATGATGTCTACAGCACTTTTATGGAACAAGCATGACGAGCTCCTAATGATGAAACGTGCATTAACCCGCACGCTCTCTCCTGGCTTATGGGCGGCTATTGGCGGTCATCTCGAACCACATGAAATTAGCCAACCAAGAACGGCCTGCTTTCGTGAAGTATGGGAAGAAACGGGCATTGAGCAGGATGAAATTCAAGACTTACACTTGCAATATGTGCTAATACGACTCAATGGCCATGAAATACGCCAGCAATTTTTCTATGTGGGCAAGACGGATGTGGATCCACGGATCGAAACGTCTGAAGGTGATTTGCATTGGATTCCCAAAGCGTCTGTCTTAGACCGTCCGATGCCCTATATTTTCCGCTGTTTACTCGAGCATTATTTCACAGTTGGCCGGGCCTCACATCCATGGATAGGCTCCGCTGGGATTCAACCAGAAACAGATAAACCTACTATTCATTGGAACCCTTTGCTGGATCCGCTACAAATCTAAATGATTGAAAAAGAGCAGACACCGATTTCTCGTAGTCTGCTCTTTGCTTGTCATGCTTATAGTGCACTTCCTCCGAAGAGAAAGCGATATTCCCAGTGTCGATTCGCGATGGAATCAATTCGGACACCGCCGCTTTCTTTGGAATAGGTCGATAGGATTTGCCCATTGCCTAAATAGATTGCAACGTGTGTAATCGTTTGTGCAGACTTATTTATTCCTGCATAATTGGACTGTGCCGTCCCTTTATAAGACATAAAGAACATCAGGTCACCAACCTTGAGGTCGTGCCAATCCGTGACATTGTGCCCGAGCGATTTCACATACGCACCCTGACCTCTAGAGTCGGTCGGAAGGTTCAGTCCAATGCCGTCCAAGAAAGCCTGATGTACAAAATCAGAACAATCAAACGTAGACGTGTTACTACGACTAGAACCATACTCATAAGGCGTTCCCATGTATTTCTTGCCTGCCGCAATGACTTTCTGAATCTTTTCACTTGTTGTCCCACCTGTGTTTGTATCCGGAGATGCTACTACACCAGAGGTTGAAATATATGTAGGGCTTGTACTGACGTAGCCTTCACGACCATCGGAAGCTTTGACTTTATACCAATAAGCATTCACTTTCTGGAGAATTTGTACGGTTTCTCCGGTTTTCAGATAACGAATTCGAGTCGAATTCTGATCGGCAGCAGTACGGAAACTCACGCTTGCGACGATGCGTCCTGTTCCAGATGCTGGTGTAGTGGTTTGACCGTTTGCTTTTATGTACTTCGAATTCGTTGAGACATAACCAATTTGACCATTCGTAACTTGAACTCTATACCAATAAGCATTTACTTTCTCAATAATGGAGACAGGCTCCCCAGCTTTCAAATAACGGATACGAGGTGAATTCTCATCAGGGCTTTGGCGAAAGCTCACACTGCTAACGACTTCTCCAGTGGTTGCAGCAGACGCTGCTTTAGGTAATGGGACTGTAACAGCACCAAAAATAAGTGTTGGGATAAGGGCAAAAGCAAGTAATTGTTTCTTCATGTTGTAGGCCTCCTAGCTTTTTGTACTTACGAATCATGATGACACTAGTAAATGGTAACATATCCATTGATTAAGTTTTAGCTGTAACATCTACCAATTCTGCTACCCCCATAAAAAAAGACCCTCCCATTCGCTGTCTACGAACCAGCTTCATGGAAAGGTCTTCATCCGATTTTCGTTGTGGAATCATCGCTATCTGCAAGATCCTGCAGCTTCAAGTATTGACTCTGCTCAATCCAGCGCTGCATCGTTTTCTGTGCTTCTTTCCGCTGTAGTAAAACTTCTGCGAGCTGAAAGCCCTCCTCGTAGCTATCTACTTTGTCAAACCATTTCAATCGTAAGCCTGTATTGAAAATAACATGATCGCGTTCGCGTTTTACTTCTGCCGAATCCTCACCAGCAATAATTCGTTTCACCATGGTGATCTGATCTTCTTTGGCAAGTAAAGGTAAGGGTGAACTTGAGAATCCAAACTTCTGCGGGTCAAGAACACGGGACTCATCCCCCCATGGCGTCACAATGCGAATCGCACTGTGTTCATATAGGGGTAAATCCTCCGAGCCATCAATCCCACTGACAATATAGGCCTGTTGAAAGCCAGATCGAATCGAAATGGGAATGAGGGACTCCATGGTTTTCCGTTGCTGTACACCGATAATTAAATTCGCGGAAAGCACAGGATTCAACACTCGCTCAATTGTATCGATGACTGTTCGAATACCGAGCTGTTCCCGGACCTGCTTTAGCCGCCCAATGGGTGGACACAGCTGCTCCGTAGGGAGAAAACCGATGTGCAGATGAAATAACATGGATTGCCAAGCCTTGACGGAGAGATGTAAGGACACACCAAAGCTCTCTACGATTTCCTGTAGGGATGTCCCTTGTCGTGCAGGAAGAGCCTCTCCACCTTGCATCACCTGTGTGAATCCCACGGATGCCAGCAATAGGCTGACAGGCAGCGTGATGGGGAATCGCTTCCTCCCTTCCGTTGTACCTGTTGAATGAAGCGAGTTAGGCTGAGCATGGTAATTCAAGGAGTAGCTGCGATACACATCGATAAAAGCCATCAACTCGTCATCTGCTTCCCCTTTCATATATAACGCCATCAAGAAAGCCGCGCATTGCGCATCTGTTGAATCTCCTTTCGCCATTTCGTTGGCGGCTTCCACAGCCTCATCGTAGGTTAAATTCCGCATATGCATCTGATCCGAACCCATCGCTTGAATCCATCTCTTCATCCTGGCTCCTCCTTTCTCGCTATTCAAACTTTTATTATGTTATATTTACTGACATTATTTAAGTGATATATCTAAAATGGTAATGCTTTTAATACTACATGTCAAGTATTGTGACATTTAATGGGGCGAAACAAAAAAAAGCACCTATCCTGTTTGGATAAGTGCCTTGCCTTTTATTATAAATTGTTCTCGTCGAACTCGAAATCAAAATCACCGATTTGGATCGTCTGTCCATGGACAGCGCCACGTTTACGCAACTCGTCATCAATGCCCATGTTACGCAAAATACGAGCAAAACGCGCGATCCCATCTTGGGTAGTGAAATTTGTTCGCTTGATCAATTTCTCAATCGACGGGCTCTCAATTACGAAGACATCATTATCACGACGAATCGTGAAATCATTCTCTTCGCGTTTCTCAAAGCGATATACCTTACGCTCTTCGGTCTCAGCCACTCCCTCGACTTCAGGAGCGTTCGGGATGCTTTCCACGATATCCGAAATCTTATACAGCAGTTCTTGAACACCACCGCGTGTTAATGCCGAAATCGGATAAACCTCAAATTCTTTACCGTCAGCCGCCAACTGCTCTTTGAACAATGCCAGGTTATCTTCGGACTCCGGCATATCCATTTTGTTAGCTACAACGATTTGTGGGCGTTGCTCTAGCTTCGCATTATACAGTTTAATTTCTTCATTGATTTTGATGAAATCCTCATAAGGATCACGCCCATCCGCTGCCGACATGTCCACGACATGCACAATAACACGCGTCCGTTCTACGTGACGTAGAAACTCATGACCAAGACCAACGCCTTCATGTGCGCCTTCGATCAAGCCCGGTAGATCCGCCATTACGAAGCTGCGGCCATCTCCAACATCAACTACACCCAGGTTCGGGGTTAGCGTTGTAAAGTGATAAGCAGCAATCTTCGGCTTCGCGGCCGAAACGACAGACAATAGCGTGGATTTACCAACGCTCGGGAAACCTACAAGTCCAACGTCAGCCATAACCTTCATTTCTAGGACAACCCATCGCTCGACGCCTTCTTCACCGTTCTCCGCAATCTCAGGTGCTGTTACACGCGCAGTCGCAAAGCGAGTATTCCCTCTTCCGCCTCTGCCACCCTTAGCAACGACTACTTCTTGTCCATGACGAGTTAAGTCCGCAATGACTTGTTGCGTATCATCGTCAATAATAGTCGTTCCAGGCGGGATACGTACAACCAAATCCTCCGAATTGGCGCCATGCATGGATTTGTTGCGGCCTTTCTCGCCGCGTTCTGCTTTGAAGTGCTTCTGATAACGGAAATCCATCAACGTCCGCAAGCCTTCATCTACCCGGAAAACGACATCTCCGCCATTGCCTCCGTCACCACCGGCAGGACCGCCCTCTGGAACGTACTTCTCACGACGGAAAGCAACTAACCCGTCACCACCGTCTCCACCTTTAACAAAAACCTTCGCCTTATCAACAAACATTTCTACACCTCAACTTTATATATGAAACGGCAATCGTAATGTAATACGTGCTTCTTCCTCATGCCATTCATCATGCTCAAGCGAATACTGGGCACCTTTCGATGCAAAACGTTCTAAAACTGATTGCTCAAGTTGCACCCGATTATAGGGGCCTTGATATACAAAATCAAGCAGTAAGCTATCCTCTTGGACATCAAATTCCAAGCTGAGTGTGCCGCTTTCCCCATCATCGAATGCCGTGTGTTCTTGGATACATGCCACCAATTGCCGAACCAAGCGTTCAATCAGTCCACTCTGGATCGGGAGTTGTCCAAGATTTATTTCTTGTTCGACTTCCACATTCAGTTCTAATGTCTTGGACTGAACACGGAATTGAAGCAAGTAAGCAATGAAAGATGGGATCCCCAGCTTGGAGAGATTGCTTTCCTGCTGCATAGTCATTTTTATTTTTTCCATATAAGGCCGTAAATTATCAAACTTCTTCATTTGAATATAACCAAATAAAATTTGGGTATCATTCATCCAATCATGCCGCAAGCGATTAACAACCGCAATCAGCTTAACATGATCGTCTTGTTCTTGCTGTTTCAGCTTAGAACGCCACTTCTCTTCCATTCTACTCGCTTCTAATCTCCAAGCCGTATACCCGCTAATTAGAATGATTAGTAAAAATGCCACTCTGATGATCCAGGGTTCTGTAACCAACATGCCAGTCAATCCTATGAACACAAGTACTAATAAATAGACCTGCGCGCTGCCCAATTGCTTCATTATCCGTTCGCCCCGTTCTCCCTGCTTTGTAACCGTTCATCCAGTATATCATGCTGGCTGGAAAACTTCACCAAACAAACGAGAAAACCTCCGCCCTCGACCATCCGAAATGAGTGATCACGGTTAGAGGTTTTTCCATTCATTGTGAGAAAAAATCCCTGGATGAACTGTCGCTCACCAGGGATTCTAATTACGCTTCTAGAGCTGCAGCTACTGGAGCTACATCAACTGGGTATACGCTCACTTTTTTGCGATCGCGGCCCAAACGCTCGAATTTCACTACGCCTTGTACCAAAGCGAAAAGTGTATCATCCGAACCGATACCTACGTTCGTTCCTGGGTGAATTTTCGTACCGCGTTGACGGTAGAGAATGCTTCCCGCAGTAACAGTTTGACCGTCAGCACGTTTAGCGCCAAGGCGCTTAGAGTGCGAGTCACGACCGTTCTTTGTGGAACCTACCCCTTTTTTGGAAGCGAATAATTGGAGATCCAATTTCAAAAACATGGTGTTATCCTCCTTTGTGATAGATTGTTTCAATCGTTATATAATCACCGTAAGTTTGTTCAATCGTTTGTAACATAACGACCATCGACTCTATAATTAACTGCACTTGATCCCGAGTTTCAGGCATGGTAAACGCGCTCTCCGGGATGGTTACATCCAGTAGACCAGGCTCCATTTCGTGAATCGGAATCACACCGGTTAAGGATTCTATCGAATTACATGTACCAACGGAAATCGCTGATACCGCGGCGCAGACCAAGTCTTTGCCAGGTACGTCATATTCAGCATGGCCTTCCACTACAAAAGAAAGAATTTGAGGTGAATCCGTCGCAAGACGTTCTATGGTCACGTAGATCATAGGCTTGTCTCTTACGCTTGGATTTTCTCAACTACTACTCTTGTGTACGGTTGACGATGACCTTGCTTTTTGTGATAGTTCTTTTTCGGCTTGTACTTATAAACGATGACTTTTGCACCTTTGCCGTGTTTCTCCACTTTCGCGGAAACTGAAGCACCTGCAACCAATGGAGCACCTACTACTAGGCCATCCTCTTTGGAAACCAAGAACACACGATCAAAAGAAACAACCTCACCCTCAGCAGCGTTCAATTTCTCGATGTAAAGAACATCGCCCTCTTGAACTTTGTACTGTTTACCACCTGTTTCAATAATTGCGTACATTTTCATTACCTCCTCATGTCTCAGACTCGCCTTGTGCAGGTGACGGAAAAGAATGAATCCCTTCGCGTACTTCGACCTGTTTCGTGCGGTTACAGCATGCCTAAACAACACACTTCGAATATTATATCACAGTTATAAATTCATATGCAAACCTTTTATTTGCGTTTCCGAGTCATTTCCAACAATCCAAGCTTGGTCCAACCAACAATCGTCGTCTTAGAACGATCTTTGCGCACAGCTTCCGCCATGTTTGCCATGACCTTCGCTCGATTGTCTTCTGCGTGCATATCAATAAAATCGACAATAATGATGCCTCTTAGA
Source organism: Paenibacillus sp. J22P51 (assembly GCF_059692215.1). NCBI lineage: Bacteria > Bacillati > Bacillota > Bacilli > Caryophanales > Paenibacillaceae > Paenibacillus > Paenibacillus sp. J22P51. Next base: position 123,482 of record NZ_JCAUAZ010000002.1, on the reverse strand, counting down.
TTACGTAGCCGCAAAAGTCTAGGAATTTCAACAGCTGCTTCCCGATTAATATCTGTAACGGTTTGCTCTAAGTCAATAGAACCCGTGTATCGTCCCGTATTTACATCAATCACCGTTAGCGCCTCTGTTTGATCGATGATTAAGTATCCGCCGCTAGGCAGCCAAATTTTACGACGAAAGCTCTGATTCAGCTCTTCCGTAACGCCGAAATGATCGAACATAGGTGTTCTACGATCATAGAAAGCAATTCGGCCTCGCCAACTTGGTTGCTGCTTGCGAAGTAAAGTTCTCATCTCTTCAAAGACCTTATTATTGCTCATCCACACTTCTTGAACTTCATCGGATATCACATCTCTAGCCAGCTTGGGCAGGAGATCGAGGTCCTGGTAAAGCTGTGCAGGTACACGGGTCTCTTCTCGCTTGGCTAGAATGGTACTCCATACATCGCGTAAGTTTTGCAAATCGTCTCGAATGGCTTCTTCGCTTTGTCCTATCGCACCTGTACGAATAATGACGCCTTCACCTGGCAAAAGGTTACCCTCTGCAAGCTGCTTTAGACGCTGTCGCTCAGCTTCTAGATCAATTTTACGTGATATCGCAATATAATCAGCATCTGGCATATAAACAATCCAACGGCCCGGAATGGAAACGTGCGTAGTCACTCTTGCCCCTTTGGTACCCTGTGGATCCTTGCTCACTTGGACCATGAGCATTTGCCCGACTTCAGCAATCTCCGTAATGGAAGGTTTGATCTTAGGCTGCTTGTCCAAATGGACGGGGAGGAGATCGTCTATATAAAGAAAGGCATTCTTCGCAAGTCCGATATCGACGAATGCCGCTTGCATGCCAGGAAGTACGTTAACGATGCGGCCCATGTAGATGCTGCCTGCCCGTTGAGATTCAAGCGGATACTGCGTATCATACTCCACAAGACGCCCATCTTCTAGCAATGCCGCTTGTGTAAGCTCGGGTGCGCAGTGAATTATCAGTTGCTTCATACATGTTCACCTCACCAGTTATTTTACATGAAAAGATCGGAAACTGCACTCCCCGGTTTTTTCCCATCTAAATAACCGCCGACGATTTGCTGCTCGGGCAACACAGCTTGGATGCGCCCTAGTTCGTTCACAACATAGATCAAGTGATATCTTTCTCGCATAAAAAGCTTCAGTGTCTCCGCCATCGTAAGCTGCTTCGTAATTACAATAGGCTGCGCTCTTGTACCGCGGCTCAACAGCTGCCCGACCCGAAAACCGCGCCCCATTAGAAAGCGAAGAAAGTGGTACGGTATTTGCTGGTAGGCATACCAATTTGATACAAGAAGAAACAAGCCAATAACAAGGATATTGATAGGAAGCTGACCTTGTACGAGCTGAATAATCGCCATAACGATGATCGAGAAGCTTATAATCATACTAATCCAAACAGAATAAAGAATCGTGTTATGGTACGACATGATATAGCCTAACAACCCTTGCATCACTTTTCCGCCATCTAGCGGCATCACGGGTATCAGATTGAATAAACCAATCATGAGATTTGCTTCAATGAAGTAGTCCCACCAGCTACCACTTCCGATATCCAATGACTTCATCAGCAGCGCCACTAAGATCATCCATACGTGCTGAAGAGGGCCCGCTAAAGCGACAATCAATTCCTCGCGTGTGGAAGTCGTTCCAAGTTCATCAACAATCAAAACACCACCGAAGGGAAGAAGCTGCACTTCCTGAACCCGCCAACCGAACCCTTTGGCCGCGGTTAAATGCCCGAGCTCATGAATGAGTACAATGCCAAACAAGGTGATTGCCTCTAGAAAATACCCTGTGAAGGCACAACCAATCATTATCAACGTAAATAATGGATGAAATCGGTATTTCGTCCCTGCCCATTTAATCAAAGGTGATCACACCCTCTGGGTTGATCGTCACGCCCTCTTTCATGACTGAAAAGTACAGCGTCCCTTTCGCTGGATCTTTAGCAGATGCCTTGCCGATGGGCTCCCCAACCTTCATCCAATCCCCTACGGATACACTTGCCTCACTAAGACCTCCATATAAGGACTCCAGTCCTCCCGGATGACGTATCATGATCGTTAACCCGGTATCCGCGGCTTTGCCTGAGAAAACGACCTGGCCTGTGTCCATCGCATACACCGGAGCATACTCAGCTGTGTTCAAATTGACTCCCTTATGGATGGCCCCATCGTATCTAATCACCACATTCCCTCTCGCTGGCGCGAACAACGTACGCTTCGAGGTACTTACGATAACAGCTTCATTTCCTGTACGGTTAAAGCTAGGAATGAAGGAAGGCGAGCCTCCGAACTTATCGGTATACCAAGCGGAAAAGGCCGTAAAGTCATATGACTGCGTAAGTGCTGCTGATATATACAGCTTTCCTTGGATTGCCCAAGGCTTGTCTAGCTGGAACATGCCATAAACAGCCGCAAATATCACGCCGCTGATAAGCAGCTTGAATGCGATTTTCCGCGGAGACGGAGGTGTGAACAACCCTCTTTCAGTATCATCATGAGCTGTATCCATCATGAGCTTCTGTCTCCAAGCAAACTCAGGGTCCTCCATCCTCCTTCTCCAATCAGGATCCGCATGTAGCGGCATTTCGTTATTCTGACGTGAAGGCAAGAGGAATTCGGCCGACTGAGAGGATCTAAGCGAACTTCCATTCCCGAGTGTTGCTTCCGACGATTCCCGCAAATGGCGAAGTCGTTCTAGTCGGCGCTGCTTGACTTTATCTTTTATAACCATAGAATCCCCCTCCTTATAAAGTTTCATTAATACAGCCTATGTGTGTATGGACAAGATTATGTGATTGTTGTGACGTATAACAAAACAAGCCGCCTCACGGCAGCTTGTTAGTAATCCTAGTGTTGCAGCAAATTATATATGACCTGTGCGCTTTCTGCTCGAGTCGTAAATCCTTGTGGAACAAATGTTGAATTCTCTCTTCCATGCACGAGTTCCAAAGATACAGCAGTCTGAACAATGCTTAGCGCCCAAGGGCTTATGGCACTTTCATCTTTGAAAGTTGTCTTTGTACTTGGCAATGAAGGCTTAGCGCTTCCATACTTCACTTCGTACGCACGCACGATCATGACAGCCATTTCTTCACGTGTAATAGATGCATCCGGTGCAAAATGGTGCTCATCACGTCCTGTGACGATGCCTAGGTTAAATGCTGTTGCAACAGCTTCCGCATACCAAGCATCTTCTTGGATATCCGCGAAAGGCTGTACACCTACAGCCTCTTTCCCCAGCGCTCTTACAAGCATCGCAGCGAATTGCGCTCTAGACACTTGATTTTCGGGAGCAAATACGGAGTCTGTCATCCCTTCCACGATATGTTTGGCACTTAATTCTCTAATGACAGAGAAAGCCCAATGATCTGCGGCGACATCTGCATAGACTTTAGCTACTTGAAGAGCTGCATATTGACTAAAGTGATTCACATTAACAGTCAGCGTGTCGCCTTGAATCATTCCACCAAAAAATTCGAGCGTACCATTATCAGTTATATAATAAGCAGCTGTAAGCTTAGGGTCTACACCAGGTAGGAGCTTGAATGTTAACGTAATTGGTTTATTAAATTGACGCAGGGTATAAACCTTATCCTCTTTCGTTACGATTGAAAGCGTGAATTCATAAGCCTCACTGGCGAGGCTTATCCCCTCATGTGATGACAACTTCTCTTTGTCTTCCTTGCTTACAAGAGCAGCCTGCAAGTGGATCTGCGAATCCTTCAATAATGCTACAGGAACCAGTCCTTGTACAGCTTCCAAGACCTCAGAGGGCAATGTAACAGACATGTTCTCATTACTAATCGTGATAGGAACATCTCCTAAATCATTCACAACATCAATTGGAATCCTAATCCCATTGTGCTCCTGATCCAATCCTACGGTGAAACTGCCGTCGGCATTTTTCTTGAAATCGTCGGAGGTAACAAGCTGAACCGGATTTTCGACTGGTAAATCTGAAGGTAACGACGGCGAATCTGTCGGTGTCGGTGTCGGTCTCGGTGTCGGTGTTGAATCCACACTCGTCCGAGTCACAGTAATCTTTAATGTCTTAGTCGCTTGTCCCTTCCTACCCTTGTCCTCGTACCAAGGTTGGTTCAATGTTTCCTCACTTGGTTCGATATGGAGTACAAACTCATTTATACCTGGTTTTAAAGCTATCTCGTTCAACTCAACATTTCCGAAAGCATCCATACTTCCCGTAGGAATCGGTACGCCGTTCAACGTAAAGTTGACGCCATATGGAACAACAGCCTTAAGATTCATCGAGCTGTCTGCCGTGGAATACACGATATCATCACCGAATGAAATGCGCGGCATCGAGATGGACATCGGCATATCAACCCATCGAAGCACGTAATCTTCAACTACCATTTTGTTATCAGCTTGGTTCTTAATGGTCAGCTGCATGTTCGTATTCTCTGAGCTATACGCCCAATTACCGTAATCCACAGTATCATTAACTTGACGTGTATGACTTGTAAATGCTTCTCTATTCCAATCTCCACGTGTGTACTTATACTGAATGGACTTGCCAGCCATCATCTTGAAGCTGTACTCCACAACACGACGATCCGTTGCACCGCTAGGCACATGCAGTTGGTTCCCGCTTGCATTCCAACCGTTAAAATCGCCGGCGATGTAAATATCATCCGTAGATGGCGTATAGTCTGGAAGACGCAGTCTCAGCAGCACATCCACCATAACCAGTTTGGGCATAACAACCTGTTCCCCTGAAAAAGCACGATTATAGCCAGCGTCAAAAGCAGCGACCACATACGTATAGGCCGTATCGTTACTCACTGCATAGTCAACAAAGGACAATTGAGAGGATGGGATTGAGGCAATTTTATGGTAAGTAGCCTCTGTAACCGTCTTTTTATACACTTCATAGCCCATAACGGATTCATCCGTCAACGTCCAGTTAAGCTGCACGCGATTAGACTCAACTGTAATATTGGAAAGTCTTGGAGCACCCGGTGGTATTTGATCATCCTTATTGGCATTTACCTGTAAGGTTACTAGGGATGACTGCGTATAATGTTCCCCATTATCCATAGAGGCTTTCACGAAATAATGATAGAAACCAGGCTCAGTCGGCTCAAAAGCAGCCCCATACACCTTACGTCCAGAAGAATCCGAGTCATACCGAAGCTTTGTTTCTTGTGCGAAAGCAGGATCTGACCCTTGCTTATAATAAACTAAGCTTGCCAACAGATTTGCTGCTTCTTTGCCGTCATAGGACGGATTATTCGTTACCCCATCTACACCAATCTCAACCGTGATTTTCCCTACTTTATGACCTACTTGCAAATATACCGCATCCGTAACCGAAGAAGGTGCTCCCAAATAGCTGATTGGGAAGGCCGGAGTTGCTGAAACCATATCGCTTAAAAAGCTCTCTCCGCTGCCTTTTGTCGCAGTAACGGCGTAATAGTATTTCGTCCCGTTAACAATCGTTGAATCTACAAAGGACGTTGTGGACGTTGTGCCAACTAACGTCACTTGACCACCCTCGATCGCCGCACGATAAACATGATAGCCTTCTGCTCCTGAAACAGCATCCCACGTCACGTCTACTCGATGATTTCCTCCGATAGCTAAACTATTCGTCACTTGAGGAACAAGCTGCAAGTCTACCGTGGACACCATCATGAGCCCCGTCTGACCGGGAATCGTTAGCTCAATTTGTCCATTCACAACAGTCCCTTGCACTTGACCATAGAGTTGATCGACTAGCGATAATCCCTCAGGGAGGAATCCAGCAACATTCGCATGTATGGTTTTGGCATCGGTGTTGCGATTAATGACGAGTAAAGCACCTTTTTCCTCATTTTTGCGAGCATAGACAATGACATCCTCCTGCGCATAAGCAGCTTGGATATCTCCCGTACGGAATACAGAATTCGCATTGCGTATCGCAGCCGCTTTTTGATACACATCTAAAATGCCCGCATATTGCCCATTCCCTGTATAGGTTCCGTTGACTTGTTTCGTTACGCGTTCCCAAGGAAACGTTCTACGTGAATCCGGATCTTTCGTGCCGGTTACCCCAACTTCATCTCCATAATAAATCGTCGGCGCACCAGGATACCCCATTTGGAAAATCGCCGTAAGCTCTTGCAGCTTCAACGCTCGCGCGCTGGCGTCTGGAGCCATCTGAAGATGTTCTTCTTCCCATTCCGGATGATCGTAGATTGTCGCTGAACGCGTTGTATCATGCGAATCAACAAGATTGAGCATCGCTTGCCAAGCTTCTTTAGGATAATCTTCACGCACAGACTCCAACTGCACATTCAGTCCGCTGCTATTTCCTGCAATCATGAAGCTTTGAATCGCTCTACGGAAACGGTAATTCATCACAGAATCAAATTGATCACCTAGCAAGAACCGCGTGGCAACTCCCCACTCTTCACCTAAAATGACCGGATCTTCAATAAGCTCTCCATTACCGTCCGTAAACCCTTTGGTCGATTTCACAGCTTCCCGAAACTTCTGCCATGTACCGCTGGACACATCAGGAGCCACATCCAGGCGCCAGCCGTTCGCCCCCATCCACAGCCATCGCTGTGAGTTCGCGGCTTGCATCTCTTTTTGCGCATCGGCAGGACTAAGCCCTGATACATCATGACCAATCACCATATCGCGATAGTCGATATTGTTCCACTCATGCTGACCTGGAAGCGACATCGTGTCCGCTGGCAGTAATTCTGTCGCCGCCGTTTGCGGCTCCTTCGCATCCATCACCGGCAGCGAATCGTAACCCCACCACGCGTCATACTTGTAATGAAGTTTGTCCCCGTCTCTATCTTTGACCTTTTCATTCAAGACGGTGAACCAGGTCGTATATTTGAAGTCCTCTGGATATTGATAATGTTGACCCGTCATCGGATTAATTTGTGAAGTGAAGACGAGCTTAATTGCATCCTCCGCTTGCTGCTTTGTTTCATTCGTCGCTTTCATACGGTCATAAACCTTCGCCCAATACTCATAAGCGCCAATTTCGGGATATTTCTCATATCGGTCAAAATAAATCGAATCATCCCCTACATGATTGAATACCCCATCATTTATGACCTTAATGCCTACTGCTTTCGCGGCCTTCGTGAAAGTTAAAAACGCTTCATCCGATGCTTCGCGTGTTTTCGTATAATCTAATCCTGAGGTAGGATCATTAGGCTTATTGTAGACAGGGACTCCGAACATCGGATCCAAATGCTTATAATCCGTGGCGTCATATTTATGATTGGAGGCTGCCCAAGAAACAGGATTCAAATAAACAGCTGTGATGCCTAACGCTTTGAGATAGCCTAGCTTTTGTTGAATCCCTTGAATATCACCGCCATAAAATTCATTCGTCCATGCGCCATCTGTTTCGGCGTCTGGAAAATATGGTGAATTGACCGGTGTCTTCCGATCTGGATTCTCGGGCATATCGCCCCATGTTCCCCATACCTGATTGCCAGCAGGGTCCCCCGGTACGCCGCCATCGAAATATTGCAGCTTTTGCCCGCCCTTGGAAGTGGCATATTGACTTTCCAAAGCGCCTCTTGCACCATCTTCCAGCTTAGCTCGGTTATTATCCGAATTACCATCGAAGAAACGATCAGGGAAAATTTGATACACAACTGCATTTTTCATCCAATCCGGTGTCTTGTAATTCGGATCATAAACGGTCAGATTATAGGGTAATGCTCCCTCATCACTCGTGCTGCCCGTAGCACCGCTGGAACCATCATCGCCGTATTCGATCTTCGTGACCCCATCCACCAGAATAAATTTGTAGCCCCAGATCCCTATTTTCCCTGCAAACGTACTCTTCGGAATAAGGACTTCGAAATAATCTTTGTCCTCAACCGTTGTCGCCTTCTTCATCATAAAAGCATTAGAAAGACCGTCAGGTGCTGTCAGCTCAGCTTTAGCAAATTGCACATCACCCTTGTTCGCTGAAATCCGCAGCGTTACGTCCTCTTCGCCAGCTTTGATAGCACCAAAAGGCTTCTTATAGGTGATGGATCGGCTGTCAAAAGCTATACCATCCTTCTTAATTTGCCCATCGAACACGTTATCCTTTGCTATGTAATCATGGGAGAGCAGCTTCGTGCCAGCCGAATAATCGATTGAAAATGTCACGTTCGCCTCATCTAACGTTACAAGCTTGAGATTCCCGTCAACACCCCCATAATCATTCCCGTTCCAGTCATCGGAAAACGTAACTTTCGCTTCATAACTTCCCGGTGGAACCGTTCGCTGCAGCTTATAAACAGTACCATCGAGGTTATAATCCACGAAGAATTGCGCCGCTTGATTAGGTGCCCATTCTGGTTCGCCAAACAATTTTTGAATGGAGCCAACTAATCTAGGCCACTGATTATTCGCCTTTTGCGGCACATATTGTTCCAAGCCATGAACACCAGGGATTGAGATTTTCGCCTTATTCAACAACTCGTTGATATAAAACTTAACCTTGGTCGCGTTAGCCAAATCAAAGGCGAAATTGTTTCCGTTATCACTGAAGCCTTCCCATGTCCCATTTTTTACAAACTTAAATTCATAATGACCTGGCTCAAAATCATGCGAAAACTCATAGTAATCACCAACAACATGCTTTATCTTCGTGTCAGGATTCTGATTGTTCCAGCCTTGAAAGCTGCCGGCCAAATACCATTGCGTATTTCCACCTGGTTGTTCAATACCTGTTTCTACAGAAATCTCCGCAGCATACGATTTTGGCGGAAATAAACTGACCATCAGCTGCAACATAAGCAGCATTGCAGTAACAAGAGCCATATATGACAAGCTCCTCCGGAATGATGATACCTTCATGATTGCAATTCCTCCTTGTAATTGTAGTGCAAACGTTTGCGCAATTAGCAGGAATAGACCTACCTATTTGAACGCAAATACCCCGTCATCTCACACAAGAGATAACGGGGTTGTTCCAGGCGGAGACTCCGTCCGGAAAGCATTGCCCTTAGGTTTTAAAAGCATTTCAAAGATGTATTTGTAAATAACTATATTTTGAAAACGCTTTATTGTCAATCGGCATTCTTGAAAATGTACCTTTTCAAAATTCCAGAGAAGTGCAAACGACTAATTTTGCGCAAATTCTTTCTCTCATTTTGTGCAACTGACATGAAATGAAAAAGTCCGCGCCCCAGAAAGGGACACGGACTTTTCATGAATACTTTAAAATAATTCGGGGGCACGCTCTTGATGCAGCTTCACACTCATGACTAAGCCAAGTGAAAGCATATTGATCAGGAGCGACGTTCCCCCATAGCTCACAAATGGGAGCGTAATACCGGTCAACGGCATAATACCGATCATCATACCGACATTTTCAAATATTTGAAACACGAACATGGATACAACGCCAACGACGATATAAGCTCCACCCAGTTGAGAACTTTGGATAGAGATCAGAATCATCCGATAGATAAGCAAGAAATAAATAAGCAATAAAACAGCAGATCCACGAAAGCCAAACTCTTCTCCAACGACAACGAAGATCGAATCGGAATAGGCGAAGGGGATAAAGTTACTATGCACGGAAGTCCCCTGCAAGAAGCCCTCTCCTTCTAAGCCTCCCGAACCAATGGCCCTAACTGCGTTACGGACCTGATAATTATCATCATCCGACACTTCTGACGGATAGAGGAACGTATCAATCCGATCCATCCAGTGGCTGAAGCCATAGCCCTTGAGCATCTCGAACAAGCTATCATGAAAATGTTTATATAGTGTAAGCGTCAGGAAGCCTACCCCGACCACGACAAGGATACTAATCAAGACTTGCGAATATTTGATATTCCCGATCCATAGCATCCCTAACAAAATAATAATAAAAATGATCGCATTCCCTAAATCCGGCTGGATGAGCACAAGACCGAATGGGATTAGAACGGCTATCCCTACAGGAATAATATCATTTTTAACTAGCAGCAGGTCTCCTCCGCGTTTGGCAAGAAGCGCTGTAATACAAATGATCAGGATCAGCTTGACGAGCTCCGCAGGTTGAAAAGTCAAACCACCGGGGAGCTCAAACCAGCCGCGTGCACCATGGATTTTTTTACCGAAAAAATAAACAGCAATCAACGACACAATCCCAATCCCATACAAGTACGGTGCAATCCGAATAAGAACACGATAATCGAATAAACTACAGGCAAGAAAAGCGATTAACCCTACCGCATATAAGACCAGAATTTTCGTAATACTGATATTAATCGTCGGATGATCGATTGATGAACTGTAGACCAACATTGTGCTTATAACCATAAAAGCGAACAGAATGACAACTATTGGAATATCAATGTTTTTCAGTTTGGCAAACACAGAACAATCATCCTATTCCAATAAACTTTTTCATTCGTTTTACCCAACCGGTTTTATCCTCAAGCTGCATGAGCGGCACCGTATCCCCAACAATACGCCGGGCAATATTCCGATAGGCGATGGCTGCGCGCGATGAAGGATTCATCACTGTTGGCTCTCCTAAATTAGCAGCCTTAATGACATGCTCATCATCTGGGACAATCCCTAACAAATCAATAGCAAGTACCGAACAGATTTCATCGATATCCAGCATCTCGCCTTTTTTCACCATTTGAGGACGAATACGATTAATCACAAGCTTCGGTGAAGATATTTTCTCATTTTCCAACAAGCCTATAATCCGATCTGCATCACGCACAGCTGCATTTTCCGGTGTCGTCACGACAATCGCTTTGTCGGCGCCTGCAACCGCGTTTTTGAAGCCCTGCTCAATCCCTGCCGGACAGTCAATAATGACGTACTCGAAATCATTTTTGAGTTCTAAAATAATCGTCCGCACCTGCTCCGGAGACACAGCATGCTTGTCTTTCGTTTGCGCGGCTGGCAACAAATACAGTTCATCAAACCGCTTATCTTTAATTAATGCCTGTGGCAATCGGCAGCGTCCTTCCGCAACGTCCACAAGATCGTAGATAATCCGATTCTCCAACCCCATAACCACATCCAGATTACGTAAACCAATATCCGTATCCACCATGCATACTTTCTTCCCAAGAAGTGCAAGTGCAGTCCCCAGATTAGCGGAAGTCGTCGTTTTACCAACGCCGCCTTTACCTGAGGTGACAACGATAGCCTCTCCCATATTCCTCACCCCAGACACAGTTTTTTAATGATCAAAATCACGATTTGACAGGAGCATCCGGCCATATCCGATGAAGCTGATGCAGCTTATCGATTTCCATTTTACCTTCTTTGACATAAGCAAATTCCATGAATGCCTCTTCGATTCCCCATTCATCGGGAGAACGGCTGATTACGCCGGCAATTCGTAATTGTGTAGGACGCATATGAGAAGCAGCAATGATCGCTTTCTCATCCCCTTCTGACCCCGCATGAGCCATTCCGCGAAGTGAACCCATTATGTAAATGTTCCCTGTGCAGGTTATAATTCCGCCTGGGTTAACATCACCTAAATAAAGTAAATCACCTTCGTTATGAAGGGTTTGTCCTGAACGAATCATCCCTCTTAGCGTAGTCATCGAGGCCTTGGGCTCTGGTGGAGCTTCGATCTTAGGCGGTTCACTTTCGATCGATTGAATCAAGAGATTCCCTTTCTGCTTAATGACAGCTCGAATCTCTTCCTTCTGCTCGTCCGTGGCCTCACGGGTGCCCAATTTGACATTCACATGAATAATTGGACCCGTTAATATTTGTTGATGCGTTTTCTCAAGCTTATGTTGCAGCTCTTGCAACAGGTCTTGCCAATCGCATGCGTCATTTAGTAAAAAAACTAGGCCATCTTTGACCCCTTTTATCATCACATGGTGCTTCGCTACAGACATAATGGCATGACGACCTCCCAACCTATACATTTCGGCCCTTGTTCTAATTTCTCCTGCTTATCGCCTGGAATATTAATCTTCCTTCGCTGAAGCTGCAAGTCGCTTTCCTTCAAGCAGTTTACGAATGGGAACGTAGCAAATCAAGGCCACAAGTAAATTAAATAGAACACTTGGGAGCATGTAGTGGGTGAGAGCAAAATTTAAATCAATCGCAATCAGCTTGAATAACCGATTGATCCCATAATTGAGAAACTCAAAAATTAACAACCCTAAGCTCGTTATGAGCAAGTTGTAAAAAATTAAATTAGGCTGCTTACGCTGTGCTAGCCCAGCCAAATACCCTACGAGCCCCATGCTGAAGGAGTATACGCCAAGCATGGCTCCATAATAGGTGAAATCGTGTAATAGTCCAAAGATAAGTCCATATAGTAAAGCCGCATGACGATGATGAAAAAGTCCAATAAACATGATGAAAACCAAGGTTAAGTGCGGTGTTACAAAAACGATCGATTGCCATGAGGCTGGCAACAGCCATACTACTAAGCTGCCTTGAAGGATAAACAATCCGAACAGGATGAGCCATAAGACTTGTCTATTCATTTGTCGGCTCACCTCATTTCACTTCCGGAACTTCGACGACGAACACTTCACGGATTCGATTAAAGGATGCTCTCGGCTTCACCATTACCTTGTAGGTAATGCCGAATTCTCCAGGTCCGATGGATGAGATCGTTCCTACTTCTATCCCTTTAGGGAAAACCTGGCCCAAGCCTGACGTAATAATCGTATCGCCGACCTTCATGTCGTCCGCATGTTCGACCTTATTCATCACCAGCTCACCTACTTTGGGATCATACGTTTCGATCATCCCAAATGGCTGAGTCTCGTTTCCTTTGACTGTGACGGCAATCGCTTTCGAGTTGTTATCGGTATCATTGGTCTCGGTTAGAAGCTGTACATTGGAGTGAAACCCGAATACTTTACTTACTCTTCCTACTAAGCCATCAACCGTCATGACCGCCATGTTCTCCTTAATCCCGTCTTTATCACCCAAATTAATCGTTACGGTGCTATTGTACGGGTCTGGATCAATAGTGACGACCTCTGCAATGCGATACGTATAATTGTTAGCTTCACGCTGACGCTCTGTGAAGCCAAGTGACTCCATGAGCCGTTTGTTTTGTGATTCAAGCTCGTTCAACCGCTGTGTATCTCGCGCGTACTGCGTGAGCGTCAGCTTTAATGTTTTGTTTTCTTCATAAATGACTCGCAGCTGTCTAATATCTTCGAAGAAACCCGCTACCTGCGCAGCGGGCTTATACAAGAGTCCTTGCGTCCATGAAACTGAATCTTTGACAAATTTCTCAGGCCAAGTCATTGGCCCTCGATTCCCTAGTGTTAGTCCCATTAGAATAAAGAAACAGACTAAACCGGACATAAGAAAAATGAGTCGTTTATTTCCCATGAATTTAAACAAATTAGCACCTTCTAACGAAAATTAACCCTTATACCTCGAACCAGATCCTGATTTGTTTTTAAATAAATGAATATTTTCTAAAGCGCGGCCCGTTCCAATTGCAACGCAATCCAACGGATTTTCAGCAACCATAACGGGCATCCCCGTTTCTCTAGCTAGAAGACGGTCCAGATTGCGGAGCAATCCGCCTCCTCCAGTCAACACAATACCGCGATCCATAATATCCGCAGATAGCTCTGGCGGGCATTTCTCAAGCGTAACCTTCACGGCGTCCACAATAGCACTTACCGTGTCAGACAATGATTCTGTAATCTCGACCGAGGTTACACTCATTGTTTTCGGTAAACCGCTAACAAGGTCACGACCACGAATTTCAAGCGATTCCGCTTTTTCTGTATTTAGAGCAGAACCAATCTCGATCTTCAGCGTTTCCGCAGTTCGTTCACCGATCATGAGATTATACGTACGTTTAATGTATTGAATAATGGCTTCATCCATTTCATCGCCAGCAATACGAATGGATCGGCTGGTTACAATTCCGCCAAGTGAGATAACAGCAACCTCTGTCGTTCCCCCGCCAATATCCACCACCATGCTTCCTGTTGGCTCCCAGACTGGTAGATCCGCTCCGATGGCAGCAGCGAACGGCTCCTCGATTGTGTAAGCTTCTCTTGCTCCAGCTTGCTTCGTTGCATCTTCAACAGCACGCTTTTCTACAGCTGTAATTCCGGACGGCACACACACCATGACATTCGGGTGACGCGGAAATAACCAGCGCTGCTTCTGCGCTTGTCGAATAAAGTAACGAATCATGGTTGCTGTCGTGTCGAAATCGGCAATAACGCCATCTTTCATCGGGCGTACTGCACGGATATTCCCAGGTGTACGACCAATCATTTTCTTAGCAGATTCACCCACCGCTTCAATTGTTTTCGTATCTGTACGAAGGGCAACCACTGAAGGCTCCCTAACGATAATTCCTCTGCCTTTCACATACACCAGTGTATTCGCGGTACCCAAATCAATCCCAAGATCTTTCGTAAAACCACCAAACATAAAAACGGCTCCTTTCCTGTTGCGTGTTCTATTATATTACATAAAGCCTTGTTCCTTCAAACTTATAAATCTCTGATCTCCAATGATAACATGATCTAACACTTCAATACCAATTATTGCTCCAGCTTCTACTAATCGCCCTGTCAGACTAATATCTTCCGGACTTGGGGTGGGATCTCCACTTGGATGGTTATGTACACAGATAATTGAAGCACTACTCCGTTTAATGGCTGCTCGGAACACTTCCCTAGGGTGAACAATGGAAGCGTTCAAACTGCCCATCGATAAGGTTTCTTGCGCAAGGACATGATTTTTGGTATTTAGAAACAAGCAAACGAAATGCTCCTTTTGTAAATACCGAAGATCCTCGCTCATTAAATTTGCGATATCTTTGGGAGAACGAATCGTGATTCGCTCCTCGTATGAGCTTTTGGCCAGCCTGCGACCTAGCTCAATACCCGCCAGAATTTGAAGTGCCTTCGCATCACCAATGCCTTTGATTTGTGTTAGCTGGTCCTTGCTCATATCGACAAGGCTGCGCAGCCCGCCGCTTTCACTTAGAATCCGGCTTGCCAAATGAATGGCTGATTCCGCTACTGTCCCAGTTCTTAATAAGATTGCTAGCAACTCAGCATGACTTAAGGCCCCCGCCCCCAGTTGGAGCATTCGCTCCCGCGGTCTTTCTTCGATCGGAACTTCTCGCAGCATTAAGCTTGAGCTTTCCATGTTTTCCCCTCTTCCGTAATGTAGGTTATGTTACTTATTGCTATCCCATGCATGCAGGTGCAAACCCCTAAAGACAACATAAAACCCCCGGATTATAAGATCCGAGGGCTTCTAGGATAGAGATTCTGTATTCGATTTGGGACATTCTAAATTCCTTATTTGTTCAAGCATGCTGCCTATCGTATGACCTTCGAAGTAATTTTCCATTTGCTTCTCAGCATCAGTGAACACCTTACTCATCAGTCGATCCATTTTGGATGAAATCATACAAGGTTTGGACTCATCACCAGAGCACCAACTTGGCTTCAACGTTCCTTGGCATGTTAAACGGTAAATCTCCCCGAGTGTGACTTCCTCAGGCTTACAACTCAAAATAAAACCGCCGCCAATGCCTTCCTTCGTAGACACATAGCCTGCTTTTCGCAGAAAACCCATGACCTTACGAATTCGTGCAGAATGAGTAGACACATTTGCTGCAATTTCTTCGCTAGTTGCCATATGATCCGGCAAGTGGGCTAACAGAACGAGGCTGTGGACGGCAATTGTAAATTCGCTGTTCATGGTAGATACCTCCCAGAAGAATGCGAAGTCATGTCGCTTACTGTCATTGTAACCGTTACAGATTGCTCAGTCAATCTCATAACCCAAATTTGGACTAGAATGGATAGGCTTGGGAATCAGTTTACAGAACTTGAACATCGAACGTAAGAAGTAAATCACTCAGCAAAGAAAGCGGGAGTCCAACAACCGTGAAATAATCCCCTTCGATCCCACTGATGATCGTTGCCCCAATCCCTTGAATGGCGTAAGAGCCCGCTTTATCTTTCGGTTCCCCTGTAGCAATATAGCGCTTAATCTGCTCGTCAGACATCGGCTTCATTCTCACGTGGGTCACGCTATGTGAGACAACTTGTTGACCCGTTGCTGCATCCACACAGGCCACGCCACTATATACCTGATGTGTATTACCCTGGAGTCCTTTCAGCATCCGGAAGGCATCTTGTTCATCAACCGGTTTGCCAAGCACTTCCTCCTTACTAACAACAACCGTATCCGATCCAATGATAATGCCGTATTTATCTTGCTCTTCTAGCATTTCTCTAACTGTAGAGGCTTTGCGCAAAGAAAGCACCTCGACGAGTTCAGATGGCGTTATTTTTTGTTCGACGGTCTCATCCGCGTCACTCACCCGAATAATATAGGGTAGTCCGAACGATTGGATGAGCTCCTGCCTCCGCGGCGACGAAGAAGCAAGAATAAGTCTTTGATGTTCTGTGGTTTGCACTATCAACAGCTCCTAACTGATAATCCTACGGTTTGAAGTTCATAAACTTACTAAAGTTTCCGATAAAGGAGATAGGCTCCTACTAATCCAATAATACTGCATAGGTTTAGCTTCACCAAAAGATGAAATTCATATTTCACAACTTGCAAATCCGCTTTAGGCTCCCATGAAATTTGTACTGATTTGGTTAGAAATGCGAGAGCAGGAACGGGCGCCAGCAGCTGGCCGATAATAATCCCAGTAATTAACCCGACGATTAGAAAAATGATCAATGTGAACGTGCTTTTTTTCATTCCTGTCATCCTCTCTATGTATGTACAAGCCTATTATAAGGGGAATCACCTCTTTTTTCCATGAAAAATAAGAAGTTGCGCCGTTGAAGCCATCAATGGTGATTCTTTCCTGCTTACAGCTTAGACCAATCCTAGTAAGATAGTTACCGGAGGTAATTTCAACTATGACTCTACTCAAAAGACTTATTCTGTTCACTTTATTACTCACAATTGCGTTTCCCTATCATGCATTCGCTTACAAGGTGGTGCTAGATCCAGGGCATGGCGGTAGTGATCCTGGTGCAACTGGTGTTGGCGGTCTCCGTGAAACAGATGTCAATCTGGACATCACGCTAAAAGTACGTCAAGCGCTGCTTGATCGAGGTTATGAGGTCATCTTAACGCGCACCAATGACACTTTCTTGTCACTCGCTCAGCGAGTTGAATTCGCGAACGAGCAGCAAGCTGATTTGTTCGTATCCATTCACGCCAATGCACATTCGAGCAGCAAGGCCAATGGCACCATGGTGCTCTACTATGACAACGCCTACCCGCAAGAAGATTATCCAGCAAGCAGCGCAATGACCAAATTAACGCCTTACAGTAAAGATTTAGCTCAGCGTGTTCAGGACGCTTTACTTGCTCAGTCAGGTACCAAAGACTTAGGTCTGACTCCGAGCGCAGTTTATGTGGCCCGAATGGGAACAATTCCGAGCATACTAGTAGAGA
The DNA here is from genome assembly GCF_059692215.1 of Paenibacillus sp. J22P51. Taxonomy (NCBI): domain Bacteria; kingdom Bacillati; phylum Bacillota; class Bacilli; order Caryophanales; family Paenibacillaceae; genus Paenibacillus; species Paenibacillus sp. J22P51. The sequence goes on along the minus strand of NZ_JCAUAZ010000002.1, from coordinate 106,063 downwards.
CCGCCTTTCTCACGAATAAAAGTGATGCAGCATTGCTAGCTAGCGATGCCATGCGTTCCAAAATGGCGATCGGAATCGCCAATGGAATTAGTGCTTATGAACCGCCGCTTTTTACCGATGTGCTGGTTCATTGGTCTAGACCTGCCGTTCTACGCATGAAAAATAAAGAAATTATCGAAGGCGTAGGTAATAACTATGAGCCTGACCGCGCGCTAACGAGAGCAGAATTCCTAACTCTGATGGATCGCGTATTCTCGTTCGACAAACTACCGGCCGCCTGTTCCTCTACTGGAAGTGTAACTACTAATGTTTATGGATGCGGGACTGGACCTGCTGTTAAAAGTTACTCTGACTTACCTGCTTCACATTGGGCTAATGCCGTTTTCACCAAAGCTGGGAAGTTAAACCTCCTTCAAGGCTACGCAGATGGGACAATTCGTCCCAATCAGGCGATTACACGCGGGGAAGTTGCTTATTTATTCAATCAGCTTCTGCAGATGACTTCACCAACCAAACAATCAACAGATACATCAGCATTCGATGATGTACCCAAATCGCTTTGGAGTGCTTCAGCAATTAACACGTTGAAAGAGAAAGGCATCATTAACGGCATAACGGACTCTTCCTTTATGCCGGATCAAACGATGACAAGGGCTGAAATTGCAGCCCTGCTCGATCGATACGTCAAATAAGATAAAGCCGTGTATCTCAACTCCGAAAAAGAGTTCAGGTACACGGCTTTTCTGTTAAGCGACAGTAATTATTTTGAGCAGCTCTTTCTGAGCAATAATATACTGCATCAAGGAGGATTGTGCTTGCCACATCAAGGCTTGAGATGGCGTTTTCTTGTACTCTTCCATAGATTGTACAGCACGATTGATCGCTGTAGTCATCTTAAGCAGCGGCTGCTTTACATCATCACCCGCTCCGTCGGTAAGTCCTGTACCGAGCGTAATGAGGGCCTGATGCGAAGTACGGATCGTCTGTAACGATGCATCTGTAAGTGCAGTTGGCTTCGTCTCTGCCAGATGGATCAGTGTCAATCCGCTAATCGTATTCACCAGCTTATCGCCATCAGCAATGTAATTGGCCACTGACTCTGGCTTTGCGCCAGACCAACGAATGCCAGTTACCGCTGGGAAATCCACGTTTTTCATAAAGACCTCAATCGTTTTATCCGTTGCTAGCACACCTTGTCTCAGCGCAATCGCATCATCCTTCGTCTTAGCAAAGCCAACAAACACAGTAAGCTTATCGGAGTTGTCCATCGCTGACGCAAGCCCCTTCTTACTCAGCGAATCCTGAGCCGCCTGAGCGCCCTGTAGGGAACTAAACACACCATTTTGCAAGAAGGTATAGGACTTCGCAGGAATTTGCACAGGTGTGACAGCTACTGTCGCTGCAGGTAGAGCAACTTCCCCAACGCCAGTTTGTGTCTTGGTAGTTGATCCCGCTGCCTGTGTGTTCGGCGAAGGTACTGTTATTTTCGTCGGATTCGAAGTCGCGACACTTGTATCTCGATCCGATGAGAACATGGAAAGGACGAAGAAACCGAACGCGATACCGGTTACTACCGCACCTGCCACGGATGTTGCAATACGTATCCAAGGGGTGCTTGACGATTTGGCATAACGAGCTCCTGTTCCTGACTCTCTGTATGGCTCCCTCGATGTCCAGCTCGACCAGTCATCCCGATTATCGGGAGGCTCCACATCGTTTCGGACTGGAGATGGTTTTGGGGAATTCTGCTGCTCTCTGGAAATCTGCGTTTCACGAATAATCCGTTCTACACGCTCTCCTTCCGATTCGATCGGACTATTCCAATTCCCAAAATCCGTCGTAAACGTATTCAGCGCATGAGGTTCAAATAATGATTCCACTTGCTCCCTCTCTGCTTGCTCGTAAGGCGTAACCTCTTTCGGACTGCGATCCAGCTTCGTGTCTATAACTTTAAACTCTTCTTGATAGAGTGGGATTACATTCTCCTCTTGATCATGAACCCGTGCCGCTCTGCGTGTTGATTCTGCCCCCTCCTTGGGGTCGAATCGATAAGTGATTCTAGCTTTTTTCATTCTCTTCCCACACTCCTCATCCCATGTATGTTGGAAACAGGCACAATGCCGTATCATCTTGTCCCAATCTTCTGTTACTAGAGTATGAGAGAGAGAACCTTATTATGATTCCTTTAAGAAAAAAAGACCGCCTCCAGCCCAACGGCTACAGCGATCTTTTCTCTATGAGTGTGATTCGTATTTTTTGCGCAGTGATTTAGCTAATCCATCGGCTGCTTTCCAGATATCGCCAGCGCCCATCGTCAGGACGAGGTCGCCTGGTTGAACGTGATCAACCAAATAAGTCAGCACTTCTTCACGTGTCGCGATATGCTGAACGTTCGGGTTACTGTTACTCCGTATCAGCTCAACTAGCTTTGCAGAGTCAACGCCTTCAATTCGTTGTTCACCTGCCGGTGAATAAATATCCGTAATAATCACTTCATCCGCTTCAAGGAAGGAACGGCTAAACTGCTCAAACAGATAATAGGTTCGCGTATATCGTTGCGGCTGAAACACTGCGATGATACGCTTTTTCGTTGCTTTCGCTGCAGCAATAGTTGCTTGAATTTCGGTAGGATGATGAGCGTAGTCATCGATGACCAAAATATTTTCAACTTCGCCAAGCACTTGAAATCTACGCTTTGCTCCCCGAAACTCCTGAATAGCTTCCGCAATATTCTCAAAAGAAAGACCAGCTTCCAAGCAGGTAATCAATGTCGCAAGCGCGTTGTACACATTATGTTTACCTGGCACCGATAAGCTAACTTGGCCCAATGATGCACCCTTGAACTCTACCGTAAAGGTCACTTTGCGATCACCAAGCGAGATGTCACGTGCGATATAATCCGCTTCCGTTTCAATCCCATACGTAATCACTTGGCTTTGAATTTCCGGTATCATTTCACGCAGGAATTCATCATCTTGACATACGATTGCTTTACCGCCAGGTCTTACTTGACTTAGAAATTGTTTGTACGCTTTTTTCAAATTTTCGAAATCGCCATTGTAATTTTCCAAGTGATCGGCTTCGATATTGTTCACTAAGGCTAGGGTTGGGTGATATTGAAGGAACGTTCCATCGCTCTCATCCGCTTCCGCAACAACGTACTCCCCTTTGCCAGCTTTGGCATTGCTGCCTACATTCATGATTTCTCCACCGATAATATACGTTGGATCTATCCCGCAAATCTCCATCACTAAAGCAATCATCGAGGAGGTTGTTGTCTTTCCGTGGGCACCTGCAACGGCAATCCCTTTACGTTCATTCATCAGCCTTCCCAGCATTTGTGAACGATGAATAATGGGAATGTTCAATTGCTCTGCCGCTTGCATTTCCACATTATCTTTGGCTAACGCCGTTGAATATACAACCAAATCGGCTCCTGATACGTTCGTTGCCTCATGACCAATAAAAACTTGAGCACCTTTGGCTTTCAGTTTATCAGTAAGCTCTTGCTGTGCTAGATCTGATCCCGAAATGCGGTAACCCATCTCGAGCATGACTTTGGCAATGGCACTCATGCCGTATCCGCCGATTCCTATAAAATGTACGTGTTCTGCTTGACTCACGCCGTTCTCACCATCCTTTTTCAGAATCGGTTTGATAGGTTATCCAAGAACGAACATCAGAGATTAAATACAGCGTGCCGGATACGACCGCCAGATCATCCTGCTCAGTTCTATTTGTTAATAAGGTTAAAGCTTGCTTCCAATCGCGTTCTACAACAATGTCAACCTCTAGATTCATCTCTCGAAGAAGACCACTTGCGATTTCAGCGAGCAGGGAAGCATCCCCTTTTTTATGAAAATTCGCTTCGGTAATAATGAGCGTATCCACCAATGGTAGTATATGCCTTAAGTAGCCTGTATGATTCTTCGTCGCTAGCATTCCAATCATCATATGAAGCTTCTTATAACTATAAACGTTTTGAAGTGCTGCAGCCAGTGTTGCAGCCCCTTCTGGGTTATGAGCCCCATCGATTAGGATTCGCGGTTCCTGTGAAACCATTTCCAGCCTACCTGGCCATTTCGTTCCCTCAAGACCCTTTTGCAAATCCACATCCTCCACAATAGTGGCATAATATTGACGAAGAACCTCAAGAGTCATGACCGCTACGGCCGCATTCTTCAATTGATGCTCACCATTCAATGTGATAGACAGATCTGGTATAGGTCGAAAAGGTCCGTTAAACTGGAAGCTTTGACGATCTAGCTCGCTGTTCACTTCAGTCAACGTAAATTGATCGCCAAGGGAGTAAAGCGTGGCTTTCTTCGCCTTCGCCGTTTGCTCTATAACGTTCCAAATCGCGGCAGGCTCAACAGCCGTAATGACTGGAACTCCCGCTTTAATAATCCCTGCTTTCTCAGCTGCTACGAGCTCCAGCGTATCACCCAGAATATCCATATGATCATGGCCTACATTCGTAATTACGGTAACGATTGGATTCACGATATTCGTGCTATCCAGCCTTCCCCCGAGACCTGTTTCCCATACCACGTAATCGGGATAAGCCACTTTTCCGAAGTAAAGAATCGCAAGTGCAGTCGAAATTTCAAACATCGTTGGCTGGCCAACCTCTGTGGCTGCAATCTCATCCACAATCGGCTTCATGTCATTCACTAATCGCAGCAGGACGTCATCCTCAATGTCCGCACCATTCACCTGAATACGATTGGTATATTTCACCAAATAGGGTGACGTAAACGTGCCTACATCATAGCCGCACGCTTGAAGCACGGAAGCTAAATAAGCGCATGTTGAGCCCTTTCCATTCGTACCAGCCACATGAATGAACTTCAGCCTGCGTTCTGGGTGACCTAGCTTCTCCATGAGGAGATGCATACGTTGGAGGCCCGGTTTCATACCGAGCTTCTCCATCCGTCCAACAATCCAATCAATGGCTTCCTGTGCGGTTTGAAATTCACCCGCAGTGTTCTTGATTTCATCCATTGTTCTCATCCTCTTTTACTATATGAATCACCTTGTAGACGAACCTAGGCAATCGTATAATTTGCGTTCATTAAGCCTTTAACTCCGCTAATCGAGCGATAACTTTATCCCGCTTATCCGCATAATCGGCAAGCTTGGCTTTCTCCTCTTCGATAACTTTCGCAGGTGCCTTAGCTACAAAGCCTTCATTGCCCAGCTTTTTCTCAATACGCTCTACCTCACCATGCAAGGATTGCAGTTCTTTATCCAAACGAGCAAGCTCTTGCGCGATATCGATCAGACCCGCTAAAGGTAAGTACAACTCAGCTCCTGTGATAATTGCCGTCATCGCTTTGTCTGGTGCTGCCATACCAAGGTCAATTTCAAGATTAGATGTGTTGCAGAAGCGCTTCAGGTATTCCTCATTTTTGCTAAGAATCTCCTGTGTCTCTGAACTTGCAGGTTTAATAAGCAGCTCCACTTTCTTACTCATCGGCACATTCACTTCAGCACGGATATTTCGAACCGAACGAATCGCTTCCATCAAAAGCTCCATCTCACGAATCGCATCAGGCGCCTCGAAGGCTGCGTTCTCTGTCGGCCAGGCCGCCAGCGTAATCGTATCGCCAACATGCGGCAAGTGCTGCCAGATTTCCTCCGAGATGAACGGCATGAATGGATGAATCAAACGCTGTGTTTGGTCTAGTACATAAGCTAGAACGGATTGTGTCTGCTTCTTCGCCGCTGCATCCGTGCCATACAGGCTCAGTTTGCTGAACTCAATGTACCAATCACAGAGATCATCCCAGATGAAGTTATAGAGCAGTCGCCCTGTTTCACCGAATTCGTAGCTGTCAATCAGACGAGTTACATCACGAACCGTCTCGTTCAAACGATGCAAAATCCAACGGTCTGCTGTACCTAGTTGACCAGTCAAATCGATATCAGCTGCGTTTACACCTTCCAAATTCATCAGAGCGAATCGAGATGCGTTCCAAATCTTATTGGCAAAATTACGAGCTTGCTCAACCCGCTCCCAGCGGAAGCGCAAATCTTGACCCGGCGTACTGCTCGTAGAAATCATATAACGCATGGCATCCGCACCGTATTTCTCGATAACTTCTAACGGATCAACACCATTACCAAGGGATTTGGACATTTTGCGGCCTTCGGAATCGCGAACAAGACCATGCATAAGCACATCTTTGAAAGGAATTTGTCCCGTAAATTCAAGTCCTTGGAAAATCATTCGAGCTACCCAGAAATAAATGATATCGTAGCCAGTTACTAGAACACTCGTCGGATAGAAACGCTTCATGTCTTCGGAATCATTCGGCCACCCTAATGTGGAGAAAGGCCATAGCGCCGAGCTGAACCATGTATCCAGGACATCGTTATCTTGGTTAAGATTCGTGCTTTGGCAATGTGAGCAAGCTGTAGCATCTTCACGGGTTACGGTCACTTGACCGCAATCAGCACAGTGCCAAGCAGGAATTCGGTGTCCCCACCATAACTGACGGGAAATACACCAGTCACGTACATTTTCAATCCAGCTCAGATATGTTTTCTCGAAACGATCTGGTACAAAATTAACACCAGTGCCTGATTTTTGCGCTTCAATCGCTTGATCAGCAAGCGGCTGCATTTTCACGAACCATTGCGTGGACAAGTAAGGTTCAATAACTGCACCACTGCGCTCGCTATGTCCAACTTGGTGAACGTGCTCTTCGATTTTAATCAGAACGCCTTGTTCTTTCAAATCTGCTACGATTTGCTTCCGGCACTCGAAACGGTCCTGCCCTTGGTAAGGGCCAGCGTTCGCATTCATCGTTCCGGATTCGTCCATAACGAGAATTTGCGGCAGATTGTGACGCTTTCCTACTTCGAAATCGTTCGGATCATGCGCAGGCGTGATTTTTACTGCGCCGCTTCCGAACTCTTTTTCAACATAATCGTCTGCAATAATCGGAATTTCGCGGTTGACGATTGGAAGCAGTAAAGACTTTCCGATAAGGTGCTTGTAACGCTCATCCTTCGGATGAACTGCAACGGCTGTATCGCCAAGCATCGTTTCAGGACGCGTCGTAGCCACAACGATGGAGCCTGATCCGTCAGTCGTTTCATACTTCAAATGATACAGCGCACCTTGTACTTCTTTATATTCAACTTCAATATCCGAAAGAGCCGTGCGTGCCGCTGGATCCCAGTTAATAATATAGTTGCCGCGATAAATCAGGCCTTTTTCAAACAAGCTAACGAAAACTTCACGAACCGCTTGTGAAAGTCCTTCATCTAGGGTGAAGCGTTCACGCGAATAATCAAGTGAGAAGCCCATTTTGGCCCATTGCTCGCGTATGGTATCCGCATATAATTCTTTCCACTCCCAGACCTTCTCCAAGAACTTCTCGCGTCCAAGATCGTAGCGCGTTTGTCCTTGCTCACGAAGCTTCTGCTCAACACGCGTTTGCGTTGCAATCCCAGCATGATCAGAGCCAGGCAGCCACAGCGTGTCAAAGCCCTGCATACGCTTCGTACGAATCAGAATATCTTGCAGTGTAAAATCAAGCGCATGCCCGATGTGCAGCATACCTGTTACATTCGGAGGCGGGATCACGATCGTGTAGGTTTCCGCGTCAGGGCGGTTGCCTGCTTTGAAAAATTCATTTTTAATCCAGTAATCGTACCATTTACGCTCCGCTTCTTTCGGGTCGTACGTGGTAGGCATTTCTGTTTGTAATTTGGCTTCGGTCATAAAAGTACCTCCATATCTGGCTAGATGTTAATGTGATTGCAAAAAATTAAGATGAGCAAATAAACACAAAAAAACCTTTCGCCCAAAAAAGGACGAAAGGTATAGCTTCCGTGGTACCACCTTCATTTCATGTGACTTGCCCCAATAGCAAATAACATGACACTTATAACAGATAACGGCTGCGACCGGAAAATGCTAATGCATGCGAGAAACGATAACTCTGCGATTGCACTCACATTTACTGCTCCAGGGCGACTTCGATCGGATGTTTCCTGAGGAACCTCTCAGCGCTGCAGTTCCACTCTCTGAAGGGCGTTCCGACTACTACTCCCTATCTTTGCAATTCCATATGTTGGTTTGAAAATGATTTACACTATATGATATCGAATTATTTACACATAGTCAATAATTTCAGCGCCTTTTATTAGGATTATTTTCTAGTATTGGGCGAAATGGTGTAACTTATACGTTGACCTTAACTACATCCCATATTCCCCCAAACATAAAGAGCCCCCAGCCGCGATAGCAGCCGGAGGCTCTTGCCTATGTATCGGTTATTATTTGGGCAGATAAATAACTTGACCCACTGTGATATCCTGATCGCTCAATCGATTCATCAATTGAATCTCACGCGTTGTCAGTTGATATCGCTTGGCAATTGACTCTAACGTATCTTCCTTTTGAACGATACATAATTTGAGCTTCTTGAACTCTTGCGACTCCGATCTGCTCTGGAGAAATAATCTCCTCCATTCAACGGCATCTATCCGCGATTCCGCCTCAAGAGCCGCTTGCGCCTCTGCTTCCGCAATCCGCTTGTCGGAAAGATACGTGCCTGCCTTTGATAATAACGATTTGATGCCATACGGGTTAACCTCCACAGCGTCCGCGGCCTTCTTCCCAAAGGCAACTTTAAGCTCCTTTTTCTCCTCCGTAACAACGGTACTATCGGCATGCGGGGTTACCTTCAGCTCGATTTGTTCCACTTCTACTCCAAACGTGTCATCGCCATGACTGACTGGTTGAGCCGCAATGACCGCTGGTTCAGGTGCAGCTGCAATTAGAGTTGGAGATGGTGTAGGAATCGGCGTAGGAAGGACTGGTGTCGGCGGTGGTTGGATCACTTGTGGAATCTGTGGTTCTTGCACAGCCTGCGCAAATTGTACGGGTGCTGGTGCGTACGGAATGATGGGCTCGGAGCGCGGATAGTCAATTTGATGAACAAATGTGACCTCTTCTTCCTCCCGCCAGTTCTCTTGCTGTGCAGAAACCATTTCTACACCTTGTAGGGAAAGAACCCCCGTTACATTCAAGCTGCGAGCCGATAAGAGGTCGATATCAAAGTTCTCGATTTCCACCTGAATATCTTCTACACGATGAATGCGATTCAAGGGAAGCGTGATTTCGACAGGAATTAAATGCTCAAGTGTGCGAGGACTGCCGCCTTCGTCACTAAAGTAATTACCCGTAAGTAGTAAATTCCCCTTTAAGATCGCTTGATCATCCAGCGTTATCACTTGAATATGCGGAAGCAATTCTACTTCATTTAATTCTTGTATAGCCGCCAAATTTTCCTGCAAATGCACACGTTCATAAATATCAAATCGTAACCCTGGTTGTTGTTCAGACACCGAATGAATCCTCCCTTCCGTTAACTCGAAACATAAATCAGCTCCGAATTGTTGGGTGATATACTTGATTGTCTCTAAAAGTATATGGGTGGAGGAGGCCAGGCATGACTACATTTTTCAATTCGCGGACATCTGGTCCAATAATAACTTGAAATCTAGTGGATAAGGCGCATGAACTACGACCTCATCTTGTGTTATCGGATGCTTAAATACAAGCCGTTCACCATGAAGAGCTTGCCTTTGAAATAAACGCGAAGAACCCCCATATAAGGTGTCTCCTACCAAGGGATGTCCCAAATAACTGAGATGCACACGAATTTGATGCGTTCGGCCTGTCTCCAATTCTACTTCCACAAGTGCCGCAGCTTTCAGTTGTTGAACAACACGATAGTGCGTAAGCGCCTGATCCCCATTGGGGGCTACTCTTCGTTTCCCTGGCTGATGACGATCCTTGCCGATCGGTTCATTAATCCATCCTTCTTTTGCTTTGAAAATCCCTTGAGCCAACGCTATATAGCGTCTATCAATTTGCTTCTCTCTCATGGCTTCATCCAATAGGACATGGGCCCATTCATTTTTGGCATAAAGTACAACGCCTGTCGTATCTTGATCTAGACGGTGAATATGACGAACGCCGCATGCTTGTCCGGTCGCTTCATAATAATGAGCTACCGCATTAGCAAGCGTTCCTCCTTGTCCGACTTCAGCTGGATGGACAGACTTACCAGCGGGTTTATTCACGACTAGAGTGAACTCATCTTCAAATAAGACGTCTAATGGATATGACTCGGGTTTAAACGCCGCCTTCTCCTGAGGAAATACCTTTAGCCGAATCGTACTGCCTTCAACGCGAATAAGTCCCTGTGAAGCTAAGCGTAGAAAAAATTTGCGAGGTACAGGCAAGAAAGCCGCTAATTCTTCAATTGCACCTGGTTTAAGCGGTTTCCAATGCTCGTTCGGAAGTGGTAGCTGCAGCCATTCTCCATCTCGTGACCAATTCATCATGATTTCATGCCTTTACGAAATGATAGAAAGATTGCTAGCAGAATAAGTAGAAACACCAAAATAATCGCCATTAGATCGATTGGAAAATCAAAAAAGTAATAACGTTTCATAAGTAGAACGAGCTCCTTAACAAAGCAGGGATTATGTACACTTTATTTTAACAATTACCATTACCATTTGCATGTAAAAATATGATACTATAATTCTTGTATTGTTTTTTTTCGACATTTTCTATCAATTTATTAATAGAGCAGGAGAGGTTTACCTTGGGTAGTTTAATTGCAAATCATTTTCGAAATTATAGTTGGCTGAAGCGGACTTTACTTGTTATAGCAGTATGTACATTTTTAAGTTCTAGCTTTTTATTTCTAACCCCGCCGGGGACTTATATTCGTGAGTATTTGGCTAAAACAGTCATTACAACACAGCATCGTGATTGGGCATGGATTTTCGTAGGTGCGCAACGCAGGGATCAGATGGTTCTGGAAATGCAGAATCTAACAGAGGTCAACTCCATAGAGAAGCAAGATTTGGAGGCCGTGCAATTTAATACAAAACGCCCCATCGAAAGTCTTGTCAAGGTGGAAGATATCTCAGGTACATTCTGGAAAGGAAAGCGGATGTATGTCTATGATCCGCGGACGATTCGTGTAGTTGTACCAGGTAAGCAAGGTGAAGGTGAAAGAATCACGTCCATGGTTCAGCGAACCGGTGCAGTTGCCGGTGTCAATGGCGGCGGGTTTAACGATCCTGACGGACTTGGGAACGGATTTGCCCCAATCGGTGCTATTATGTCCGGTGGCAACATTCTTTATACGGATCAAGAAGGAAGTAATCCACAACAAATTGTTGGCTTTACCAAAGAAGGCACGCTTATTATCGGAAAATACTCGATCAACGAACTGTTGGAGCTCGGTGTCACAGAAGCCGTTTCTTTCTACCCTCGCGTAATCGCGAATGGTAAGCCGCTTATTACAAGCGGTGATGGTGGCTGGGGACGCGCGCCGCGAACAGCTGTAGGGCAAAAAGCAGACGGAACCGTCATCTTTATCGTCATCGATGGTCGTCAAACCTCAAGTGTCGGTGCGACACTGAAAGAAGTACAGGATCTATTCTTAGAAGATGGCGTTATTAATGCCGGATTCCTTGATGGCGGAGCTTCTTCCGAAATGGTTTACAATAACGAATTGATTACCAAACCTTCTAGTCGTTACGGCGAGCGTCGCTTGCCATCAGCCTTCTTGGTATTTGGTAACCCTGACGATATCGTCGTGAAGAACATTTGGGAAGGACTTACAAAGATTGATCCAGGCGGTGCCTATGATCACCCAGATTTCTTGAAGGAACAAGCCGCACTAAAGGCGCAAGGTAAATTACCTACTCCAACGCCTAAAGCTACACCTACGCCATCTGCAAAGCCGGAAAATACGTCTGAAGCAGGAAAAGGTGGTGGATCATCTTCACCATCAAGTACAGAATCGACCAAACCGAATGCAACAGATAAACCGAATAATTCAGCAACACCATCAAATTCCTCAAATCCTACGCCTACATCTACACCAACGCCTGGAAATGGGAATACAACTGGTGGTACTACGAAGCCGTCAACAACATCAACACCAACGCCAACGCCGACGCCAAGTGTCTCACCGAAGCCATCGACGAATGGAACCGTAGTCTCACCGACTAACACTACATCACCAACCGTTAAACCTAACTAATTGGCAAGCTCAAAGGGGCTGCACTCACGTAGAAATGTCTACGGAGGGCAGCCCCTTTGTCTATCTTATAAACGTTTCAAAGCTTCACGATGTGCATTGATCGTCGTTTCAATATCCTCATCGGAGTGAGCAGTAGATACAAACATTCCCTCAAACTGCGAAGGTGCAACGGAAACACCTAAATCCAACAAATGACCGAAGTAGGCATTAAAACGACCTAGATCGGATGTTTTGGCCGAGTCGTAGTTCGTTACAGCCAGCTCTGTGAAAAATGGACATACCATCGAGCCTACGCGATTGATCGTACTCGCAATACCAAACTCAGCAGCATTCGCAGCAAAGCCCGCTTCCAATCTTGCCGACTTGCGCTCCAGCTCCTCGTAGACATTCGGCTCACCCAGTAAGGATAAGGTCGCAAAGCCCGCCGCCATCGCAAGTGGATTTCCCGATAAAGTACCCGCCTGGTATATCGGACCCGCAGGGGCGATCTGTTCCATGATGTCCAAGCGACCGCCATAAGCGCCTACGGGAAGTCCACCACCGATTACTTTACCTAGGCAAGTCAAATCAGGCGTAACGCCGTATAGACCCTGTGCACAGTTCTTATGTACGCGGAAACCGGTCATAACCTCATCGAAAATTAACAAAGCGCCATATTGCTTCGTGATGTCACGAAGTCCTTGCAAGAATCCTGCCGCGGGAGGAACAACCCCCATATTCCCTGCAATAGGTTCCACGATAAGCGCGGCGATTTCTTCACCAAACTTTTCAAAAACCAGCTTCACGGAATCCAAATCATTATAAGGAACTGTAATCGTGTTAGACGCTACGCTGCTTGGCACACCAGGGCTATCTGGCAGTCCAAGCGTAGCAACCCCAGAACCAGCCTTGATCAGCAAGGCATCTGCATGTCCGTGATAGCTTCCTTCGAACTTCACAATTTTGTCGCGCTTCGTGAATCCACGAGCAAGCCGCAACGCGCTCATTGTTGCTTCCGTACCTGAATTGACCATGCGAACCATATCTATGGATGGTACACGTTCTATAACAAGCTTCGCCATTTCGGTTTCGAGCAACGTCGGAGCTCCAAAGCTTGTCCCTTTAATAGCTGTAGACTGAATCGCTTCCAAAACCTTTGGATGAGCATGACCCACGATTAACGGTCCCCATGAACCTACATAGTCGATAAAAGTATTCCCATCAATATCCGTTACACGAGAGCCTGACCCGCTCTCCATGAATAAAGGTGTTAAGCCAACCGATTTAAAAGCGCGAACTGGACTGTTCACACCCCCAGGAATCAGCTTTCTTGATTCTTGAAATGCAGCCTCTGACCGTATGTCGATTCTGCTCGAATTTCCCATTATTTAGCCCCCAATAGCGTGATCTTGTGATAAAATGAGGTCATATCCTACCCATAACTACCTACAAAGGCGGTACAACCATGCTAGAGCTTATTAAAAAAGTTCCTTTATTTGCCCAATTAAACGAACAGCAATTGAACGCGCTTGTTGAAATATGTACAAGACGTACTTATAAAGCGGGTACGATCTTATTTCAAGAAAAAGAAATCGGCTCTGTTTTCTATATGGTTCTTAACGGCTCTGTTAAAATCTACACAACGAGCAGCTCAGGAGAGGAGAAGATACTCTCGATCTGCAAAACCAGCGAGAGCTTCGGCGAGCTTTCCCTCATTGATGGCAAGCCTCGGTCTGCTTCTGCTCAAACCTTAGAAGAGTGCATACTGTTAACGATAACTGGCCAGAGCTTCCTTGAACTGCTCCGTACTCATTTTGACATTAGCTTAGGTATCATGCAAGAACTCAGCAGTCGTCTTCGTGACACGAATCAACAAGTCTTCGATCTGACCTTCCTGGATGCAAGAACACGCGTCATCAAAAGCTTGATCAAAATGGCGAACTCGCATGGCCTGCGTAAAGGGACAACCATCGTCATAAAGCTAGTGCTGAACTTTGATGAAATCTCACAGCTGGCTGGTGTTCAGAAATCAACGCTCATGCAAGTCATTCGTGACCTTGAAGAGAAGAAAATCCTGACTATTTCTGCCTCCGAATTCACGTTAGAGTTGACCAAGCTCCGCTAATTATCTCACAGTTGCAGTGGCATCCATATGCGACTCCGTAAGGACAATCTCGGCAAGCTGATTAGCAGCCTCTTTTCCTTGTCGTATGCAATCGGGCAGTCCGACGCCATGGAAGCCTGCACCTGTGACCAGGACTCGTGGCATTGCTGCCGTTAGTTCTTTCTTGAAATGAGCGATCTCTTCTAAATGACCAACAGGGTATTGCGGCATGGAATGCATCAACCTGGTCACTTCAGCGAATCCAGGTTCTGCCGTAATCCCAAGTAAATCTTTAATATCATGACGTGCTTTACTTATGAGCTGCTCATCGGACCATGCCGGCCATTCTTGTTCGCCAGAACGACCTATATAACAACGCAGCAGCACCTTGCCTTCAGGAGCAGCATGCAGCCACTTCGCTGAGGTTAATGTACAGGCAGTAATGGTATACCCCTCATGCTTAGGTACAAGGAAACCGGAGGCATCCAGTTCAAATGGAATATCCTTACGTTCGAAAGCCATAATCACATTGGCTACCGATATATAATCAATTTTCGCAAGCTTGCTTGCTGCAGGCAGCTCCGAGAGCAGCTTCGCCGCTTGATACGTTGGCGTCGTCACAATGACACCGTTAACGACCTCACGACGACCGTCCTCAAAGGTAACCTCCGTTTGTCCCCCATCTACACTACGTACCGAGACAACGCCAACGCCAGGACGTAAATCAACCGTAGCACGCATGGCATCAACCAAACCTGTCACTAACGATTGCAACCCTCGCTTAAACGTTACAAATACCGAATTGCGAACAGCCGCAGGCAAATGCGCGCTTTCCTCGGTCACATTCTTGCGACTTGCCATCATCCCCAGAATTAAGCTGCGGTTCTTCTGCTCCATAGCTCGAAACTGCGGGAATGTGGACTTCAAGCTCAGCTTATACGTATCTCCCGCATATATCCCTGCAAGCAGCGGCTCAACAATGCGCTCGAGCACTTCCTTGCCAAGTCGGCGCTCAAGAAAATGTCCAAGCGACTCATCAGCTGCGACATCCCGCTTCGGCAAAATCAAATCCATCGCAGCTCGCAGTTTGCCCAATGGGGAAATAAGGCCTGTCTTCATAAATGGCGTCATTTGAGTCGGAATGCCTAGAACCAAGCCCGGAGGCATGCGATGCAGCTTTCGTCCACGAACGATATAGGTTTTCTTGGCTTTCGGATTCGTACCTGTCAGCTCGTTTTCCATACCAAGATCATATGCCAAATCAATAATGGGACGTTTACGCGCAAGGAAGGAATCAGGACCCTTTTCGATTACAAATCCGTCTCGCTCTATCGTGTAAATTTTCCCGCCGAACGACGGTGATTTCTCTACGACCGAAATGCGAAATGGCGTACCGCCACCGTCATCAGTATCAGTCAACCGCTTTTTCAAATAAAAAGCAGCACTTAAGCCCGTAATACCGCCGCCAATTATCATATAATGAGGCACTTGTGTACTCATTTCGAACTCGCTGCCTCTTGCCATTTCTTGTATACAACATCACTTAAGGTTTCCATGTAAAGAGGATCCGTATTAAGCGACTCTGTTCGTTCCAAATGTACGCCCAGCTCTTTCGCCAACGCTTGCGCTTCAATATCGATATCGTAAAGTACTTCTAAATGATCGGAAACGAACCCAATTGGACAAAGTAAAATTTTATCCACGCCTTCTTCTTGCTTGATCGTACGCATAACGTCCAAAATGTCCGGGCCTAACCACGGCATAGCCGTCTGTCCCGCACTCTGCCAACCAAACTGCCAATTCGTAAGACCGACCCGCTCAGCAAGTGCTTTGGATGTAGCCAGCAATTGATCCGGATACGGATCCTTCATTTCTAGAATTTTCTCCGGCAAGCTATGCGCTGTAAAGATAACCCGTACCTGATCACGATCGGCCTCAGCAAATTTCCCCAAAGCGTTCTCTACACGTGTTTGCAAGGCATCCAGCAGCTTCGCATGTAGGTGATAATCCAGCACGAAAGTCATGTTAAGACCTAGTGCTTCCGCCTTATCCTTCGCTCTCTTCACATAGCCGCCGACACTCATCGTCGAGTAGTGAGGCGCTAGAACGATCCCCACAGCCTCTGTGATACCGTCCTTAGCCATTTGTTCAACGCCGTCTTCTACGTAGGGCTGAGCATGCTTAAGTCCTTGATAGCACACGAATTCAAGCTCAGGATGCTCTTGACGCAGCGTAGCTTCAAGTCCTTTTACTTGTTTGTTCGTATTTTCACGCAACGGGAAGAAGCCACCAACAATGGCCTCGTAGCGCGTCGTTAATTCATGTAATTGCTCAGGAGTCGGCGGATGGCCCCGTCTTATATGTGTGTAGTACGCTTCAACTTGATCCAAGCTTTCCGGCGTACCATATGACATGACTAAGACACCTATGCGCTTTTGGCTCATATTAAACACCACTCTTTCCAGCTTGCTGGGTTAAAACGGAATGAGAATAGGTATGAACGAAAGTTGTTAATTCTTTCAATTTCTCCAGCGACGCTTCTGGGAAAAGGCCATGTCCTAAGTTGAAAATGAACCCTGGCTGCTTCATCCCATCATCCATGATCGCTTTCGCTTGCGCTTCAATCACGCTCATCGGCGCTGTCAAAATATAAGGATCCAGGTTTCCTTGCACCGCATAGCGGTTCTGAAGTCTTTCGCGACCAACGGAGATCGGCACCCGCCAATCAAGACCAATTACATCTGCTTGAATCGTCGTCAGATACGGAAGCAATTCACCGGAGCTGACGCCTGGGAAATAAATTTTCGGTTCTTTCAAATCAGACAACTCTTTGAAGATTCGCATCATCGTAGGCCGCACATAGACGTCGAAATCGGCCGGAGAGAGAGCACCCACCCAGCTATCGAATACTTGAACGGCTTTCGCCCCATTGGCAATGTGTGCACGCAGATACGTGATAACCATATCCCCGAGCTTATCCATTAACGCGAACCAGACCGCTGGCTCCGAATACATCATTTGCTTCGTGCGAATATAGCTTTTGGATGGTCTTCCTTCAATCAAATAACTAGCGATCGTAAAGGGAGCACCCGCGAACGAAATCAGTGGAACTTCCAATTCTTTATCTAGAATTCGAATCGTTTGTAGAATGTGGGACAAGTCCTTCTCCACATCAATCGGACGAAGACGCTCAACATCTTGTGCCGTACGAACCGGCGTATGTATAACAGGACCGATATCTTTGACAATATCAAAATCAACACCAAGCGAAGCCACTGGATTCATGATATCCGAGTACAAAATCGCGGCATCCACACCAAGCTTTTTAATCGGCATCATTGTCACTTCAGCTGCAAGCTCTGGTTGCTGACAAATTTCGAGCAAGGAGTACTTTTCCTTGATTTTACGGTAATCGGGGTCGTAGCGACCTGCTTGGCGCATATACCACACGGGCAGGGTATCTACCTGTTCTTTTCGACATGCTTTAATAAAATTATCATTATAACTCATGAGGCACCTTCCTCTTGTTTCCATCTATTCTCATCCATTATGCCCTAATTATACCCCTCTCACAACCAAGGTAAGCTTACCTAATGCGACAAAAGTATGACAAAAAGAACCACTCGAACTCTGTTTTAGATCACAGAGAACAAATGGTTCACGATCTCATTAATTTTGCAAATAACGAGCAATATCCTTGGCGAAATATGTCAGGATAATGTCAGCGCCTGCACGTTTGAAGCTAGTCATCGTTTCCATCACGATGGCTTCTTCATTCACCCAGCCTTGCTTCGCAGCGGCCTTCACCATGGCATATTCTGCGCTCACATTGTAAGCAACAACAGGCAAGTCAAAGTTATCCTTCAGCATGCGGATAATATCCATGTAAGCGAGCGCTGGCTTCACCATAAGGAAATCGGCTCCCTCGATGACGTCGCTTGACGCTTCACGAAGAGCTTCACGACTGTTAGCCGGGTCCATTTGATACGTTTTCCGATCGCCAAATTGCGGGGTAGAATGGGCAGCATCACGGAAAGGACCATAATAAGCTGACGCATATTTGACGGAATAGGCCATAATTGGTGTGTTTTCGTAACCAGCCTCATCCAAACCAGAACGAATCGCTTGCACATAGCCATCCATCATATTCGAAGGGGCGATAATGTCAGCGCCTGCTTTGGCTTGTGACACCGCTGTACGAACAAGAAGCTCCAAGGAAGGATCGTTCGCTACATCGGCATGCCCTGTAATCGGGTGGTGATGAATAACACCGCAATGACCCGTATCGGTAAATTGACATAAGCACGTATCTGCGATAATTAGCAAGTTAGGGTTAAGCTCTTTAATAAAACGTGTAGCTTGCTGCACAATGCCATCATCCATAAATGCGGAAGTTCCTGTTGCATCTTTATAATCGGGTACACCGAACAAGAGGATTGCTTGAATACCCAATTGCGTGATTTCATCGATTTCTTCTTTTACGCGATCTAGAGAGAAATGGTACACACCCGGCATCGAAGCAATTTCTGATTTTACATTCGTACCGTGAGTAACAAATATCGGTTGAACAACATCGTTAACCGTTACTTGATTTTCACGAACGAGATTACGAATGGCTGCATTTCCGCGTAAGCGGCGATTACGAACGATTGGAAAACTCATGATGGATTTCCGCCTCCTTGAATCATGCTTTGTACCAAAGAAGCGACAGTCGCTTCTTCAGCCATGTATGTGATCGACAGGCCCGCTTGAACCGCGGTTTCTGCCGTTTTGGGACCAATAACTGCGATCTCCACGCCTTGCAGCAACGATAACGGATCTTCCATACCTAGCTGCTTTAGCGCTTCGAGTAAATTCGTAACCGTAGATGAGCTTGTAAAAGTGATGATATGAATGCTTTGATTTTGTAAAAGGTGAATGATCTCGTCTCCGTCATCGGTAGTCAGCACATTCTCGTACACATCTACTTCCGTAACTTCGAGGCCTAACTCCTTCAGTTTTGAAGGCAAGTGATCGCGAGCAAGATCAGCAGTCGGTAACAGCACCTTCTGACCAGCGTTCAAATCCCCTTGAATGGCATCTAGGATGCCTTCCCCCTGAAACTTAGCCGGTAGGACGTCTGCTAGGATACCACGCTCAGCGAGGGCTTCAGCCGTCTTAGGACCTACGGCAGCAATGCGCGCGTTCGCCATTCTGCGAACATCGATGTTTAGTTCACGCATCCTGCGGAAGAAGAACTCGACGCCATTGACGCTCGTAAGTAGGATCCAATCAAACTCCTGCAGTCTGTTGAGAGCGAGATCAAGTTCCTGTTGTGCTTCAACTCGACTTGGCGGTTGCAGTCGGATCACAGGGAACTCGACAGGCTCTCCTCCCAAATCATCGATGAGATCTACAAGCTCACTTGCTTGGCTGCGAGCTCTCGTAACCAGCACGCGTTTACCAAACAGCGGCTTCTTCTCCATCCAAGCCAGCTTCTCACGAAGCTTAACAACCTCACCCACAATAATGACAGCAGGAGATTTAAAGTTCGCTTCTCTTACTTTTTCTGTGATATCTGCAAGTGTACCTGTGATCGTCGCTTGATCCGCCCAGGTCCCCCATCTGACAAGTGCAACTGGCATTTCTGGCGGTTTCCCGCAGCGAATCAAT
Organism: Paenibacillus sp. J22P51; assembly: GCF_059692215.1. Classification (NCBI taxonomy): domain Bacteria; kingdom Bacillati; phylum Bacillota; class Bacilli; order Caryophanales; family Paenibacillaceae; genus Paenibacillus; species Paenibacillus sp. J22P51. The sequence goes on along the minus strand of NZ_JCAUAZ010000002.1, from coordinate 86,236 downwards.
TCACGGCATATTTGCTCTAAATTAGCAACGCCCATCAGGAATACCATTGTGCCAATCGCCTTGGCCAGATGCTCCCAGTTCAGGCTGGAATACGTTTTGTTCGGGTACTCGTGACCCGTTATAATCGCAACAGACGATGTGAAATCGCGATGTGTTACAGGGATACCCGCATAGGCTGGAACAGCAATTGAAGAGGTGATTCCTGGGATAATGTCATACGTTATCCCGTTATCTGCCAGAAGCTCAGCTTCTTCCCCAACGCGTCCGAATACACTAGGATCTCCGCCTTTGAGACGTGTGACTACCTTCCCTTGTAAAGCCAAATCCACAAGCAACTGATTGATTTCTTCTTGCTTTAAGATATGTTTATCTGGCAGCTTGCCAACAAAGATGAGTTCTGCTTCCGGTCTACGATGCTTCAATAAGCGTGGATTCGCCAGTCGATCATACACGATGACATCTGCTCTTTGGATCGCTTCCATCCCGCGTACCGAGATGAGCTTAGGATCTCCTGGACCCGCTCCAACAAGAAAAACTCTTCCTTTGTTCACAGCATTCACTCCCTCACCTCAGCTAGAATCTTCTCGGCTCCTTGTGCGATGAGCTTCTCTGCAACTAGCGCACCCAACGCTTCCGGATCGTTCCCGGAAGCCGTTTCCTTGAGCATGGTCACGCCATCCGGCGTCCCGACCATGCCTGTAAGGGTCAGCAGCGGGGCGTCCCCGCTGCTCGTCTCGTTCACGCTCGCGTATGCGCCGAGCGGCACCTGGCAGCCTCCGTTGAGTCTGCCAAGGAAGGCCCGCTCCGCTCGCACCGCGAGCGCCGTTGGCTCATGCTGGAACTTGCCCAGCAAGTCCAGCACGAAGGTGTCGTTGCCGCGGCACTCGATGCACAGCGCTCCCTGCCCTACGGCAGGGAGGCATACCTCGGGCGGCAAGTAGCTACTTATGCGATCTTGCCAGCCGATCCGGTGGAGACCGGCGGCGGCAAGCATAATCGCATCGAAGTTCTCTTCTTCGAGCTTGCGCAGCCTCGAATCGATGTTGCCCCGGATCGACTCGATCCGGAGGTCCGGGCGGTAGTGCTGCAGCTGGCTAGCACGGCGCAGCGAGCTTGTCCCGACGAGAGCGCCCTGGGGCAGCTCGTCTAGCGAACTGCCGCCGCGCGTGATCAGCGCATCACGCGCATCTTCACGCTTCGGAATCGCGCCAACAACGAGACCTTCGGGTAGCTCGAAGGGCATGTCCTTCATACTATGGACGGCGATATCAATATCCCCATCCGTCAGCGCCTGTTCGATTTCCTTCACGAACAAGCCCTTGCCGCCAACCTTGGATAACGTGACGTCCAGAATCCGATCGCCCTTCGTTACAATTTTCTTAATTTCAAATTGACATTCGATACCATGCTCTTTCGCAAGCTGTTTCAACAGCTCCACGGCTTGTCCCGTTTGAGTCAGTGCCAAGGCACTCTGTCTTGTCCCTACTATAATCGTTTTCATTTCGTCTCCGCCTCCTGTACGTGCTGCCTAAAATAAATGACTACGCCGTCCTTCTTGGACGGGTGCATTTATCCAAAAATATAAGAATTGTATGTCGTGAAACATATACTCTCTTATATTTCAATCTCATTGATGAAAGACCAAGAAGGCAGTTCAATCTCTACCTGCTCCTGCGTTTGCATCCAAGCGGCGCCATGTAATGCTATGTTAAACTTCTCTTTCCAGTCTTCAAACTTTCCTTCACGGATCAATGACATGAGATCCCACGCCAACATTTCTTTAAATAAACGTTGTCTTGCTTCTTTATCTTTCACGTGGTTCTGAATCAACAAGCGCGTATCGGTGAGGAAATCCAAATAGATTTCATACTCATCACCATAGGCATTGTCGAGCTCCTTAGCAATTTTACGAGCCGCTGAAGGACTTGCTCCTCCTGTAGACACCGTAATCACCAACTTACCTCGACGAACAACGGAAGGTAAAATAAAGGAACTAAGCTCTGGTTGATCCACAATATTGACTAGGCTCCCAGATCCATTAGCATCTAGTGCGATCTGCCTATTCACTTGCGCATCATTCGTTGCAGCGATGACTAAGGCAAAGCGTGCCTCGCCAAGAGCTGTCCATATTGATGGATCATAGGGCTGCCTTTTTACGATCACATTCGGTTGAAGCGCAAGCGCTAGAACACCCGTGGTGAAAGCTGGACTGACTACGGTCACTTCTGCTCCTGCTTGTAGCAACGAGCGCAGCTTCCGCTCGGCAATCGGCCCACCGCCGACGATCAGACACTTGCTTCCCGCTAAATTCATCATAATCGGATAAGGATACTGCCAACTTGTTAACTCCATATCCACCCATGAAAATCAGAGACAAGATTCGATACAACGAAATTCAACACGACAATACAGAAAGCTGCCAAATTCCAAACCGCTAGCTTGTTACCAGAAATCCGCATGGATTTATGTTGAAATAAGTAAAAGGCATAGGCGGCCAAAACGAAGAAGGAATTGATTACTTTAGGATCATAGAGAAGATTTTGGTTGCCTTCGAGCACGACCCACACTACGCCAAGACTCAAAGCCATCAGAAGCAGCGGCCCTCCAATAATGACCGACAAATACGTGTAATGCTCAATTTTCTCCAGCGACGGCAGTCTCATGACAGCCTGAGAGAAATTCTTGCTCTTTAACCTTGCATGTAAGAATATGTACATCCCTGAAAAAATGGCGGCAATCGAAAATGCGGCATAACTGCCAATGGCTAACGAAATATGAATGAATAATAGCTCATCATTGATGTCCCAATTGGATTTAATCGGCATAACATTCGGATTTCCAAAGATATTCAGTGCCAGAATTGCAAAGCCAAGCACATTCACAAAGAACACAAACAATTCAATACGGAAAAAGCGGTTGATGATGAGTGAAATCGTGACTAGAAGCCATGAAAACATGAACAGAACATCTGACCGAACGAAAGCCCATTCTGTTAAATGGCCATATAAACTAATAGCAAAGTAAGCGGTTTGCAAAACCCATACAAACAAAAGCAGCCCCGTCCCCATCCGTTTCGCGCTCCGGCTCGCATTCGCGAAATCCGAAAAGTAAAACAGTAGGCTCAGGGCATACATATAAATCATCGCATCAAACAACCAGCTGCTTGTAACCATGGCACCTCTCCTAGGCGGTTAGCGCCTTTTAATTGAGATAAACGACTTCTATTTCGCCCATTAGGGCGAGTTCGTTTACGATCTTATATATCAAGATGGGGCTAGAACATCCGCATTCTGTAAACCACGAACGGACAGTTTCTCGTCCATCGTTTGTTTACTTTCTACTTTGTTAAATCCGGACTCTAGCTCTTGTGCTATTTGATCTGCCTGTTCTTGTTGTTTAATCATATCTTCTAATGCGAAAAGCTTGGTGAAAATTTCGAGTGCATCATCGCCATGACGCTCGCCAGCCATTTCTTTGATCCGTAGAATCGGATCGCGCAATACTTGATTCACAATACTTTTGGTTAATTTGCGAATCACCTTAATTTCACGTTCATCCAGATCTGTCAGCTTGTTCAGCATGTTCTCCATGGTTTCTTCATGAATTTGATTCGCTTTCGTTTGTAGCGCACTAATCAATGGGCTTACGCCAAGTGTCTTCGTCCATTGGTCAAAGGCGGCAATTTCCGAATTGATCATAACCTCAATCTTAGCCGCTTCCTTCTTTCTCTCCTGCAAATGTTTATCGACAATATGTTCCAAATCATCGATATCATACAGAAACACGTTCGGCAAGCCGCTAATCTCAGGATCCAGATCCCGCGGAACTGCGATATCCATCATAAAGAGGGGACGTGATTTTCTTTTTTGCACATAGGTCTGAATATCTTTCTTCGTCAAAACATAGCCTGGTGCACCCGTTGAGCTAATGATGATGTCTACTTCGGGTAAATATTTTGGCATTTCCTCTAGCGTGCTGGCCACACCCTTGAATTTGCCCGCTAAATCCATAGCTCTCTCCAACGTGCGATTCACAACGATAACTTTGTTTGCACCATTCGCATAGAGATGCTTCACGGTCAACTCACTCATCTTACCTGCACCAATAATCATAATCGTCTTGTTCACATAGCTTCCGAAAATCCGTTTCCCGAGTTCTACGGCTGCATAGCTGATGGAGACTGGGTTATTACTGATGCCCGTTTCTGAATGTGCTTTCTTAGCAAGTGTGATTGCTTGTTTAAACAACGTGTTGAAATAAGATCCTGTTGCTTTCAATTCTTGAGATGCTAAAAAAGCATCCCTCACTTGACCGAGAATCTGAGTTTCCCCAATGACCATCGAATCAAGCCCCGTTGTTACACGGAACAAATGCTCATTTGCTTTGTCATTCTCATACGTATATAAATGCTTCTGGAACTCATCCTTCTTCACATGAAACCAACGCTCAAGGAAATGCGTCAAGTAATGACTACACAATTGAGGTCGATCCACGACGGCATAAATTTCGGTGCGATTGCAGGTGGCAACAATAACACATTCTAGAATACTTTTCGTCTCTTTCAACTCAGCGATTGCCTTGGGTAAATCTTGATCTGAGAACGCAAACTTTTCACGAATTTCTACCGGGGCTGTCCGATAATTCAAACCAACTGCGATAATATGCAACGTTACCACCTGCCTTTCGTTTTATTTAGAATCATTATAGCACAGCAAAACATACATTCCGACAAAATATTTGAATAAATTATGAATGCTTTGGGTCTGTTCGTTAGTTTTAACAGCTCTTTGCTCCTCTATACCTCATCCAGGCAGAATCCCCTATTGCAGCCCTTTTTTTCTTAAAAAGGTGGTCATATCCCGATCTAGTTTGGATAATTCCTCATTCTGAGATGAGATGATATCGCCGTTAGACGCCATCATTTTCTCATAAATCTCATACATCTCATTGAATTGCTTCAGCGTTTCTTTCAAAGTTGACGTTTCATCCGGCTTCAAGGCTCTGATGCCCCCAAGCTGTAACCTTTGTATGTATTGGCTTAATTGGGTCATGAAGTTAAGCGAACTTAACTCCTCACTTCCTCCAGCAGCTAAAATAAGTCGTTCATGCGTATATTCAGCTGAATACAGCGCTTGTTTCACCCGATCTAGCTCATTCGTATTTTTAATCTGAGAGGCTTCTTCCAAACTGCTCTTCAAAATTTCCATTTGAAATAAAGATACTTGGAACAGTAAATGTGTGGCATCGTGATCTTCTTTTTGATGATCTAACATTTGGGTAAGTTGATAAATAGGCCAAATGATCAGAAAGAGAACAACAACATACATCACTGTTTTTCTGACTAACTTTTGTTTCAATCTTCTTCCCCCACTCCAAATGAATTGGACATGTATCGCTCTCCAATACCATTGTATGGGTGTCTGAACAAACAAATAACCACGGATTTCTCCGTGGTTATCGTTTTATCAATTTGCAGAATTTTATTTAACAAGCTCTGCTTGCTTTATTTCAGGAGTTTCTACTTGTAATTCACCCATTCCGCGAACAAGCTTCTTCGCATAGAACGTTTCTGGTTTTAGTACGGATACCATAAAGTCGATTGCTAATTGAGGGTCGACTGTCTCACCGCATGTATAACAATCAAGTGCGGCAAAACCTCTCTCAGGATAAGTATGAATGGAGAGATGACTCTCGGACAACATAACAAGTACTGTTGCTCCTTGTGGTTCGAATTGCTTGGATTGTACAGATAAAACAGTTGCTCCACATACCTCGGCAGCTTCAACCATCTGAGCTTGCAGCCATTCTGCATTGTTCAGAAGTTCAAAATCTACCCCCCAAGTATCAACAGCAACGTGTCTTCCGAAAGTTGAGTATTCTGTTTCCATCTTTCGGTTCCCCCTTCCTAGGAATAAAATGTGTGAAAAAAATTTCATCCGCTAGGACCTACGTCATTCACTTCCCGAGGGTATAATCTCTCGCAACATTCAATGTCCTGAGTGAATCCTGGTTCCTATATTGTTTCAACGAGAATAAAAATAACATCTATCGACGATAAATGCAATAGTTTTTTTTGCTAAACGTCATCTGTCACACTGACGCCATATCTAAATTATGACGATAAGCCAATACGTGTGCGTCAAAACAAAAAGAGACCCAAAAATGGGTCTCAAAAAAATATGTCATGTATGAGTGATTATGCCTCCAAAACGAACAAACGATGTGTAAGCTCATTGAGGCGAATGTCGATTTCTTCGTGTTCATTCCTTGCCTGCAGCATGTTACGCATATCAAGAAGATGATTGATTTGATCGTAGATCATTTCAATTTCTTGCTCAACTTCTCTCTTCTGGAACATCATCTGCATGAGACCAATGGTATCTTTGTGCTCATAGACAATCGTTAATAATTGACCTTTGATTTCCTCGATCTTCACAACGGTTCCGCGTTCATAATAATAAACCATTGTATAGCTTGGGTAAATCCGGTTGACCTTTGCGCTGCCTTTGAATTCCGATACTGCTTTACGCATTAAATTAGCTAATAAGGTATTACTTAATCTGCAGGATCCTGTGCATTCATATAGGCCCGATTTCTTTTCAAATGAAAGGACGATTTCTTGATCTTCGCCATCTTGAAAAACAACCTCTTGATTCCCGTTTTCCAAAACTTTGACTTGCAGCGTCACTTGATGGTCCACAAACATTTGAAAAAACTTCAACATATCGGCTTCTGTTAACTGGAGGCAGGTTTTGACATATTCAGTCGCTAACCTTTGTGCCATAAAAATCCCTCGATTCTTTGTTTTCAAGCCATTAACTATTACCTTGATTATTATTATACTACATGAGCCGCGAATATTCCTGCCTGCAATTCATGATAATCAGCCAAATATTCTGAAAAAAGCTTGATAAACTGGGATGCCATCAAATTTCCCCCAGATTACCTCGCTTTCCCGTATACTTCTTTTTGATTTCCTCTATCTTTTAACGCTTTCCCCAAAAATACACAAAAAACCGCCCTAAATTAGGACGGTTGCGGATCGGTTACGGCGGTTGGAAGCTCTTCTTCGGTTTGAGACTCTTGAGGCTCCGACTCGCCATACGCAATCGCTTGCTCAAGAATTCCCCACAGTTCATCTTTGCCAAGCGCTAGCTCGGAAGAGAACATTAGTGGTTGAACTCCTTTATCCATCCCTAATGTTTCACGCACAATTTTCATGTGCTTTGGCCATCTGCTTTTGGGGATCTTGTCCGCTTTGGTTGCTACAACAAGAACAGGCACATCCATGTGGCGAAGCCATTCGTACATCGCTTGATCATCTTTGGACGGCGGATGTCTGAGGTCCACGAGCTGCATCACAAGTCGCAAAGGCTCACGATTTAATAGATAGCTTTCAATAAATTTGCCCCATTGCTCACGCTTGGTTTTGGATACCTTTGCGTAGCCGTACCCGGGAAGATCAACGAAGTATAAGTCCTGATTTACTTTATAATAATTAAGAGTTTGCGTTTTGCCTGGTTGCGAACTGGTTCTAGCTAAGTTTTTACGAGAAATCAAACAGTTGATGAGTGACGATTTCCCGACATTAGAACGCCCTGCCAGAGCAATCTCTGGCAAGGCATCTTCTGGATATTGGCTAGGTCCAACCGCACTGATGATAAACTCAGCTTGATTGACTTTCATGAATGTTCAACTACTTTCTAAGTCGATCCGACGTTAGCCGTCGGCTTATTTTTGATAAGTGCATGTTCCAGCACTTGATCCATGTGACTGACAGGGATGAATGTCATCTCTGCACGGACACTTTCTGGAATTTCGATAATGTCTTTCTCATTGTCCTGTGGAAGAAGGATCGTACGAATACCCGCACGATGCGCAGCTAGTGCCTTTTCCTTCAAGCCACCGATGGGAAGCACGCGGCCGCGTAGCGTTACCTCGCCAGTCATTGCAACTAAGCGCGAGACTGGGATGTTCGTCAATGCAGAGATTAACGCGGTAGCCATCGTGATACCAGCTGATGGACCATCCTTCGGAATAGCTCCCTCGGGAATGTGGATATGAACATCATTTTTCTCATGGAAATCTGGAGCTATGCCAAGGACTTCAGCTCGCGAACGTGTATAGCTGAAAGCCGCTTGTGCGGATTCCTTCATGACGTCGCCTAACTTACCAGTTAAGGTTAACTTACCTGTACCAGGCAATACGGAAACCTCGATGACCAGTGTATCTCCGCCCACTTCCGTCCAAGCAAGACCTGTGACTGCTCCAATCTGATCCTGCTCTTCAGCAACATTATATTTAAACTTGACCGGACCTAAATAGTCACTCAAGTTTTCCTCAGTTACATGAACAGGTGTCTCAGGGTTAGATACGATCTTTTTGGCCGCTTTCCGATTCATGCCTGCAACTTGCTGCTCTAGATTACGCACGCCTGCTTCTCGCGTATATTCGCGCACGATCTTCATCAGAGCGCCCTCGTCAACGACAAGCTGCTCTTCTTCAAGACCATGGTCACGTTTCTGCTTAGGAAGTAAATATTTCTTGGCAATTTGGAGCTTTTCAATCTCCGTATAACCTGGAATATATAGAACCTCCATCCGATCTAACAGAGGACGAGGAATATTATGCACAGCATTCGCCGTGGTCACAAACATCACGTTGGATAAATCAAAAGGAACTTCAATGAAATGATCACTAAAAGTGCTATTTTGTTCAGGATCCAGAACTTCAAGCAGGGCCGAGGCAGGATCTCCGCGGAAATCCATAGCCATCTTGTCAATCTCGTCTAATAAGAAAACAGGATTATTCGCACCTGCATTCTTCATTCCTTGAATGATTCTACCCGGCATAGCGCCTACGTAAGTACGGCGATGACCGCGAATCTCAGCTTCATCTCTGACGCCGCCAAGCGAAATTCGAATAAATTGTCTTCCCATCGACCTAGCGATTGAACGAGCAATCGAGGTTTTACCTACACCCGGAGGACCTACTAGACATAAGATTGGACCTTTAAGCTTTTTAACCAGCTTCTGAACGGCCAAATACTCCAACACCCGTTCCTTCGGCTTCTCAAGACCAAAATGATCCTCATTTAGAATTTCTTCCGCTTTATCCAGATCCAAATCGTCATCCGTTTGCTTGTGCCAAGGAAGCCCCAATAACCAATCGATGTAATTACGGATAATGCCTCCCTCTGCGGAAGTTGCAGGCATTTTCTCCAATCGATCAATCTCTTTCTCGACCTTCTCGCGTACTTTTTCCGGAAGTTCCGCTTCGGCAAGCTGATTACGTAACTCATCAACCTCACCAGCACGACCTTCTTTATCCCCAAGCTCCTTCTGAATCGCCTTCATCTGCTCACGGAGATAATATTCCTTCTGTGTCTTCTCCATTTGCTTTTTCACGCGCTGACTGATCTTGCGTTCGAGTTCAAGTACTTCTCGCTCATTGTTCAAAATATTAAGCATTTTCTCGAGCCGTTCCCGTACATCAACGGTCTCGAGAATATCTTGTTTATCTTTGATTTTAAGCGATAAATGACTACAAATAACATCTGCCAGGCGACCAGGCTCATCGATATCCGATACCGCGGCAAGAGTTTCTGGCGTTACTTTTTTGGATAAATTGATATAATGCTCAAATTGACTAAGCACGCTTCTCATCAAAGCATCGATCTCAGGATCCGAAATTTCTTGCTCCGGCAATTCCTTTACCGTCACCTCGTAATACTCGTCATTCGTCAAATACTCAACAATTTCAGCACGTAGTACGCCTTCTACAAGAACACGAATCGTACCATTCGGTAGCTTAAGCATTTGCCGCACTTTGGCAATGGTTCCGATGCGATAAATGTCTTCTTTCGTTGGTTCTTCTATGTTGATCTCTGATTGAGAGCAGAGGAGAATCATGCTATCATCCACCATTGCCCGCTCGAGTGCTTTCACCGATTTTTCTCGCCCTACATCTAGGTGTAGAACCATGCTCGGATAGACCAGCAGTCCCCTAAGAGGCAATAACGGCAATCTGCGCACCTTAATTTTTCCAGGTCCCATCCTCTGCACCTCCAATAATAGGGATCCTTGAACCCTAAGTTCAAAGTCTCACCTTGTCTATGTGGGATTTTCTCCCTGCGTTGCCCTTTACATTTTAACAAAACTCTAAACAAAACACCAATTGAGAGCTTACGCGTCATGTAAGGTAACGCAAAGCCTCCCTTTAAGAGTCAATTGTATGCTGTGAATTAGCATGTAGAATGGGTAAAGTTGTAGTTGGGATGGTTCTCTCCATAGAGAAAGGTAATGGTATCACATTATCAAGAAGCTCTATGCCTAGCGCAGCTGCTAGCACTTCCTCAATCGTTTCAGCTGCGACAACTTCAACACCTGGTAAATCAACAAACAGAGCTTGCCAATTTTCTTTAGGAATAATGACACGGGTAGCTCCGGCTTGGAACGCCGCCTCCACCTTAGCCACAACCCCGCCAACAGGCTTAACTTTCCCGTGGATACTCATTTCACCTGTCATTGCCAGTTTGTTGTCGACAGGTATTTTATGTATGGCAGAGGCAATCGCCGTAGCCATTGAAATACCTGCGGAAGGTCCGTCGATCGGCACACCGCCCGGAAAATTGATATGCAGATCATAATCCGACGTATTAAAACCAAGCTTACGAAGAACAGTCAATACATTTTCCACAGAGCCGCGGGCCATGCTTTTACGACGAATGGTTCGGGAGCCTCCACCCATTTCTTCCTCATCAACAACACCTGTAATATTAAATTTCCCTGTACCTGCAACAGCGATTGGAATGGCTGTTACTTCAATCTCCAATAGTGTACCCAAATTAGGTCCATAGACAGCTAAACCATTTACGAAACCTATTTGTGGTTGCGCAGGAACTTTCCGTTCTGGCCTAGGAGGGATTTGCGAAGAATTCACAACCCATTCGATGTCTGCTGCGGTAATCGCATCCCGCTTATCGGTTAAGGCGATACCCGCTGCTAATTGAATCACATTCACAGCCTCACGACCATTTGTTGCATATTTCGTCACAACATGTACCGCATCTTCACATTTTTTGAAGCCAATTTTATCAAGAGCTTTCCGTGCTATTTCTCCTACCTCATCAGGCAGAAGCGGTCGGAAGAAAATTTCTAAACAACGCGAACGAATTGCCGGAGGAATTTCGCTTGGTGTACGAGTCGTTGCTCCAACTAAGCGGAAATCGGCCGGTAAGCCATTCTGAAATATATCATGAATATACCCTGGAATATTCGCATCCTCGGAGCTGTAATACGCACTCTCCAAGAATACCTTACGGTCTTCAAGCACCTTTAATAATTTGTTCATTTGCGTCGCATGCAATTCACCGATTTCATCGATGAACAAGATTCCGCCATGCGCTTTTGTTACCGCTCCTGGTTTAGGCTGTGGAATGCCCGCAACGCCCATCGCGCCTGCTCCTTGATAAATAGGGTCATGTACGGAGCCAATCAACGGATCGGCGATACCTCGTTCGTCGAAACGAGCTGTCGTCGCATCGATCTCTGTAAATTTGGAGTCAGGTCGAAAGGGAGATTCTTGATTTTTCTTAGCTTCTTCTAATACGACGCGTGCTGCAGCTGTTTTCCCAACGCCTGGAGGCCCGTAAATAAGCACATGTTGCGGATTCGGACCACAAAGTGCCGCCTTTAATGCCTTCAACCCTTCAATTTGACCAACGATATCCTGCATAGAAGAAGGTCTTGTTTTTTCTGACAATGGTTTCGTTAATGAAATGGATCTTAATTTACGTAGTTTTTCTAACTCTTTCCTAGACTCTCTATCCACTGCAGACTTGTTCGTCTGTTGATTTCGCAGTAAATTCCAGAAATACAACCCGATTACAACTGCAAAAAACACTTGAATGACCATTAGAATGATACTTAAACTCATGTGTTGAACCTCCTTAAACACGTCATCTTCGATTATGTACGCTTATTTTTATACATGCTGTCTTTGTTAATTTCCATTATTCCCGTGTAAAAGAAGGTTAATCCAATCCATGCAAACTTTTGCATCACGTATGATAGCCTCCTTGCGGAAGAAGGATAAGGGGGAGATATTGTTGCAAAAAGGATGTGGCGAGATTTGAAGCAATACATGTTGATTGTCGTACTTGCGCTATTTCTATGTGCACCAAACTCCCAAACCATTGCTGCTACTGCTGCTGACCCCTTACTTCCTAATGCCGATGTTATTCTAGATGTTGGGCACGGAGGAATCGATAGCGGGACCATGGTTGGCAAGTATGAAGAAAAAGATATGAATCTAGCCATCGCCAAAAAAACGTATAAATCACTTGTAAAAAGGGGTTATCGCGTTATCATAAACCGAACCGAGGATTATGCATTAAGTGATGATAATACTTGGTCTTACGGGGGAAGACACCGAAAAGATCTGGCACAGCGTTCCGGTCTCGCCAATACAATTAAGCCAAGTATGATGCTCAGCCTGCATATTAATTGGTCCAAAAAATCGGGTATACGCGGCCCACTTGTTATTTATCAAAATCAATCTGACAGCATTCTGTTAGCAAGCTTGCTGCAAGATGCTTTGAATCGGGTGTATGGCACGGAAGAGCTCCCTGTACTTGGCAAAAAGTATCATGTACTCAAGTATACAAAATGCCCTTCCGTCATCGTTGAACTTGGATTCTTGTCAAATAAGTCGGATCGCAAGCTGCTAAATGACAGCCACCATCAAGCAAAGCTTGCCAAAGCGATCACCCATGCGGTCGATCAGTATTTCGCTATGACGCATCCGAAATAATCTATTTAACCATTTGTGAAATAGGAACAAAGGCAGCTTCCTTTTGAATACTAGGAATTGCCTCTTTAATCACATGTGCTGTCTTCTTCCCTGGAGGACCCACATGCCCAATGGCGATCACTTCATCCTTGTCATGAATTAATTTCTTTAGCTTGACCATTTGTTTATTAATATGGCTGTAGGTATACAAATCATCGAAAAATAGCTGATTGTCCGCATGCGGTACGCCACGTGAATCTGCAATTTTGCCAATTAAGCTCTTCGGTGTTGTTCGACTGTCCAGCAATATCAGATTTCGTTCTTTGCAAATCTCAATGAGGATCTTCATTACTCTTTCATCCGCTGTCGCCTTGGAGCCCATATGATTATTAATGCCTATAGCGTATGGTACATCGTCGATCGCAGCGACAATCCGTTTATGAATTTCATCACTGGACAAGTCTGTTGTAATTGCGCCAGGACCCAACCAGCTCTTCTTTCCTCTCACAGGTTCCATCGGCAGGTGTAGAATGACCTCAAGTCCTCTGTCATGTGCTAACTGTGCATCCTGCTTCGTTGAGGGCAGGAAAGGCATTACAGCCACTGTGAAGGGAATAGGCAGCTTCAGCATTTCGGCTGTACCTTCCATGTTATTACCAAAGTCATCGATGACAATCGCTACTTTCTTCGTCACGGCACCCGTAGGCTGCTGCGGGTTTAAACCTGGCTCTGCTCCTGTATATCCTGGATTAGCGATCAAAATGGATCCGGTTATAAGGGTAAGAGCCACCTGTCTACATAATGCAAACGTTGGAAACAACTTCATTCTTTTCTCCTCCTGCTGCTTAGAAAGTCCTGCTGAAATTGAGCATGCTTTCCAGTTTTACTCATTATGCTTCTCTTCCTCATCAAATATGCGCATAGGCTTCGGTATACAAAAAACCGTTAAAGACCTCAATAAGCTGAGTTCTTTAACGGTTTATATTTATAATATTTACTTAGTGCTGCTTACGCCCAGGGATGACCCCGGTCTGTTCATAGGAAGTCACTATAATATCAATTTCCTTCTTCAACTCCGAAAGCAGTTCAGCCTCAGGTACTTTACGAATCATCTCTCCGTAACGGAAAAGCATACCTTCACCGCGAGCTCCCGCGATGCCAATATCCGCTTCCCTCGCTTCACCAGGTCCATTCACGGCACAACCCAAAACGGATACCTTGATCGGCACTTTGATTTTCGCAATGTAATCCTCAACTTCATTAGCGATTGAGAACAAATCAATATCTAAACGACCACAAGTCGGGCAGGAAACCAGCGTCGCGGCGTTCGTAATCAAACCAAACGTCTTCAGCAGCTCTCTTGCGACTTTGATCTCTTCTACAGGGTCAGCACTCAACGAAATACGAAGCGTGTTACCAATGCCCATATTCAGTAGCGTTCCTATCCCAGCAGCACTTTTCACAGCCCCAGTGAAGAGCGTACCAGCTTCTGTAATCCCAAGATGAAGCGGATAGTTAAACGCCTTCGCAGCCTGTGAATACGCAGCTATAGCCATAGGGACATCAGAAGCTTTCAGAGATACGATGATATCATGGAAATCTAGCTCTTCCAAAATGTTGATATGGAATAACGCGCTTTCTACCATAGCTTCAGGCGTCGGGTACCCATACTTTTCAAGAAGATGATTCTCAAGGGAGCCTGCGTTAACACCAATACGAATCGGGATCCCGCGTTCTTTACATGCCTTAACAACCGCCTCGACCTTCTCACGGCGACCGATATTGCCTGGATTAATACGCACTTTGTCAATCCCGTTCTCAATCGCGGCAAGCGCCAAACGATGATCGAAGTGGATGTCAGAGACAAGCGGAATATGAATTTGCTTCTTGATTTCCTTGATGGCTTCAGCAGCTTCTTTATTGTTTACAGTCACACGCACAAGCTGACAGCCCGCTTCTTCTAAACGAAGAATTTCCGCTACTGTTGCTTTAACGTCAGCCGTTTTCGTTGTGCACATGCTTTGCATGATCACTTCGTTACTGCCACCGATCGTTAAATCACCTACCCGAACGGCTCTGGTATCTCTTCTATGGAACATTTTGGTTTCTCTCCCCATGACACCAAACATCCTCCGCTCCAATTCCCAGAAATGGAAATTGGATTGGAGGCTGTGTGTTCATTTATGAAATTGTGCGTTAAGCACTTTCTTCTTTTTTCTTACCAGTTGGCTGTGCGCCTTCTTTGGTTGTCAGAACGGGCGTGATCTTGTTTTGTACCGTTTCTTTGGAAACGATACAAGAAGATACATCCGTTCTTGAAGGAACTTCAAACATCACATCAAGCATAATGCTTTCAATGATGGCTCTCAGACCACGAGCACCAGTATTCCGTTTAATCGCTTCTTTGGCAATCGCATCAAGTGCTTCTGCATCAAATTCAAGCGAAACGTTATCCATCTCGAGCATCTTCTGGTATTGCTTCACAAGAGCATTCTTAGGCTCGGAAAGAATACGCACAAGCGCTGCTTCATCAAGCGGCTCTAGTGTTGAAATAACCGGCAAACGACCTACGAACTCCGGAATCAATCCGAATCTCAATAGATCCTCAGGAAGGACCATGGATAGGTATTCACCTGGTTTCAAGTCAACTTTCATTCCATCTGTGCTAAAGCCAATCACTTTTTTACCGATTCTGCGTTTGATAATTTGCTCTAAACCATCAAAAGCTCCACCACAAATAAAGAGAATATTCGTTGTGTCGATTTGAATGAATTCTTGATGTGGATGCTTACGTCCACCTTGTGGAGGTACGGAAGCTACTGTGCCTTCAAGAATTTTGAGAAGAGCTTGTTGTACACCTTCACCGGAAACATCACGTGTAATGGATGGATTCTCGGATTTACGTGCAACTTTATCAATCTCATCAATATAGATGATGCCGCGCTCTGCTTTTTCAACATCATAATCAGCAGCTTGGATTAGTTTGAGCAGGATGTTTTCGACATCTTCACCCACGTAACCAGCTTCTGTCAACGAAGTTGCATCAGCTATCGCAAATGGCACATTCAAAATTTTCGCAAGAGTTTGCGCAAGAAGTGTTTTACCACTACCTGTTGGCCCTAGAAGGACGATATTACTTTTCTGTAGTTCAACATCTTCAAGCTTGTTCTGGGAATTGATCCGCTTGTAGTGGTTATACACCGCAACAGCCAAGGATTTCTTCGCTTGTTCTTGACCAATAACATATTGATCCAAAATATTACGAATTTCCTTTGGTTTCGGAACATCCTTCAGATCCAGTTCTTCTTCATGCCCTAGTTCTTCTTCCACAATCTCCGTACAAAGCTCTATACATTCATCACAAATGTAAACTCCCGGTCCGGCAACAAGTTTACGAACTTGGTCCTGGGATTTTCCACAAAAGGAACATTTGAGTTGGCCTTTTTCATCGTTAAATTTAAACATGGGATCACTCCTTTATTTCAAGTCGTTTCGAGTGATAACCTCGTCGATTAACCCGTATGCCTTCGCTTCATCAGCGCTCATAAAGTTATCTCGGTCGGTGTCTCTTTCGATCTTTTCAAGCGGCTGTCCCGTTCGGTCCACGTAAATCTGGTTGAGTTTATGTTTGGTCTTGATAATCCAATCCGCATGGATTTTGATATCGGTTGCTTGACCTCTAACACCGCCGAGCGGTTGGTGAATCATTACTTCTGCATTCGGCAGCGCGTATCGCTTACCTTTGGCTCCTGCTGTCAAAAGCAAAGAACCCATACTTGCGGCCATACCTACACAAATCGTAGATACATCCGGTTTAATAAACTGCATGGTATCGAAGATACCCATTCCAGCCGTAACAGACCCACCAGGTGAGTTGATATATAAGTGAATATCTTTATCAGGGTCCTGGGCGGATAAAAAGAGCAGCTGGGCAATGACCAAATTAGCCACATCGTCATCAATAGCGGTCCCGATGAAGATTATGCGGTCCTTAAGTAAACGCGAGTAGATATCGTAGGAACGCTCCCCACGAGCCTCTTGTTCTACAACCATAGGAATAAGACTCATTGTACCAACTCCTTTTGCGGCAATCGCCATGTTCTCTCATTTGAGATTCATTTACAGTTTAACACGATTGGGCAGCAATGTCATTTTTCTGAAATCAGCTATGTAAGCGGTAATACGTATGTACTAAGGAGTTTCGCCTTAAATTAGGGTAAAAGAAAGGCACGTTGCTTGCGTACGTGCCTTTACTTACCTTATTTACACGGCTGCGGAAACATGCTTGCTATTTTGAAGCAAGAAATCAACCGTTTTTCTGATAACTAGATCATTGCTAAGACCTTCAAGAGATCCGTTTGAAGCGAACAGCTCACGAAGCTCAGCTGTTGATTTTTGGTAAGACGGTGCATATTTCTCAAGTTCCGCGTCAACTTCTTCATCGGATACTGTGATTTTTTCTGCAGCTGCGATAGCTTCAAGAACAAGGTTGTTACGAACACGCTTCTCAGCATCTTCTTTCATTTGTTCTTTCAACGCGCTCTCGTTTTGACCGGAGAACTGGTAGTAGATCTCAAGCGTCATGCCTTGTGAGCGAAGACGTCTTTCGAATTCTTTCACCATGATGTCAAGCTCAGCTTCAACCATCGAACCTGGAATTTCAACTTCTGCATTAGCAGCAGCTTTCTCAACAACCGCAGTTTCAAGAGCAGCTTCGGAATCTTTCTCTTTGCGCTCTTGCATACGTTTTTGAAGCTCTTCTTTGTACTCAACAAGTGTATCGAACTCACTTACGTCTTTCGCGAACTCATCATCAAGCTCAGGCAGGTTTTTGCGTTTGATATCGTGAAGTTTCACTTTAAACACAGCTGCTTTGCCTTTCAAATCTTCGGAATGGTAGTT
Organism: Paenibacillus sp. J22P51; assembly: GCF_059692215.1. Lineage (NCBI taxonomy): Bacteria > Bacillati > Bacillota > Bacilli > Caryophanales > Paenibacillaceae > Paenibacillus > Paenibacillus sp. J22P51. The sequence continues at coordinate 68,542 of NZ_JCAUAZ010000002.1, read as the reverse complement.
TTCAGGGAAGCTAACGTTAACGTCTTTCTCTTCGCCTTTACCAAGACCAACGAGTTGCTCTTCAAAGCCTGGGATGAAGGAGTTGGATCCAAGCTCAAGGGAATACTTCTCCGCTTTACCGCCTTCGAATGCTACTTCATCAACGAATCCTTCGAAATCAATGATAACGACATCGCCGTTAGCAGCTTGTCCTTCTTCAAGAACAACCAATTCAGCATGACGTTGTTGCAAACGTGCAAGCTCTTCATTCAATTCTTCTTCAGAAACAGTAGCGTTAACTGCTGCTACTTCGATACCTTTGTAATCGCCAAGCGTTACTTCAGGCTTAACTGTTACTTTAGCTTTGAATTTCAAGACTTGACCTTTACCGAATTGCTCAACATCTACTTCAGGACGATCAACAGGCTCGATTTTAACCTCTTCAATCGCTTCTACGTAAACTTCTGGCAAAATGATATCTAGTGCATCTTGATACAAGCTTTCAACACCGAATTTAGCTTCAAAGATTGAACGAGGCACTTTCCCTTTACGGAAACCTGGAACATTCACTTTCGCTGATACCTTTTTAAATGCTTTATCCAAAGCATCTGCTACACGTTCTGCCCCAACTTCAACTTCAAGAACGCCAACGTTCTTCTCTATTTTTTCCCAACTTGCTTTCATTTTATGCCTTCCCCTCCAAAAATGTACCATGACATATATTTTTCACGTTAAGCTCATTATAACCATTCTATTATACCATATAACATTTTCATTTCAAGCCAGCATTGTTCTTAGCTAGGATCGGGGCTAAATTGCTTCACAAATGCACTAAGCACATTATGCGCCCGCTTCCATTGCAACGTCATCGCATCCACGATTCCGTAGGTTTCTAGTAACTCATCTCGATCAACCGTACCAAACAATTTATCCTGCAAAATCGCATGCAGCGCGGAGGCCCACACGTCTACCGCACTTTCTTCTGTCCTAAGCAATTCTGTGTAAATCGATGTGCCATACGCATAGGCAAGAAACTCCTGCCAAGTCTGAGTTGCAAAGAATACAAAGTCAGGCTGGCTTATTTCACTAATGTCCCCGACTCTGCGAATCATATCACGAATTCGTAATGGAAAATCCTCCGCCGTCAGGGGGGTCTCCTCGATTTCTACGAGAACGGTTTTACCATTCTTGGGAAACTCAATGAAACCATGTTCCCCCATTTGTTTAAGCGTCTGAAGGGCTTTGAATTGCAGATGAGGATGTCTGGGCTTTTCGCAAAGCCAGGACTTCACGAATTGGCTCACCTCGGGCTGCTCGATATAAGCAAGCTGTTCCAAGGCACTAACTTGTCCCTCTAACGATCCTTCTTGGAGCATCGTTTGGAGTTTCATCACAAAAGCACCATCATCCGAAGCTGCCTTATCATGAATGTACTGCCGCAATAAGGCGGATTCTTCCTCAGAATCCTCTTCCTCTGTCTCTGTTGCTGGAAACATCGTTTCCGGAAACATGGTTAGCAGCCAGTGGCGCAACGCTTCCCATTGTTCGGATTTACTCGTATCGACATTGGGAAACTGCAAGAGGAATGTGAGCATCTCGAGTGCTTCTTTATATTGCTCGGAGCGCAACAGCTTCGTTAGCTCGTCTTCATAGAACTTCTCTGTTTTAGGAAAAAGAATGACATTATTGGGCGTAGGGTCTGACATAGGGATCACCTCTGTTCGTGGTCTCGCTTGTGACAGTTTACTCTATCACCCAAATGATTGCAAAAATAAATATTAAAAGAAGTGTTGACTTCCTACAAAACGATATGATATTATAACTCTTGCTTCGCCAAACGGATCACGTCCATGCGGTAAGAAGTGAGGTATGTCTCAGTAGCTCAGCTGGATAGAGCACACGCCTTCTAAGCGTGCGGTCGGGGGTTCGAATCCCTCCTGGGACGTTGATGTAAGAGGAAAGACCGCGAGAAATCGCGGTCTTTTTTTGTATCTTCGTAAGCAACGCCTGTTTTTCAACGAAGAATTCTGTAATGAAACGGAACCTGCGTAAACCTGTTACTTTTACTTGAGTTAGTCGATTTATTCGACTAATTCACTCTGTAGAGCCTCTGGTTCTCTTGCGTTAGTCGATTTATTCGACTAATTCACTCTGTAGGGCATCTGGTTCTCTTGCGTTAGTCGATTTATTCGACTAATTCACTCTGTAGGGCCTCTGGTTCTCTTGAGTTAGTCGATTTATTCGACTAATTCACTCTGTAGAGCCTCTGGTTCTCTTGCGTTAGTCGATTTATTCGACTAATTCACTCTGTAGGGCCTCTGGTTCTCTTGAATTAGTCGATTTTTTCGACTAACTCACTCTGTAGGGCCTCTGGTTCTCTCGAGTTAGTCGATTTATTCGACTAACTTCACCTGCAGCGCCGTCCGCTTGAGACAGACTTGTGCGTTTTTTAGTCAAACAGAGCCGTCTTTTCCTGTGAAACATCTTATATTTTTTATTAAAACAAAACTCTTTGCATACTCAAAGATTTCATGTATAGTATTCAACAATTGCATATTGTGGGAATAGGTGCTCTTGTTTAGCCTAATAAACGAGAGCTTAAAAGGGAAGTTCGGTGCAATACCGACGCGGTCCCGCCACTGTAACAGAGGAGTCGACGCTTAAGGTGCCACTGATCGAAAGATCGGGAAGGCTAGCGTTTGACGAGGATTCTGGAGCCAGGAGACCTGCCTAATTCTGACAGCACTGTTTTACCTACGGGAGATAGGGAGGTGTTAGAGATCATAAACACTGTATACACATACACAGGGTATCTTTAACCTTTTTTATTAAGGTTAGAGATGCCCTTTTTTGATTTTCCGAGATTCGTATGAAGCAAAATTTGAGGAGGATGACCCCCATGTGCGCACTGATAAATAGCAATTTAGGATATCCAAGAATTGGCGAGAACCGCGAGTGGAAGAAATCGCTGGAGGCCTACTGGGCCGGCAAGCTGGATGAGCGTGAGTTTACAAAGCAAATCGAAAACATCCGTCTTCAAAACCTAAGACTGCAGCAGCAAAAAGGCATAGACCTTATCCCTGTTGGTGATTTCAGCTTGTACGACCACGTGCTGGACACGTCCACCATGTTCGGACTAGTTCCAAAGCGTTTCCCTTATGAAGGCGGCGAAGTTTCACTTGCCACGTATTACGCAATGGCTCGCGGCAGCCAAGGGGCGACAGCTTGTGAAATGACCAAATGGTTCAACACCAATTATCATTATATCGTTCCTGAGTTACAGGATGCACAGCCAGTGCTCACGATCAACAAACCGCTTGAAGCCTACCGAGAAGCTAAGCAAAAGCTAGGCATTAACGGCAAGCCTGTTGTTCTTGGCTTATTTACCTTTCTCAAACTAGCAAAGGGGTACAAACCAGAAGAAATCGATAGTCTAATCGCGTTGTTTCTACCGCTCTATTCACGTATTTTGGCAGAGTTGGCGGAGGAAGGTGTGGAATGGGTACAGCTAGATGAGCCTATTCTCGTGCAGTCCCTAAGTCCAGAAGATATCGGACGCGTAAAGCATATCTACGCCACGCTTGCGGCAGCTGCTCCAGCACTTAAAATTATGGTTCAGACGTATTTTGACGCTATCGATCATTACCAGGATCTTGTATCTCTTCCCGTCCATGGAATCGGTTTAGATTTCATTCACGGCTTTGAATTGAACTGGAGCAGCCTTCAAACACACGGTTTCCCCGCGGATAAAGTACTTGGCGTCGGCCTTGTGGATGGACGTAATATTTGGCAGACGGATTTGAGTAAGCAGCTTTCTTTCCTTGCCCAGCTTGAAGCAATCGTTCCCTATGAGCGCATGATGCTGCAGCCCTCATCCAGCTTACTGCATGTTCCTGTTTCCACCCGTAATGAAAGTAAACTTGAGCCTGTATTACGGGATGCACTAGCATTCGCAGAAGAAAAGCTGACTGAGCTTGCCATCTTGACTAAAGCCATTCAACACGGCCAAGATTTCATTCAATTGCAATTAGACATAAATCAAACGGCCATAGCTAAGCTCAATGCCTCTATCTATCGGAATAAGGCCTCAGTCCAACAAGCGATCACGGATATCGGTCTACAGCCATCTCTTAGAAACAGCAGCTTCACGACACGCAGAGGTCTTCAAGCAGCGAAATGGCAGCTGCCCTTCCTGCCGACTACGACGATTGGATCCTTTCCGCAAACGGCTGAGGTCCGTAACGCTCGTAAAAATTGGCGCAGCGGCGAATGGAAGCCTGAGCAGTATGAATTATTCATTCAAGAGCAGATTACAGAGTGGATTAAACTCCAAGAGGAGCTTGGACTTGATGTGCTTGTACACGGGGAATTTGAGCGTACGGATATGGTTGAGTTTTTCGGTGAAAAGCTGGATGGCTTTGCCTTTACCTCAAACGGCTGGGTTCAATCCTACGGTTCACGCTGTGTGAAACCTCCTGTTATTTTCGGCGATGTGGAATTCGTGCAAGAGATGACGGTCACAGAAACGAAGTTTGCCCAATCACTCACTACGAAGCCGGTCAAAGGCATGCTAACAGGCCCCATTACGATTCTGAACTGGTCATTCGTACGCAGCGATATTTCCCGCGAACAGGTTGCGTATCAAATCGCATTGGCCCTGCGTCACGAATTAGAAGCCCTGGAGCAAGCAGGCATTGAAATGATTCAAGTGGATGAGCCTGCTCTACGAGAAGGTTTACCATTGAAGAAAAGAGATTGGCAAGCTTATCTTGACTGGGCTGTTCTGGCATTTCGATTGTCCACAGCAACAGTCGGTGATGAGACGCAAATTCATACACATATGTGCTACTGTGAGTTCCATGACATTATTGACGCCATTCGAGCGCTAGACGCTGACGTCATCTCAATCGAAACCTCGCGAAGCCATGGTGAGCTGATTCACAGCTTCGAGGAGCATACGTATGATCAAGGAATCGGGCTTGGGGTTTATGACATTCACAGTCCGCGCGTACCCTCTGTAACAGAAATGGTTGAAATGATAGAACGTGCTCTTCAGGTGCTAGAGCCAGAGTTGTTCTGGATAAATCCGGATTGCGGCTTAAAAACACGCGGAAAAGATGAAACCATTGCTGCGCTTCGAGTGATGGTTGAGGCTGCCAAGCTATTCAGAGCCAGCAGAAATGAATTAATCCCATCTTAAAAATGAACAAAAACACCCCTGCCGCATTAGCGAGCAAGGGTGCTGTAACTCTCGTTTGTTTACACAGATGGCCTGTTCGGCTGATGGTGACCTGGTTCCGTTGAATCCAGATTCGATTGAATACGAGATGATTGCTTGGAGTGGTCAATCGCACTTTGCTGTTTCTGCATCATACTTTTCTTTTTACCCATAGTAAGCAACTCCTTCTAGTCATAGAATGAACGCTACATTAGTATGGAGGGTTTGAGCACTGAATATGCTGGATACTCTTGGGGACGCCAAGATTGAAGAGCTTAGGTTCGGTTTCCGAGCCTATTTCTCGGCGAGCGCAGACTTAGGCTCGGTTTTCGAGCCTATCTCTCGCGAGCGCAGACTTTAAGCTCGGTTTCCGAGCCTGTATAACCAAAAACAAAGAGCCTGCAGGGATCACTCCCTGCAGGCTCTTGCTCATGCCATGAGACTTAGTGCATCTTGTGAGGCAAGTTTTTGCCTGTATGACCGTCACCTTGTGTCCTTTTATTCTTCTCGGCTTTCCTCTGCTTCTCATGCAGCTTGCTAATGAAATGACTATCCATGAGCACTCGCCTCCTGAATAAAGAATGGCATTACCCCTTTAGAATGTCACGGCAACCCGAAATTTAATCTCCCAATCTCTACAAAAACTCACGTCCTGCTTGCTCCTCTCGCTTTCTGGACAGACATTTAATACCTTCCATTTGCATACCCTTTATCATCATGCTCTCTTAAAAAGAAAGGAAGGAACGTCTATGTGCGGAATAACGGGTTGGATAGATTGGCGGAAAGACTTGACCGGGTACCCGTCCATTCTAGAAAATATGACGGAAACGCTCCAACTGCGTGGACCTGATGCTTCAGGTACCTGGATTTCACAGCATTGTGCCCTCGGACATCGACGTCTAAGTGTTATGGATCCTGAGAATGGCGCTCAGCCTATGGTCCGTAAACAAGGCGACTATACGTATACCATCGTATATAATGGCGAACTCTATAATGCCCCAGAGTTGAAAAAGGAGCTCGAGCTCCGCGGTCATCAATTTCGCACAACATGCGATACCGAAGTGCTGCTGGTCGCTTTTATGGAGTGGGGAAAAGCATGTATCGACCGCCTGAACGGCATCTTTGCCTTTGCGGCCTGGAATGACCAAGAGCAGTCCTTAACTCTAGTGCGCGACAGACTCGGCGTTAAGCCTCTTTTTTATTCCCACCAGGATAGTGTATTGTTATTCGGATCTGAACCAAAAGCGATTCTAGCTCACCCTGACTTCAAAGCAGAGGTTGGTGCTGAAGGCTTTGCTGAAATATTCGCAGTAGGACCGGCTCGCACGCCAGGACATGGGATTTATCGGAATATGTCTGAGCTGAAGCCAGGTCAATTTGCCATTTTTGATCGCAATGGATTATCCATTCGAACGTACTGGAAGCTCGAAAGTCACCAGCATCCAGACGATATTGCTGCTACAGCCGCGCATGTTGGGCAATTGCTTCGCGATACCTCCGAGCGTCAACTTGTTTCGGACGTTCCCATTTGCACGCTGCTGTCAGGAGGATTGGATTCTAGCGCACTCACCGCGCTCGCTGCAGCTCATTACAAGGAAAGCGGGCAAGGACCGCTTCATACCTTTTCGGTCGACTACAAGGATAATGATAAGCATTTTAAAGCAAACCTGTTCCAACCGAACTCCGATGCCCCTTGGATCAAACGGATGACCGATCACCTTGGCACGGAGCATCATTATATTGAGTTTGACACCCCAGAGCTTGTGGAATCTTTGAAGACAGCTGTGATAGCGCGCGATACCCCAGGGATGGCCGATGTCGATGGGTCCCTTTATTTATTTTGCCGAGAAATTAAAAAGGGAGCAACGGTTGCAATCTCTGGCGAAGCAGCCGACGAAATATTCGGTGGGTATCCATGGTTCCACAATACAGAAGCACTTGAAGCGAATACGTTCCCCTGGTCACTCAAATTGGCGAATCGGGTTGACTTACTAGCGCCTGACTTCGTCGATTGGATTAAACCCGTCGAGTATGTTAGTAATCGATACCAGCAAGCCTTGAGCGAAGTACCTCGCTTAGCTGGAGAAACGAAGCAGCAGAATCGCATGCGGGAAATGTCTTATTTGAACATCACGCGTTTCATGCCCACATTGCTTGATCGTAAAGATCGTATGAGCATGGCCGTCGGCCTCGAGGTACGCGTCCCGTTCTGTGATCACCGTCTCGTTGAATATGTGTGGAACATTCCATGGGAAATCAAAACATCCGGCGATCGGGAAAAAGGTATTTTGCGTCAAGCCTTAAGAGGTGTATTGCCAGAAGATGTATTGACACGGAAGAAAAGTCCTTATCCGAAAACGCACAACCCGAATTATTTAACCGCTGTACGAAAATGGGTACTGGAAATTCTCGATGATCCGTCATCTCCTATTTTACCTTTCATCGATGTCAAAAAGATTCGCGCACTCGCCAGCTCGGAGTCGAACGATTTCGACCTCCCTTGGTTTGGTCAGTTAATGACGGGGCCTCAGCTATTCGCTTACTTGGCTCAAGTAGATACTTGGTTAAGAACTTATAAGATATCAATTCGGTAGATGGAAAATGATGAAAAAATGAAAAGACCTGCCTCCACGCATTCACGTGGTTGCAGGTCTTTCTGTGTGTCTTAGCTGCTTTGATCAGGAAGTTGATCTATAAACATACGCAGGGCTTTGGCGCGGTGGCTCAATTCATTCTTCTCTTCCATGGTCAGCTCAGCCATCGTTCGGCCTAGTGATGGAATATAGAACAAGGGATCGTAGCCAAAGCCACTCTCGCCACGTTCCTCATGAATGATGTAGCCTTGGCAAACATCCTCTGCTTCGATGATTTCATTCGCAACAGGATCAATCAAGGTGAGTGCACAAACGTAGGAAGCCTCACTCAACAAAGGAGGATGACCTTCCCCAGCAGCCAACTCGCTTCGCTCCTTCAACTCCTTTAAAGCCTGAAGAAGCCTCGCATTATTGTCAGCATCCGTTGCATTTTCTCCCGCGTAGCGCGCTGAGTACACACCCGGTTCACCGCCTAATGCTGTCACGCATAAGCCAGAATCATCCGCTAGAACAGGTACATGTAGATGTGCGGAGATAATCTGGGCTTTGATCCTTGCATTTTCAGCAAAGGTAGCGCCACTCTCGATAATTTCCGGTAAATCCGTATAATCCGCTAAGCTGCGAACTTTATAACCTTTGGCTCCGAAAAGCTTCGCAAACTCTTTCACCTTGCCCTCGTTACGTGTTGCTATGACGACAAAATTACTTTGAAGCCGCATGCTGAGCACCTCGAATACGATCGGCGATCGGTCCTAGCACACCCGATTGCACTTCAATCATCGTGTTAATGCCCGCTTCTGCGAGTGCAAGTAACTCATCGAGTTCTTTACGGGAAAAAGGTGCATCCTCACCTGTTCCTTGCACTTCCACGAATTGGCCTTGACCCGTCATAACAACGTTCATATCAACCTTCGCTTTGGAATCTTCTTCATAATTCAGATCCAGCTTCGGCGTATTCCCAATGACGCCTACGCTAACAGCAGCAAGGAAGTCGTTGATTGGGAACTTGGCTAGGTTTTTATCAGTGACAAGCTTATTCATCGCAAAAGCCATAGCTACGAAAGCTCCCGTAATGGACGCTGTGCGCGTGCCGCCATCAGCTTGAATCACATCACAGTCGAGCGTTATGGATCTTTCACCTAGCGCTTCCAAGTTGACAACGGAACGAAGCGCCCGTCCAATGAGACGTTGGATTTCCATCGTCCGTCCACCGAGCTTACCTTTTGCCGCTTCACGTTGATTTCTTACCTGCGTAGCTCGCGGCAGCATCGAATACTCTGCCGTTACCCAGCCTTTTCCTTGCCCTTTCATAAAAGGGGGAACACGCTCTTCAATCGTAGCTGTACAAATGACTTTCGTATCCCCAACTTCAATGAGGACCGAGCCTTCTGCGTGTTTTATATAATGAGGGGTGATTTGCATAGGTCGTAGTTCTTGATCGGTTCTTCCACCAATTCTCATAAGTGTCTTTCTCCTCCTGTAGCTCCATCTAATGCTATGATCCTTACGCCCCATTGTATCAAACTAGTTAAGGAAAAGCATCCTGCTGGATGGGATTACGGGAATAATCAAAAAACTACTAGGTTATCCCCCCTGTTTTTGAATAGCGGGGTAACCTAGTAGTTCATGATTAAGATATTTTTTACAGCTTTGCTGGATTAATATGTGCTGGTCGAAGGACAGGCTTACTATAGTTTTGATTGTCCGTGGACGTAATTTTCACTGCGCCGTCCACTTTAATTTGCACCTGTTTAAAGGTCGTATTCTCCGTTAATGACAAGATGACAGATTGCAACGCATCCGCAGAAGCTTTCTGATCAGCGCCCAGCAGCTTATTGGAGAAGTCCACCGTGATAAGACCCTCGCTTGGCTTAATGCTTTTCACTTCCGTAGTTGCATTTAAGACGGCAGCAAGTCCCTTCTTCTGATCCGGTCCTTTAATTAACTGCTCCACAACAGCCTTCGCAACATCATCTGTTCTCTTAACAAGGCGAGTCACAGGGACGTAATATTTGTAGTTTTGATCATTTTTATTTAAGAAATAGAGAGTAACTGGTGTAGATTGACCAAATTCAGTATCCTCTGCTTTCTCCAGATTGATCCCCATGGTACGCGCTAATGGTACATCGAGTGGTGTTTTTCCTTTAGGCATCTCTTTCAAGTCCTTGCCATCTACACGCAGCTGAACTTTATCAATTGTAGGGAAGTTCGTTAAGTTCCACGTAATGGCCTCAAGGAGCTTGCGCTCATCCTTCACATCGTAGTTGAGGAACTCCTTGGTGAAATCAACCGTGGCGCTTTTGTCCGATTTCACATTTAAGCTTATGACTTTCGTCCCTTTCGGTAGAAGCGCTTGGAACCCTGATGGCAGCTGACTTGTTTCCGGACCTCCGTCCACCATGTACTCCAATGTTGTTTTAGCGACGGAGACCGTCTTAGGTAAGGCGAGACTTAATGGAGTGACAAAGCCCTTGGCGTCTTTCACATACACGGTCATTTGTGACGTAATATCTTCGGTCATGTCGACTGTAACCGCAGCTGAAGTCGTCTTCACGTCTACCTCTGCACCCTTTGTCGGAGGTGCATCGATGTCACTCTTCTTTCCGGTGCCCAGAATCGAACATCCCGTGGTCAGTAGAACAATCACCCCCGCTAAAGCGGCTGAACGAATCCAATGTTGATGTTTCATTTGCTTATTTCCTCCTTCGAGTTTTGCTATTCGCATGGCCTGTACGATGCTTTTTCGTATTATTATGTATACGAGGCTTTGTCCGATTTATAACTACTTTTTGTCCATCTTTCGTAAAAAAGAGAGATTTCGAAGTAAAGTGCGATTCAAGCGTAAAAGCAACCAATTTTCGTCAATTCAGACTCATATGCTATACTGAAACCAGCATGAACCCAAAATAAACGCCAAGTCATCCTCTTAGGACGTATCACAGTGTTTATTTAGAAATATCGCCTAATTATCAAGTGCAACATATCCTTTCTGAGATTTGAACAAGGAGGTGCTTGTTATGAGAACATTTTTGAAGGAAAAAACCCTTATATTCAATGAATTTCGCGATGAAGTTTTCAGTCATTATCCCCAAGCCATCATCGAGGAAGCCGTCGCTAGATTGTTAGTTGAAATAAAAGGCATTAAGAAAATCCCCACCGAGTTGATCACAACCACCCTACTAGGGGTATTAAGTAAAACAGAAACGTTCAACGTCATGTCTACCCTGATGGAGCTTCAGAAAAAAGTGAAACATGATGCTGAGCTGCTAGCCAGTATGAAAGATCCTGCGTACAACGTCCATCGCACCATTGCGATGTCGATCTGCGGTTTGTACGGAAGCGGCGCAATATCCCTCTTCGGCTTCATCGACTGCAAATTCCGTTTCTTTTTTCCGACGAAACGACCTAAATCCTTCATCTCCAAGGGGATTTGTGCGATTGTCGCGTCAACGGCCAGTGTGATTATTTCGGACAATGTGAAAGTTGATTACACCAAACGCAATCTACAAATGCTGGAGGCTCGCGGGGTACTTCTGGATGATATGGTAGATATCCTCGATCAGCTGCAGCGTCCATACAATCCAGATATGCCGCGCAGCCTCTGCGAGGAACATATTCTAGCTGTACTGCGCAAGCAGCAAACCTTCCATGCACTTCAGCTCGCGATAAAAATTGATACAGCCGTCGAGGCCAAAGAATTCAATCCACAATACAATCACATTGTCGGGAAAGACGAAGGTCTTTTCGGCGTAGATGAAAGCATCGCAACCGCTGTTCCCCTCATGTATGGGACCATTGCATTGACGAATTTCGGGTATCTGGATAAAGCAAAAATCGGTATTATCGAGCAGCTCGATAGTGATCACGCGGATGGCAAATGCAATACATTCATCGATGATATGGTATGCGGTATTGTGGCCGCAGCTTGCGGACGGTTGGCGCATAATCATACGCCTACTTATAGTAAGCCGTTGAAGTAGCTTGTGGTGTCTGCCACTGTTGCTACGAGACACATTTAGCGGAACTTAGGGACGCTATTTCGTCTAAATTAGGGGTAGCGTTGATCTTGCGGAACTCAGGGACGCTATTTGGTTGAAAAACGGCTTTTCGGAGCTGTATTCGGAGAAATAAGGGATCTAGGTTCCGCTAATTGGTGGAAAAGGACTGTTTCGGGGCAAATAGGGGATCTAGGTTCCTGAATCACAGAAAAACCCTCCAACAAATCAATTGTTGGAGGGTTTTTCTTATATGGATGTCGCGACGTAGTACACGCGATCTGCCTGCGGATCCACCTGCCGGATGCGGCCTTCAGCCTCCAGCAGGATCAAGTGTGCGATCGTCTCCGACAGCGCGAATCGCATTTGGTGAATGCTCAACCGGTCGCCGAACGTCGCCCGGCACACCTCGTAAGCGCTCATCGGCGCGCTAAGTTGCCCTTCCATGAGCGCAAGCCGCTCATGGTGATGGCGCACGAGCTCCTCTGCGCGTGCGCCAAAGCCCTGCCATGGCTCCCGGTGCCCCGGGTAAGCCATCACAACCGGCAGCCTGCCGATCTCCTGCAGGCTGCTCAAGTACGCGCCGAGCGGGTTTTCTTCCACCTGCGGGAGGAAGGAAACGTTCGGCGATATTTGCGGCAGGACATGGTCGCCGCAAAAGATCACCTGCGCCTCAGCGTCGTAGAAGACGAGATGACCCGCGGCATGGCCGGGGGTCTCGATGGCTTCATAGACGCGGTCGCCGAGGCGCACAGGCCCTTCCCGCAGCAGGGTAACCTGCGGCTGCGGGGAAACCAACTCGACGAAGCTCACCATGTGCTTCGTCATCTCTTCCAGCCCGGCTTTGGGGAAGCCGTGCCGGGCAAAAAGCTCGAGGAGCAGCGGTGACATCGGCAGCTCCTGGCCCCACAGGAGCTGCACCTGCGCGTATCCGGTCTCCGATAGGAGAACCGGCGCGCCCGTGCGCTCCTGGAACCAACCGGCCATCCCGTAGTGGTCGGGATGGTGGTGGGTGAGCACGATTTGTTCCACGTGCTCGAACGAAATCCCTTGCTCCTGCAGCACCTGCAGCCAGAGCGCCTCCGCTTCCGGGGTGTGCAGACCCGGATCGATAACGGTATATCCGCGGCTGCCGCGAATTAAGTAGGCATTCACCCATCGCAAAGGAAATGGCAACGGCACCTTTACTTGTGTAATTTCATCTGTATGTACAGTCACGACGTTCATATCCGAGTTGTCATCCTTCCTTATGCCCAACAAAAATCATCCGACTCGAAGATTCAGGCGAATAAGTCCGGCCTTCGTAGTCGCCATAGACATGATCGATATGTAGACCGGCTTTTTGCAGCATGGCTTCGAACACCGGACGCTCATACAACTTCACCTGCTCCAAATAATGGCGATCAGGCTCCCCCTCTTGCGAGATCACGATCCGTTTGCGCACACAGCCATCTTCGATGGCTCTCGTCTCGCGAATGGTCAGATCATCTGCCTTTCTGTCTGACTGCAGAACCAAGTTCGCCTTCACGAAGACTGGATTCAGAAAATCGATAATGAAACGACCTTCCTTTTTTAACAGCCGATGCATTTCATGCAGCACTTTCTCATTCTGCTCATCTTCATCAAAATAACCAAAAGACGTAAACAAATTCACAACCGCATCAAACGGCTCGCTTAGCGGCACATCCCGCATATCCCCGTGAATCCATGTCACATGCCCTTCTCCACCTTGCTTGATCGCTTCCTGCAGCAGTACCTTCGATAAATCCACACCCGTGACCGTATAACCGAACTCCGAAAGCGCCATGGAATGCCGCCCCATCCCACAACAGAGGTCCAAAAGACGAGCCCCATGCTCCAGCCCTAACCAATTCACCATTTTTTTCACTTCATGATAAGCGCCCTGCATGTCTCTATGTTTATAAACCAACAGATAATCATTCCCAAAACTTTCTTGATACCAAGCCATCTTGTCAACACCTTCAACTATGTGATTAAAATACGACGAATTAAATGTTATAAGAGCAGTCTCTGTTTCATAATCCGCAACCCCTCAATCGCTTCTTCCTTGCTAAAATTACCCAACATCAAATGCTCGTCCTCTACCTGCAAGAGCTTTTCGTAAAAATGAACGCCCTGCATCGGCAGCTCTGACTTCTCAGGATGGTCCTCCATATAATGAAATAAAACATCTTCAGCCTTCGCATAATTACCCATCTTCTCATAATGTGAAAAAAGCAGCCTCTGCATCCCTTCTGGGATTTCCCAGCCTTGAAGATGAACCAAACTTACAACCATTCGAGCGGCAATTTCCTGATTAACTTCATCCTTGGGCTCAACTTCCTCCGAGAGTGACAAATGCAAAAGTAGATCTAAAGACTTCAGGTAGGCCCAATAAGACTCCCCTTTCTCCTCATGCTGGAGCAGCAGATCACCTTGCCCCACAAACATATCACTGATCACTAGTGCTTTTGCCGTATCAATGCTCCCTTGGTAGGAGAGCAATTCAAGAATATCCTTACTGGACAAAGACTGCAGCGAGCGAATATTCAACCCCAGTAAATGCCGACTTACTTCATCTAGTTGTCTCTGCGCATCTTCAATCGGGATATGTTCCTTATTAAAAAGAATCCGATGCAGCACCACCGTCAATTGTTCAATCTGTCGCATCAAATAATCACGCCTGAACATCCGTAGCAGCCCCTCTCGGTTTCGAATACACCTCAATTCAGCTTACCACGCCTCGCCTCGAAACTCAAAATACATTCCGCCTATTTTTCTTAGATACCGCACCATTGACAACAGCCCTTCATAAACTAATTTTGACTGTATCCCTTAACCTTGTAATTCCCAATACCCGAGCAAGGAGGGGTGACACACATCCATGGGCAGCGACCACAAAAACAAATTTTTACTTACGAACCGCGAACGCGAAGTATTCGAACTCTTAGTGCAGGACAAAACGACAAAAGATATCGCACAGCAGCTTTTCATAAGTGAAAAGACTGTGAGGAATCATATATCGAACGTCATGCAAAAGCTGAACGTAAAGGGTCGTTCACAAGCGGTTGTAGAACTGATTAAGCTTGGGGAATTAAAGATCTGATTCCGTCAGCAAAGGGATCCATGTAAGCCACCCACCCTCCTTCGGAGGGAAACGGGGGCTTTTATGTTTGTATCAGCCACTCTGAATGTAACGCCTTACACAAAAAAGAGGACTGCATTATACACCAGTCCTCACTCACGTATATAAGCAGCTTTATTGGCTTTTAATTAAAATTCTCTGACTCATTTCATCCCAGTCTACATCTGCGCCAATGGCCTCACTAACAAATCTAATCTCTAATCGCGATTTCCAGGTTATGATCTTCGATCAGAACGCTTTCTGCCTTCGCAAAATTGTTATTATGCAATTCTCTTAATAGTTGTTATTTCTTCCAAGTTATCTCTCTCCTATGACTGTTGTATAATATTTACAAATAGTGTACCACTACTATTGTTATCAAAGCTACAACTTAACTCTATTGGATAAATACAGTGTATCTCCTCAAAATTGGCAACAATTTCTGATTTCATTGGATTTTTCCATTCAGAAAGCTCAAAATCACTTATCAAAGCGTATATAAGATGAGTTAAAGTGGATTTTTCCAATCAAACTCATTTATCGGCTAATTTTTAGAGCAACTCATTGGATTTATCCAATGTAGATAAGATTAGAGGCGCCGAGGCGGAGGTCGGCTTCGGAAAACAACAAACAGTCCCGTTGGTGTCTCCAACTGGACTGTTACACTTCATTTCATCTATTCCACTCGCTCAACCTGCACGGCACAAATTTTAAACTCCGGCATACGGCTCGTTGGATCCAAGGCATCATTCGTCAACACGTTGATCGAATGCTCGTCGCCCCAATGGAAAGGAACGAAGACGGTTCGAGGCTGAATGCCCTCAGTGACCTTGACTTGAAATACAAGTGAACCACGACGACTTGTGATCCGGATCTTCTGCTCCATACTTAGGCCAATACGTTTGGCCAAAGAAGGATGAATCTCGGCAACCGGAACGGGTGCCTTTTTATTTAGAGCTTCAGTTCGGCGCGTTTGTGCACCGCTCAAGTAATGGTTGGCCAGACGGCCGGTTGTCAGCACGAAAGGATACTCGGTATCAATGGGCTCCGCAGGCATTTTAGGCTGGATGCCGAATAGTTTGGCTTTCCCATCCGCATGATGGAAATGATCTTGGAATAATTGCGGTGTTCCTGGATGGTCAGCCGCCCCACAAGGCCAGAAGATTCCTTTCTCCTTATGCAATCGCTCATAGGTGATACCGCTATAATCGGCTTTGCCACCTGCGGTTGCTGCAGCTAGTTCGCGAAACACCTCTTCAATACCCGCATATTGAAAGTAAGCGCCCCTTCCTAAAGCTTCAGCTAGTTCACTGATGATTTGATAGTCGAGCTTACACTTCCCCGGAAGCTCCATAGCCTTCCTCCGATGGAACACGCGTCCCTCGAGGTTGGTCATGGTCCCTTCCGCCTCAGCGAAGGAGGATGAAGGAAGAATATAATGCGCATAACGTGCCGTTTCGGTTTCGAACATGTCCACAACCACGAGTAACTCTAGCTTTTGCAAGGCACGCTCGACCATGCGGTTATTCGGACTGGAAACGAGCGGATTGGATCCTAACACGATCAAAGCCTTAATTTCACCTTCATCAATTTTCTGCAGCAGCTCATAGGCGGAGACGCCCTTACCCGGCAGCTCGCTTGGATCGATCCCCCATACCTTCGCCACATACTCACGTGCAGCAGGATCTTCGATCAAACGGTAGCCTGGGAGCTGGTCGGCTTTTTGCCCATGCTCGCGACCTCCTTGACCATTCGCTTGACCGGTCACTGCTCCATAGCCACAGCCAGAACGTCCTATTTTACCCGTGAGCAGCGTCAAATTAATGTAATTGAGTGTGTTCTCAACGCCATTCACTTGCTGCTCCAAACCTCTTGCTGTTAGCACGATACCCGTCTCGGCTTTCGCGAAGCCACGTGCAATTGTACGAATCACGGCTTCAAGTACGCCAGTTAAATACTCAACGCGAGCCGGTGTGAACGATTTGACAGCTTCTTTCACTTGTTCGAAACCAGATGTACGTGTTTGAATGAACTTCTGATCAACGAGGTTCTCTGCAATCATCACATGAAGGAGCCCATTAATGAAGACAGAGTCGAAGCCTGGCTGCAGACGAACATGAATATCCGCCGTTTTAGAGGTCATCGTATTGCGAGGATCGATCGTGACGATCACTGCGCCTTTTTTCTTTGCTTCTAATAGATAGGGCATCATCGTAGGTTGGCACTCCGCAATATTCGTGCCAGCTAGAATGATATATTTTGCATTGGGAATTTCCGATAACGGCATCGTCATCCCACGATCGATACCAAACGCTTGATTACTCGCCGCAGCAGCCGACGACATACAATAACGGCCATTATAATCAATATATTTTGACCTCAGAGCCACTCGCGTAAACTTACCAAGTAAGTAACTTACTTCATTCGTTAAGGAGCCGCCACCATAGACACCGATGGCATCCCGCCCATGTTCAGCCTGCAAAGCTTGAATCCTCTTCGCAATATCCGAATACGCATGCGTCCAAGACACTGGCTGCCACTGACCTACTCTAGCTATCTCCCTATGAAGCGGCTCCAGAATGCGTTCCGAATGAACGACATGCTCCAATGCGTTTAAACCCTTCTGACATAGTCGGCCTGTCGCAACAGGGAAATTCGCGCTCGGTTTAATCGTGAGCCCTTCTGTCTTCTCACTTGGTAAGATCTCCAATCCACACTGCATACTGCAAAAGCAACAATGGGAGGAGGGCTGTTCATCCGATAATGTGACTAGTACCTCTTTCACGCACCCCACCCCCCGCTGATCAATCTCTTTATATAGAAGGAAAAAGAATTAACTCGCCATTTCCTTAGCCTTCGGAAACCCAATGTAGACCGTTCCATCATCCACTTTGGTGAGGTACGTTTTCACACAGCCAGTATCAGGAGCTTGCACGAGTCCGGAAGGCAAATGGATCTTGCGATCATGCATGGGGCAGAACACATGGTCATCACAGACAATGCCTTCTGCAAGAACGCCTTCTTTATGCGGACAACGATTCTGAATCGCTTGAAGCTTTCCGCTTTTCAATTTGAACAGGGCAACCTCTTCTCCTTGATATCGAATCGTCTTCCCCGTATTAATTGCTAATTCGTCGTAGGAAACGGCTTGCACCCAAATCATTTGCTCATTTTGTGTTATCATCTTCTCTGCTCCTCCCGTTTTATCTCTCTACTTCTACTTCAGCTCAACAACCTCATAGAGATCACGTTGGATTTTCTTGCTATCAATGGCTTGTTTCCATGGATCTTTGGTAACTGAAAGCGCCAGGTCCATACGTTCACACAATTGTTTACGCTCAGCTTCATTCTCAACAACATCACGGATATGTTCGATGCCTAGACGGTGCACCCACTCACTCGTGCGCTCACCATATTTCCCGGTCTCACGGTAATATTGCAAATACGCTTCGGTATATTCGATAATCTCTTGTTCCGTTTTGACTGTGCTTAGCAGATCGCCAACACGAACCTTGACGCCACCGTTACCTCCAGCATACAGCTCCCAGCCACCATCGACAGAGACGACACCTAAATCTTTAATCCCTGATTCAGCACAATTGCGCGGACAACCAGATACAGCAAGCTTCACTTTGGCTGGCGTATTCAGCCGCTCAAACCGTTTCTCCAGTTCGATACCGACACCCATCGCATCCCCAGTACCGAAGCGGCAGAAGGTTTCGCCGACACATGTTTTGACCGTCCGCAAGGCTTTCCCGTAGGCGTACCCCGATGGCATATCAAGAGCTTCCCACATCGCGGTCAAGTCTTCTTTTTTCACACCTAGCAAGTCGAGACGTTGTCCTCCGGTGAATTTCACCGTTGGTACGTTGAATTGTTCAGCAACCTCTGCAATGCGCTTGAGCTCCGTTGGATTCGTAACACCGCCATATATCCGTGGAACAACGGAATACGTACCATCCTTTTGAATATTGGCATGCATACGCTCGTTGACGAATCGAGATGTGCTGTCATCTTTATAGGTTGCAGGGCTGATCATGCCCAAATAATAATTCAATGCTGGACGACATTTGGAGCAGCCTTCTTCATTTTTCCATTCAAGAACATTCATTACTTCACGAACGTGGGACAATCCTTTTTCACGAATAGCGGTAACCACTTCGTCACGCGTATGTGTCGTACAACCACAGATCGTTTCTTTCGCAGCATTTTTATCATAAGAAGCTCCTAAGGTAAAGGCTAGTAGATCACTAACTAACGGTTTACAGCCACCGCAAGAGCGAGAAGCAGTCGTACAGTTTTTCACTTCATCTACCGTTGTTAAGCCTTGATCCTTAATGGCCGAACAAATCGTCCCTTTCGTTACACCGTTACATCCGCAAATAATCGCGTCATCCTTCATATCAGCAACACCGGAAGCAGCTCCCCCGCCGCCACTTGAACCATCCGTGAGAATAGCTGTTTTCGCCATGCCACTAATATCTGTTTCTTCCCGAATCATTTGCATGAGTCTCGTACCGTCAGCTGTATCGCCAAAGAGCACGGCTCCGATAATTTTATTGTCTTGAATCACGACTTTCTTATAAACACCCGTGAACTCATCATGAATGCGAATCGCTTTGGTTCCTTCGGCATCCACGAATTTGCCGCCAGAGAATACGTCAACACCAGATACTTTGAGCTTCGTGTACAAAATAGAGCCTTCATACGGCCCCGTTTCCACGCCGGCCAAATGCTTCGCCAGCACGGCACCTTGCTCATAGAGCGGTGCTACCAGACCATAGGCGATACCTCTGTGCATCGCACATTCGCCAACGGCGTACACATTCGGAACGTTCGTTTGCAAGTAATCATTGACGATGATTCCTGGATTGCATTCGATGCCGGCTTCTTTCGCAAGGGCTACGTTCGGCCTGATGCCTACTGCCATAACAATCAGATCCGCTTCAGCAACGGAGCCGTCCTTGAACTTCAAGCCCGTCACACGCTTGTCGCCTATAATTTCTGCCGATTGCTTCTCGAGCAGGAAGTTGATGCCTTGCTCCTCAAGAGCGGCTTGCAGCATTTTGGAAGCTGTACGATCGAGTTGGCGTTCCATGATCGTATCGACGATGTGAACGACATCGACTTTCATGCCGAGATTGAGGAAACCACGCGCTGCTTCTAAACCTAGCAAGCCACCGCCGATGACAATCGCTTTTTTGTACTTTTTAGCCGACTCAATCATGATTTCACAATCACGGATCGTTCTGTAAGCCATGACGCCTTCTTTGTCCGCACCAGGCATAGGAATCATGAATGGATTAGAGCCGGTTGCTAGAATTAATTTATCGTAGGAAACCGTCAGGCCTTTATCGCTCGTAACGGTTTGTGTGAGCGTGTCGATGCTCGTGACCGTTTGATTCGTATATAAGGTAATGTTATTGTTCGTATACCACTCGTAGGGATGAATAACGATGTCCTCGACTTTAGAATCGCCGGAGAGCACATAGGACAACAAGATTCTATTGTAGTTGGGATGCGGTTCACTGCCGAAAATCGTAACCTCATATTTATCAGGTGTGAGCTTTAGTAAATGTTCAACGGCGTTTACGCCCGCCATTCCGTTTCCGACCAGGACTAACTTCTCTTTTTTGATTGTCATTGTGATCATCCTTCCATCCATTTACTAGGGCATTCATTCGAATTTGAGTGGTTGTGAAAAAAGGGGTCATTCAGGAGCCAAGCTCCCAAATGACAAATTGGGATATGGAGCTTGAGCAGTTCGATTGAACCAAGGATAAACGACTCCGTCGTCCTTCAAGGACGAACTCGTTTACCAAGGTAGATGCGAAGTAAAAGTATAAAACTTATACTTTCGTATCTACTGCAAAGACGCTAGTCGTAACGTCTTTGCCCATACAGCCTGATGAGCAAGCTGCATGAGCAAAAACTTTACTGGATGTGCCGCTGACGAAGAGAATCAGCGGCGTCCCATGCCTGCTTATGCTTGAACTGCATCCATGCTTGTAGATGCTGCTTTTACTTTACCGCCTTCACCAATCCATGTACGTTTCCATTGTCCTTGAACAACCGCGATGATCACGATACAGGAGAGCGCAATTCCACTTAGAATCAGAAAGCCTGGTGTGAATGAGCCTGTGGATAACTTTAGGTTTCCAAGGATTTTAGGTAAGAAGTAACCACCAAGTCCACCTGCTGCTCCAACGATCCCAGTCATAACGCCAATTTCCGTTCGGAAACGTTGCGGCACGAGCTGGAATACGGATCCATTCCCCATACCGAAGGCCATCATGGCAACGAAGAGCATTACCGTTGTTAGTGAAAGTGCTGGCAGCGTTGAAATACCCGCCATCATTAATCCAACAACACCGTATAGCACCATTAACATCCGAATCCCACCGATCTTATCAGCGAGCCAACCACCAACGGGACGGAAGAAGCTGCCCCCTATCACACATAAGGTTGTAAAATCTGCTGCACGTACGGGTGAAAGTCCATACTGTGAATTGAAGAAGATGGTTAGATAAGAGGCCATCCCTACGAAGCCACCAAAAGTTACACTATAGAAAATACAGAACAACCAAGAATCTCTTTGCTTCAGTACTTTGCCGTATTCTTTCAACGTCTTAGGCGCTGGCTTATTCGGGCTATCCTTCGCCAATATACTAAATACAATTAAAGTAATCAGAATCGGAATCAAGGCGATTCCAAACACCACATGCCAATCACCGTAATGCTGAGCAAGACGATTCGCGAATAAGGTAGCGAAGATCGTTCCACTGTTCCCTGCGCCAGCAATCCCCATGGCTAAACCTTGGTATTGTGGCGGATACCAGCTGCTTGCCAGCGGCAGCGCTGCTGCAAAGCTTGCTCCAGCGATACCAAGCATAAGCGCTACGAAGTACATTTCCCCCATCGTATTAGCGAATAACCATCCCCAGAGCAATGGGATTAAGGTTAACGCAAGCCCAATCTGTCCAGTTCGTTTAGGACCAATCTTGTCTGTCAGCACGCCAAGCACAAGTCGTAATACTGCGCCACCCAATGTAGGCAAGGCAACAAGGTTTGCTTTCTCAGCCGCATTCAGGTGGAAATCATTGGAGAGAATGACGGCTAGCGGACCGAGTAGAACCCATACCATGAAGCTCATGTCAAAATATAAGAATGAACTGAACAATGACCCTTTGTGCCCCACTTGCATAAAACTTTTCCGATCAACCATGGATTCCCTCTCCTTTTGTGAGGCTTTTCGCCTTCTTTTTTTTCCTATCCTACCTTGTGTGACTGTACATTAACAGAAAAGGCCGATAAACATACCCCATCAATCGTGGGATGTTCATCGGCCTCATTGCCACTGCCGCCACTTCTTCGTGATCGGCATGATCGATTATTTTTTTCCTTGCATAAAAGTGAACATAAAAAGCCTATCCATTTACGTACTTGTAAGGGGATAGGCGCCATTGCCTTCGTTAGGTGGCACATCATTGTGCCGATTTCTAACTTGATTATACGATGAGCACTGACTTATGTCAATAAACATGACATAAAAATATTAATCATTAGTTTCGATGTAGCATATCGACAAATTTTAGGTGCATATGCTATAGTATTGCCGTATAATAATACCAATTAGCCCCAAAACCTAACATGTAGTTGTCATGAGATAAACGCTATTCAAGATGGAGGTATTCCCATGTTACAATCATTCATACTGATCGACGAGTTTAAGCCAACTCGCTCAGCTGCCTCCTCTGAGTCGTCACATGCTATACGAACGGAAGATACACATGGAATGGAATCTTTGCCAGATGAAATCCTGAAGAATTTGGGATTCCGCATTTATTCTTCATCTAATATGAAAGAAATTTCCTTTATCATCCCTAAGGTCGATGCCGTCTTATTATCGGTAAGTCCTGATCAAGTAGCAGACTGGCGTTCACGCTTGCTTGCCGTGCGGAGTCTCCCCCTATTCTGGTGGTGTGATGCACACACATTTCCTTCTAATGAATGTAAAATGGATGCTGGTATCGATGGCTTAATCGGTTCCAGGATGAGTCCACTGGAAATCCACGCCGCATTAATTCTTGGCGTCAATCATTATTTCCAACGTACCGAATGGCAGCAAGAACGTGAACAGCTGCTTTCCAAACTCGAGGAACGCAAGTGGGTCGATCAGGCGAAGCGAATTTTATGCGAAATCAAAGGCATCTCAGAAGCTGAAGCTTATGATTTTCTCCGTAAACAAGCTATGAATGAACGTAAGCGTATGGTAGACGTCGCAACCTCCATCGTCAAGGTGTATCAGATATTACAGGATCAGAACAAAGGAGGCCGCAAACGATGATATCTCTATTAAAAGAAGTAGGCCGCGGCAAACGCGGAGCCAGAGACCTTACGTATGAGGAAGCTGCCCAAGCAGCTGAACTCATATTAACCGGGACGGCCACACAAGCCCAAATTGGAGCTTTTCTCGTAGCAGAACGAATTAAAATGGAATCCCCTGATGAAATCAAAGCCTTCATTAACGCGTTGCGCCAACGTGTGACCACATATCCTATAGCTGGCAGCATGGACTGTGCCGGCCCTTATGATGGTCGTACGCGCACGTTTATCGCGACGCTGCCAACCGCATTCGTACTCGCAGCCTGCGGTTTGCCAACAACGCTGCATGGCAGCCCGAGCATGCCGCCCAAATGGGGCATCACCTTGTCCGATGTGCTTGCAGCAATGGGCGTAAATGCGCTTGGCGCTTCACGCGAAGCACTGATCTCCGCTGCGGCGCGAACAGGCTTCCTGTTCACACCAACAGAAAGCTGGTGTGGGCCGCTTGGTGAACTACGCGAGCTTCGTAAAGAGCTTGGTTTGCGAACTGTGTTCAATACCGCAGAAAAACTGCTGCGCTTCACAGAAGCTCCATTCATGGCTGTCGGTGTATTCCACGGTACTGTTTTTGAGAAAATCACGAATTTGCTAATTGAATTAGGTGTTTCTCGAGGAATCGTGGTGCAGGGTATGGAGGGCTCCGAAGACTTAGGCGTCGATAAGCGGACAAGAACTTATCTCATCCAAGATCAGACAAGTGAGTTATTCATTGTGGATCCTGAAATTTATGAGCTGATGGTTGAAGTGCCAGAAGTGGAATGGACGGCTGAACTTCAAGCCGAAACCACATTGTCCGTTTTGCGTGGAGATGCAGCACTTCCTTACTTAAATATGGTTTTACTTAACAGTGCTGTACGTTTGTGGGTTTCCCAAAAAGCAGGCTCCATTGAAGAAGGCATTTACATGGCCCGTCATGCGATTGAGCAAGGCGCTGCACTTCAGAAGTATACGGAATGGACCGAAGCGATTAAACCTGTATCGGCTACTTAAACATAGACGTAAGCGAAAGAGAGTGTCCCATAAGCCATGTTTGTGGCAGGGGACACTCTTTTTGCAATTTATTATCGACTTGGAGGACCCCAATGGAGCCCGGGGGGATGGATTAAGTCGATTTTATCGACTTACGCTACTCCTATCGCCATAGTCGCCACGCGTAACTCGATTTTTTCGACTTACACTACTCCTATTGCCATTCTCGCCACGCGTAACTCGATTTTTTCGACTTACGCTACTCCTATTGCCATTCTAGCCACGCGTAACTCGATTTTTTCGACTTACGCTACTCCTATCGCCATTCTAGCCACTCGTAACTCGATTTTATCGACTTACTCTACTCCTATTGCCACTCTCGCCACTCGTAACTCGATTTTATCGACTTACGCTACTCCTATTGCCATTCTCGCCACGCGTAACTCGATTTTATCGACTTACACTACTCCTATTGCCATTCTCGCCACTCGTAAATCGATTTTTTCGACTTAAAGGTCCCCTAGGAGCTCATCCTATTTTCCCAAAAACAAAGGAGCTAAGCGCAAACACTGCTTAGCTCCTTATCGCTATTTTATTTGCCAATAAACTGTTGTGTAAACATTTTACCGCACGGCCCGCCGTCCACAATGCCTATGCCAATATGCGTGTAATCTTTACTCAGAATATTCGCTTTATGTCCTGGCGAGTTCATTAGCGCTTCGTGTGCCGCCGTTACACTTTGATTACAAGCGATGTTCTCCCCGGCTGCATTGTATGTAATACCGAACTTCTCCATCATATCGAATGGGGATCCATACGTTGGTGAATCATGGGAGAAATATTTGTTATCCACCATATCCTGGCTTTTGAGACGAGCTGTTTTGGTGAGCTCCAAGTCCGCTGTAAGCGGTGAGAGTCCCGCAGCAGTACGCTCTTTATTTACGAGATCGAGCATTTGCTGCTCTTCCACAGTTAATCCAGATGTCGATGGAACCTGCGGTGCTGGTGTAGGACTCGGTGTATACGGCGTCGGCGCCGGTGTTGGCACTGGCGTTGGTGTCGCCTTCTTCGGAATCTTAAGATTTCCATAAGCCCAGAGAATCGATTGTAGCGTTTGATCGTCGACATTTCCCGTTACTGCCAAACCATATCTACTTTGAAATGCTTTAACCCCAGCTTGTGTTTGATTGCCATAATAGCCTGTAATCGGTCCCGAATAGTAACCTAGAGATTTCAGCATCCCTTGAACCGCGTAGACATCAGGGCCTTTCGCTCCTTTGCCATACGCAAAAACTGTCGTTGTGGAAGCACTGAACAAGACCACACAGATGAGGGCTATCCAGATTAACCTCTTTTTGCCTTGTAACATGCGTTACTTTCACTTCCCATCATCTTCAGTATCTTCGTCACACTATGGACGATAAGGGTAGCATTTCCTTCATTATTTCCTTTTATCCAAATCATGAAAATACTATCTATCCAGGCCCTAATTTACATATATCATTCCGAAGATGGAATTCTATACCTAAGGGATTTCTCAGACTCTAGACCGAGATGAAACCCGACCCTAGCCATATTCGCTAATGGAATGATATTGCTATACTTGAACCTAGAGAAATAAAGAGATAGATGATGAAAGGGAGCGAGACGTGTGACATGGTTTACGAAATGGGCTTTTAGCAACAAAGCAGCAGTTATTTTTTTGGTGATATTAATTTTAGGAACAGGAATCGGTAGTTATTTTAAATTGCCGATGGAATTCCTGCCTAGTGCAGATTTCCCACAAATTAGTGTTACGGTCGTCGGTCAAGGCTTTGATGCCAAATCCATGCTAGATAGTGCAACTACACCTATAGAGAAAGCTGTCTCCAGTGTGCCGGGTAAGAAGGAAGTATTCTCCACATCATCTGACGGCTTTATGAAAATTGATATGACATTTGATTCGGATATTAAAATGAAGGATGCGCAAGCGAGCGTTCAAGAAGCGATCTCCTCGATTGTTCTCCCTGCGGGCATGTCGAAGCCTTTCGTTATTCGTTTAAACACCTCGATGATTCCACTCTCCTGGGTAGCCCTTAACTTCAAAGATGGCATCACGAAACAAAATATCGAGCTTGCGCAAGAGAAAATATTACCTGAGTTTCAAAAAATCAGAGGTCTTGCTAGCGTAGTGCTTGGTGGTACATCGGTCTCTCAAGTGATCATCCACCCGGACAAAGATAAATTAGCTAACGCGAAATTGCCTGCACAAGTACTTATGGGTGTTCTACAAGGTCAAAATGTGACCGTCAATGTTGGGGAGAGACCCATCGATGGCAAAACGAGTGCGATTAAGGTTGTAGGAAACCTAGACGATCTCAATACACTCAACAATTTAACGGTAGCTCCAGGAATTAAATTGAAGGATGTTGCTACAGTTGAGGTAGCCGCAAACAAAGATACATTGACACGTATTAACGGCAAGGACTCTTTAACATTGGTTGTTACGAAAGACACTAGCTCCAACGCGGTTGATATCAGCAAGGAAGTTAATAAAATCTCAGATGAGATCGCGGCGAAGTATCCGAATGCGACTGCAGAGGTCATCTACTCCACAGCAGAATCCGTCGTTACTTCCGTTAATAGCATGATGAGAGAAGTGTTGTTAGGTGCATTATTTGCAACAATCGTTATTCTAATCTTCCTAAGAAACATTCGTTCCACGTTCATTACGATTGTTTCCATTCCTTTATCACTTGGATTAACGTTATTCCTGCTTTCCCAATCCGGCGTAACGTTGAATATCTTGACGCTAGGCGGGGTCGCCGTCGCTGTAGGCCGACTCGTCGATGATAGTATCGTTGTTATCGAAAATATTTTCCGAAGAACCCAGAAGGCCGAGTTCTCCAAGGAATTGATCATTGATGCTACACGTGAGGTTGCTAGAGCGATTACCGCATCTACCCTTACAACAGTTGCCGTATTCTTGCCGCTTGGACTCTTGCAAGGGTCGTTGCAAGCGTTCCTGCTTCCTTTCGCCTTAACGGTTACGTATTCGTTACTTTCTTCCTTGCTGGTTGCTTTAACCGTCGTACCTGTGATGAGCGCTTGGCTGCTTCGCAATACGAAACTAAAGGAGCATAAAGAGTCGAAAAGTCTTCGAAATATTTTATCTTGGAGCTTGAATCATAAATTCATCTCCATTCTAGTTTCCCTTATCCTTTTCGGCGGCTCAATCGCCCTTTACTTCGTCATGCCAAAAGGTGCGGTTGGCGGTTCCACGGCAAGCCAATTGGTTGTAAGTCTCTCGTACACTCCTGAAACACCGATCACGACCGTTCGTGAAAAAGCAATTGAATTAGAGAAATTCATGCTAGAACAGAGTGAAGTTGACCATCTTATTCTTCAACAAGGGAATACCGAAGATAATGCCAAATGGGGCAGCGTTGCGCCTCCTACCATAGCTAATTTCCAAGTATTCATGAAAAAGGATGTGGACACGCAGCATTTTATCGATCAAGTCGTCAGTCAAAAGCCGAAATATCCAGAAGCTGATTTGCAGGCAGGTGGAGGAGGCTTCGATGGAAGCAGCGGTTCCGCCATTACAGTTGATTTAACAGGCGATTCCGCTAAGAGCTTAGATCAGGCTGCTGCGGATGTCATTGCGGCAATTAAAGATATCGACGGCGTCGAGAAAGTTACGAGTAATCAAAATGTAACGAAACCAGGCTATGCCATTACAGTAGATCCTACACTTGCTAAGCCACAGGAAATTGCAGGTACGATCCGCTCCCTGATGAACCCAACGCCAATTGGTTCCATGAAGCTGGAGAACAAAGAAATTCCTGTCGTGTTAGATGCTTTGATTAATCCATCAACCGTTTCAGACCTTTCGAATATTCAAATCATGACAGCTACGGGTCCAGCGGCGTTGACTTCGGTCGCGAAGATCGAAAAAACCAATGAGTCCAACACGATTCTTCATAAGAACAGTCAACAATTCTTGCGTGTGACGGCACTCGTAGACTCAACCAAATTATCTAAAATCAACACAGAAATTACGAAAAACACGAAAGATTTGAAGCTTCCCGCAGGCGTTGCTTTGATTGTTGGCGGAGCTTCTGCTCAGCAATCCAGTGATTTTGCCGACTTGTTCATGACGATGGGCATTTCCATTGGCATCGTACTATTGATCATGGTCATCACGTTCAAATCATTCCGTGCACCGATTGCGAGTATGGTATCCCTTCCTTTCGCGGCTGTAGGTGCGATTGTCGGTATGATGATCACGAAAACATCCTTCGACGTTACCTCGATCTTCGGATTCCTAATGCTGATCGGAATCGTCGTCACGAATGCCATCGTCCTGATTGACCGTGTAAAGCAAAACGAAGAGCATATGACCATTCGTGAGTCCTTGCTTGAAGCCGCGGCTACGCGGATGCGTCCCATCTTGATGACAGCTGTAGCAACCATTTGCGCGATGGTACCTCTTGTTCTTGCCAAAGCCGAAGAGGGAAGTATCGTTTCCCGAGGCTTAGCGGTTGTGGTTATCGGCGGTCTGACTTCAGCAACTCTCTTCACGCTGATTATGGTACCAACGGTTTATGAGCTCTTGCATGCTAGAAAAGCAAAGCGTCAACGAAGACACCTTGGAAATGCTCGTTAAGTAAATAGAGCTGATCCCAGTGGATTTATCCGCTTGGGGTCAGCTCTTTTTTGCTTTGCTTCGCTTCTACCTATTGACAAAGATCATCCCCATACCTTACACTATTTTTAGTACTTGGTACTAATACTTGATACTAAATATTACAAAAGGAGTGTTACTCATGCCTTTCTCTCGTCCCTTGCAGGCGCGAATTTCAGCCATCGGCACCTATGTACCTGAACACATTTTAACCAACGAGGATCTCTCCAGCATGGTAGATACGAATGATGAATGGATCGTTCAGCGCACAGGAATTCGAGAACGCCGAATAGCCGAGGCGCATGAGTTCACTAGTCATTTATGTATAGCTGCTGTACAGAATCTGCTGAATCGTTACCCAAGCTCCCTCGACGATATAGAGCTCATTATCGTGTCCACGCATACGCCAGACTTACCCTCCACGCCAGTCGCGTGTCAGGTTCAAGCCCATTTCGGCATGGCGGCTGCGGGAGCCTATGATCTCAATGCGACATGCGCCGGCTTCACCTATGCGCTTCACACCGCTGGTGCACTCGTTGCTGCAGGTGTGCATCAGAAGATCCTCGTGATCGGCGGCGACGCCTTATCCAAAATCACCGATTACACCGACCGTTCCACCTGCATACTATTTGGCGATGGCGCTGGCGCGGTTGTCGTTGAAAGAGAGGAAGCTCAGCCTGCCTTTCTCGCTCATCACATGGGATCCGATGGCACTGGTGCCAAGCATGTGTACCGCACAGGACTTGCCACTGAGCTGAATGGAACCCCCTTAGTTGGAGAAGGGAAGCTTGTCCAAAACGGGCGTGAAGTGTACCGATTCGCTGTTTCAACCGTACCGCAAGGCATCGAGATGCTGCTCCAGAAAAGCGGTTTGCCTCTCGCAGCCATCGATTGGTTCATTCCTCATAGCGCGAACCTGCGCATGATTGATTCCATCTGTGAGAAGAGCAGTATCCCGATTGAAAAAGCGTTGGTTAGTCTTGAATACTTCGGCAACACTTCCGCGGCATCCATCCCGCTTGCACTGGATTTAGGAGTAAGAGAAGGGAAAGTACAGACCGGCGACACTCTGTTACTTTATGGATTTGGCGGTGGATTAACACACGCAGGATTAATTATACGTTGGGGTTAAGGCTTCACACACTTATTCATCCAAGGCTTACCAGGCTTACCCATAACACGCGTACGCCTGCTATGATTCGTTAATTTCAACATCAGGGCACGTTGATAGTCACTTATCGTCTTTAGATTATCCGCGACATGGCCGGCCAGCTGTTCAGAGCCTTCCATATGATCCGCAACAGATTCAATGATTCTGCATAATGCTCGCTGGCTCCGCGCCAGCGAGATCAACATATGCAGCTCCACGCGTTCCCGATTCCATTCCTTCACAGTTTTCCATCCTCACCAAACGGAAGTAGGCTGCCAAATTCCATAGCGTCGTCGGATCCTAAAGCTGAGCCTGAGGGCTGTTTCCCAAGCAACGCCTTCATCTGGCGATTTAGCGCATTCTCCATCTTCGTTATCCCATCTATAAGGTCAATGACGCTCTCATGGATTTCGCCAGTTACTTTCATTTTATGGTCATGTCCCTCCAAATTTGTCGCGTTGATATGCTGACAAATCCAGTTTTGCGATTTCGACGCTTCAACAACTCTCGCTTCCAGCATCAAACTTATTTCATTTTGCAGCTTGGCTGTCGCATCAAGCATCTGCATATAGAGATCTGTTCTATCCAAGGCCATTCCCTCTATTCCTCATCAGGTAGATGAATTTCCTTCATAACCAATTCCGTTTGCATCGCCATAGCTACTTCCAATTCAGCGAGGCTATTTAAATAAGCCGTAACATTTTTGGTTAATTGTAAAGCCCGCTGCTGCAGCATCTCTAATCCAGCAAATTCAGGATGAGAATCCGGCAGATCTCCAGTAATTGCCGCCATTTGCGAAGACACATGCCGATGTGTTTCCAGTATCCGTCCCATTTGGCTATGTGAAGCTGCAATCTGAGAAATAATCTTCGTTATCCGCTCCTCCATTGGAACTTCCTCCTACAACCTTTTTCACTCTACGTTATGCAGCTGTTTGTAAAACGGTGTCTAAATAAACTGGGATGGATCAACGCCCCATTTATGAATAAATTTCTTACGATTGCGTCGCAGCAGCAGCAGCTTAGATCGACGGCTATTTTTTCGAAAACTAACACTTCCACGATGATAAACGAAGCAATCGCCTGCTATGAGCAGCTGATAGCCCGCTAATCGTGCGCGGTAGGAGAAGTCATCGTCTTCGTAATATCCGGGTGCAAATCTTTCATCCAACACACCTACCTGCTCAAACAGGTTCCGCTTAAATAACAAACAGAAGCCAACCAGCCGCTTGGTTTCCCGCCATTTCCCAGGATTTACATGGTTATAGATCTGGGCCATGTTCGAAATCCCTGAGAAGGGGATACGGATTTTTTGCTTGCCATTGACATAGTTAGAGACTGGACCTACCATCCCAATATCTTCTCTACTGTTTAAGCAGTTCAGCAGCTTGGGCAGCCAATTAGGCGTTACGATCGTATCGTTATTCAAGAGCATTAAGGTGTCACCTTCCGCTAAACGCAACCCGTAATTACATGCAGCTGGAAAACCAAGATTAGCTGGCAGCGCCAAGAGCTTGACATTTTCATTGCGGCAGTATGTCAATGTACCGTCTTGGGAGCCATTATCAACAACAATAATTTCATATGGCACAGTGGTATGCTTACGGATGGATGCGACACAGGCTTTCAACAAAGCTAGACCATTAAACGTAGGAATAATGATGCTCGTTAATTGCAAGTTCATGCCTCCTCGCTAATGTGCCATTTTCAATTCCCATCTCAACATTCTGAATAGACGGAAGCAGCTCATCCGCACTAATCACTTGGTCCCCTTCTATGAAAAGCAAGAAGTCAGACTGCGATATTCTCGCTGCCAGAGCCCTTGCGATATCTTGCTCGATTCGGTTGGGATCATGAACAATAATTGCGCGGGAATTCCTTCTAACTTTCTCTAACGTGCGGTCTACAGAGCCGTGAACAATAACGATAATCTCCCTAAGCGGTAAACGTTTCAACTGCTCCAGCACATTCACGATCGTTCCTTCTGCATTGGAAGCTATGATCATCGCACCGACAGGATGGACACTTGTCCTATTTACCCTAGTTAGAGCTCGCTTACGCTTAGTTATGATTCTTCGTGCTGGCTTCTTAAGGAGATTTCGTTTACTTCCCTTCCGAAAGGTTACCTGCCGCCTCATTCGCTTCTTACTGTTAATTTTCACCAACCAGTCTCACCTCATGACTTGACTTTAAGCAATCGTTGGATTCGTAAGCTCCCACGTATACCCTTGCGCGAAGCCTTCACCGTAAGCGGTATTGTAAGCTTCATTGAATGCTCGATCATAGACCAATTGGGCTCTCCTTGCTCTTGGGCTTTGAATGATTCGGCGCTGGACTTTGCGACGACGAACTATTATTCGGCTCCCCTTGCGTCTAGGAAATCGGATCAGACGACGAACTAATCTGCGTTTACCCTTACGCCTTGCTACTGGCCTCAAACGACGAATAGCACGTCCCTTTTTTCTAACAATGATCCGTTTTTTTAAACCTACCGTCCTTGGTCCCACCCGCTTCTTCCGAATCTTTCTGGCCACGCTCAGCTTGCGAACCTTTCTTTTCGTAATCAAATTCTACACCTCGTCTTTCTAATGGTTCTCTTATTCAGCTCTTATCTAGGCCCAAAAATGACGGAAAGCATCGTAATTAGACGATTGGTATAGGTATGATCTCGCATTGTGCGATAGAGCCCACGCATGGCGATTAGTTTACGTTCCTCTTCGTAAATTAAATAATGATTCATTTTGTGAAGCAATTCTTCCGGTGACCCATATGTCACAATGTCATAGTCTGGCGTATAAAAATTGACTAAATCATCCCGAATGTCCGTCAATTGAAAGGCGCCGCATCCAGAAATTTCAAATGTCCGGGGATTAGGTGAAGCACCGCTTATTCGGCGAGAATTATGGTTATACGCTTGATCATCGAAAGCTCTATGCATATTAATGACGATTTTGGCACCGTTATAGAACGTGGCCGTTTGATCTGGCGGCATCCATGTATTTAATTGAATTTGAGGTGCCAGCAAACGATAATTCCTCAGCCGTTCCCACCAAATCCCTGAGATGATGACGTGTTTGGTCGCCAAATAGGGAGCTATCTGATTGAACACGCCAACGCGATTCCAGTAAGCCGAACCAATAAAACAAATATCACGGTGAATGCCATTCGGTACAGGTCTTGGACGATACATATCTGGTTGAAAAGCTAAAGGCAAATAATGGACCTGCTCACCTCCCATATCCCGATAGAACTGTACACAATTCACTTCCAAAGTAAATAAAAAATCATAATGCCTCGCATATGCAGCCGTAATATCCGTGTAATAGGGATCATCGGTTAGCCATATCGCGGTTCGAATTCCCATATGACGAACCCGATCAACGACATTTAGAGAGAGATTCATTCCCTCTAAAACAATCATCACATCAGGTCGGTACCTTGCTGCCATCGTTTCGACGCTGGCTTTGGGCCTGCCGATATGCGTCGCATCGATGTCTGAGTTGCCTATGATTAATTCCCGAACTAAAGGACGAAGACTGTTAATAACAGCGATATCCAATGGCTCGTAAGGATAACCTTTACCTGAAGTAACAAACAACACACACACGTCCCACACAGGACTTGATGGACGGTCACGTACTGCCTTTTGAATAATCGCTTCACATTGTCCCATCCTGACCCCATTGGCAAGACCTAATTGATAACCGTCAGCATGTCCGCGTTCCCGCGCATGCGCATGATTAATAAACTTCACTAATTTCACTCCCTTCTAGGCAAATACAATGTCTAACAACTTAACTAATCGGGATGCGAATGAGTGATCCATGCGTGTTCTTCTCATTCCATTGATTGCGATACGCAATCTGTCTTCCTCATGAAGTAAATAATGACTCATTTTATGAAGAAGTTCTCCCGTATGGTGGAAGGTTTCTATTTCGTGGCCAGGTCGATAATACTGTTCCAGATCCTGACGATAATCCGTTATTTGCAAGGTACCGCATCCTGCAATCTCATACGTTCTAGGGTTTATCGAAGATCCCGGTATATTTCTACTGTTTTTATTGAAAGTTTCATCGTACGTGAGCCGGTGGATATTCAAGACAATTTTGGCACCGTTATAATACTTCACAGACTCTTCGATCGGAACCCCTTGCAGCTTAATCCCCTGTTGAAGCAATACAAAGTGATCTAATCGGTTCCATAATCCCCCGGCAATGACCACTTTTTTCCCTACTAAGAAGGGGGTTAACTCATTGAAAAGAGCAATTCGGTTTGGAAAGCCCGTACCAATAAAGCAGATATCGCTTAGATACTCAGGACTAACAGGAACAGGTTTAAACACAGCTGGATTAGCGGCCAAAGGCAAGTAGTGAACTTGCCCGCAGCCGATCCCTTGATAGAACGGTACACAGGACATTTCATGCGTGAAAACATAATCATAATGAGGGGCTAATGCGACTGTATGATCAGTAAAATAGGGATCGTCCGCAAACCAGATAGCGGTACGTATCCCCATCTGTCTAACTAGATCTATGTGATGAGCATGATCAGCCGGAAAAACATGAAGACCATTCATGACGAGTACCAGACTAGGCCTAAGCTCTCTGGCTAATCGGAGCATATCGGCTGCTACTGCCGCGTACATGACGTGTACGGTTTGCTGCAAGCCTTGAATGATGCCTTGGTCAATCGCCGGAAAGCCTTGAACGATAAATAATACACTTGCTTCTCGAAGGGGAATGGGTGCTGGGTGACAGGTGTCGAGAGTGCACTGGCATCTTCCCATTCGAAAACCATTTTCCCAGCCCGCCTGAAATCCTCGGCTGCGCCCCTCCTCAATGCGGCTACGAATCACCATGTTTCTTTCACCCTCTTAGCCAAAACAGCTGTATCGTAATAATCAACCTGTAGAAAGAAATCAAGCGCCGATTGCCAATCACGCATTGGCGTAAACCCATTGTCTTGCATGGCTTTGTGTGCAAACGCCGTATACATCGGTCTTTCTGCTGGTGCTGGCGGAAAAGCATGGGTAGGCACAGCCTGCAGGGAAATATGCGCCATGCCAGCCGCTTGGAGGATATGCAGGGCGAATTCATACCTGGAGCATACGCCTTGATTTGAGGCATGATAGAGACCATATCGGTCCGTTGCGATGAGTTCTCGAATGAAAATCGCCAGATCCAAGCAATAGGTGGGAGAGCCAAATTGATCATCCACGATGGATAGCGTCGGATTCTCGCGCGCCTTCTCCAAAACTTTGGTTACAAAATTCGTTCCTTTCAAGCCATATAACCAAGAGGTTCGTACGATAAAATGCTTCAAGCACGTCATCGCAACGAATTTCTCCCCAAGAAGCTTGGATTCTCCGTAGGTATTAAGCGGATTCGGCACGTCGTTCTCGTCATAGGGCATGGTCTTCGTTCCATCAAACACATAATCCGTGCTGACATAGACGAGCTTGGCTCCAAGGATCTCACAAGCCGTCGAGATATGAA
Source organism: Paenibacillus sp. J22P51 (assembly GCF_059692215.1). Taxonomy (NCBI): domain Bacteria; kingdom Bacillati; phylum Bacillota; class Bacilli; order Caryophanales; family Paenibacillaceae; genus Paenibacillus; species Paenibacillus sp. J22P51. The sequence goes on along the minus strand of NZ_JCAUAZ010000002.1, from coordinate 32,968 downwards.
GAGCACCTAATGCATTCACTTGATAGGCAGACTCCTTCTCCAATTCAGCTTTATCTACATTCGTATAGGCAGCAGCATGCACAACAATGTCCGGCCGTTCGTTCAACAGCTTCTCCATGACTTCTTGCTCATATCTAATATCCAATTTCTCTTTCTCCCAAGAGATGACCTCGTGCATGGGACTCAGTACACGCTTAAGATCATAGCCTAGCTGCCCGCCGGCACCCGTAATTACTATTTTCAAGTGTGATCAGCTTCTTTATCTATTCGGTACGAACCGTCTGCAATACGGGCGCACCAATCGCTTTCTTGCATATACCAGTCCAACGTCTTTTGAAGTCCATTCTCAAATGAGTAAGCCGGCGTCCACCCTAACTCGCGACGTATCTTCGAGCTGTCGATGGCGTATCGACGATCATGTCCAAGCCGATCCGCTACATACTGAATTAAAGACTCGGGTTTGCCCAGCAGCTTCAAAATACTTTGGACAACCTCCAGATTCGTTCGCTCGTTCTGACCGCCAACGTTGTACACTTCCCCAGGTACACCAGCTGCAATCACGCATTCAATGGCAGAGCAATGATCGTCTACATACAACCAGTCTCGTACATTCAATCCATCACCATATAGGGGTATCATTTCATCGCGAAGAGCACGGGTAATTAAGAGAGGGATCAGCTTCTCGGGAAATTGGCGGGGACCATAATTGTTGGAGCAACGTGTAATCACTGCTGGAAAACCATACGTTTCATAATAAGCTCTAACAAGCAGATCAGAGCCTGCTTTACTTGCGGAGTAAGGAGAATTCGGAGCTATTGGCGTCTCTTCACTGAAAGCACCATCTTCCCCAAGTGTGCCATAGACCTCATCTGTGGAAATATGAATAAACTTCTTAACCTGCCTATGGCGAGCAGCTTCAAGCAATATCTGCGTGCCTACCACATTTGTCATCACAAAGCTTCCTGGGTTATGAATACTCCGATCCACATGAGATTCCGCTGCAAAATGTACGACCACATCGACACCCTGCATCAGCCTCATCATGAGTGCCTCATTACCAATATCTCCATGTACAAATTGATAACCACTTTGCCCATCAAACAATCTAGTATTGTTCTTATTTCCTGCATACGTAAGCAAATCGACATTGATCACATGATCCTCTGGATGATGTTTCTTCCAATAATGAATAAAGTTACTTCCAATAAATCCCATGCCTCCCGTTACAAGCAACGATTGCATTATCTGTTCTCCTTCCTAACTAAAAGCGTGGCCTGAAAGAGCGATTCATGTGTTCCCGCGTCAATCCACCATCCAGTGAGAAACATATGGGAAAGTGTGCCTGATGCCGCATACACATTATTCACATCTGTGATTTCCATCTCTCCTCTTGCAGAAGGCGACTGCGATTTAATAATGTTAAACACAGTAGAATCATATAAATAAATACCTGTCACAGCATAAGATGAGCTTGGATTCTCCGGCTTTTCTACAATGCGATCAATTTGCTCACTCTTCATATCCGCTACGCCATACCTTCTAGGATCCTCTACCTCTTTTAAAATGACCATGGCGCCATCTGTCTGATGCTTATATGCTTCAATCATGGGTGCAAGTGGATCTTGGAATAAGTTATCCCCCAGAATAACCACGAATTTCTCACCCTCCAGCACGAAATCCTCTGCCAAAGCCAAGGCTTGCGCAATTCCTCCAGCTTTCTCTTGAATCTTATAAGTCAGATTGACGCCGAACGATTCACCACTGCCCAAATAATCGAGGTATAAGCCTGCAGATTGTTTCCCGGTGATGATAAGTATATCCTGAACACCTGCATGGGCTAGTTTATTTAAGGCATATTGAATCATGGGCAGATCACCAACAGGAAGCAAATGTTTATTAATAATATGCGTCAAAGGGCGTAAACGACTTCCTGTTCCTCCTGCAAGTACGACACCTTTCACAAGTCATCCCCCTTTACGAACGTTAGCTCGCACGTTTCATATGATGCATAGTCACATTCATTTCTACTAGCATATGCTTTCGTGATAGACGGAAATTGGACGAACATCCCTAAATTAAAAATTAGTCATCTATCTATCGAATAGCAGACACACAACAAAAAAAACGGTAGTCTCGCATAAGATGCGAACCGCCGTTTTTTTGTTGAAGGATTTACAACTAATTATTATTAATGACTCTTACCTATCGCCATCCAATTTACGATCCCTTGTTGATCAGGTGAGAACTTGGCTCGAATGATGGACAGCACCGCGCTGCCCTTAGACTTTTGACTAACAATGACATAGCAAGCTGGATGATTCGTGATCGCCGTTAACACATAGTTCGTATCCACATATTCCTCTTCAAAATGGAGCACCAGCTCAATCGTCTCATCTTGGATCTTCATGACAAAGGGCTCAAGTCCAAACTGCTGCAGAACATTTCTTTGCTGAGAAGAGGTCCGTACAACACCATCTGCCAATTTCGTCACCGTAAGTGAAGCATCTGCGATATGTTGATTCGAGATAGCCCCAGCTTGAAGCTTAGTGCCATCAACACTACCAGTTGCTAGATGGAAATCAGTAACCGCACCCTGAGCCAGCTTATAACTGTCTACACTGCCATCTGCTAATTGAACTGTATCAATCGCACCATCCATTATCTTGCTGCCTTCGATACTTTTATCGGCTATCTTCGACCCTGTCACGGCCTCATCTGCAAGGTGATCGCCATTTACCGCACCGAATACGAGTTTACTACTGTCCACACTGCTAGGTGCAAGCTTATCACCGGTAACGGCTTCTTCTTGTAGGTGCTCGCTTCCAACAGCATCAGAGGTTAACTTCGTGCTATCCACGCTGCCGTTCAACAGCTTCAATCCGTCAATAGAGCCAGGAGCAAGATGGCTGCTTGTCACTGAGCCCAAAGAGAGTTTCAATCCATCGATAATAAAATCCGACAAATGCTCCCGTTGAATCGCGCCATACATGATTTTACTGCTATCTACACTTCCTGACGCCAACTTGGAGGCATCTACTGCTTGATCTGTCAAATGCTCACTGTTCACAGCACCTTCGGCCAACTTAGTTCCATCGACGCTTCCTGGCGCCAATTTCGCTCCATATACCGCATGATCTGCAAAATGATAGTTATGCACAGAACCAGACACCAGTTTACTGCTATCTACCGAGTTCACAGCCAGCTTTTCACTGTCAATGACACCCGCAAGGAGATGCTGATTGCTCACAGAACCATACGCTAACTTCGTACCATTCACCACACCAAGTGACAGATGTTCGTCTGTGATCGCACCCGACATGATTTTCGAGCCGTCAACACTCTCATTAGCCAGCTTTGTACCAATGACCGCACCTTCTGCCAGATGCTCACTATTGATCGCACGAAATGCGACTTTCGAGCTAATGACTGAGCCATCTGCCAGATGCCGTGAACCGACCGCACCAGGGGCTAGTTTGCTGCCATGCACACTTTCATTTGCCAATTTTGAAGCTGTGATAGCACCATCGATAATATGCTCTGAATTCACCGCTTTGTTCGAAATTTTGGTACTGATTACACTGCCATCAGCCAGCTTATCTGATGTCACAACTTCATCCTCAAGCTTCGCATTCGTTATGGCTTGATCTTCAATGATTCTCGTAGTAACCGATTCCGGCTTAAGATGCTGTGTGTCTACTGCTCCATTCGCGAGCTTCTCTTTGGTGACTGCACCGTCGGCTAAGGTTTCTGTCGAGATTGAGTTTTCCTGCAGTTTACTGCCAACTAGACTTCGATCTGCGAATACATCTAGGGTGATGGATCCTTGCGCTAAATGATCGGAAGTAATCGTCCCTGGTTTAATATGAACACCATCGATAATCTCATCTTGCAAATGGCGTGATTCAATGGACATCGGAGCGATCTTCGCCGTTGTCACGGCTTCTTCAGCTAGCTTGCTCGTTGTAATGCTTTCTTCCTGAACATGTCTAGTTGTGATGGCTTCATCTGCAATATGGTTGCGATGAATCGCGTGCAAATCGATTTGTTTCTCACCGATCGCGCCTTTGGCGATGTGGCTGCTGGAAATAATCTCTTCCTGCATATGAGCCGCAAGGATGGAACGGTACGCAATTTTACCAGAAGTGACACTTTCATCCTTTAGTTTTGAATTTCCTACACTGCCTTCTGCCAATTTATCTGTAATAACGGATCCAGCAGCAATTTTGGAGCTAGATACCACATTGTCCTCCAGATGTTCGGATCGGATCATATGTGAACCAATATGTTTGGAGCTGATGGCACCTTGCGCAAGTTTATCCGCAGTGACTGCACCGTCTTGCAATTTGCTGCTGGAAATCACTTGATCGTTCATGTGAGCTGACTCAATAGCTTGTGGCGCTATATGTCTGCTCGCTACGATCTTCTCGCCCAATTTCGCGACGGTAATCGCACCATCTTGAATGTGCTTCGTTTCTATGATGCCTTCCCCAATATGTTTAGTCCGAATGGCTTGATCAGCTATATGATAACTGGTTATCTCGGCACCCTCAATATGGATTCCTCTCACCGCGGATTGTGCGATATGCAACGAATCTACAGCATGTGGAGCCAGCTTAGAACCTGTTACTGCCTGATCAGCCAGGTTGTCACTGATAATCGACTGATGCCCCAGATGCTCCGTTAAAATGCTTTCTCCTTGGATATGGATAGAACTTACGCTGCCCATCCCCAATTTTTCTTCCGTGACGGCACCCTCTCTAATTTTCGCAGAGGTGATGGAAGCATCCATGAGCTTAGCAGTGTCAATAATATAGTTGGCCAAATGCTTTGTTTGTACAGCACCACTATGAATTTTATCTGAAGTAATCGCTTGTTGATCAATCAAGTCACTTGTAACAATCAGTTCGGATAAATGTTGTGGCAAAATGGCACCGTCTGCCAGTTTCGTGGCATCAACCGATTTATCTGCAATTTTGGCGGTTGTTATGCTGCTATCGAACAACTTTCCGCCAGACAAAGTGTTATCTTGAATTTTATCTCCCGCTATACTGTTGGGAGCAACATGTTCATCATGGATGGATTGATTTGCAATTTTCGGGCGGGTTACGCTTCCCTGAGCTAGTTTGGAATGTTCGATGGCTCCATCTTTGATCGATTTGGTACCAATGCTAAAGGGTTTTATTTTCGTATCATCAATCGATCGGCTTGCAATTTTGTCCCATGTGACAGCTTCATTTACAATGTCATCCGTATAGACAACCGGGTCAACGAATTTTCCAGTTTTACGTTCCGTTAATAATAAATCAGGTGTGATCTGCTCGATAACCTTAGAGACATGCAATACTTTCTGTGGTTCTGTCTTCTCTGTCTTCTCTGTCTTCTCTGTCTTCTCTGTCTTCTCAATAGCGGTTGGATTCATTTTCGCGATTAGTTTGGGTTGTTCTACCACTTTATCTTGCTTTATTGGTGCTTCATCGAGCCATTTTAATTCATTCATGTTGGAGTTCACTTTATGCACGTTCGCTTTATGGGTGTTGCTGCTCTTTCGCTTATTCATATGACTCCTCTCCATTCGCCAAGATTTATCATAGGTAACATATTCATTCTCACCTTAATAAGTACATTAGCCCCCAAAAATGTGCGCTAACCTAGACAAGAGCCGTTCCTTCAACATTTGACTATATAAAGATGACCTGACCTCAGCAGCTCTCTGCCATGTGAACATCTCATCCACCCTTTTGATCCCGTTCTCCCCTAGCTTGCGCTGCAGGCTTTCATCATTCAGCAACCGTAGGACACACGTTCGGAGCTCCGTTTCAATTGCCTTCGGGTCAATTAAGTAGCCTGTTTGTCCATCCTCCACAACCTCTTGAATCCCGCCTATTCTCGTTGCGACGACGGGAACTCCGGTAGCCATCGCTTCTACATTCACAAGACCGAATGCTTCATTTCCGATGGAAGGGACGACGAGAACATCGGCAATTCGGACCCATTTAGGCATCTCTTGATGCCTCACGTACGGAATGAATTTCACATATCCAGGCATAGCCTTTGCTATTTTAACTAATTGCTTTACATAACTGGTTACTTTTTTAGAGCCATAGTAAGCACTGCCTACGATAACCAGTTTGGCGCTTGGTTCACTCTGTATGACACTTTTCATCACAGTAAGCAGATGATGCACACCTTTCTTGGGGATCAATCTGCCCACATATAAAATAATTTTGCGATGCTCACAATCTAGTTCTCTGCGCAGGTCATTGCGAGATTCTATGCCTTCCTCCGACCATTTGGAAGTAAAACGAGCGACATCTACACCCAAATAGTGCGTGACTATTTTGTGGGCAGCGCTTGGCACTTTTTTTTGCAGAAACCGCTTGAGAAAGTCGCTATTCACGATAATGACATCAGCAGCAAGCAAACAAACAGTTAACGATGGATTGGAAATATAAGGCTTCGTGATAAATGAAGTGGAATGGAGGACGAGACTTATAATGGCATGGGGATATCGTTTGCGAAGAAAGGGAAGAAAACGCGGCCGATTTTCCACTTGAATAATACCTGGACTTAGATGAGCAATCTGTTTATCAACCTGCGAAATATAGGCGGTTTGCCCCTGATAAGGTACTCTCTGATACGTTACACCATGGCGGATTTCCTTCCTAGGCTGATAGGATACCTTCCGTCCAAGTACAACTACAGGCATGCACTTCACTAGTTGCTCCGCTGTCTTCTGAACCACTTGCTCAACTGAGCTGCTAGTCCCTGAGGGTATAGGAAAGGATCCTGGTGTGACGATGACGAGACGGTTCGATTGGGGCTTCCGTTTAGTCTTCAATTTCTGATCCTCCTGGATGAGATGAGGCTCAGATCCACCCCATTCCTCTTCTTCTATCTATACATATGCGGATAAAGTGGTAAAGCATGGGCATCTGTCCCGGTTTCACAAGAAAGTATCAGCATTCGTACAAACAAGTGTCGTTCTTTTTCCATAAACTAAGAGTGATTCCGTTTTCGGTGAGCATTCAAGCCCCAATTCGAGAGGGAGTGAAGTCAATGAGTAATCCCTATGTGGGTATTTTAGTTAACGATTCCTTGTTTGCAGGTATTCCTCTAGGGAACACACAATACGAAGCAATTCGATTTTACGAGGATGCCGGCAAACTCTATGGACTAACGCCTTGTTATTTTCGAATTCAAGATGTTCATATGAAAACAATGAAAGTACACGCTTATGTACAAGATGGCCAACATTTCAAAAGAAAATGGTCCGATCTCCCTAAAGTGATTCATAATCGGGCGATTTATTTAGATACCGCTTCAGCGAAGGTTTTGGATGGATGGACACGGCGAGGCGTTACGCTGTTTAATCACTGGAACCGCTATAGCAAGATGCGTATACATGACTTATTAATGAAAAATGAGCATATTCGCCCCCATCTCCCCTGTACATTTCCCGCAACAATCGAAAATGTAAAAGCTATGATGGATGCCTTTGACTCGCTCATTATTAAGCCAACCAATTCTAGCATCGGGCGCGGTGTGATGAAATTAGAGCGTCAAGGGCAATTATGGAAGCTTACCTATCCAGTAAATATGAAGTTGACTAATCGGACTTGGCGAACGATCAAGTTCCGTCAATACTTGCCCGTCCTTCTCCGCCGGAGGATTCAAAAGAACAGTTATATGGTACAACAATGCCTGCCGCTTGCCACTGTCGAGGGACGTCCCTTTGATCTCCGCATTTCCGTTCAACGCGGGGCAGATGGTGCTTGGGGCGTTACCGGCATTGTTGCCAAGGTAGCCTCTAGCAAACATTTCCTCACGAATGTTGCGCAAGGCGGGCGGTTGAAATCCTTATCCGATATATTGAACGAACACTATCCGCAGCTTGATCCAGAGAAGGTTTGTCTCCAGATGACTAGCTTCGCGCTCTTGGTTGCTCAGCATCTCAGCACAGAATTGCCGAACTTAGCTGATTTGGGACTCGACGTTGCCATGACAAATGAGGGGGTTCCCTTATTTATCGAATGCAACGGAAAGGATCAACGTTACAGCTTCCGTGAGGCAGACATGCAGGATTGTTGGAAGGCTACCTACTTCAACCCGATGGCCTATGCCAAGTTCATCTTAGGGGGCGGCACGCCGCCATGCTAAAGCAAAAAAACACCGTATCACGAGATTTCTCGTTGGTACGGTGTTTTTTTGGGTGCATATGAGGGAGTTCGAGGCAATATCTGAAGCCTACATCACCCCTCGAATGAGAATAACTGGAAATAATACAGTTAATTTCCCCAATAATCCTACCTGATGGCTAATAACTGGAAAACCTACAGTTAGATTCCGGTATATCCTCCCAACGAGGTAAAAACCGAGAAATTAACTACATAATTTCCATCTATTGTTTAGAAACAACTGAAATCCTAAAAATTAAATGTAGGTTTTCCAGTAAATTCAGTAAATAGGAGCAGCAGTATCCGAATCGCTATAAGTTTGCTGCCATACAACCTACTTGGCGCTGAGTGGAGCGAGCACACGCTGAACTTCCGCGTTCAATAACTTCGGATCCGGAGCAGTCACGAGACGATCCTGAAGCTGATACTTTTGCTTCAGCTTATAGACTTGCGCCACGCTCTGATCAATCATGTCCATCGGAATACGCCCCGCTTCAACTGCGGTACGCAGTGCACTTATCACGGCTATCGCTTTCTGCGGATCGTGACCGACCATCACGACATTGGAACCCGCAAGAACCGACTTGACTGCGGCTTCACCCATTTCATAATTTTCCGCAATAGCGCCCATCGTCATATCATCTGTCATGATAAGTCCTTTGAAGCCAAGCTCCTTGCGCAGCAGATCCGTCATAATCGTCTTCGACATCGAAGCCGGATACTTCGTATCTATTTTGGGCAGCAGAATATGCGCGACCATAATGGCATCCGCCTGATGCTTGATCGCATCGGCAAAGGGAATCAGCTCAAACTTACGCAGACGAGTTAGGTCATTTTGAACAACAGGAAGGCCAATATGCGAATCTACAGCTGTATCACCATGACCCGGAAAATGCTTCACCACGGGAGCGACCTTCATCTCTTGCAAGCCATTCATCATCGGAATACCGAAACTGCTTACGAGGGCTGCGTTCGCTCCAAAAGACCGGTCGCCAATGACCGGATTTTTCGGATTGCTATTAATGTCCAAGTCAGGCGCAAAATCCATATTTAGCCCATAGGCATTCAACTCTTTCCCCAGTAGTTGACCGATATTGTGGGCCAATTGCGTTTTACCTGATTTTCCAATCGTCTGACTTGTCGGTGTTTTCGAAATTTCATCAGGCAGACGCGTTACCCTGCCGCCCTCTTCATCGACACCAAGCCAAAGCGGAAGCTTGTTCGCCGCATTCGTCTTTTTCAAATCGTTGACTAAGCTTACCAGTTGTTTCGTATCCTTCACATTCGGCTTGTACAGAATAATGCCACCCACATGGTAGGTTGCAATCAATTGTCGTGCTTCTTCGTTCATACTGTACTCATCGATACCCGCTATAATCATCTGACCCAGCTTCTCATCCAAGGTCATCTTAGGAAGACCTACCGATGCCACCGGGGATGGCGAAGGAGAAGCTGTGGCCGTCGGTTGCGATGACGGTGAAACACTTGCAGGCGCTGAACTTGGTACGGGAGATCCAGATGGCTGAACTTCAGAATGTGACATACACCCCGTGATTAGAAGCATAAGTCCGCCTACGATTCCAATTCGCCGCGTTTTTGGGAATAACACATGTTTCATAGGGCCACCTACCTGCCTTTACTTTCACAATCAACTATATAGAGTAGACGCTCCATGCATAGTAAACGTTGAATTGTGGCTTCAATCACTTCGAAGTCCTTTTAAAAAACAATGCAACAAGACGTAAATGCCATAAGCACCTAGATAAGCGCCAGTGAACAGGAACAGCTTGTTCGTAAAAACAACATGGATATTCGTCATGAATACCGTATCATCCCGAAGAATCTGGTACACACTCAGGGAGCTGATTACACCAAACACATACGCACATAGCACGGCTGCTCCTTCGAACACCTGTTTGAAGGGTTGAAGTAACCACGCACTACACAGCATGACTAGCGGAATCAGAATAACAAATATTACGATAATGATCGACATCTTCGCTTTCACCTCTTCAACAGCATTGACGATTTTCTTGTCGAAAATACAGACACTGTCTTTGCCGCACCTAAGGAAATGAGCAATAGGCAATTGATTCTTTTACCTTTCTGTGGCAAGATTAGCGAAGAACCGCTAATAGGATACTTTGTGCGAATGCCAAAGTCCCTCCTAACCAACGAATGAACAGGAGTTTATGATCTATGTCTAAACCTTTTTTCCGATTATTGACCGAGTTGTCATCACGCAAATGGGTCTCTCAACTGACAGGTGCCCTTGCCCGTTCCAAAATAAGCCGGTTATTTATCCCTCGCTTTGCCCAAACCTATGGCATTCGTATTGAAGATGCTGAGAAGCATATCAAGGATTATAAGTCCCTGAATGATTTCTTCACTCGCAGATTGAAACCAGGCTTGCGCCCGATCCACGAAGATACGTCACGTGTTGTAAGTCCTGTTGATGCTATGATTACAGGTATTGGCGATATCAAAGAGGGCCAGATCGTCAATGTCAAAGGTCAAGACTATACGATTGACGAGCTGCTTAACCGCTCACCGCGCACGGTGAATTACAATAATGGTTATTATTTCGTCTTGTATCTAAGCCCGACAGACTATCACAGAATCCATTCGCCAATTTCAGGTGATATCTTAGAGAAAGAGCATGTACTTGGGAAGGTGTATCCTGTTAATGAGTTCGGCCTTCGACATATGAAACGTGTACTGAGCCGAAACGAGCGATTGATTACTTTCATTCAACATGCCACCGGAGAAGTAGCGGTTGTCAAAGTTGGCGCACTTAATGTGAGCTCCATTCAATATGTGTCACCTCTTCCGAACACGCTCGAGCGCGGTCAAGAGCTCGCTTACTTCGAGTTCGGCTCCACTGTTGTGCTGCTATTTGAAGATGGGATGTTCGAACCACGTCCTGATCTGAAGCTAGGCTCCAAAGTAAAAATGGGCGAAGATCTCGGACGTTTCTTGGACACCTAGTCGGGAATCAGAACCTGAGAGGAGAAAACCATGGCATCCATTTCAACACCATCTCCTAGGCATAGCTCGAAGAGCTTGCAAGGGACTGGGGATATCAAACCTACTGTTTATCGGATTTTATTCGCAATCGGGCTTGTTCATTTGCTCAACGATTCCATTCAATCCGTGATTCCTGCCATTTTCCCCATTTTGAAAGATGAAATGGGACTAAGCTACACCCAAGTCGGCTGGGTGCAATTCGCCATCAACTTTACAGCATCCATTATGCAGCCTGTTGTTGGTCTCTATACCGATCGCAAGCCATCGCCTTACATACTTCCAATTGGGATGACATCGACCTTAATCGGCATGCTGCTGCTAGCATTCGCTCATTCCTATTGGGTTGTTCTCTTGTCTGTCTGTTTTGTCGGACTAGGCTCAGCTGCCTTCCATCCAGAAGGATCGAGGGTTTCGCATATGGCCGCTGGAAACCGTAAAGGTCTTGCACAATCGATTTTCCAGGTTGGCGGCAACGCCGGGCAGTCATTGGCTCCGATTATGACCAAATGGATCTTCATCCCGCTGGGATTGTTTGGATCCATCTGGTTTACCGGCGTCGCGGCAATCGCGATCGCAGTACAATTGTACATAGCACGTTGGTACAAGGTTGTCCTTCAAGACGCGCCAGTGAAAGCCAAAACCGTCGTGAAGCGCGTCGTGAGTCCTCAGCGACGTAAGCAAGTCATGTTCGCTATCAGTGTTTTGATTTTCCTTGTGTTTGTACGTTCATGGTATGGCGCAGCAATGAGCGGCTATTTTGCCTTTTTCCTTCAAGATAAGTATGGCATTACCATTGACAGTGCGCAGAATTTCATTTTCTTATTCCTAGCAGCGGGAGCCGTGGGCACTTTCTTTGGCGGGCCGATTGCAGATCGCTTCGGTAAGCGTAATGTCATTTTCTTTTCCATGCTAGGATCTGCACCTTTCGCCTTACTACTACCGCATGTGTCCGTCGCATGGGCATATGTGTTGCTCGTTATTATCGGTGTTATTCTCTTAGCCAGCTTCTCTGTTACCGTCGTGTATGCTCAAATGCTTTTCCCTGGTAAAGTTGGGACCGTATCTGGTCTCATCACAGGTCTAGCCTTCGGTCTAGGAGGTATCGGAAGCGTCGTACTCGGTAACCTTTGTGATACGATCGGAACGACCCGCGTCATGGAGCTATGTGCATTCCTGCCTCTGCTGGGAGTACTCACTTTCTTGCTTCCTACGGATCGTAAGTTGAAGGAATGGACAGAAGAACAAGCGTAAAACACAAAAAAGCAGTTCGGCACGCTGGATCAGCGTTGTACCGAACTGCTTTTTTCAATTAATCGTGATGAGCTTCGTGTGCCTCACGTTGGCTGCGACGACGAGCAACACCTGATTCATAGGCTGCTTCCATGACGGCTTCTCTAACCTTCTCGACAACCGCATGGTTGAATACGCTTGGAATAATGTAGTATTCGTTCAGCTCATCCTCATTCACAACCGCTGCAATCGCTTTGGCTGCTGCAAGCTTCATCTCTTGCGTGATCTTGGATGCCCGGCAGTCCAACACGCCGCGGAAAATGCCTGGGAAACAAAGTACATTGTTAATTTGATTCGGATAATCCGAGCGTCCTGTCGCCATTACGCGAACATAAGGCTCAGCTTCTTCTGGTGTGATTTCCGGCGTTGGATTCGCCATCGCGAACACAATCGGATCTGTCGCCATACGCTTCACATCATCTTGTTTCAGCACACCTGGTCCTGAAAGTCCAATGAAAATATCCGCACCCGTGATGACATCAGATAATGTACCCCGTTCTAGCCCAGGATTCGTATTATCTGCATACCACTCCCAAGCCTTATTCGTGTATTGATCTCCTCGTACGATAGCCCCTTGACGATCCACACCAATGACATTGGTAACGCCCGCTGAGATCAACATTTTGGTACACGCAATACCTGCTGCCCCGATGCCTGTGATAACAACCTTACACGATTCCAACTGCTTACCTACCAACTTAACTGCATTCAGCAGTCCAGCTAGAATGACAACCGCAGTTCCGTGCTGATCATCATGGAAAACAGGAATATCAAGTTCCTCAATAAGGCGCTCTTCGATTTCAAAACAACGCGGCGAGGAGATATCCTCCAAATTAATTCCGCCAAATCCTGGCGCAATCGCCTTCACGGTACGAATAATTTCTTCGGTATCTTGCGTGTCCAAGCAAATAGGGAAGGCATCTACGCCTGCCATTTGTTTAAAGAGCATCGCTTTCCCTTCCATCACGGGCATTGCCGCTTCTGGTCCAATATTACCAAGTCCAAGAACAGCCGTACCATCCGAAACGACGGCAACGGTATTCCTTTTAATCGTCAACGAATGTGCTTTGCTCGGGTCCTCATGAATTGCCATACAAACCCTAGCTACACCAGGTGTGTATACACGGGACAAATCATCCCGGTTTTTAATCGGCACTTTAGGCGTAACTTCAATTTTACCACCCAAATGCAACAGGAAGGTCTGATCGGATACGTTAATGATACGAACACCTGGAATACCCTTGAGTGCCTTCGTAATCGTTTCCGTATGCTCGGGATCACTTACTTTGACCGTAATATCACGTGTTGTCGTTGTTTTGCTAGCTCGTGTGACGTCAATCGCGACAATATCGCCGCCCGCATCTCCAATCGCAGTAGCAATCTTCCCAAAAGTTACGAGTTCTTTATGTATTTCCAGACGCACGATTACACTTGTGCCTCCACCATTTAATCCAGCCATCTAAAGGATCACTCCTACGAAAAAAAATTTAATTAACCACATGTTAGATAATAGCATACAAACTATAGCAATCAAAGTAATCAGTCAAAAGACTTCTTTTGCGCACTGATAGAGACTTTTTATGGTTTGTATATCGAACGGAGTAGGCTAACGCCTTTCCTGATCTCTGCCTCGGTCAAATGAGCGAATCCGAAGCAGGCGCCTGCTCTGCCGTCTGGGAGCGCGTAGTTGCCGGCGTCTGTCCATGTGACGCCGGCAGCTCTACATGCGGCTGCATAAGCCTTGTAGCTGCGCTGGTCACCGCGCCACCAACCGAACAGATGCAGCCCGCTATCGCTGTCCACCCACTCGAAGAGGGTGGACAGCTGCTCCTGCAGCAGCGCCTGCAGGAGCAAGAACTTGCTCGCGTACACCCGCCGCATGCGGCGCAGGTGTCGCTCGTAGCCGCCGCTCGCCATGAAGGCGGCGAGCGAGCGCTGTTCGAGCAGCCCCGTTGGGTGCGGCTCGTAAAGCCGCTTCGCGGCTGCGAAAGCATCGTGCAGCGCCTCCGGCAGCACGACATAGCCGATGCGCAGGTCCTGCAGCATCGTTTTGGAAAAGGTGCCGATGTAGACCACTCGGCCCTCTTGGTCCAGCACCTTGAGCGGCTCAATCGGCCGCCCGCGGTGCCTGAACTCGCTGTCATAATCGTCTTCGACGATGACAGCGCCTTGCTCCGCCGCCCAGCGCAGCAGCTGCTGGCGGCGCTCCAGACCCAGCACCGCCCCCGTAGGGAATTGGCGGCTGGGGGTCACGAACAGCAGCCGCGCGTTCCACGGCTGCGGGATAAGCCCGTGCCCGTCCACCGCCGCGTGGACGGGCACGCCGCCAGCCGCCAGCACAGCGCGGCTGGCGCCTTGGTACCCGGGGCGCTCCAGCACCACAGGATCGCCTGGGTTTACGAGCAACTGGGTCAGCAGGGCAATAGCCTGCATCGACCCATTGACGATCACAATGCGTTCTGCGGACGCATCGATGCCTCGCATCCGCCTCAGGTGCAGCGCGATCGCTTCGCGAAGCGCGTAGTGCCCCTCGGCGATGTGAGCGTCCTCTTGCGGCGACTCCGTCATACGCCGCACCTGCTCGTACATTCCGCGGTTCCATTGCTCCCGCGGGAACTGCTCCATCTGCGGACGCGCCACAGCGAACGCAATTTCTGCCCTAGCAGTCTCATTCACATGATCCCGCTTTTCCGCCTGCTTCCCCTCACTTAGCCGCATTCCCCAAGCTGACAATTTAATATTTTTCCCCGCATTCACCTTATGCATCACCTGACCATCGGCATATACAACGAATGTTCCCCTGCCAACATCCGCCTGCAAATATCCCTCAGCGATCAGCATATCGTACACCTGATTCACAGTCCCTCTCGAAATGCCTAGCATATCGGCCAATTCCCTGCTTGAGGGCAGCTTCGTATGCAGCTTTAGCTTATTCCCCACAATTTCATCGCGAAGCGCATGGTACAAAGCGGCATATTTACTAGGGTACCGTGTGAGGTACACTTGGAACGGCACATATATAGCCATAAGATCCCTTCTTTTCATCATAAAATGGTACATATAAATTGAGTGATATTGGTTCTTTTTATTAATCCAATCATACAGTATGCTAGCTAAAACCACATTACATTTTTCATATGTAAGGAGAGTACGAACAATGAATCTACGGCCACCAACCCTTGAAGGAACTCGCATAACACTGCTTCCCCTGCAAGAATCGCATATTCCTGAATTAGCTGAAGCAGCCAATGATCCTGCCATCTGGTCCTACATGACCCCGCTAGCTCGACTAGTCGACGTCCAGCAATTCGTTCATCAAGCACTTGAGGAGCAGCAAACCGGAAAGGGTATTCCTTTCAGTGTCTATGATAAGCAGCAGGAGAAAATCGTAGGAAGTACGAGATTTTTTGACATTTCTTCCCCGCACCGCCATTTAGAAATTGGTCATACGTGGTACAACCCCCAAGTCTGGCGTACTCGCGTCAACTCGGAATGTAAATATTTGTTGCTCCGATACTGCTTTGAGCACTTGGACCTACTCCGTGTTCAAATCAAAACCGACCTTCGCAATGAACGCTCCCAAGCAGCCATTGCCCGTATAGGAGCTCAAAAGGAAGGTATTCTCCGTCAACATCGTGTGATGCACGATGGTTATGTTAGAGATACAGTGATGTTCAGTATCCTTGATAAAGAGTGGCCGCAGGTTAAGCAACGTCTGGAAGGGTTTTTGAACACATAGGCTGAAGCTGTTATCAATTCCGTTCTGTTGCTTTTACTACTACTATCTCAAACTAAAAGAGGGCCCCAAAAGCCATGTAGGTGGCGTGGGCCCCTTGTTTTGCAATTTTCTTAAAAAAACCGTTCCTTGGCAACATGGAAGTGTGACTCAACTCACCTTGCTCGTGTCGTGAATCCAGTTGTGAAGCATGCAAAATGCAAATGTGCAACCTTTTTTATCGAATGAGCCTCTGGATCTGAAATGCGTGCAAATGTGCAACTATTTCAGCCGTCACTCATCATTTTGGCCCCTTTTCTACCTAAAAGATGCACATTTGCACGCATTCATCAATCTCTAGCCGTTTTACCAGAAAATGAGTGCACTTTAGCATCTTTGACCTTTTACACTTACACTTGGCGAAGGCGTATTTGAGAAAACCTATTTCAATCGTCTTCAAACGATAATTCTATCAACCCGATACACCCATACCCACTGCGATCAAAGCCTGTATAGTATACCGTGTAACAACCATTTTCCTCCGGAATGAAACAGAGCGGTGTTCGCATCAACTCCACCCAACTATCCGCTTCCGGCTGGAAGTGAATGAACTGTCCTTTCGTCCAATGGATACCGTCTACGGATTGCGAGAACCCAAAGGTTCCTTTCGGCCCCCCATCGAACACAGCGAGATATAAGCCATTTGATAATTGAGTTACAACTGGGTTTTCGATAAATGTATCATCAATGAGCACAGGGTTTAGCTCCGAGCATCGGCTCCATGGCCCTGACAGCTGATCCGCCTTCGCGAGCCCAACACCCCACCACATGTCGGGATTTCCGTTTACAACACCATTCAATATTGCCTTTTCCGTTCGCGCGCTGCCATAGAAAGCATACCAATTGTTGTGGACCTGATAAGGGAAAAAGGAGTCCGTCCCCTGCAGACCCTCCCAAGGATCCGATTCGTTGCCAGGCTGCAGCATAATCGAATCATCTGTATAGGGTCCGCCGATCCCTTCCATGCCCTCAACCGTGGAAACAGCTCGCCAGATTCTTCCTTCGTAATTTTCCATCCAGGCGGTTTCTGTATTAGGTGCTGCCTTATAGGCCACATAGAACAGATTCCATCTGTTCTCTTGGGCATGGAAGCGAGGCATTGGGGACCAAAGTGCCGCCCGAGGATCTGTCCAAGTGAAATCGCCCGAGGACTCAAAGAGTGTTGCCATCCGCGTGAAGTTTATGCGATCTGTGGATTGCCAATAAGCAAGACGCATTTTCACAACCTTCGGATCTCCAACCAGCTCTGACGTGAATAAATAGTAGGCATGATTCAACTTAATAACCGTGCCGCCTTCGAATCCATATTGATTGTCTTCCGTACCAGGAATCCCTCGTTTGATGATAGGATCCTTGTATTGATAGGTACATTTCACTAACACTCACCTGCATTTCCTAGAGTGATATTTCTATGCTCTTCCTTATTTTAATGAGATTCTGATCGTCTGTAATTGGCCCAAAGTAACAATATGGGTACTAAAAACACACAGTGCCAAGTAAGCACATTAGAAATCCTCGGAAAATTTGTTTAGCGCAGTGACGTATAGGTATGAAAGTGATATAATAACTGGGAAAAAATGAATCGCTCATTGGAAGGAATGACCCACTCTTATGAATCCTTTGGCAAGACAGTTAAACGAGACCCTGCAACGTGAAAATTCTCACGTACATGACATGCTATCCGCATTAGGTAAATCGATTTACTTCCCGAAAGAAGGCATTCTTAGCCAATCGGCTGAAGCGAAGGCCAAAGCCAAGAAATTCAATGCTACCATCGGTATTGCCATCGAAAATGGTCAGCCTATGCATCTGAAGGTCATTCAAGATACACTCTCCACCTACAATCCTAAAGATATATATGAATATGCTCCACCTGCTGGTAAGCCAGAACTTCGTACAGCTTGGCGCAAGAAAATGCTTGAAGAGAATCCGAGCATTGGCAGCAAGCTCATCGGTAATCCGATTGTCACGAATGCTTTGACACATGGTCTAAGTATCGCAGCCGATCTTTTTGCTGATGTGGGTGATGCGGTTATTATTCCTGATAAAAACTGGGAAAACTACGAGCTTACATTCGAGATTCGCCGCGGCGCTCAAATCGTGAATTACCCGCTCTATAACGAACAAGAGCGTTTTAATTCCGAAGGATTGCGTGAAGCGCTTCTTGCTCAGAAGTCCAAAGGCAAAGCGATTGTCGTATTGAATTTCCCTAATAATCCAACTGGCTACACCCCTGATGCGGAAGACGGTAACGCGATTGTTGCCGCGATCCAAGAAGCAGCAGAAGCTGGCATTAACGTTGTTGTTCTAACCGACGATGCTTACTTCGGGCTTTTCTTCGAAAATTCCTTGCATGAATCCTTGTTCGGTCAATTGGCTGACCTTCACCCGCGAGTGCTTGCTGTTAAAGTTGACGGAGCAACCAAAGAAGAATACGTTTGGGGCTTCCGTGTAGGCTTCATTACGTATGCTGGTCAAAGCGATGCACTTCTTAGTGCGCTTGAACAGAAAACAATGGGGATCATCCGTGCAACCATTTCCAGCGGACCGCATCCTTCGCAAACTTTCGTGCTTCATGCCTTGAATTCACCAGAATTCAATGTACAGAAGCAAGAGAAATACGAAATCATGAAAGGCCGCGCGAACCGTACGAAGTCCATCTTGGACAGTGGAAAGTTCGACGATGCATGGGGCTACTACCCTTTCAACTCCGGCTATTTCATGTGCTTGAAGCTCAAAACCGTTGATGCCGAAACATTGCGTGTGCATTTACTGAATCAGCATGGTGTAGGTACAATCGCGCTAGGCGAGACTGACCTACGTGTAGCATTCTCTTGCATCGAAGAAGGCAACTTGGAAGAGTTGTTCAACATCATTTATCAAAGCGTTAAAGAAATAGAGGCAGTTGCCACACATAAATAACTGCTGTAACATGCCAAAAGCACGTGCTAATTCATCATTAGCACGTGCTTTTTTTCGCCTCCGCATTCGGAAACTCTATACGACAAAATGACATACAGTAATTCATCTGATCGTAATCTCGGGATACTTATTCAAGCGCTCACATCGATGTCGGGCATTGTGGAGGTGGAGCTAACACAAAGATTGAGCTGCTCCGTGAATACCGACCTCGTCCAACCTTCACCTCGGAATCGTCGAACTCCTCGACAAGGCCCCCGTCAAGCATTTTTCCATCCAACATAACCATTATGTAAGTTCCAAACAACATCGCGTTCGTAAAATCGACATCTTGATGAATGATGACCATGTGCCCCCCTGAAATGTAGTATACATATTACTTCTCTTTTAAATTAATAATACCTTCTCCGGCGATGCAGTTTAGTTACAGCTTCATTTCCCAACAAGAAAAAACCATTCGGACTGAATGGGCGCTCCACAAACAACGACTATATGTCGTCGCGGTCATTCAAAGTTGCTTCTATAAGTCGATCCAAGCCAATCGCACTTATCATCATTCTTTCCTTGTGATTTCCTAGCAACTTTTGCGACCAATCTACGAATCCACCGTCCCCGATCGGAAGCTCACGTCCGTTTATCTCTACAATAATCGTAAACTGTACGCCTTTATAATACGGATTGTTTGCCTTATCTGAGCTTTCGGAAATCATAACTTCTGGTAACTGCTCTTTGGTGTATTCACTAAGACGTTCAATGAGCCCTTTGGAATCGGTATAACCGTCAAGTTGCTTGAATCTAACTTTGATCGTGGTTTGAAATAAAGAATAGAATATGCTTTGATAGACACGAAGTTGTTCTACTAATGTCTTTTTTTCAAAGGCATAGGAGCCGCTATCCCTCCCAGAAGTAACCATATGGAATAGACTGAAGTGTGTTAGGGAGCCTGGACTCGTAAATTTTTGTGCTCTCACGAGTCGGTGTGTCGTACAATATTTAACCGTCTGTTCCCGATTTGATAATTTGCCTTCTTTTAGCAACTTACAGATTTGCAGCGCCAATACATTGGTGGCATCCGACACCACCTCTGTCCCCCTCAAGGCCGATACAATCTTGTTTTGACTCGCAGGAGCAACGACTGAACACGAACCCAGTGGAGCAACTGGTGATAGTTGAATGGGTTCGTAGGCAGCCAAATGAGCAATGGTCAGCACGTCAATTTCCATTTGCTTCAGAACGATTGGATTCGTAGATGATGGCTCCACAAATCTATTCGTTGCAAAGGCATTCATCAAATCACGGGGAGACATTTCACTCGTCTTCTTGCTAAACAATGCGAGCATAATCGTGGTTAGGTCAGATAAAGGGACTTGTTGGCTCAATTCATCAATTAAATCGGGCTTGCCTAATTCGTCTAAAATTCTTTGTACACTTTTATGCTGAGTCACGGGTCACTCCCCCTATGCTCGTAGTTTGATCTTCCGTCACTTTGAGCTTAAGAGTCGGGAAACGAATACATACCGTTGTCCCGCTTGAATCCTCATTGTTCTCAATATCTAGACGATACCGATTTGCAAAAAAAGCTTCGAACCGCTCTCTTACATTGCGGATTCCATAACCTCCTGTATGGCCCACTCTCTTCTCATCCCAATCTTTCTTGAGACCTACGCCGTCATCCTTAATGGAAACGACCATATACTCCCCTGCTTCTTGCGCCCTAATGATGATGCTGCCGGTTAATTTTTCATTAAAACCATGCATGATGGCATTCTCAATAAAGGGCTGTAAGGTCATTTTGGGCATATACCATTCCTTCACATATTCGGGGAGATCGAAAGTAACCGTCAACCCTTCTTCCCACCTTAGCTGTTGAATTTGAACATAACACTCGGCATGCATAAATTCTTCTCGTATTGTAATTAGGCTCTCACCATTAGACAGTCCGATTCGAAACATTTTCCCCATCAGTTCAAGAATTCGACTCAATTTATCTTGACCAGCCGCAAGTGCCATCCAATTTAGCTGATCTAAGGTATTATATAGAAAATGAGGGTTTATCATCGCTTGTAACGCTTTGATCTCAGCCTTTTTTTGCTCCTTATATTGATTTTCCAAGGATGAATATAACGCTTTAATACGCTCGATTAATTTGCGATATCCAGAGAATAGGACACCGAATTCATTCTGATAGTCTTCTGGCAAATTAACTTTATTGACATTGGCGGAGTATCTCCCCATTTCATGAAGCAGAAGGCGAATCGGTTTAATAAATAAGCCTGAAAAATATAAGGCAAATACGATAGAAATAAGTATCGCCGAAACGCCAACAAGAGCCAAGATAGCTGCAATCCTCACACTTCCGCGGGTAAGTTCATTCCATGGCGTAAGTTGAACGAGTGTCCAATTCGAATTGTAATGCGTAGCCCATACCATTAAAGTATCCACCGCAGAAGAAACCGACTTGCTTTCCGCTGAAGACCTCACTTTCATATAGCCTGATTCTTCCATCATTTCCGGCAGGAAGGACTTGATCTTTTTTTGAAGCGAAGGATCCCCTATATAAGCAATAACTCGGCCTCCTGAATCTAATAACACACGGTTGGAATCAGGTGTTTCTCCGCCGACCAAGCTTTGTATGGAAGAGGCTTGCACATTCAATAGTAACAACCCTTGATAAATCCCGCCATTGGTGTAGACCTTTCGCGCAAAGCTAATGACGTTTATGCTGCCTTGCGTAGAATTAATTGTATGTTGACCAACCCAAGTGAAGTCAGTTTGATCCACTGCACTATACCATTCTCGGGATTCGGCTTCTTTCACATCATAGTACGAAACAAGACTCTGCGATTTGGAGGGAATCACATTTTTCATATAAAAATCAATAGAGTGTACGATCGGCGTAGAGTAAATCACATTATTCAAAAATAATTCCAATTCCTCACGTTTCTGATAATTCTTATAGGAATCCGATGTAATCACCTGATACTCATTCGTTACAATATTCCGCGAGACATTTAAAGAGATCTGCTCAATGGAGCGCATTTGAATATCTATTTTATTGTATAATTCGCCCAATAGACCCTTTTGGTAATACGATGTCATTCTGACTACTTCCTGCGTCGAAAGAATATAAGTCAGACAGATAACAATTGTTAGTAAAATAATTACAAAACTAGCTAATCCACCATATAATAGATAATCGATGCGGTATTTTTTAAACAAGTTCTTCATGAGCAAGTCCGCCTTTATGTAATTAATTCTGCAGGTGTAACTCCAAAATGCTTTCTAAATGTTGTACTGAAATAAGGAATATTACTGTATCCCACATTTTTAGCGACCTCATAAATTTTAAATTTTCTTTCTAGAATCATTCGCTTTGCATTTTCCATCTTCACACTAATGATATAGTTATTAATGGTTTCACCCGTTGCGTTCTTAAAAATTTGGCTTAAATAATTACGTGAGATATATACTTTCTCAGCAAGCTCTGCAATCGTAATATCCTTGGAGAAGTTTTCTTGTATATAGCTCTTAATAAAATCAATAGCCAGCTTATGTTTGAAGTTTTCTTGCCATTCTTGACCCATACAGATTCGCTGAATCTTATCCAGCAGCCATGTTTCATATTGATCAACTGTGTAGAGTTGACTTAGTTCATTTTCAATGGTGTCTTCCCGAAAAATATCGTCCAAACGAATATCTTCATCGCCTAACGCAAAGTTTAATATCGCCCAGAATTGCGCACCCAATAAACTAAATTGGCTTGGATTGGCAGATTGATTCAAGGTTCCTGTATAGTTTTGAATGATTTTTTCAGCATTTTTCCCTTGTGTGTTTTTGATATCTTCAATGAGCTGTTGATAAAACTTCATAGGCTTTGTCTTTATTTGAAGCGCATTCAAATTCGGGCTGTCTGATCTTGCATGCTCAAAAACGCCAGATGAATGCTGCATGTTAATCTCTGGAGATAACAGCTGGAAAGCTTCTTCCAACGAGTCTGATAGGTTGTACCAGTCATCTTTAAGTCCACCAATGCCGATACGAATCGATATATGAAGAAATCTTTGCACACAATCAACGATTTTACTTGCCAAGCTTCTAATCGTATCGATCTGCTCTACATACAGCGCATTTTTCTCAAAGTGAAGAATCAACGCAGCATGGTAACCATGCAATTCAATATAGTCGAAAGCGAGCTCATCTTTATGAAGAATCTCTTGAATGATGTTATGAATGGCAAATCGGAATAAATAGCGATCCGGCGCGCGGACTTCAGATATTCTTGTCGTTCTTATTATTTCAACACCTAAGACTAGATGGCTTTTTTCAATTTCATGTTGGAAAAAGAGGTTCAATTCACTCCAATTGTTAGTCGTCCCCGTAACTGCGGCTTTTAACCATTCCTTCCGAACGAACGGCTCATATACATGTAATTGGTCACGGAATTTTTCATTCTCAACCTTTGAATTATTTTCAAGTTGTATGGCTTCAATTGTGCGCTGCAACACTTCCGTAATCGTATTTCGGGAAACGGGCTTCGATAAGTAATCCTCTACATTAAGTCTTAATGCTTGACGCGCAACTTCAAAATCAGAATAGCCGCTATGAATTAGAATTTTGCCATTGAAACTCTCTTCTCTTAAAGCTTCAATCATTTTCATTCCACTCATGACAGGCATATAAATATCGGTGATCACAATATCTGGTTTCGTGCTCCGAATCAATTCCAATCCTCTTGCTCCGTTTAGACTTTCTCCTACCCATACGGCACCGAGTTCTTCCCAAGGAATGACTTGCTTCATACCTTTGAGTACATGCCGATCGTCATCAATAATCGCAATCTTCCACATTTTCATTGCCTCCCTAACGCATGTATGCTATAGAAAATCGCCCCTTAAATTATAACATTTAACGACCCATTATGGATGTCAACGTTAATTTAAGGGGCGTTGCTTGGCATTACGCCTTCGTTTTACTTTTCATACTCTGCAGACTTTTTCTTCATTTCGTCAAAGCCTTGCTCAGGTGTCATTTTCCCGAACATAATCGATTCCGTTATCGTTTTATAATCCTTCGTATCGAAATTGTTCCATCCTGCCGCAGCTGGATTAAACTTTTGAGCGCTAGGCGCTGCCTTGCTAATCATGTCGATTGTCAATTTATCAGCCGGCGTAAATTTAGGCTGAAGCTGTCCAAGAATTAGACTGGAAACTGGCACCCCGCGTGTTGTACCCGAAAGGGCCCCAGCTTCTGGATCGTTGATAAACCAATCAATAAACTTTTTGGCTTCCTCTTTATTTTTGGATTCTTGGCTTACGCTGAAGAAGAAAGTTGCCTTCAACCAGCCTCCGCCTTGCTTGTCTTTCGGCATGGCGGCTACGCCAATGCTGCCTGGCTTCAAGCTGTCCCAGGAGGATGCCTGCGCAGCGTGTGCTGGCTTGAAAATCGTTTTGCCAGTCAGCATGAGATCAAGCTTCGGATCCAAGTCTACATCACTAACGGATAGATCCGGCGGAGGAACAACTCCTTCTTTGCGTAATTCGCCTATGATACGTACCCATTCCAGCCATGTATCCTTATCGAAATTAAATTTCCCTTCAGGCGTTACCGGATACCCTTTTCCTTTGCTTAACTGGTAGGAGGTATACATATCCCGATTTCTTGTAACATCCCCCATTACGAAGTGATCCTTGTCCAGCTTCGACTTGATGTCTCGGGTAAGCTTGAAAAAAGCATCCCACGTAATACCGTCCGCTGGTAATTGAAACCCTAGCTTATCTAATGCGCTTTTATCATAAATGAGTCCCCAAGCGTTCCCGCCAAGTGGCACTGCGGTTTCCTTGCCTTTATATTTCCCCGCTTCTACGAGGTTAGGATCCACATCTTTTATATTGATACTGCTGAGATCAGCCAATTGATTTCTTGCGTTCCAATCCGCTAGCCAGGCTGCGTCCATTTGAATCACATCAGGCGCGTTTTTCGCAGCAGCTTGCGTAGTCAACTTATCAATGTAACCATCAAAACCAGAATATTCGGGTTCGAACGTGACATTCGGATTTTTCTTCGTATATAAATCTAGGATTTTCAGTGTTGCATCGTGCCTTGGCTGTGATCCCCACCACATGATTCGAAGCTTGACTGGTTTAGCGCTTGCACTGCTTGTACTAGGTGCCGCACTTGTTTCCGCAGTTTTCGAGTTGGAATCTGCTGCACCACATCCTGCCAACGAGGCGCCTATTACTGTCGATAACATGGCAAGTACTAATCTTTTTCTCATTGCAGCCATTTGTCATAACCCCTTCATCGATAGATTGTATGATCATTTCAATTTTAATCATAAGTTCAGCATGCCTGTATGCCTATGATAGAATCCACCTATTTGTTTCAAAATACTCCTCAGATCCTGTTATCCTTTGATCCCTGTTGTTGCAATTCCTTCGACAAAGTGCTTTTGTGCCATAAAAAAGATGATAACAGAAGGAATCACGGAGACGAGACCCATGGCCAATAGTTGTCCCCACTGTTGAGCGGATTGTGAGTCGTTTAACATCCTTAAAGCTAATCCTACGGTGTATTTATCAACAGAATTGATATAAAGCAAATGACCGAAGAAGTCATCCCAATTCCATAAGAAGCAGTAAATAACGACGGTCAGCAGTGCTGGCTTCGTGAGTGGCAGTACTATTCGCCAATAGATCGCAAACCAACTGCAGCCATCTATTTTAGCCGATTCATCCAACTCACGTGGAATTCCGCGAATAAATTGTATGAGTAAGAATACGAAGAAGCTGCCTCCGGCGCCCCCGGCCAACGAATGCGGGACAATAAAGGGCAAATATGTGTTGACCCAGCCGAGTCCATGGAACAGTGCATACTGTGGAATGATCGTAACTTGAGCCGGCAGCATCAGCGTCAGCATTAGAATCGAGAACCAGAAGTTGCGCAGGGGAAATGCTAGTCGGGCAAATCCAAAAGCTACTAGACTGCAGGAAAACACTGTCGTTATCAAAATTCCAGCTTCAAGCTGCAAGTTATTGATATAAAAGTCAGTAAACGTGTGCCCCGGTATCGCATGCCAGCCTTTCGAGAAATTGCTCCAAACTGGGATTGACGGAAATAAGCCTGGTAAGCTTAATTCTTGGTTTGATTTCAGTGAAGCTCCGATCCACCAAATCACGGGATATATCATAACGACACTCATGATAGCAAGAAGTGCGTGCGTAAGTACATTTTTCCGCTCCAAGTAGCTTGTCATTTCTCTCCCCCCTTTTCCGATTCATAGAAGACCCAATACTTTGACGTTACAAAAATAGCAGAAGTTGATGCAGCAATAATCAACAACATAATCCAGGCGAGACCTGAAGCATATCCCATTTGCAGTTGGCTGAATGCGCGTTCATATAAATAGAGTGCGTACACATAAGTAGAATTCATAGGGCCGCCTTGCGTAATAATCATAGCTGGCGTGAACATTTGGAATGCCCCAATAATCCCCATCACGATGTTGAAATAGATCGTCGGTGACAGCATCGGTAACGTGATCTTAAAGAATTGTTTGATTTTACTCGCCCCATCCACGGACGAAGCCTCGTAAAGATCTTGCGGTATTTGCTTTAGACCTGCCAAAAAAATAACCATCGCCGAACCAAATTGCCAGACGACCAGCAAGACCAATGTCCCCAGTGCTGTGTCAGGATCCGTTATCCACCCCGTTCCTTGGATACCAAATAGATGAAGGATTTGATTGATATAGCCTTCCTTCCCAAAAATATTTTTCCACAAGAGAGATACAGCGATACTCCCTCCGATTAGGGATGGGAAATAAATCATGGTCCTGTAAATCGACATGCCTCTAATGCTTTTGGCCAACAAGATCGCAACCAGCAAAGCCGCTACGAGTCTTAGGGGCACAGAACCAAGTACATAGAGAGAAGTAACTTTAACTGACTGATAAAATCTCGTGTCGACCGTAAATATTTTCTCGTAATTCCGGAGTCCCACCCAATTCGGTTCACCCAGTAAAGAGTAATCCGTAAATGAATAATATAGAGATAGAATCATTGGATAAAGACTCAACATCAAGAATCCAATCAACCAAGGAGAAATAAATAAATATCCGGTGATCGGTGACTCCCAACGCTTCATCTTAGCGAACAAACGTTTGGATAAAGAACGTTTAGAGGATGTAATAGCTGCTTCCATTCAGGTCACCTCGTTATGGTTTTAGCTAAGTATAAAGAGAAATGGACACCTTTACTATAAGAGTAATCTCCTCTTTCTTTCAAAATACTCAGAAAATGATTAGGTGTATGTACAGAAAAAAACAGGGCAAGGAATGATCGAATGATCCCTGCCCTGTTTCCTATTCATTTCTAGTCGAGAGATTCATACCCTCTAAATAAAAGTCATTCGGCGTGATTGGACCAGGAGATGTAATCACAACTTCCTCGCCCGGGAACACCGTTACGTAATTATGATCAAGATGGATAAGCTCCTGAGGGTCTTTTTGAATTAGATAAACCGCTACAGCTGCTACAGATGACGTGTTAGTGAGAACGATTTGATTAGGCTGGGTACCCATTCCAACCTGTACATTCGCAGATGGCAGGCGTCTCAGAGGCTCAAGCGGACTTGGTGCATCCACGGTAAATACGTATTCATTCCCTGCAAGAACCTGATGATTGACATCCGTGACAGTCAAACGCATGAGGAACATTTGTTCCGGTACATTCTCCACGTGCCATTTTATCTGGCCTACGTACTTGTTAGATACTTTGTCATCGAATTGGTACTCTTGCCGCTGAATCACGGAACCATCTACACGAATGAGCTCCGCATGAATTATTTGCGCTTGTCGGGACAACCCCATGGACTCATCATGCAGAAAAATATCACTTAGGAAGTGTTGGCCTAGCGCAAATGAGAGCCGGTCATATCTTGCAGACACATGCAGACCGCTAAAGACCTTCTTCATCGCATAGTAGGCTGGCTTGGGCATGCCGTCATACTCGAGCAGCGATGTATTCGCATTATTAGAGAAAGGCTCATTCCCCATCCAGACGATAAATCCTGACGTAACTGGCTCACGACGGCGGGTAGCTTCCGCCATGTACCTCAAGGATTCCAACTGTACGTATCGGCTACTTTTCGAATTAGGCCTTACTACGAATTTCACTGATTACTACTTTTTTAGCGGTGATGTTAGGAACGACGAATCGCTGCATTCGGAAACAGAAAAAAACCTTACTAGGTAAGGGTTGCTAATTGTAAAACTGGGATGCGGTCGGAGGGATTTGAACCCTCACGCCTTGTGAGCCATGGTTTCTCAATCCCTAATATGTAATGTACCCAGTGATATCATGATTGTCTTGAAAACACTTTAACATCAAGGTGACTTAGAAAACAATCCTACTTTTGTCACCTGAGAAAACGAGAATACTGAAAAAAATTCGATAAACCTAAAAAACACGTGTTAATCATAAATAAACATTTCTGATTAGCACATGTTTTTCACGGCCCACTTTCGATACTCGCCCGTTAGAGTAACGATGTCTGGTAAAGAACTTCTCCAGATTAGTTAGTTCCTTCGTGCTATTTATGCTCTCTTTCGCTTTCTTACACTTCTTTTAGTTGTTCTTATTTGCTTTCTTACACTTCTTTTATTTGCTTTTATTCGCTTTGTTACAGTTCTTTTAGCTGTTATCTTTTTCTTTAAGATGTATCTTTTTCTTCTTAGCAGTTTTAAACTTTTTCTTCTTCTTAGCAGTTTTAAATTTTTTCTTCTTCTTACCAGTTTTAAATTTTTTCTTCTTCTTACCAGTTTTAAACTTTTTCTTCTTCTTAGCAGTTTTAAATTTTTTCTTCTTCTTAGTAGTTTTAATTTTTTTCTTCTTACCAGTTTTAAACTTACTCGTCTTTTCATAAATTCATTAATTTTCTGTTCATACAACGTGATATATTGGTCCACCATTGTAGAAGTCGTGAACTTGTTAAGCACATATTCTCTTAGGACATGTGATGGCGGGAATGACTCATTTAAAGCTTTGTGCGCAAGTTCATCTATGCTATTACATACTAACTGTGGAAAACCTTCAAGTACCTCTAAGGCTGCACCATTGTTCAAAGCTAATACAGGGGTGCCTGAAATCATAGCCTCAATCAAAACAAGTCCAAAAGGCTCCTTCCAAATAGACGGAAAGAGGACACATCGAGCTCTCTTAAGGAGATCTAGCTTTTGTTTGCCTGCAACAGCGCCTATATAATGAATGTTTTCATTATTATCAATACGGGGCACTAAAATATTTCGGAAATATTCTTCATCTTTAATGGGTCCAGCTATAATGAGCTTTTGGTGATTGCGTTCAGCGACTTCAATTGCATGAATGACGCCTTTGTCGGGGAGTATCCTCCCGATAAACAATAAATAGTCATCTTTTCCTTCACTGTACTCGTATTCATCCGGATTAATTCCGTTGTGAACGACTTGGCCATTGGCGCCGGCATTTCTCCGAGCAGCTTGACTGACATAAACGGAATCATGGAATGCTTTATTGGTAGGTAAATGATGAGTGGGTAACACAGGGATTCCCATTTTTCTTAATCTGACAATAGATGTAAAAGTGTGATCATGAATCAGATCTATTTTCGAAGGTCTTGTTTTACGGATAAATGCGGGTACGTGTCGATCTTCGAAATATTTGGGGTAGGGTACTAACTTTGCTGAAACTTTACTTCCCTTAGGAGCATATAAAACAACCCTATGTCCACGTTTAACCAATTCCTGCGTAATTTCGTAAACAATTTTCTCCGTTCCAGCTGTGTCAACGGCTGATACAGGGGTACAGACTGGTGAAATGACTTGTATGATTCTCAAGGTTCGTTTTTTTTGAGTTGCATGTTTTGTTGCATGTATTGTTTCATACTTTGTTGCATACATTGGCGTACTCTTATTAAATAAACCAAATAAGTCACGAATCTCTTTTGTTTCAACTGCTTTGCGATTGTACTCTCCACCGCTTAATAGTTCTCGATGCCTCCTTGCATATTCCCAGAAATGATCAGCGTACTCCGGTTTGAAATCAATATAATAATTAATACATTTGGTTACAAAAAAGAGAATTTCCTCTTTAAAACTATTATTCAAGTGTGCATGTTCGATTAAACGGTCCCAGGCTCGTAAAATATCTAACACTTTGGGTCCGCTGCTATTTGCGATAGAACCCGGTCTAGACCTTTTATAATAATATAAGGGAATATTCAAATAAGCTGGTAAATTCGCTAGACTGATCAAAATTGGAGTTGATGCAACATCCTCATACCAAATATTCAAATACTGAATTTTTTGTAGTAATTCCTTTTTGTAGAGCTTATTCCAAGGAACCACTTGAGCGTAAAGAATAGCCTGTTTTTGCGTGAAGATCTCTTGTGAGTATCCCTTCTCTGGAATAGTCAGATCTTCATCTTCATACCTACTAAAATAATCACAAATCACCATGTCATGCCCATCTAAAGCTTTAGTATACAATATCTCAAACATATTGTTAGCAATCCAATCATCCGAATCAACGAAACCGATATAGTCACCTCTAGACTGAGCAATCCCTACATTCCGAGAGTTACCTACACCTTGGTTTTCAGCAAAATGTATACTTATAATACGTTCAGGTTGTATTTTCACGAACTCGTTAATAATTTCAGAGGAATGGTCTGCTGAACCATCATTGATAATAACTAACTCCATGACACTCCATATTGTTTGGTTAATTATAGATTGCAAACACTTACTGAGGAATTCCCCAGTATTGTATACAGTTACGATAACTGAAATTTTGGGACGAGCTGGTCCTGCTTCTTCTGAAATGATCTCTGTCGAGTCAAGAATAGGTTCCCCCTCCGCTTCTCTTGAATTTGATACATTCATATTCCCTCTTAATGACTATGGCTTGTGTATATGCTGACTTCTCCTATAAATAGGTATGATTACTTCCGGTAAAAGTGATTTGATTTAAGAACCGTTAAGGCTTGCAACCAAATTGCAACCACAGATGTATATAAATAGAAAATGAGCCCCTACAAGGAGCTCATCATTAGAGATAGATATGAAAAAAAGCCTTATACATTAAGGCTTTTTGTTGGGATGCGGTCGGAGGGATTTGAACCCTCACGCCTTGTGAGCGCCACCCCCTCAAGATGGTGTGTCTGCCGTTCCACCACGACCGCTTACGTATATTGGGGATCTTAGAAAAGAAAAAAGGGCGACCGATGGGACTTGAACCCACGAATGCTGGATCCACAAACCAGTGCGTTAACCCCTTCGCCACGACCGCCACAGTAGGGATTTATTCCCTGAAGACTAGATACGAAACTCACGTAAAGTTAGATTACTTAGGAATTTTGGTTAAGCCCTCGACCGATTAGTATTCGTCAGCTGCATACGTTGCCGCACTTCCACCTCGAACCTATCAACCTCGTCGTCTACAAGGGGTCTTACATACTGGGAAATCTCATCTTGAGGGGGGCTTCGCGCTTAGATGCTTTCAGCGCTTATCCCCTCCGTACATAGCTACCCAGCGATGCCTCTGGCGAGACAACTGGTACACCAGCGGTACGTCCATCCCGGTCCTCTCGTACTAAGGACAGCTCCTCTCAAATTTCCTACGCCCGCGACAGATAGGGACCGAACTGTCTCACGACGTTCTGAACCCAGCTCGCGTACCGCTTTAATGGGCGAACAGCCCAACCCTTGGGACCTACTTCAGCCCCAGGATGCGATGAGCCGACATCGAGGTGCCAAACCTCCCCGTCGATGTGGACTCTTGGGGGAGATAAGCCTGTTATCCCCAGGGTAGCTTTTATCCGTTGAGCGATGGCCCTTCCATTCGGTACCACCGGATCACTAAGTCCGACTTTCGTCCCTGCTCGACTTGTAGGTCTCGCAGTCAAGCTCCCTTATGCCTTTGCACTCTGCGAATGATTTCCAACCATTCTGAGGGAACCTTTAAACGCCTCCGTTACATTTTAGGAGGCGACCGCCCCAGTCAAACTGCCCACCTGACACTGTCCCCATACCGGATCACGGTACTAGGTTAGAACTCCGATACGATCAGGGTGGTATCCCAACGGCGCCTCCACCCAAGCTGGCGCTCAGGCTTCAAAGGCTCCCACCTATCCTGTACAGATCGTACCAAAGTCCAATATCAAGCTGCAGTAAAGCTCCATGGGGTCTTTCCGTCTTGTCGCGGGTAACCTGCATCTTCACAGGTATTAAAATTTCACCGGATCTCTCGTTGAGACAGCGCCCAAGTCGTTACGCCATTCGTGCGGGTCAGAATTTACCTGACAAGGAATTTCGCTACCTTAGGACCGTTATAGTTACGGCCGCCGTTTACTGGGGCTTCAATTCATAGCTTCGGGTTGCCCCTAACCACTCCTCTTAACCTTCCAGCACCGGGCAGGCGTCAGCCCGTATACTTCGCCTTGCGGCTTCGCACAGACCTGTGTTTTTGCTAAACAGTCGCTTGGGCCTTTTCACTGCGGCCCCCTCGGGCTATTCACCCTACCGAGGCACCCCTTCTCCCGAAGTTACGGGGTCATTTTGCCGAGTTCCTTAACGAGAGTTCTTCCGCGCGCCTTAGAATTCTCTTCTCACCCACCTGTGTCGGTTTGCGGTACGGGCACCTTCGCCTGGCTAGAAGCTTTTCTTGGCAGTGTGAACTCATGACCTTCGGTACTTAAATTTCCCTCCCCATCACAGCCCAGCCTTACGATGTGCGGATTTGCCTACACA